>CBFHQJ010000093.1:0-20101 GCA_965657795.1 Akkermansiaceae bacterium
CCCGGCTGGTGCTCCATCCCCAATCCTCGCAAGATTTCCCCTTGTTGACCATTGAGATTAAATCAGTGTTTCCCTAGGTGATTTCCGCCCTCCACCTGCGGGCCAAGCCTTAAATCATAAGCCCTGTGATCGTGCTGATCACGGGGCTTTTTTGTCACCAGCTGGATGGTGAAAGAATTATGCCGTCTCACTCGACGTGGAAGTCAGAGGGCATCACCGATACCTTCCCCGGGAATCCGGAGATATTTTCCTTACAACGGGGCAGGTAAATTTAAACATCCCTGACGCAAGGCTAGAATTCCGGCACTCAAAGAAAACAGAACCCCGCTCCAGCAAGCTGGAGCGGGGTTCTGGCGGACCGGGAGGGATTCGAACCCTCGATACGCTTTTGACGTATACTCCCTTAGCAGGGGAGCGCTTTCAACCACTCAGCCACCGGTCCGGCGCTCGGTTGAACGGGCGGGATATGACACCTCAAATGACCTTCGTCAATGGTAAGAGCATTCAATTCCAAACTTTTTTTTGACTATAAAAAAAGGCGGCTCGTCAAGAGCCGCCCTTTGAAATTTAAGAACTGATTTCCGCCTTAGTTGGAGCGAACACTTTCAAGAATGACCTGGTCTCCTGGCTGGAGGGCAATGCCATTTCTGAGGGTTCCTGGCTCGACGTCGGCAACCGCACTGTTTGGCTCAAGCTTCGAAATGAGAAGCTTGCCAAGAAGGCGGCCGTTGCGCTGAATCAAGAGCTTGGAATCGCCAGTCAGACCTGACTTCTCCCCTGCTCCGATCACAACAAAGTTCCAGTCATTGTCGACAGCAACGATGGTTGCCTGAAAGGTGTTTCCTTCGACACGCTTGATGCTCTGATTGATTTTCTCAACGATGCGGCTGGTCTCCGCTAGATTCTTGGCAACATCTTCTTCAAGGCGCTTTTTGATGAGACTTGCTTCCTCCTCTTCACCCACGAGCTTCTTCTCCTCAGCTTCCATGTCTTTCACGACACGTGGAACTTCTTCAAGCTCGATCCCAGGGAATTTGGCACGGAGGGCTTCGATCGAATCGTCGATCTTCTTCTTTTCAGCAGCGGCGATCTCAAGATCACCACCAACGGAATCCAGAGTGCTCGCAAGTTCGTTTGCTTTTGCCTCAGCTGAAGCCAGCTCGGCCTTCGCCTTGGAGTCTTCTTTCAGGGCAAGTTTGAGGGCCGCATCAGCAGCCTCTTCTTCGGTCTCCTTCGTCCCGATGTCGCGACTCAGGTTCTTGTTTTTTTGAATCAGATCATCCCGCTGCGCGAGCTGGGCGGTATAGTTCTCCTTGGCGGTCCAGCCAAAGAAACCAGCAGCACCGATGGCCACAATTGCGAGAGTGTAGAAAATTGACTTCATAAGATGCGAAATTCGTAGGTTAAGTGTGTTTGTAGGTGTTGCCGGTTAGTTCTTTTTCTCTTTATCCGCGGACTCGACCGGAATGACAGTGTCTCCCGGAGCAACGTTTTCGCCCTCTTTCAGAGAACTTTGAATCACATCTGCAGTAGCCAGGTTGGCTGAGACTGCCTTGACGTTGAGCTCGCCGATCTTTTCTCCTCCGCGCATTACTGCTACCTTGGAGCCTCCGATCACTCCGGAGCGCATGCCATCGGCCAAAGTCACGATTCCGAGACGACGGTCGATCGAGCGAATCTTCGTCTTCATGGTCGGGAAAGACTTGCCTGAAGTAATCTGGCTCTGCTTGTCCTTGGCCGCGACGAGAGCCTCATTGGTGCGGGACTTCTCGCCACGGAGGCGGTCGATCTGGGTATTCAGACTCTGGACATCGTCCTTCAACTCAGCAATCGAGGCCTGAAGGCGCTCGATCTTTGGTGCCAATCCTTCAATGTCACCGAGTTCCTTGAGCTTCTCTTCAGCGTCAGCAACTTCTTTCTTGGTGGAAGCAAGTTCCTTTTCTTTGTCGTCAATCTCAGATTGAACAGTCGTGTTCTTCTCGGTCTGAGCCTCAACCTTGACGCGGTAGTCATCGCGTGACTTGTTTGCATCGGTAGTATCCGACTCCAGCTGTTTGATACTCGCTAAAAGACCATTGTAGGTCTTGGTGTTGGTCTCGAGTCGGCCTTGCTCGGCGTCGGTTGCGATTTTCTGTTTCTCGAACTCCTCTTTATTCTTGAAGGCTACAAAAGCCGAAAAGGCGAGGACGATAGCTGATAGGATGCCAAAAGTATTTACCATGGGATGTGTGTCGTAAGGTGTTGTTTGAATGAAGCTACTGGCCTTGGCGGGCATCCGGCAATCAGAAAATTCACCTAAAAATGAATTATTCGAAAGAACCTTATGTCTTTTGCACTCTATCGCTTGCATCTGCGGGGGAAGGAGACAGTTTGCCGGCGTGTCGAGCGTCCTCCGAGTCATTGGTTATTTGAAGCGATATCCCCTGCTTGGGGGATCCCAGTTCCTCTGCGCCTCTATTATGGCGGGTTCGGTGATTGTTTTCCCCCTCGTGACCAAGCACATCACCGGAGATATCATCCCAAATGAACGATTTGACGCGTTTATTCCCTGGGTCTTGCTCGGTTTGCTGAGCTTTTTCCTGAAGGATGCCTTAAACTGTGCCCGCATCATCCTAAACAATCACTTCGAACAACGAGTGATTTTTGACATTCGCTCAGACCTTTACCGGAAGATTCAGAGACTCCCCTTGAGATGGTTCGACAGTCGCCGAACCGGCGATATCATGACTCGGGTGGTCGAAGATGTCACCGCAATGGAACGAATTCTTATCGATGGCATCGAGTTGGGTCTCATTTCAGTGATTCAAATTTTGGCGGTCGGGATTACGATGTATTGGCTGGATCCTACCGTCGCATTATGGGCCACCCTCCCCATCCCATTCCTCGCCATGGGAGCATGGGTTTACACTCGAAATGCCCGTGGAAGATATAAGGCCCAGCGCGATGCTGCCTCGGATTTGAATGCGGTCCTGCACGACAACATCGCTGGAATTCGCCAAATTAAGGCTTACGCCGCCGAAAAGGATGAACATGAACACTTCAATGGACTCTCTGGTGCTCTCCGCAAGGCGACCCTGCGGATCATGAAATGGTGGGCCTTCTATAATCCCAGCATGTCCTTCTTTAACAGTATGGGCTACGTGCTTGTGCTTGGATTCGGAGGTCATGCCGTGATGCAAGGCACGATGGATTTCGACGAACTCCTGACCTTCTTCCTCCTTCTTTCGCTTTTCTATGAACCCGTCAGCAAACTCCACCAATTGAATCAGATGGCCTTATCCTCCCGGGCCGCGGCGGACCGGGTTTTTGAGATTTTGGATTCGGACGACGAACCGGATGCTGCGAGCGGAACTCCTCTCCCCCGCCCCGTCAAAGGCGCGGTTGAGTTCAATGGAGTTAGCTTTGCCTACGATGAAGATCAGCCAACACTCGACAGCGTTTCTCTTATCGCAAAGCCCGGCCAAACCATTGCTTTGGCGGGTTCGACCGGTGCCGGCAAATCAACCATCGTCAACCTGCTCTGCCGTTTCTATGAATACGACAGCGGTTCCGTCCTCATTGACGGCAAGGAACTCAACACCTTGGCAAAAGGCTCACTCCGGGATGCCATCGGCTACGTGACACAGGAAGCCTTCCTCTTCAACGGAACCGTTCGCGAAAACCTCTCGCTCGCAGATCGCAAAGCCGATGACGATTCAATCTGGAAAGCGCTCGAAGCCGCCAAAGCCGCCGAATTCGTCCGCGCCTTGCCTGAACAGCTCGACACCAATGTCGGCGAGCGCGGCGTCAAACTTTCCGGCGGAGAAAAGCAGCGACTCTCAATTGCCCGGGCTCTCCTCAAAGACCCGCCCATCCTGCTTCTCGATGAAGCAACGGCTTCCGTCGACAATCAGACCGAGCTCCTGATTCAGCAGGCACTCGATGAATTGATGAAGAATCGCACCTCCATCGTCATCGCCCACCGGCTCTCGACGATTCAGAACGCCGATCGAATCTACGTCCTGCAAAAAGGTCGGGTGATCGAAGAAGGAGCCTACGACGAACTCCTCGATCACGGAGGAAAATTTGCGGAGTTAGCTAACACGATCAAATAGTCTCAAATCCTTGACTATCAGCACTCATAAAAGAATCTTTTTGGAAATTTCGATGAATCCGCGTCGAAGACGCCCTGATTTTTGATCACCCATCGACAAAACCGCACTTCCGGCTACGTTTTTTAACAAGCACCTCGGTGCTGCCGGATTTTATTCCTGCGGGAGACCAGCCGGCTTTGTGCGAAGCGGCTCCGGATTGGTCTCCGGAGCCGCTTTTTTTTTATCTCTAACATGCGCTATCCTTTCTACAAATATCGCCAATGAAAGCCCTCGCCTTCACCATCCTTCTCACCATCACCGCAACCGCGGCCGTGGATTTTAATCGCGACATCCGCCCCATCCTCTCCGACAAGTGCTTCCACTGTCACGGCCCGGACGAAGAAACCCGGGAAGCCGAACTCCGGCTCGACACCTATGAAGGAGCTACCGAAGGTGGAGAATTCGAGGTCCCTGTCGAACCCGGCAAGCCCGACGAATCGGAAGTCATCGCCCGCATCCTCAATCAGGATCCGGATGAAATCATGCCTCCGCCCGAAACCCACAAAAAGGTCACCGACAAGGAACTCGAGCTTCTCAGGCAATGGATCGAGGAAGGCGCGGAATACGACGATCCCTGGACTTATAAAAATCCCGTCAAACATCCCGCCCCCACCGTCCAAACCAAAGACTGGCCCGTTAACTTCGTCGACCGCTTCATCCTCTCGCGACTCGAAAAGGAAGCCATCCCGCCTTCGCCCGATGCCGATCCCGTCACCCTTCTTCGCCGACTTCACTTCGACCTCATCGGCCTACCACCCACTCCAACCGACCGCGATCGCTTTTTAGCCGCCTTTCAAAGCAACCCTCAGACCGCCATTGAGACCGAAGTCGACAACCTTCTCGCCTCCCCCCACTTCGGTGAGCGTCTCGCCATCTACTGGCTCGACCTCGTTCGCTATGCCGACACTGTTGGCTACCACGGCGACCAGGATCACAACATCTCACCTTATCGCGACTACGTCATCCGCGCCTTCAACGAGAACATGCCCTTCGACCGCTTCACCCGCGAACAACTGGCCGGCGACCTCCTCCCCAATCCAACCCAGCAGCAACTCGTTGCCACCGGTTACAACCGCCTCCTCCAAACCACCCACGAAGGCGGCCTTCAACAAGCCGAATACCGCGCCATTTACCAAGCCGACCGCGTTCGTAATGTCTCCGCCGTCTGGATGGGAGCGACTGTCGGCTGCGCGCAATGCCACGATCACAAATACGATCCCTACACCGCCAAAGACTTCCACACCCTTGGCGCTTTCTTCGCCGACATCGACGACGAGCAGCACTTCACCTCCGGCACCAATGCCCTCCCCACCCGTCGCCCGCCCGAAATCCCGGTCATGACGCCCGCCCAACAAGCCGAACTCGATTCGCTCAACAAAACCCTCAACGATCTCTCCAAAGGACAGCGATACGAAATCGCCCGCCTCATTAGAGAATCCGCCGACCGGGCTTCCCGAGCCAAAAAAGCCAAGAACGCTGCCGAAAAAAAGAAATGGTCCGATGGCCTTCAGCGCACCAACGCCGCCCTCGCCAAACTCATCTCCGGTGAGCAACTCACCCAATGGAAGGCCACCGAAGCCCGACGCAAAAAAGTCGAATCATCCGGCCGACTCACCATGATCACCCGGTCGCTCAAAACGCCACGCATTTCCCGAGTCTTCCCCCGCGGAAACTGGCTCGATGAATCGGGCGAAATCGTCCAACCCGCCGTCCCTCATTTCCTTCCCCAAATCAAAAAGGAAGGACGCCAAACTCGCCTCGATCTCGCCAACTGGCTCACCGACCCCCAAAACGGCACCGGTGGACTCACCGCCCGCGTCACCGCAAACCGCCTCTTCTACCTCTTCTACGGCACCGGCCTCTCCCGTTCGCTCGGAGACTTCGGCGGCCAAGGCCAACCACCCTCCAACCCCGAACTCCTCGACCGCCTCGCCGTCGAATTTTACGAATCAAATTGGAATCTCAAAAAGCTCGTCAAAACCCTCGTCACCTCGCGAGCCTATCGCCAATCCTCTCTGGTCCCGTACAACCTCCGCGAGCGTGATCCTTATAACGAACTTCTAGCCCGACAAGCCCGCTTCCGCCTCCCGGCCGAGATCGTCCGCGACAACGCCCTCGCCCTTGCCGGCCTCCTTGTCAGCGACCTCGGCGGCGCGTCAGTCAAACCCTACCAACCCAGCGGCTACTATCGCCACCTCAACTTCCCAACCCGGAAATACAAACAAGACACCGGCGCCAAAATCTACCGCCGCAGTCTTTACATCCACTGGCAGCGTCAATTCCTCCACCCCATGCTCAAAGCCTTCGATGCTCCCAGCCGCGAAGAATGCACCGCCGAGCGCCCCAAATCAAATACACCCGTCGCCGCCCTCAATCTCCTCAACGACCCCACCTTTGTCGAAGCCGCCCGCGTCTTCGCCGAACGCATTCTCAAAGAAGCCAAACCCGACAACCTAGCCCGCCTTCACCACGCCTTCGACCTCGCCCTCAACCGACTCCCCACCGAAGACGAGCGCAAAACCATCGGCCAACTTCTCACCTACGCTGAAGCCGACTTCAAAAAGAACCCCGCTTCTGCAACAGCCCTCATCAACATCGGCCAAACCAAACCGGGCAATTCCGATTCCGTCCTCCTCGCAACGTGGACTACGGTGTCGCGGGCCATTTTGAACCTCTCGGAAACAACAACGCGGAATTGAGATTTGAACAGTGAGATTTTAACACGAACGATGAACGGGACCGAACCACCACCGAATCTGGGAGACCGCCTTTTGTCCTATGCCACCCGAGTGGTTCGTCTTAGCGAAAAGCTTGGCAGGACCTTCGCGCAACAGCACAGCCCAAAACAACTCCTCCGTTCCGGCACCTCGCCTATGGCCCACCACGCCGAAGCACAATCAGCCGAGTCCAATGCCGACTTCATTCACAAACTCAAAATTGCCCTCAAAGAGCTCCGCGAAACTCACCGCTGGCTCCAGCTCATCCAAAATGTCCCACTTATCGAGAAGCCTGAATCACTCAACTCTCTCATCGACGAAACCGACCAACTCGAACGCATCCTAAACGCCTCCATCACCACCGTAAAATCCCGCCCCCGCAAATAACCTCGCCTCTCAAGCAAGTTCAAATCTCAGAGCCCATCCCCTCGCCACCCAAGCAAGTTCAAAGTTCAGATCTCACTGTTCAAATCTCAAAGTTCACCATGTTCACCTCGCCTCAAATTTTCATCAACCGAAGAACGTTTTTGTCCCAAACCGGCCTCTCCTTCGGCTCCACCGCCCTCATCTCCCAGCTCATGCGCGCTGAGGGTCTCGTCGAAAAATACCCCGGCCTTTCCGGCTTCCCCCACCACATGCCCAAAGCAAAACGCGTCATCTTTCTCTGCATGGCCGGCGGCCCGTCCCACCTCGAGACCTTCGACTACAAACCGCAACTCGACAAACTCAACGACCAAGCCATGCCCGAGTCCTTCACCAAGGGACAACCCATCGCCCAACTGCAAGGCAAAGCGCTCAAAGTGCAAGGCCACCTCACCAAGTTCAAAAAATACGGTCAGTCCGGCCAATACATCTCCGACTTCCTCCCTTACCATCAAAAGATGGCCGATGACATCACCGTCATTCGCTCCATGGTCACCGAGCAGATTAACCACGACCCGGCCCACACCTTCATGAACACCGGCACCGCCATCAGCGGTCGCCCCTCCATGGGATCATGGATCAACTACGGCCTCGGCTCCGAATCCGAAAACCTTCCCGGCTTTGTCGTCCTCACTTCCGTCGGAGGCCGCAACCCCCAACCCATCGCCAGTCGCCAATGGGGATCCGGCTTCCTTCCTTCTCGCTTTCAGGGAGTCGAATTCAATTCCACCGGCGACCCCGTCCACTACGTCACCAATCCCAACGGCGTCGATCGACAACACCAAAGCGCCCTCATCAAAACCATTCAGAAACTCGACACGCAACGCAACGAGCTTGTCGACGACCCCGAAATTGCCACCCGTATCAGTGCCTATGAAATGGCCTTTCGCATGCAGGCTTCCGTTCCCGAACTCACCGACCTTTCCGGCGAGTCCAAAAAGACCCTCGACATGTACGGGGCCAAACCTGGCGACGGCTCATACGCCTCCAACTGCCTTCTCGCCCGACGCCTCATCGAAAAAGGAACCCGCTTTGTGCAACTCTATCACCGCGGCTGGGACCACCACGGCGGCCTCGAAAAATACATGGGCATTTGCAGCAAGCTCACCGACCAACCCACCTGGGCCCTCCTCACCGACCTCAAACAACGCGGCTTGTTAGAAGACACCCTCGTCGTCTGGGGCGGCGAATTTGGCCGAACCCCAATGTTCCAGGGCAAAGGCGGAGCCGGTCGCGACCACCACATCAAAGGCTTCTCAATGTGGATGGCCGGAGGCGGCGTGAAGCCCGGTCTCAGCCACGGCGCGACCGACGAACTCGGCTACAATGCCGTCGATGACGTCGTCCACGTTCGCGACTTCCACGCCACCCTCCTCCACCTCCTCGGCATCGACCACCATCGCTTCTCCAAAAAATTTCAAGGCCTCGACATGCGCCTCACCGGCGTCGAACCCGCCAAAGTCATCAAACAAATCCTAGCTTAACTCGATGCCGGAAAGATCAATTTATCAGCGGGATTTAGCACCATGCGCTTTCAATAGTTCTACGCATTTTTCAGCATCAGCCCGCTTCATTTCGGCAAGTTCAAGACCCCTTTCTGTTGCCTCCAGGAAATTAACATTCGCACCTTTCTTTATCAAAAATTCAACGACCTCGGGCTGACCCGCACTCGCTGCTTCAGACAAGGGATATGAACCACCTCCTCCAGCCCAAGTCGGGGAAACCAAAGGATCAGCTCCTTCTGAAATCAGTCGTTCCATTTCACGAACATCCCCTCTTCTAGCTGTCTCGTTAAATTCCCACTGAATACCAGCGAGCCCATCTGAAAAAAGAGCCGGGGAAAACACACCGATCAAAATCCCCGCAATGAGAGAGATCGAAGAAACGACAATAAACTTGGACATCACTCTACAATTTTCGGTGAATTTAAAGGCAGATCCAATCAAAAACCATTTCCGAAACCCATTCCTAACCCACAAAAGCCAACCCTATGTTCTTCCGTTTCATTCATCTCCTTCCCCTTGCCCTTCTCCTCTCAGCGCAAGCCGCCGAGCCCGTCCGCGTCTTCCTCTTCGCCGGGCAATCGAACATGGAAGGAGCCGACACTGATCCCAAACTTGTCGAAACCTTCCCCCCTTTCAAAGACGCCCTCAAGCCTTTCGAGAACGTTCGCTACTCCTTTCAATGCGGAGCCAACCACAAGTCAAACGGCTGGACCGATCTCCAACCTGTGGGTAACAATTTTGGCCCTGAGATCACCTTCGCCCGCGCTTTCCGCCGACAAAGCAAAGCGCCTCTCGCCATCGTCAAGGATGCCTGGGGCGGCACCACCCTCGTTAACGACTGGGCACCCGGTGGTGGCGACGAAAAAAGCAAAAAGCTCTACAACCGATTCATCACCCAGGTCCGCGACCGTCTGACCGATCTAACAAAAGAAGGCCTCACCTACCAAATCGAAGCCCTCGTGTGGCACCAGGGTGAAAACGATATGTTCCACCGCGAAGGCAAAAACCTCTACGAAAAGAACCTCCGCAACTTCATCGCCCACGTTCGCAAAGACCTCTCCGTCCCCGATCTCAAAGTCTACATTGGCGAAATCAGCACCAAAGGCATCTGGGGCATGGACAACCGCACCAATGTCGCCCTCATTCGGAAACAACAAATGGCCGTCGTAGAATCAGACCCAAATGTCACTTTCGTCCCGACTTCCCATCTCTCTTTTAAAGTCGGCCGTCCCTTCGGACTCCACTACCACTTCGGCACTCTCGGCCAACTTCAACACGGGGAAGCCTACGCGAAATCATACTTCGCCAAACCATCGCCAATCAAAGAACAGAAAACACCGGTGGTCAAAGCGATTCAGGCCAAGCTCTTTATCCTCGGCGGACAACGAAATATGGAAGGCGAGGAAGCCTGGCTCTCCGAGCTCAAAAAAGATCCTAAAACCGCAGATCTTGTCGGTTCCCAACCAGCCCTTTTCCGATACGACCTTGGTGGCGGGGATACCTCGAATGGATGGCAATTCTTCAAGCCCGCAGCCCATCTTGGTAACTTTGGTCCGGAACTAAGCTTCGCTAAAAAAATCATCACCACCCGGAAATACGATCAGATCCACGCCATCTACAAATTCACCGACAGCGGTTCGCAATCACTCGACTGGCTCCCGGGAGGTTCAAAAGAAAAATACCGCGATCGCTACCAACTCTGGATCAACGGAATCAAAGAAAGCCGGGACTCTCTCTTAAGGGATAGCTACGATTGCGAGATCCAGGCCATATTCTGGCACTGTGGCGAGAACGACCGCGCCCTTACCTGGATGGCTGACAAGTACGCCGCGCGTTTCCAAACCTTCATGAACGCCACCCGCAAGGATCTCGGACTCCCAAATCTCCCCTTCATTCTCACCGAGCAACCCCCGCTCCCCTCGACCATTTCCGGCGATAAAAAACTCTACGACCTCAACGCCGACCTAGAAGCCCTCGCCGCCAAAGATCCCAATTTCCACTTCATCAAAACCGCAGACCTCCCACACGGCCCCGTTCTCTTCGGCACCCAAGGAACCATCGCCCTCGGCGAACGCATGGCCGATGCCTGGCTAAAAATTCAGAACTAATCACCTTCCACTTCCCCCCTATGAAAAAACTCGCGTTCCTCCTCTCACTTGCTCTCCCCGCGACCGCTCTCGCCGATGACCTTCAAAAAGGCCTGGCTGACCTCACCTCAAAAGGGAAACGACAGCTCCCCGAAATCCCCGACTTCACCAAGGGCGGTAGAAAGAACGACCGCCACGATTGGAATCTCGGACCCACCGGCGCGCGCGGATGGATGTGGGGAATGTCCCTGCGCTCCGACTTTGCCCGACAAATCCTCATCACCAAAGTTGCTCCCGGCTCACCCGCCGACGGAGTCCTCAGAGTCGACGACGTCATTCTGGGAATTAACGACAAAAAGTTTCAAAGCGATGCCCGAATCGCCTTCGGCAAAGCCATCACCGAAGCTGAAAAAAAAAGAAAACCGAGGAGAACTCAGGCTCCTATGTTGGCGTGACGGCAAAACAAAGACTCTCACCCTGAAACTTAAGGTGATGGGGACCTATGGCAAACTCTCCCCCACCGATTGCGAGAAATCCGCAATGATCATGGAGGATGCCTGTCGCCACATTGCAAAAAACGGTATCGGCCGCGACATCACCGGACATGTCAACGCCCTCGGCTTGCTGGCCAGCGGCGACGATAAATACCTTCCCATGGTCCGCGAATACGCCCGCTCCCTTCAGGTCAAAGATGCCTACCGAATGTCCTCATGGAGGATGGGCTACATGAACATTTTTCTTTCTGAATACTACCTCCTCACCAAAGACGAGCAGGTCCTTCCCAAAATCCGGGAGATGGCACTCTACCTTGCCGGCGGACAAAGCCTTGTCGGAACCTGGGGCCACAACAACGCCAGAGAAGGAGGCATCCTCCTCGGCTATGGTGCCATGTGCCAACCTTCCCTTTCGTGTGCAGTTTCACTCATCCTCAACCAGAGATGTGGTGTCGACGACCCCATTGTCGAAGAAGCGATTCGCAAGTCAGAGATCTTCTTCTCCAGCTTCGTCAATAAAGGTAACATTCCTTACGGCGATCACTCGCCTCGAGAAGTTCACGACAGTAATGGCCGCAGCTCTCTCGCCGTCATTTTCTTCGACCTTCTTGGCAATCCCGAAGCTTACCAATTCTTCGCCCGCATGACCGTGGCCTCTTACAGTCAGCGCGAAGAAGGTCACACCGGCAACTTCTGGAGCTACGCCTGGGGACCACTTGGCGCCATGAGAGCCGGCCCCGAAGCCGCCGCTGCCTTCATGGAAAAGCAACAATGGTTTTACGATCTCGAAAGACAATGGGACGGCGGCTTCACCTACCAAGGAGGAGCCAACATGAGTGGCTCGGAACACACCACTCCAGGCTGGGACACCACTGGAGCCCGCCTCCTCACCTACGCCATGTCCCTACGAAAACTCGAAATTACCGGACGCGGCCTCAAGCTCGAAAAAGCCCTCACCGGCCAAGCTCTCGCCGACACCCTGATCGCCGGTGAAGGATACAACGTCTGGCATCGTCAAGGACTCATCAAGACCGATACCTTCGACACCCTTCCGGATAACGAGCTCCTCAGACACCTCAACACCTGGTCCATACCCTTGCGAATCCGTGCTGCCAAATCCCTCGCCAAAAAGCCCACCAACCACGTCCCCACCCTCATCAAGATGCTCGATATCGAGGACCGCGAAATCATTCTAGGCGGAATTTACGGGCTCGAATATCAAGGCCCAAAAGCCGCACCCGCCATCGATGGTTTGGTCGCTCTTCTCACTCATGAAGACGAATGGATTCGCTTTCGAGCCGGTTGCGCCCTCTGCGCGATAGGAGAACCCGCCCGCAAAAAGGCGGTCCCAGTCCTCCTTAAATCGGCAACCACCACAATGCCAAACGATCCTCGCGAGATGAACCAACGTTACGTCGCCTTCGTCCTTTGGGGTGATGGCGCCAACGGCTCACCTCGCGGCCTCCTTCGTCGCAACATGAAGGGGGTTGATCAAAAACTCCTCATCCCCGCCATACGCCGACTCATCCGAAATCAAGACGGCCTCGTTCGAAACTTCGTAGCCAAGGGGATGGATCAAATGAGCTTTGAAGACCTCGCCCCGCTCTGGGATGATATCGCCTGAGGAGTCGAAAACCCTTCACCCAGCGGCATCATGTTCAATGCCGAAATCCGCGAAACCGGGATGAAGCTTTTGGCTAAATATAACTTTAAAGAAGCTGTTCCGGTCACCGCCAGATTTGTTCTAAGCATGAAACCACACGGATCCCAGGCTCGAATCTTCCGCATCATGGACGTACTCAAAAGCTTCGGCACGGAAGCTAAAACAGCGCTCCCCTCGCTCTACAAAGCGCGCGCCTATTACCAAGCCAATCTCGGCCCCGGCAAACTCCTCGAATTCCCAACCTGGGCCACGAAGGAACTTTTCAAAGGCCTCAATGAAGGAATTGCCGCCATCGAAAGCGCAACTGAATCTCCCAGTGACCTCAAGTCATTCGAGGACATGAAGTCGGAGAATGCGGAGTAACACTCCGATCCATTTCATTAAAACTGCTTCAAAAACGCATGAATAGCCCCCGCTTCCAGCGACCGGGCATTCCCTGTTTTAGATGTCAGGAAGATCCCCAACACCCGACCGCGTTCATCGACAAGGGGGCCGCCGCGGCACCCGCGCGAGGCATCCAGCGCAAGCTTGGAGGTGGGTTGATTATTCCATCCATCCATTGGAGCAAGAACGGTGCAGGAACTCGCAGCTGCGATAGTCGCCTTATGATCTACAAATCCAAAAAGGTTGAGCTTTAGCCCCGGCTTCAGGTCCCCGCGGTCGCCAATCGGCAACAGTTCATGGCCTTCGTGCTCGATCTTAAGAGCGGCAATGTCATGACCTTGCGAAACCCCGAGAACTTCGGCGGTGAACTTCTGTCCATCCTCCAAAGTCACCGTCACCGGTAACACCTCCCGGTCCTTGTTTAAAAGGAGCCACT
Organism: Akkermansiaceae bacterium; assembly: GCA_965657795.1. Taxonomy (GTDB): domain Bacteria; phylum Verrucomicrobiota; class Verrucomicrobiia; order Verrucomicrobiales; family Akkermansiaceae; genus SW10. The sequence continues at coordinate 13,843 of CBFHQJ010000093.1, forward strand.
TGCAAGCGATGATATATCCGCCTGCCTTGTAAAAGAACCCACTCTCATTTCCGTTCTTGGTGGAAACCCTGACGCAAGCGGGAGCGACATTTCGCGACAGAGCCAGACCTTCCAGGGGCTTGTAATCTTCGGCAGTAACCTCGGCTTCCTCGCTTTTCAACGCCATTGCCCGATCAAGTTCACCAAGCCTCTGCCACAAATTAATTGAGGAACCAACATAGCCTTCAGCAGCCAGCTGGCTGGCCAATTTTGACCCCACTCGAAACCGGGCCAAATCACTTCCGGCCCTTCGGTAAAAATCATAAGACAACTCAAGCTCACCGGCGTCGGCAGCATGAGCCGCCAGAGTCAGCCAGCGGTCTTTGTTCGCGACTCGATTCCGGATAAATTGAATTCGGGATTCATCATACTGCAAGGCAGGTCGATCCACCCAGGCTGTTCGCTTTACAATGGTCGCCAACAGCGTTGCCAAAGTCAGAAGCACATCATCCTCTTTTGAAAACTTCAAGTCTCCCAGCATCCGTTCGAAGTCTGCAACCTCTTCAGCCCACTCCTTGGAATGAGCCTCCTTCGCCCACTGCGACTCCCGGCGTTGTTCCTTGGCGTCGCGAAAAGCTGCGGCTGCCGCCAACTTGTTGACCCGACCGTGGATATTCGGTTTGAGCCAATTGCGACCGTTCTTATCAAACTGCTTGGCCTTCGCCTCCCGCTCTTCAGCCAACTTGCGACCCTCGTTCATCTTGAGTTCCTTGGTAAAGATTCGCTTCACGCTACGGTGCATTTTTTTACCAAGGGTCACCGTGCGTGGATCTCCCCCGGCGATTAAGCTGTTCAGCTTCTCGAGGACAAGCTTGGCGCTCTCGATACTCGGTTCCTCGAGATGCTTGACAGCCTCACCCAGTTCCGAACCCTTCAGTGAAGGAAGCAGCAATAGAGAGAGGATGATGAGAATGGACCTTTTCATTTCAGCGACAACCAAGATGTGCACGCAAAAGCCCAATTGTTCAAGGATGGGAATTCCCGCCTTTTCGCGCTTGCCCCGCGCGAAGCTCCGTCGCACAACCTCAACCGATGTCTGGAGTTACTAAAATTGCGATCATTGGAGCCAGCGGATACACCGGACTGGAGCTCCTCCGTCTCGTTTTTTGCCACCCAAATGCCGAGGTCGTGGCTATCACCTCCCGTGCGAATGCGGGGACGAAAGTAACCGATGTCTTCCCCCGCTTTGAAGGCCACACCGGCACTGAGATTTGCTTCATCGAGCCCGACATGGAGGCCGTCGCAGCCACCGGTGCGGAGGTCGCTTTCCTGGCCCTGCCCCACGGTGCTGCCGCGCCCTTTGCGAAAGACCTTCTGGACCGCGGACTCAAGGTCATCGATTTAAGCGCCGATTTTCGTCTCGAAGACCCTGCCGTTTATCAGGATTTCTACGACCACCCGCATCCCGCTCCCAAACTCCTTGACGAAGCGATCTTCGGACTTCCGGAGATTTACGAGACCGAGATCAAAGCAGCCCGACTTGTCGCTTCTCCCGGATGCTATCCCACGTCCATCATGCTTCCTTTGATTCCTCTTTTAAAAGAAGGCCTCATCGAACACTCATCGATTAACGTCTCGTCGATGAGCGGTGTCAGCGGAGCCGGGCGCAAAGCCGACCTCTCACTCATCTTTTCCGAAGTAAACGAGAGCGTTCGTTCTTATGGTCTTCCCCGCCATCGTCATCTCTCCGAAATCGAGCAAGAGCTCGGCAAAGCCGCTGGTGAGAAAGTAACAATCTCTTTTGTCCCGCATCTCATTCCGGTCACGGCTGGCATCTGCACCACGACCTTTGCCAAATTAACGGGCGACTTCGACCAAATTGGAGAAGCTCTTGAGCAGGCTTATCAGGATGCACCCTTCGTCCGCCTTCGTGGTGCCGGAGTTTCTCCGGACACAAAACATGTCACGGGAACCAACTACGTTGATGTGGGCTGGCATCATGACCCGAGAACAGGAAGGGTTATCATCCAAAGCACGGAAGACAATCTTGGCAAGGGAGCTGCTGGTCAGGCGATCCAGAGTTTCAATCTCATGGTCGGAAATTGTCCAACTGACGGATTGCAAAACCTCTAACGATCACACAGCATCTTCCCTTCATGGATCTCCCTTACACACGCATCAAAGGTGGCATCTGCGCTGCCCGCGACTTTCACGGGAGCGCAATCTCTTGCGGCATCAAGGACCCCACTTCAGACCGCCTTGATCTCTCGCTGATCTTCTCCGAGAGAGACTGCCTCAGCGCCGGGATGTTTACCCAGAACCGGGTCAAAGCCGCACCCGTCAGAGTCTCGCAAAGCCATCTCCGCGCTGAAAGCCTACGGGCCATTATTACCAACAGCGGAAACGCCAATGCCTGCACCGGCCCCACCGGTATGCAAGATGCCAAGAACATGGCAAAAGAAACGGCCAGACTTCTCGAACTCAGACAGCGGGAAGTGGGCGTGTGCTCCACCGGAGTGATCGGCCTGCCGATGCCAATGATGCGAATTAACTCAAAGTATGAGGAACTGATACGGGGACTGGGCCCCAAGAATGGCAACGCCGTCGCCCGTTCCATTGTTACCAGTGATACGCACGAGAAGGAATTTGCCATCTCGTTCGAACTCCACGGCAAGCGCGTCCGCATCGGAGGTTGCGCCAAAGGAGCCGGCATGATCAATCCGAACATGGCAACCATGCTTTGCTTCATTACCACTGACGCCGATGTCGGCAAAGGTTGCTTGAAAGAGGCAATCGCGAGTGGCGTCGAGAATACCTTCAACCGGATTACCATCGATGGAGACACCTCTACCAACGATTCCGTCATCATTCTCGCCAATGGCGCCGCCGAGAATAAGACCATCCGGCGTGGGACAAAAGAGTGCCGCGACTTCAGCCACGCCCTCGAATTTGTCATGAACAAACTGGCCAAGGCCATCGTCCGCGATGGCGAGCGCGTGACCAAATTCGTCACTCTTGAGGTCAAAGGTGCCCGCAATTCTGCTGATGCCAAAAAAGTGGCCCAAGCAGTTGCCAACTCCTCATTGGTGAAATCATCCTGGAATGGTGAGGACCCGAACTGGGGCCGCATTATTCACGCCGTCGGCTACTCCGGGGCCAGTATTCGCGAGGAGCTTGTCGATATTTACTACGAGTCAAAAGCCGCTTGCAAAGGCGGCCTCCAAGCCAAAACAAACCCCGAAGTCCTTCGAAATATCGTCAGCAAACCGGAGTTCAAAATAACCATCGATCTTGGCATCGGAGACGGAGACCATCGCATTTACGCCTCGGACCTTTCGCCGGAGTATGTTGACTTTAATCGCTCCGAATACGCCTACTGGAAACAGGCCAAGAAGGACGGCTTGGTCTAAGCCAAATCAAGAGCACAATCACGGCTCCACCGGCAGAACCCGCAATTGATAATATCTTTCCGAGGAGCTCGCCGCCGCCCCTCCAACCGCAAGTTCGAACAAAGTTTCATCCGGCCCCACACCTTGGGGCGAGAAAAAGGCCCCGATCGGCTCCCAAGACTCAAGTCCAACCGAAGTCTCCAATTGCCAGCGATAATCGCTGACATTATTCGCCCAGCGGAGCAGCAATTTGCCATTCCTATACTCGAAGGGTTCCGGCCCGGCTTTCTTAGGCAGCCCGTGGGTGACATATTCGTAGAGATTGTACATCCCATCCCGATCAGGATCAGCAGTCGCGCTGCTCAGGAATGGATTGGCAAGTTCATCCGCCGTAAAACTGGCAGCACGCCAATCATCAAAACTGGATATGACCAACTCTCCCGCCACCGCATTGACACCCAGATCATCCGCCAGGACCTCAAACCTTCTCGTCCGCCCCACTTCGCTTTGTTCAATCTCAGCGAAGGTGCCTGTGACCTCGGTTGCCGAAATGATCCGATATCCCTGACCGATCGGCGGCACATAATCATCGAGAGTCTTTAGGGTTAATTTCCCGTCCAGGTTGATCGTTCCGCCGACCTCCATGAAGTCAAATTCCGTTCCGGCCTCGGTCCCTTCAAATTCAACAATCATCTCGCTCCCCGGCAGCAAGGTCAGATCCCCGGTCACCTGTCCGGTTCCCGGCGATGCCCCCATCGAAATCACGCCATCCGTGGTGAGATTCCCCTCAATCCTGATGTCTCCGGAAAGTTGAATCACCCCTTGCACATCACCTCGAATGCTCTGAACTTCGCCAATGATCGTCGCGCCGCTTCCGGTGACCTTTTTGCGGTTCCAAAGGGTCTGCCCGTCCATATCCAAAGTCGCCCCTCGCAACTCCAATTCGCCCTCAACAAAAAGAGAGTGGGTGGGCGAAGGCAAATCAGCGATCCTCCCGGGAGTTCCCGCACCCTCAATGGTAACCTTCACATTCTTCCCAATGACATCAATTTCAGATTGCCCAATATTATCCCTCAGAAGGCAGGAAGCTCCCTCCTGAACGCGCCAGAACCCCTGTGTCAATTTACCATCAACGAAGAAGGAATCCGCCACTCCATCCGCGAAAACCAAGCTGGAATTTCTCTTTACAATGATCAGACCATAATTCAAAAAATTACCCGGGAAGTTAAACTGTAGATCGACTCCGATCATGACATTCTGAGTATCTCTTGGCACAGTCAATCTTCCAAGGAACGGGAAGTGTTCCCTACTGCTATTGGAGATGATCAATTTACCGGTCGTTGTCAGCTTGCCTGAAATATCGGACCGAAGGGAGCAAAGCCCAACAATATCCAAAGTTCCATCAAGAGTAAGCGGACCTACCACATCCAGGTTCGCGCCAAACCAGGCAGTTGTCTTGGTATTCTCCCCCAACTTGGACATGTCTATTCGAACAATCTGATTACCTGGTGTTGTCAAATTAGCGATATTCTTTCCCAATCTCAACTCGAGCAATCCCTCCCCCAGGAAATCCCGTTGGAGATTCATCCCCGTCAGATCGACCTCTATCACCTCAAGAACCATCACTGAGCCCGTCCCTCCCACGATCGCATTCGTCAAGCTCACCTTACCCTTGCCAACGACCTTGCATAATCGGAATTCGTAATCGTCTAACAAAAGCGAGCCCATCTTGTGGATACGATAAACAAACTCTCGATTGGGCTGCGGCAGTGACTTGGAATTGAGTCCTTTCAATTCAAGCGCGGCCCCGCCGAAGACTTCCAGGTCGGAACCAAAATGATTCAGCCTTCCGGCAAGCCCCTCCACCCGGCTTGTCCCCGAACCACTCGCAGTGAACTTGGACCCTGCCTGGAAATCCAAGGTTCTCAATCCGGTCCCACCCGGAAGCAACTTGGCTCCATAGATGTCATACCGGGAACCCGGCAGGAGGCTGACCCTTCCATATCGCACATCTCCTTTTTGCCTAACCTCGCCAAAGGAGGTGACATCCAAATGCCCGATATCAGAGAACGGGATCCCCAGTAATCCATGATTCAAAAACGTCCCGCCCACCTCGCGAATCCCTCCACCATTGATATTGGTTTCTCCAAAATTCTCGAGCTTCCCTCCGATCAACAACCGTTCGTTTACTCCGAGATCGACAACAAAATCATTGGACTTCAGGGGGCCTCCCAAAAGCACCTTCACGGTCAATTCAAAAGGAATCACGGTCGGCTTTTGCAGCCATTGATTCCCTTCCCCTTTCAAGGTCAAAGTCGACCCTTTTACCGCTCGAAATTCCAGCACCCCCGCCGTGAACTGCTCACCCCAAATCACGACATTGCTATTGCTCGTCGTCAAGGGGGCTCAGTTCGACAAACCCCTGATTTGCCCGATAAAGAAAGGCCTGATCCAGAAAACGGTCCTGGTCAAAATTAGAATAATCACTCCGCTTCCCGACGACTTGAATCCCCCCGGACTGACTGACCGAGATCACTCCCCACGGATCCTCGGAACTTAAAACCCCGCCTCCACTGACAACCACCCCCGGCACGCCAAATCCCGTCTCTGAAACAACCGCCACCTGACCGGGATTCTTCACCGAATAGAAACCCGACATCGTCTCCATCTCTCTCTCAAACTCAGCCGTAAAATAAACCCTGCCATCTTCCCCCATTCCGATCGAACGCCTCACCCCCAACGAATAAAGTTCCAAATCGGTCATAGCCTTTCCGATCGGCCCCACCGAAGCGTCGCCGGCCCGCGTCAAAACCTCTAGGGAAACACTGATTTAATCTCAATGGTCAACAAGGGGAAATCTTGCGAGGATTGGGGATGGAGCACCAGCCGGG
>CBFHQJ010000094.1:0-19797 GCA_965657795.1 Akkermansiaceae bacterium
CACGGGCGCAAAATGGCCATGAGAAGGGGCGTTGACTTACGAAGCGGTTTTGGCGAAAATTACGAAAGAACGCAAAATTGACAAATCGAATCATGCTGCGTCGTAACCAAGATCTATCGTGAACTCATTATCCAGTAACAATATCTCCCGTCGAAAGGCCATCGGTGGCCTGGCTTCTCTCGCAACTGTTTCCATTGTTCCGAGCCGCGTGCTGGGTTTGAATGGGCAGACCGCTCCTTCGAATGAATTGACCCGTGCTCTCCTCGGTTGTGGTGGAATTAGTAATGCCCACCTTGGTATGCCCGGTCGAATTCTCGCGATGTGCGATGTCGATTCCAAGAGACTTGCAGGGCAATTGAAGAAGGCCCAAGGAAGGGGAAACAAGGATGCCAAAGGTTACCATGATTTCCGGGAAATCATTGCCCGTGATGACATTGATATCATCCATACTTGCACGCCTCCGCACTGGCACGCCTACATGGCGATTGCGGCAGCGAAGGCTGGTAAAGCGGTGTGGGGAGAGAAACCGATGTCCCGCACGATTGGTGAGGGTATGGCGATGAAGAAAGCGGTTGAGGATGCCGGAGTGGCTTTCCGCCTGAACACCTGGTTCCGTTTTAGATCGAATTTCTATGGTTCCGGTGTCACGGCCCGTCAGGTGAAGAAAGCGGTGGATGGTGGTCTGATTGGGCCCGGACCTTATAAGGTGACTTTGTCGGGTGTGACTGGATTCAACTGGAAGTTTAACTGGGTCGGTAAGAAGAATTTGAAGGTTCAACCTGTCCCGGATCACTTTGATTATGATTTCTGGCTCGGGCCGGCCCCCTTCAAGCCATACAATGCTCACCGGACTCATGGAACTTTCCGTGGATACTGGGATTATGATGGCGGCGGGCTCGGGGATATGGGACAACACTATCTCGATCCCGTTCAATACATTTTGGGTAAGGATGACGAACTGCCGGTTTCGGTTGAGATCGATGCCGATCCCCAGGATCAGGATGCGGTCGGAACGTGGCGCCGCATCACCTACACCTATGCCGATGGGACCAAGATCGTGCTCGATGGTGAGAACAAGGACAAGGATGCCGCCTTCATTGAGGGTTCGGAAGGAAAGATCTTCAAGGGCTTCAAGTCCGATGTGAAGGGATTCGCGGAAAAGGTGAAGGCTCTTCCCGAGCCCGCGCCGCAGGTCACCGATTTCCACAAGGCGATTCGCGAGAAGAAGAAGTTCGCGCTCAACGAGCAGAATGGATTCAACTCTTGCACGCTGATCAATCTTGGTAAGATTGCACACCGTTTGAATGCCAACCTGAAGTTCGATCCTAAGAAGATGAAGTTTGAGGGCAACGATGCCGCGAACGCTCTGATCGACCAGCCTTGCCGGGATAAGTGGAAGCTTCCCGTCTAAAGTTGACTTTTTCTACAAACGGCCACCTCGCTTGAGGTGGCCGTTTTTTTCACCCCTTTGCTATTTTAATTATGAAATTCCTCGTACTTGCTTTTGTTGTCCTATTTCCCGTGGTTGCTTCCGGCGATCCGAGTAAACCCAATGTTGTTTATATCCTGGCCGATGACCTGGGTTACGGAGATCTCAGGAGTGGAAACCCGGAAGGGAAAATTGCCACGCCGGGATCTGATCTCATGGCAAAGGAAGGAATGCTTTTTACCGATGCCCATTCCAATTCCTCGGTTTGCACTCCGACTCGATACGGTGTTCTGACCGGTCGTTATGCTTTTCGTTCCCGTTTGAAGCGCAGTGTGCTCAATGGATTTTCAAATCACTTGATCGAGGATGGCCGCATGACGGTCGCCTCATTTCTTAAAGAACAGGATTATCATACGGCCTTTATTGGAAAGTGGCACCTTGGCTGGGATTGGGCGAAGAAGGGAAAACAGGTGGATTACAGCAAACCCATTACGAATGGCCCCAGGGAGAATGGTTTTGTTTATTCGTATGGTCATAGTGGGTCGCTTGATATGGCTCCCTATGTCTGGGTGGAAAATGGCATGCCGACAGCGGTTCCTGACCGGACGACGGGGCGGACGAAGGCTGAATCAAAGAATGGCTGGTGGCGCAAGGGACCCACATCTCCCGATTTTGATCATGAAGATGTGCTGCCCAATTTGACTCGTCGAGCGGTGAAATATGTCAAAGAACAGGCGAGGACTAAAAAACCCTTCTTTCTCTATCTGGCCTTGCCGTCTCCCCACACCCCGGTTCTTCCAACTCCGGAGTTCGAGGGGAAGAGCGGATTGAAGAGCGCATATGCGGATTTTGTGACGATGACCGATGACACCGTGAAACAGGTTCTTGATGCCCTGAAAGAAGCTGGAGTCGATCAGGATACGCTTTTCATTTTTACGAGTGATAACGGATGCTCGCCTGAAGCGGATTTCGCGGATTTGGAAAAGCAAGGGCACGATCCAAGCTATGTCTATCGCGGTCACAAGGCCGATATTTTTGAGGGTGGGCACCGTGTTCCTTTCATCGTGAGGTGGCCTGCCAAAGTGAAGGCGGGAACCACTTGTGATGATCCGACCTGCCTGACCGATCTTTTGGCAACGGTGGCGGATGTCCTGGGCCAAAAACTTCCTGCGAGTGCGGGTGAGGATTCGGTGAGCATGTTGCCGAACCTTTTGGGCAAATCTGAGAGCCCCGTTAGGGAAGCCACGATTCACCATTCCATCAATGGCACCTTTGCGATTCGGCAGGGCAAGTGGAAGTTTATCGAGGCTCCTCATTCCGGTGGGTGGAGTAGTCCGAAGCCGGCCCAGAAAGAACTTTATAAAGACCTTCCTGCGACCCAACTCTACGATTTGGAAAGAGATCCCGGTGAGACCCGAAATTTGATCGGCGAAAAGGCGGCGGTTGCGGAGAGCCTCCAATCGCTGCTGACGAAATATCGTGAGGAGGGGCGCAGCGTTCCGTTGCTCAAGTAATCAGTTTTTCGAGAGTTGTCTGACAGACCGCGTCTAATTGAGGGGCTGATTCCTTGACGCGCATCGTGGTTTTCTGTGTGGTGCAGGTTCACACACAGACAATTATGAAAAAAGCGCTTCTTCTTTTGTCCCTCACCTCGGGGATTCTCTCAGCTCAGACGAGCACCTTTCAAACAAGCGGTGATTGGCTTGATCCCGCTAATTGGGACACTGGCGTTGTCGTTCCGGACAACCAGACCGCAGTGGTCAATGCCGACGCCATCGTGGATCAAAATACCGGAAGCTCGAATACCGACAACCCGCTTCGGATTGAGATTGGTTCTGGAGCCGGGAATGCAGGGAGTGTGACTGTGACCGGAGGAACCCTCAGTGGTGCCCATGGAGGAAATAGTGGTATTTTTGTGGGGATCAATGGAGGAACCGGAACCCTGACGGTTGAGGAGGGCGCTACTTATCGAAGCCAGGGCGCAACGATGCAGTTGGCGGTAGGCGATGCTTTTGGAGGTAATGGGTTTGTCTCGGTCGCAGGAGTGATGCAGATCTACAAATTCCTCAACGTGAACAACGGCACTTTCGAGATGTTGCCGACCGGAGAGAGTAATCTGTTCAACTCACCTGACCCCAGTACGATCGGCGCTGATGGCACTTTGTCATTCGTCATCGATGGTGAGAACGTCGGTTCGCTCGAGCGCTCGAATACGCAGGGACTCAATTTGACGATTGATCAAGCGGCAAATCTCAAGGTGACCTTGGGAGGGGACTTTGCGGTCAATGATTCGTGGGTTCTCATGAGATACACGACCTTGTCCGGACAGTTTGAAGAAGGCGTTTCGTTCACGAACGAGCAAGGTTATACCTTTAACGTAAATTACGGATCTGGAACCAATGATACGGTGACGTTGACTCTGACGTCCGATTCCGAACGCCCCAAGATTGATTCTCTTACGGCAACTCCGGCTGCAATTTCAGCCGGAGCGAACAGCACGCTAGCCTGGACGGTGTCAAATTTCGACACACTTACTCTGGATCCCGGTGGTCTCGATGTGACAGCGTTGACTGAAACGATGGTTTCGCCCGCAGGCTCGACGACCTACGCACTCACGGCTATGAAGGGAGCCGTTTCAGTTTCGAGCGAAGTGACCGTGGTGGTGGATGAACTGCCTGAGATCAACTCGTTCACCTCAAGCGATGACCTCATTGCTCCCGGCGAATCAACCATGCTGACCTGGGATGTCTCGGGTGCGGACACGGTGAGTATTTCACCGGAACCTGGCTCGGTTTCAGCCGCAGGAAATTCCGCCGTATCACCGGCTGCCACCGCGACTTACACTCTCACCGCAACCAATGGAACGGGGAGTGTTGATGCCTCAGTGGAAATTGTCGTCGATGCGCTGGAGGCCGCTGTGATTCATCTTTGGGATCCGTCGCTTCCCGGCCAGACCAGCGGAGCGATTTTAGATTCCGTGGGTGGAAAAAATTTCGACATTACCGGCGGTGATTTGATGACCGGTTTGACCTCGGACGCGAACAGTTTGACCGCGGCGATTGGTCGGGTGAATTTGGCTGCGGTGACCGGCGGGGACATGGGACTCGGGTTTCCGTCGCAGGACACTTCATTTGAAATCTGGGTTCAGCCCGGCGCTCTCGATGAAAATTATCAGGTCATTTTTGAAACCGGAGGCCCGCTTGAAGGGTCTGCCATTCTCATGAATTCCTCCACAGTGAGGTTCCTTCACAGCACAGGTGGAGTAAATACAATCGATCTTGAGATTCCCTTCTCGCTGATTAACCCTAGCGACTTTGTTCAGATCCTCTTCACTCTTGATTCCGCAAGTCAGACGGTGGACGGCTACGTGAAAGGATCAGCCGGAGGAACGGAGACCGGGAGCGCCACGGGGGCGATTGGAGTGCCTGATGGCCGGGCCAGCCTAATGACCTGGTCGGGATTTGGGGGAGGCGCTGATGGTGCATTGGGAGGGACGGGAGGTGTGGCTCCACTTGGAACGACGACTTTCCAAGGTTCGGTAGGATACTTCCAGATTTATGACCGGGTACTGACCCCTGCGGAAGCCGACGAAGCTTATCTGAAAATCGCTGATGTGATCACCGAAAGTGACACTGATTTTGACGGTCTTCCTGACTTTTGGGAAACGACCTTCTTTGGAGATCTCTCAGAGGGAGCCTCGGACAACAACGATAATGACGGGTTGACCAATCTTGAAGAATTGAATGCCGGAAGCAATCCAACCTTGGCTGATTCCGATGCAGATGGATTGGACGACGATGAGGAGCTTGCGCTGGCCGAACCGACCGAAGTGAACAATCCCGACAGTGATGCCGACGGATTGACCGATGGTGAGGAAGTGAATGGGAACCCATCCAGCAATCCGTTGCTTGCGGATTCTGACTTCGATGGATTTAGCGACTTCTTCGAGGTGTATACCGGTTCCGATCCGGACGATTTCGCAAGCCTGCCGCCGGCGGACGAAGTGGGAATTCCCTTCGCCAACCTGGGCACTTTGGGAGCCGGAACGTCATTCGATGCTCTCTTTGGTGCTACAAATACTCTCGATGTGAGCTTTCGAATGTACGTCGATTTTGAGGAGAAGCTTGATGGAGAGCGTGAGGTCCTCTTCGAGACCGGAGGCGCCACCATTGGTATCTCACTGGCCTATGAAGCAGGCAGCAATTTGGTCTTCCGCGCTGCTGGTAGTGGTGGGCTTGAGCTTGCGGTGGCCACTCATACCCTCACGGCAGGGCAGCTTGGAGGTGGGGAAATTGCAGTGACAGCGACTTACGATGTCTCGGATGAAAATGGAGATTCCGTCATCGCAATCTATCTGGATGGCGCTCTGGTCGCTTCGGACTTCAAACCGCTGGGAGGCAACTGGACCGGCACCAATGGATCCTCATTCGGTGTTGCGAGTGGAAACATGGCTGGTGATGGAAATAACGGCCCCCTGACCGGTGTTGCTTTTACTTCCGGCTCAATCAACGCAAATAAGGGATTAACGGTTTACAATGACACCTTGTTCACCGGTGGTCCTGCCGTCGTCTTGGCCATTACCGATCTTGCGGTTGATGCGGAGGCGGAGACCGTGGTCCTGACCTTCGCCTCGGCAGCTGGTAAAACCTATGCCATCGAAAGATCGTTTGATCTCGTAACCTTCGAACCCATTGAAACCGGGATTGTTTCCAGTGGGGATTCCACGACCTCTCCAGTGATCGCGGCATCGGAAGGTCGGGTATTTTACCGGGTGATCGAAGAGTAGATTTGTGCGAGCGACTTGCTCCCCGACTTTTTGTAACCTATCTTATCAAGTGTCCCCGTGAATCGGGGACGCTTTTTTGCCATTGGTGGTGAATGCCACCTTCTTTGAAGTTTGCGCAGTTGATGTCATCGATGGTGGGCTCAAAGTTTTACGAAACATCTGGGAGTTTATCGGACGGACGAAAATCGAAGGTGCAAAACTCTTTCACGAGGACTAAATATTTGGTAACTCCATCCCCACACCCATGCCCCAAACTGCAAAACCGATCGGACATGTTCCGGTTCCTTTGATAATTTTTGGTTTCCTTTCCCTGCTTTTGGGGACGGCGACGGAGGTGATGGGTGCTTTTGAGGGCTTAAACGAATCCATGCGGGAGCTCTGGTTTGCGAATGGTCTCGTGATCCGTGCCGAGATGGGGTTGCCCGGACTTGCTGGGATTTTGATCACTGCGGCGGCTTCCTTTGGCTTAATTGCTGCGATTCTGGGGACACCCGGAAGCGGGCGGAGGGTAGTCCTGGGGGCTTCGGCCTTGTTTTTGAGTCTCACCCTGATTCCGGCTTTTGCAGTCTGGGGAATTTTATGGAAACCATTTGGGCTTATTCTGGCCGTGATTTGGTCTTGGTTCTCGGCAAGCATTTACGCGCGGATCCACCGCATGCCTTGCGAAGGAATTGTGGAAGACGATGCCCAAAATGTCATCCGCCTTCAGGAAGGTGAGCACATGACCAAGCAACATTCGAACCGCGCAGATGGCCAAGGTTGAGTATCCTTCCGAAGTCCGGGCTCTCGTGGGAGAGTTAAAGCGGTTGCCCGGAGTCGGGCCGAGGAGCGCCGAAAGAATCGCGGTTTATCTCCTGCAGAATCCCAAGGCCACTCCGATGGATCTTTCGGGGGCACTGAAGGATTGTCATGAAATCGTAAAAGCCTGCCCGACCTGCGGATTTTTTACCGGTCAATCGGGGTGTGCTGTTTGCAGTGAGCAGGGGAGAGATACCCAGGTTCTCTGCGTGGTGGAGCAACCCACCGATGTTCTTCCAATCGAGCGTTCGGGAGTCTTTCGAGGCCTCTATCATTGCCTTGGGGGAAAGCTTTCTCCCTTGGATGATGTTCGGCCGGAAGATCTGCGCATCGGAGGATTGGTGCGTCGGGTCCGTGAAACTCCCGGGACCGAAGTGATCCTTGCGACGAGCTCGGATGTGGAGGGAGAGGCGACGGCAAATTACCTGTGTGAGGTTCTTGAAAGCACCGGTTGTCGGGTGACGCGCCTCGCTCAAGGCCTCCCGGCTGGCGGGGGATTGGAGTTTGCTGATGAGCTGACCCTGTCCCGGGCTTTCGAGGGGAGGCGCTGAAAGCGAAAAAACGCGGGCTCCAAAGAGCGCCGCGTTTTTGAGATTAAGCTTTGTCGGTGAATAACTACTTCACGGTGATCTTGCCCTGCATCACGGCGAAGTGACCTGGGAAGCTGCAAAGATACTGATACTCGCCGGCATCCTTGATGCTGAAAGTGATGGAGTCAGTTTCACCGCCGCCAAGAACCTTGGTGTTGGCAATGACAGCCTTCTTTGAGGCTTCGTCCGCCGGGATGTAATCGGTGGCCGCAGCAGTCATGGCCTTGCTGGCCCAAGCAGCAAGATTGGTGCCCTTCTTGAGGATGACGATGTTGTGGCCCATTGCGACTTTGGGAAGTTTGCCAACGTGCTTGAGAGTCAGCTTAACGGTCTCGCCGGCTTTGATTTCGAAAGCCTTCTTGTTGAACTGCATCTGGTCGTTGGCTTCGATAGTCACTTCTTGATCGGCCTTCTTTTCCTCCTTCTTCTCGGTAGCGGCTTCTTGTGGGGCAGCGAAGAGAGTGGCAGGGGCGAGGGTGAGGGCGGCTGCGAAGATTGTGGTAGTGAATTGCTTCATAAGTTTTGCAAAGTTGTGTGGATGAGACGTATCTGCAAGTGATAATATTGCAAATCGGTCACTGGAATTTTCAATTTTACTGAATGCGGAAGGTCCGTCCTTTTCCGCTGTTCCAGGCCCGATAGAGAGATCCGTAAAGAGCGTTGAGTTCCACTTCGTTCATAATGCGAAACTCGATGGTGCGCGCATGGGTGGTGGTTGGGTAGCTTTTCTGTGCCATTTCGTCGGCTTTGGTGCCGGTCCTTTGTTGGCCACGGTTGCGGAGCTGCTCGGCGCGCTTTTGGAGTCGGGCCAGCGCATTAAAGGTGGTGTCCTTGGTGATGGGCTCAATGTAGTAAAAGCGAGCAAGGGCGGTGCCGGTAGTATCGACAGTGACCTCCGTAACAAGGAGAGTTCCGTCCAGAACGTAGGAATGTTTACTGACGGAGGTGATGGCACCAAGGTTCACAGAATATTCTCCTCCGGGAAGGCTGCACTCCCAACGGCGCTTGCGGTTTTCATCGTCATTGACGCCTTCAAGCGCCTGCTTGTCGCGCTCTTGCTGTTGACGCGCTGCTTCCTGTTGTTCGGCCTGGGTTTGCTGTCCGCCCGGGACCGGAGTGGTTTGGGCGTTGGCCGAAAGGGCTGCGAATGCGAGAGCGAGGAGGAACGGGGTGGTCTTCATGGTGCAGTGAATATCGTTTGATCCGGGGAAGACGTCAAAGTCTGAATTTCGCCAGGGCTACGGATTGAAAAAGGGCTTCGTTTCATTAGTGTGGCCGTTATGGACGAGTATCGACCGAATGTCGCGGCCCTGATGATCAACGGGGCAGGGCAGCTCTTGGTTTGCGAAAGATTGCTGAATCCCGGCGCCTGGCAGTTTCCCCAAGGTGGGGTGGACGAGGGGGAACCTCTGGAAGTGGCAATTTTACGGGAGGTGGAGGAGGAAATTGGATTGAAACCCGAAGACTATGAAGTTGAGCGATCCAAAGGTGGCTATCGTTACGATTACCCTCCCGGAGTTCAGAAAAACAAGCCGCCTCACAAGGCGAAGTTTGTGGGGCAGGAGCAGACCTACTTCCTTTGCCGGGTGAGTGAAGGCGCGCCCGAGGTGAATCTCATGCAGGAACCCCGCGAGTTTGGGCAAGCCAGGTGGATCGAGCCGGAGAAATTCGAGCTGGATTGGCTGCCGGATTTTAAGAAGGAGACCTATCGGCAGGTGATGCACGATTTTTTTAGCGTGGAGCTTTGATCTCCTCTCTCCTGGTCTTCGGAGTGGTATAGAAAAATCCCGCCGCTCCGTGGATGGAGGGCGGGATTCGAGTGCTTAAAAAATGAATTTAGGAAAGCTCGCCGAGCTTGGCCTTGATCGCCTCGAAGTCGGGGAGATCGCCGGGGCTGTCGTTGACCTGGGCGTACTGCACAACACCGGCCTTATCGATGAGGAAAGCCGAACGCTTGGGAACTCCGCCCATGATGAGGTTCTTCTCAGGGAGGAACTGATCGTAGGCGATGCCGTAAGCGTCGGTGGCTTTGTGATCGTAGTCCGAAAGGAGTTGGAGGCTGATGCCTTCCTTCTCGGCCCAAGCCGCTTGGGCAAAGGGATTGTCTCCGGAGATGCCGAGGACTTTGCAGTTCAGGTCGGAGTAGGCTCCGAGTCCTGCGGAGATTTCGCAAAATTCCTGGGTGCAAACGCCGGTGAAGGCCATGGGGACAAAAAGGAGAAGGATGTTCTGCTCACCGGTGATTTCGGAGAGAGTGACAACTTCGGGACCACCTTCGCCGAGTCCGACGAGGGAGAAATCAGGGGCTTGATCGCCAACTTTGATGCTCATAACGGGTGGAACATAGATGAGGTTGGTGGGATGCAAACCGGGAAATGCGAAAAAATGTTAGATCTTTGCCGGGATCTGCGGACAAAGAAAAACCCGGACCGTCCGTGACGATCCGGGCTTTTCGATTAAATATTTCGATGAAACCGGCAGAACCTAGAGGGGGCTGCTGGCAAGCTTGGTCGCCTTCTTGATGACGGACTTACGCTTTTCGGTCATTTTACCAATCTTCTCCTCGTCGAAGGAGTCGGCAGAAGCCATGAGAAGGGTAATGGAACCGGCATTGACGAAAGCAGCACTCACTTCGTCCAACTTTTCGAGATCGGCACGCAATCTCTCATTGGTCTGCGCTCATGTGCCGCCGGTGACGGCGATTGCATAAGCTTCTTTGGGTGCAGCGATTTCTCTTTTCTTAACACGCTCGAGTTTGAGGCCACCAGCTTTGAGGGCTTTGCCCACGTTCACGCGAGTAAATTTCACCTCTTCATTCTTGGTTGTCACGAAAGCGGTCATGCCCGAAAGCATTACTTTCTCAACTCCCTCCATTTTACCCAAGGCCGCACGGGCCTTGTTAGCAGCACCTCACCCACCACCGCTGAAGGATACCGTGTATCCGTCGATGGTCGATGCGGCGACGTCTTCAGCATCAACCGGGGCAGCGAGAGCTACCGGGGTCATTGCTCCGAAGGCACACATAATGCCGAATCTCATTTTTGCGTTCATAGCACGGGCACCTTACCCCACCAAAATGGCGCTGCAAGCGGTGTTTTTAACTTTGGAGCAACAAATTGTGTTTTGGAGGGTGCCAAAA
The DNA here is from genome assembly GCA_965657795.1 of Akkermansiaceae bacterium. Lineage (GTDB taxonomy): Bacteria > Verrucomicrobiota > Verrucomicrobiia > Verrucomicrobiales > Akkermansiaceae > SW10. The sequence goes on from CBFHQJ010000094.1 coordinate 10,743, forward strand.
AAAGCGCCTCGGAGGAAAAATCCTGCGAGACGGCAATTGGTTGGACCCGTGTTCGAGTTTCGAGAAGTGTTACTCTGCGTTTCTGGTGGCTTTGGCAGCTTCAGCGGTCGCGACTTGGGACTCACTCTGGAATCTCCAACGGACTTTGTTGCGCTTGGGAGCGGTGCGGGCCTTACGAATGGCGCGAGTGATGGTGCTCTCATGGGAGCGACGGCGGCGCATTTCCTCGAGGATGCCCTCGGTATCGAGCTTTGTTTTAAGGCGTTTCAGGGCGCGATCGACGCTCTCTCCACTTTTGACTTCAACGCCACGAGTATGTTTTTCCATGATAAATAGCCCCCGGGGTCCGACGGGGAGCGGGAAACTAGGGGGGAGGTGGGGAACCGTCAAGCCTGCATTTACGGGAAATTGAGGGAATTTCGTGGTGGAAATACTTAGGGTTTCTTAAGCTTTCACGTAGGGCTGATTGCAGAATGATCGGCCTGTGTGAGAACACCCCGTTTTCTCCATGTCTTGATCCAGAGAATGATTCCCCCGATGAATCCGGATAGGTAAGAGGCGGAGTGCGCCCAGCCCACGGTTAGGAAGGCGGTGTGTCTATCCTCCGGCACGCGGGAAGAAAAGGGTTCGACCAGGAAAAAGACCCCGGAAGTCGCGGTGATAAAGCCAATCAGTCCAGCCAAAATGGCGAGGGCGAACATGGCAAGCATGAGGCACTGAATGGGATGAAGGATGTCGGTAAGGCGCAATTTTGGCCGTCCGCCTATTCTTGCCGAAATCGCGAGTCCGATTCCCAGAGCCAGTCCAACCCACCAGGTTGCGACGATTCCCCAAAATAATCCGAGGATGGTAGGGGATTCGGATTGGATAAGTCTGGGATGGCCGATCGTGAAATATTCCACACAGATCCGAGCGGTGATTTGATCGTGCACGATCCCGTACAGAATGGCCGCCGCGATTGAAGTGGCGATGATGGCGAGGCTTTGCATGGATTATTCTCGGTGTGGATGAGCTTCCCATTCGGCGAAGCCTTCGGGATCATCTTTTTCCCACTGGTAAATGGTGTTGCGTAGGACGCTGTTGCGTTCTTTTTCGTCTTGGATCTTGGCGATCCATGGTTGGGCGGCCTCGGCCTCGGGGTCGGTTGCGCCAAGCACCATCGCATACCGGGCAGTTAGCTGATCTTTGACCGTGGGATGGCCTTGGAAATCGTCTAGCCAGTCTGCGGCAGCGTTTAGATCTCGTTGAGCGAATATCGCCATAAATCCCTCGGACAGGTCTATTGCCTTTTCGGGAGTGTCTCCTCCAAGATCGATGGCCCAATCGAGGGGGTCGCAAAGATTGCCGCAAGCAGGACTGAGGCGACCATGGTTGGACGGCGGGTTTTCATCTCTGTTCCCTCATGCCTTGTGGATGATAGGTTTTCCGGCTTCGACGACGAATTTGGCGCGTGAGGTCGTGACTCCGCCGGGCTTTTTGACATCGTTGATGACCTTGTAGTCGGCGGTGTAGGTTTTCGGGGTGAGGTCACACATGATGTAGCCGCGCTCGCGATTGTGGAACTTGTTACAAGGATTGCGGTCGCTGAGATCGTAGGGTTTTGAAGTGCCATTGCCGCCACTCGAGAGCGAGGTGGTGACAAACTCGGTGGCCACGGTGGGGAGGTCCGGCTTGAGGTCGTCGACGCGCAATTCGTTGGCCCAGTTGGAGTGGATGTCACCGGTTAGAACGACGGCGTTGGAAATCTTGTGGTCGCGAATGTGTTCGAGAAGCTTTTGGCGCTCGGCGGCGTAGCCCGGCCATTGGTCCATGGAGTAGGAAGCGGTGTCGCCCTTCATGTTGCGATCGACCAAGGCCATCATGACTTGCTGGGCAAGGACGTTCCAGGTGGCTGGCGATGAATTCAGCGATTCGAAAAGCCACTTCCGTTGCTCTTCGCCAAGAAGGGTGTTGCGGGGATTCAGAGACTCTTCATTGAGAGGTCCGCGGCCATCGTTGTTGGGTTGGTCGCTCCGGTATTGCCGGGTATCGAGAACGAAGAGCTCGGCCAGCGTTCCAAAGTTGCCTTTACGATAGAGTTGCATGTCCGGCCCTTTTGGGAGGGAGGAAGGACGAAGCGGCATCATTTCGTAGTAAGCCTGGTAGGCATTGGCCCGGCGGAGGAGGAGTTGGGCCGGAGTGACGCCGCGTTGTTCGGAAATATCGTTCGCGTAATTGTTGTCGACCTCGTGATCGTCCCAAGTGAGGAACCACGGGCAGGCCGCGTGCATGGCCTGAAGGTCGGGATCGGTTCGGTATTGGCTGTAACGCAGGCGGTATTGTTCGAGCGTTTCAATTTCGGATCCAAGGTGACGACGAACGTTGCCTCCTTTACCAGCGGCGTATTCATAGATGTAGTCGCCGAGGTGAAAGACGAGATCAGGCTCGTCGCGCTTCATTTGCTGGTAGGCGGTGAAGAGGCCTTGTTCCCAGTGTTGGCATGAGGTGACGGCGAAGCGTAGCTTGTCGGGATTGGCATCGGGCAGAGGCATGGTGCGGGTGCGCCCGATCGCGCTGGTGGCATCACCAGACTGGAAACGATAGTAATACCAATGATCTGGCTTGAGGCCCTTTGCCTCGATGTGAACGGAGAAGCCGAGCTTGGGGGAAGCGACGGCTTTGCCAGACTGAATGACTTTTTTAAATGAGTTATCAGTGGCGACTTCCCAAAAGACTTCGACCGGGTGATCGGGCATTCCGCCGCCAGTTTCGAGTGGCTTTGGGGCGAGGCGTGTCCAGAGAATAACGCTCTCGTGATCGGGGTCGCCGGAGGCCACACCCAGTGAAAAGGGATTGTCCGAAAAGCTGACCTTTTTGGGCGTGCCCGCGGTTTGGCCAAGGAGGGGAATGGTGGAGAGAGAAGCGGCGTAGGCGAGGAAGAGACGCCGGGAAAGGCGACCTTCGTGTTGGATGGCGGAGGGGAGGTGATTGAACATAAGTTAAAGATTTCCGGAATACTGAGCGTAGTATGGTCCGTTGTCACTGCAAGATGTGACACAGTTTGGTCATCTGGCATCGCTTCCGCACGGGAGCTGCGGGTGGCCTCCCCCCAATCCCATTCCCCCTAATGTTAAATTTTCGTAAATTCACGACCGTTGTGGCATTGGCCGCCGGGATCTTCTTCGCTGCTCCTGCTCGCGGTGCGGATTTTGAACTGGTGGGGCGTGAACTGGCCAGGATGCTTCAGAACGGCCACTACGCGCGGCTCGCCTTTAACGAGGATTTGAGCAGCCGGTTTCTTGAGCGGTATCTCGACTCACTCGATGGAAATAAGATCTACTTCCTGGATCGGGAAGTCGCTGATTTCAAACGTCGCTATGAGCGGGTTCTCCACGACCGGATCAGCACCAAGTCCATCATGCCTGTGGCGAAAAGTATTCATGAGGTTTACCGGGGGCGTGTGACCGCCCGGGTGACTTATGTGAAATATCTTCTCACGACCAAGGAGTTCCCCTTTGAAGAAAAGAGGAGTATTATTGATGATCGGAGCGAAGCGAAGTGGCCCACCGATGGCCTCGAGTTGCAAAAACTTTGGAGCGACAACCTTGAGGATCTTTTGCTTTCCGAAATGGTTCGTCGCGAGCGCCTCAAGGCCCGAGCCATCGAAGCCGGAAAGCCGGATCCTTTCCGGAAAAAGCCTTCCGTCAAAAAGATGGTCGAGCTCAAGTTTGATCGTTTGCTCAAGGCGATCGAAGAGATGGAGGAGGAAGACGTTGCCAACTACTTCTTCTCGGCGGTGACCAAGGCCTATGATCCTCACAGTGAATACTTCAGTGCGAGTGAAATGGCGCAGTTCAAGATTGATGTCAGCAATGAGTTGGTTGGTATCGGAGCCCGGCTCGATAGCAATGATAACGGTGAGATTGAGATCAAGGGGATCGTGAACGAAGGTCCGGCCGACCGCCAGGGCGATCTTAAGTTGGGGGACCGGATCATTGCGGTGTCGGCCAAGAATGACGGCAAGTGGAAGAGCGTCATTTTTAAATCAATCGACCGTGTGATTGAAGATGTTTTAGGAGAAGAGGATGCGCCGGTTGGGTTGCGCGTGCGGCGCGATGTCGATGGGGAAGAGCAAGTCATTGATATCGCCATTCCGCGTGGGGTGGTGACGATGAAGGATGAACTCACCACCGCCCGGATTTATGAATACCAACGAGGTGACAAGTCCTTGCGCCTCGCGGTGATGACGATCCCTTCTTTCTACTTTGACTTTGATGATACCGGGAGTCGTGTCTCGGTTGATGTTGAGCGATTGCTCGAGAGACTGAAGGTGGAAAAGATCGATGGGCTGGCCCTGGATCTGCGCGATAACACCGGAGGCTCGCTTCCCGAAGTTCAACGCCTCACCGGCTTTTTCACCGGTCGTGGCCCGGTGGTGCAAGTGCGCTCGAAAAGTGGTCAGATCCGTGCTCTCAACTCACTGCATCGCAAACCTCTTTATGACGGGCCGTTGATTGTGTTGACGAATAAAAATAGTGCTTCGGCGACGGAGATTTTGGCGGGTGCGCTTCAGGATTACAATCGTGCGGTCGTGGTCGGTGCGGCTTCAACTTATGGAAAAGGAACCGTCCAGAAGACGATGGATATTTCCGACTACATGCCGATCCTCGCGGACCGTGAAGGAGCAGGATGGTTGAAGCTGACTTTCCAAAAATACTATCGTGTTTCCGGGAGTTCGGTCCAGATCAAGGGGGTCGTGCCTGACTTGGTTCTGCCGGACATCAGCGATGGTTTTGAAAAAGGGGAGGGGTTGAAAAAGTATGCTCTCCCGCACGATATCATTCGACGGAGCCCGAATTTTAAACCGTTTGATCGAGCCGGGCTTTTTATTCCCGAGATCGCGCAGAAGAGTCGTAAGCGGGTGGAGGCCGAGCAGTATTTCAAATATCTCCGGTCCGACATCGAGAGGGCAAAAAAAGCCAGGGAAGAGAATTCGACTTCGCTCAGTTATGACGAGCGTCTTGTTGAATTGAAGGAGAACGAGGAGCGACGGGCATCGCGCAGAAAAGAGCAGATCGAACGCTTCGCTAAGATCGAAAAAAGAGATCAGAAGGAGTTCAAAATTTATCGCCTCACTCTGGATGATTTAAATGCGGGACAGCTTCCGTTGGTTGATCCGAAAGATGAATCGGATGACTATATCCGGCGCGCCGTCGATGAGATCGCGGATCTTGAAGAAACGCCAAAATGGCCCAGCGGTATTGACGCTGTGAAGAGGGAAGGATTACACGTGCTCCGTGATCTGATCGACGAGATCGAGTCCGAGGTCCTCGCCAGGGCGGACGACGAATAGGCCTATTCGCTGGTCCGCGGGCACTCGGCTGTTTGATGCTGAAGCGGGGTCCATTCTCTCTGCCAGGTTTCCGAAGAGGTGATCACTTCTCCGAGTTTAATAAGGTCGAAATTCGAGTTCTTCAGGTAAGATGCCAGCCATTCGAGGAGGTCTTCATTTTCCGGTGGTAGGTCGCTGAAGCCGAGGCTGTGAGCGAGGGGGGAGCCGAAGTATTGCCGCCAAACTTCATTTGCGAGGGAGCGAGCAAGGAGGTCGGGATTGAGTCGGCGTGCGAATTCAAGGCGCCCTCCGGGAGCGCCACTCATGACGAGATAAACAGGGAGTTGATTTTCGATTTCGAGAAGCTCTTCGCTCTGTTTTCGAAGCTTGGCTTTTCTTGGCGAGACTTCGCCGGCATAGTGTCTTTGAAAAAACTTCCCGAGTTCAGCCTGCGTCGCATTGGTCAGGCTGGTGCCATCGAAGAGTTGGCGGACTCCGAGTTGGGTAAGTGAACTGCCATAGATCTGGAATTCATCGAGGGTGATTCCTTTTCCGGAAAAGCTCCAGGCTTCATTGCCATCCAGAACTCTTTGAAAAAGACCGTCACCGGTTTGAGTGGCGGCGATGGCATGGCCATTGACGAAAATCCTGAGCCCGTCGGCTTGGCGGCTGCCATCATAGCTCACGGCAAGATGGGCCCAGCGGCTGGGGGAGATGAGTGGCTCTTCTGAAGTGGCAGCGATGGCAAACTGTGGCCAGACTTTGACCCAGCGCGCCTGTAGTTTTCCCTCGATAATTCTGATTTCGAACCCCCGTTTGCGGGTGCCGATCGAGAGAATCGTTGTGTCGGAGAGTGCTTTTTCTTCCGCCTGAATCCATGCCGAAATGGTGAAAGGGTCCAACTCGGAAGAGATTGGAACTTCGCTGAGAGTGAGCTTGTTTGCTCCATCGAAATAGACGCCAAGTCCGTGGGTTCCGGCTTCTGCGACGAGTTGGCTTCCGTCCGCGATGACAGGGCTTGAGAGAGCAAGGTTGGTGAGCTGGCGGTCGTCAAAGGAGTAGGCCGCAAGGAGTCCGGGCAGTTGCGGAGCTTTGCCCGCGAACTCTTTCCAGAGATCGAATTCCTTGGTCTCGATCGGCGCGGGAGTGCGAGCTTCAGCGATAGACGACTTCAGCTCTGCGATGCGGGCCTCGTCTTTCTGGTTCTGTTTAATGAAGAGTGGGGGTAGAGCATTTGGGATGTGGTCAAAAGGGGTGGTAAAGAGCGCTTTGAACTCGTCGTGTCTTGCCTTCGACCAATGCTCTGTCGGGTGGTCGTGGCAGCGGGCGCATTCGATCCGCACCCCCAGGAACTCACGGGCCACTTTTTCGATTCGCCACTCCGGAGTGTCCTCGCCCTTTCTCAAATATCCGGTCGAGATGGTGCGGGCTTCGTCCTCCATAAGGTCACCCGCGAGGAGGTCTGCCACCGAAGCGGTGAAGAGGGGAGGAGCTTTAACCCGCTTCGTGGTAAGGAGTTGGCCGGGCGACGTTATCAAGTCATCAAGGGAAGCGGCCTCAACTTCACGTAGGGGAAGTCCGGCCCAGTGAGGATCCACGATCGAGCCTTGTTCGACCCAGAGGTTCACGAATCCCGGAGGCTCTAATTTTGTGTCGTCTTCGTGCTGGTGAAGCAGGTTCCAATCCCGGGGATTGTACAGCGGAAGATCATCGTGGCAGTCCAGGCAGTTCTTGATGAGCCAGGGACGGACTTCGACCGAGTAAGAAACTTTTGCCGGAGGTGGAGGCGGTTGCTGTGGCTCAGGTTCTTCCTGACATCCCGGCAGAAAGATGAAGAGAAGAAGAACCGGAACTAAACGCACGGCGACAGATAAGTTGAATCATCGTAGGAGGTCAATCCTCGGGGCTTCTCACTTGATTGGGGCTGTTCTCACAAATAGCCTATGAGTGAGATGAAAGTCATTGCCAACGAGCGGCCACTCAGGAGCATTGGGGGCTATCTCCTGGCGGCTTTGTTAATCTATACTGCCATCGACTATGCGATTAAGGGTGAGGAATGGATTCGAGTTGTTGTTCATCTTTGCCTCGTGATCTTTTTGATCCGCTCCCAGCGTTCGAAGCAACTGGAACGAATCTCGAAGATTGAGATCGAGCCATTGATGATCCGGGTTTTCCGTGACAACGGGATGACGAGGGAGATCGCAGGATCAGAGATCGAGGAGATCCCGATGAATGATCTCTGCGCAAGGATCGACTACCGACGCGAAGGCTACAAACTTGAGCTTCTTCTGGAGAAAAAGTCCTTCACCGAAGCCACGTGGCAAGAACTCCAACGCGCTCTGAAAGAGATACCGGTTCTTTCTACTAGTGATCGAGTCCCAGCTTCTTGAGCTTGGGGGTGATCTGCTGAGGGCAATAGGGATTTTCTCCCTTCATGCGGAAGTAGTAGTCCTGATGTTCCTCCTTGGCGGGGTAGAAGACTTCGGCTTCGCGGATCGTGGTGACGATGGGCTTGTCGAAGTTTGCTTGTGCTTCTTTTTTCGAAGCTTCCGCCAGCTTGTTCTGCTCATCCGAGTGCACGAAGATGTGGCTCATGTAGATGGGCCCTTTGTCAACGCCCTGGCCCAGTGCATCGGTGGGATCGTGCGCTTTCCAAAACCATTTCAAAATTTCCTCGGTGGAGATTTTTTGAGGATCAAAGACCAGCTGGACCACTTCGATGTGCCCAGAGGTGAGCGAATAAACATCTTCGGAGGTTGGATTGGGGATGTGACCTCCCATGAAACCAGAGGTGGCCGAGACCACTCCGTCAAGTTGCTGAAAAACGGCTTCGACGCACCAATAGCAACCTCCTCCGAGAGTGATGGTTTCGTGCTTCTCGGGATCGGTGGGTTCGTCGGGTTTGACGTCGACTGTCTCCGTTTTGCACGAAGTGAAAAGGAGGGCGGCGCCCAGAAAAATGGCGATGCTAAACAGAGTCTTCATGGCTGGGTTCTACTTTTGTTCCTGTTTCCTTCTGAGCGTCATTTCGACGCGTTGTTTGATTCCTTCGGGAACCGGATTGTTGTTCACGTAATCAACGACTCCAGCCTCGTCCTTGCTCATCCATCTTCCAATCATGCGGTGAAAGGTGCCACGTTGGTCGTCGGTGCTGGAGAGTCTCATGATCCAATCTGCGGCGAGGGCCGGTTCATCGTTCATGGAATGCCATACCAGGGATTTGACACTGTCGTCGAAGGCCGGGTTGCCTTCGTAATTTGCAAGCCAGTCTGAGGCGGCAACGACGTCTTCGTTTTGGATCATTTCGCGAACGAGGGCGGGGCCGGCAGAGGCTACCACTTCTTCAGGCTGGCTTTCGACCCACGCCCGGGCGGCAGGGAGATCTTCATCGGCCCATTGTTGCACGATTTCTCCGGCGGAGGATTTTAGAATATCCGATCCCATCGAGGAGGCCCACTCGGCAGCGGAGCGGGGATCTTCCCGGGCCAGTTGGCCGGCGAGTCGTCCAGCCGCTCCAGACTTGAGCTTATCATCGGTGAGGCTGGCGATCCAGCGCTTGGCATTATCAGGGCCGGACGCGGTGACTTCGGCAAAAACGGCGTCGAGCGCCTGGCCGCGGCCGCGGGAGAAGGGAAGTTCTTCGAGAAGTTGGGTCGCCCGACCGAGGTCGGTGGAGGAGATTCCCTGAATCACCCCGATCAGCCAGGGATTGGCGTCGGAACCTTTGGCTTCGCTGTCGAAGTT
>CBFHQJ010000095.1:0-19756 GCA_965657795.1 Akkermansiaceae bacterium
GTCATCCAGCTAGGGAAAACTTGACTGATTGGCCTCATGTTTTCGATGTGACGGCCTCCAGAAAGTGTCTAAGAATTCGGATTTCGTGTCGCAAGGTGGATTTGATTTGCGGAAATCGGCTGATAACGTCGTTTACTCTCCCTAGCTGGATGGCCCTGAGAAAAACGCTGAGTTTTTAATTGTAAACGAAACCTTATTTGGCCAACTTCCCAAATAGCTTATGAAACTGCTTCGTCTCCTTCTTTACTGTGTCTTCCTTGCGCCGCTGTGTGCCGATACGGTTTATACTGTTCCCCAAGGCTACACTAAATTGACAATTCCTGCAGCCGTCGACGAAAGCACCCCAAGCCTCTCGGTGATTTCTGCGACTCTTCTTGCTGACGTCGAATACTCCGGTCAGATCACGGTAGAAAACAATTACGACGCCGATCCTGACTCGGATCCTTTAACAAACCAAGGGGCACAGACCATCACTGCAACGGGCACGGCTTGGGCAGCGAATCAATGGACAACGGAGGCTCATCTCGCTTATTTAGTCAATGGCAGCGCTAGTGAAGAAGCTTTTCTAATCACTTCGCACACAACTACGACTTTAACGATCGATGCGCCTTTCGACCTTCTCAACAACTCTCGTTTCCCTGCATCGACAACGGTGAAAATCCGGAAAGCCAATACTGTGGGATCGATTCTGGGAACGACTGAGACGCCGTTCACCACCAGCGACCGCGTGTATTTGTGGACAGGGGAAGCTTGGCAGACCTTGGTGGCCGCTGGGGGAAATTGGATCTTCGTAGGTGGAGATTCCAATGGTCAACCAGCAAACAATGCAGTCGTGTTTCCAGAAGAAGGTATCTTCGTTCAGCGGGGAGAAACCACCGGGGCAGTTCTAACTTTGTTCGGCGAAGTGCCCGCAATCAGTCAGGCATCGACTGTGCCCGGTGTATCTTCGCAGTTTGTCTCGACCCGCTTTCCCGTTGGGGACTCGCCGGGCGGTATCCGTCTTGACGCTCTGAATATTGAACAAATACCAGGCTGGTCGGTAAACGACCGAGCCTATTTTTGGACCGGAACCGAGTGGCAAACTCTTGTGTTTGCCGGAGGAAACTGGATCTTCGTAGGAGGCGATGAAAGTGGACAGCCTGCTAATGGACTTCTTGTCCCGCCAAGCAGTGCACTGTTTCTTACCCGGGCTAGCACTGGCACAGGGTCTGAATCCCCACTGAATGTTCCACTTCCATATCCTGTGGATTAAGTAGAGAGCTTCTCTCCAATCTTTCTCAAAGGCCAATAACCTAAAGATTTCTTAAACATACACTTAATGAAACACACGCTTTACCTAGCAATTTTCGCAGCTCTTCCATGCAGCGGAGCAACCCTAAGCATAAACGCTCAAAACACCTTTATTGGTAGCTCGAATCCTTTCACGGATGAGGGAGGATCGCCCCTCAGTTCAAGTAGCCTTGTTCAGTTAGGATTCTTCTCCGCCGGGACCGCTCCAAGCAATGAAGGCGATTCGTTTGATGGATTTACTCCGATCGACTCTGTGTTGATCGAACTTGGGGTTGGAGGCAATCCTGAGGGAACTTTTTCCCAGACCATTCGACTGGACAGCGATACCGATCTACCGGGAGGAACTCCAAACACCCTCAGATTTGGGATTCGTATTTTTGATGGTTCAGATATTGGAGCATCCAGTTTTTTTAACACTGTCACGGACGATAGTTGGGAGTTCACCTTTTCGGACCAGAATCCACCACCTCCGGCAAGTGAGATGTTTCTCGATCCAATCTTGGGATCAGGGCCAGCAGCTTCTGCGATTTGGGAGGGAGGAAGTGCAAGTGCCTTTGGTACGTCTGTTGCGGTTCCAGAGCCAAGCTCACTTCTCTCTGCCCTCGTTGGAATTGGTTTGATTGCCAGCCGAAGACGCAGGGCCTAACTGGTTGACCTACATTTCTTTCAAAGCCCTCCTTCCAACCTGGAACAGAGGGTTTTTTCATTCCTCCAACATCGCCGACATCGCGCTAAAAAAGCCACGGAGCTCCTCATCGGAAGCCTCGGCTCCCATAATGTCCTCGTAGTCTTCCTCCTGAACCCAATCCGGGTTCAACTCCCGAATAAAGCTGCTGGATTCGCAGGCTTCTTCTTTCCCCCACTTCACGCGAGTCGAACAATAGGTCATCGTCATTCGTTCCTTGGCCCTCGTGATTCCCACATAGAGCAAACGTCTCTCTTCATCGCGCGTCCCCTCCTCGATACTTCTCTTATGCGGGAGAATCCCTTCCTCCAAACCCACCAAATAGACCACGGGGTATTCCAGTCCTTTTGCAGCGTGAAGCGTAATGAGCGTCACGCCGCTCTTTTTCTCAAGGTCATCCTCTTTTTCCGCATCAAGTGCGGTTTGATCCAGGAAATCGCTCAGGCTTTTCCCCTTCTTGATTGCTTCGGTCATCGATGCAATGGCTGTGCTGACGCCCTCTCTTCGCGCATCCTTCTCCTTGTCGGTTTTACACTGTCGCATTAACCAATCGTGAAACTCCATTTCCCGAAGCCACTGATCCATGACAACTCCGGCGTTTGTGCCATCAACCAAAGTCCGTCGTGCTTCTTCCACTTGATCAGTAAAAGCCCGAATCGAATTCATCACCTTGCTGGAAAGTTGAGCTAGGAATTCTTCATCGATCAGAGTGCTCCTGATACTCTGGTCTTTCTCCCGACTCCACTCCAGAGCAGCCATCGAGGTCGTATTTCCAATTCCGCGCGGCGGGGTATTCAGAACCCTCAGTAAGGGAATATCCAATTCAGGCTGATCGAGAACCTGGGCATAGCTGAGCACGTCCCGCACTTCCTTACGATCATAGAAACTCTGAGCACCCACCATCCGATAGGGAATTTTTGCCTCACGTAAAGCTTCCTCCATCTTTCGAATCTGCCCGTTCGTTCGGAAAAGAATCGCAAAATCTTCCAGAACGCGACCTTCTTCACGCTGCGTGACAACCTCGGACACAATCCATTCCGCCTCCTCCTGATCACCAGGCATGGAAACAAGACGCACCAAATCCCCACCGGGAATCGTGGGACGCAATTGCTTTTCCCGCCGACCCACATTGTGACGGATCAAGCTGTTGGCCACTTCGAGGACCGCCTGCGTGCTTCGGTAATTCTCTTCCAGACGAATGATCTTCGGGTCCGGGAAAAACCGCTCGAACTGCAAAATATTCGCCACCTCCGCACCCCTCCATCCGTAGATGGATTGATCATCATCCCCCACCACACAAATGTTGTAAGGTTCCGCAACCAATTGCTGGAGCAACCTCATCTGCAGACTATTAGTATCCTGGAACTCGTCGACGGTGACATAGCGAAACTTGTCCTGCCAATACTCCCGCACCTCCGGGTGCTCGCGGAGAACCTTCTCTCCCAGAAGAAGGAGATCATCAAAATCCACTGCATTTTGCGCCCGCAATTCATTTTGATAAGCCACCGCGATCTCGGCAATAAGGTCATCCTCGATATCAGCAAGCGGACGCTCGGCATTTTTGGTCTTGGAGATCTCACCCATCACCTCGCCGGGTTTCAAATTGATCTTCCCGCCCCCTTTCCGGACGATAAGCTGGCGAATCATTCCGGTTTGATCGCCTCCCGCCATGACTGCAAACTTCTTTTTGTAGCCCAGCGACTCAATATCCCGCTTAAGAATCCGCAGACAAAGCGAGTGGAAGGTGCAAACCGTCAACGCCTTACCACGCTTCTTCCCCACCATCCCAATCACGCGTTCCGCCATCTCCCCGGCTGATTTATTGGTAAAGGTGACCGCCAGAACGTTCTCGGCCGACACGCCATTCTCCAAAAGAGCCGACATTCGGCAGGTCACTGTACGTGTTTTACCCGTGCCGGCTCCTGCCAAAATGAGAACAGGCCCGTTAAGTGTGAGGACGGCCTCGCGCTGGGCCTTGTTCAGTGACTCTATAGAAAATCCGGCAGACATTTTTGTGTCAGGAGAAAACTCCGTCACTGTTGAAAAAACAAGCACTGGTTGGAAACTTCCTTCGAATTAGGATTTGCCATACAACGCACCTCTGGCTAACAACACTCACGGCGCCAAGGTCTCTTGGCTTCCTGTTAATCGAAACCAAAACAATACCAAAGCAATGAGCCAAATCATTCCACTCGTCACTTCCGGAATAGCAGGTCCCCTCGGCGTGCTTCACCTTCCTCGCCTCTGGCAAAAAGCTTCTCTCGACGCTGCCGGCAAGCTTCACAGCGACTACCCTGCTGCTGGCGCTGGCTTCGACCAGATGACCCTCGACGCACTTGGCATCGAGCGCGACGCATTCCTCGCTTACATCAAGGAGAACAAACCCTCATACACCCAGTGTGAGCAGTGGATCCTCGACCAAAAAGGTGGATCTCTTGACAACGTTGCAATCGACAAACACAACACTGCTGTTGTTGGTTACAATCATGACGATGCTACCCGTGCCGCCATCCTCGAGTCCGTTGGCATCGCCGATACAGGTGCAATTCTTGACGCTGTGAATCTCAACAACCTTGAGGACTGGCAGGATTTCTACAACGCCGAGATCAAAGGCTAGATTAATTCCGGAATATCGATTCAATCAACCCTGCGGGCGTCCTTCGTCCCCGGGGTTTTTTCATGGTCCTTCCAGAGTGTTTTCGCGGCTTTGATCTCATCTTCCAAATTTGCGCCGCTCCCATCCCCCTCTCGAAAAGTGGCGCTTTCATACTGTTTCACCAGATCATCACAGCCAAGAGGCAGCGAGCGACGTAACCACGTCCCCATCGGCATCGACCGGGGACGCTGTCCGGCTCTTTTCGCAAGCCACTTTTCGAAGTCCTTCAGCAATCCAGCTTTTCGGACCGATTCTTCCCAAGTATCCGGAATATCCCGACGTCTTGTGCGAACAAGTCGATAGACCACAAAAGTCAGAAAAAGCCCGCCGATCACCGCCAGCACATTCAATACCTTGTCGAACACTCCCGGCTGATCCAACCAAAGGTCCAGCCGGGTACGAAAACCCTGAAACCAATCAGACAGCCCCTGATACCAGGGCCGTGGAACCCCATTTGCCGACCAATCCGCGGGAGTCAGATCAACGTTGATCCACTCACCGCCCCGGCACCTCCAGACGTCCAAGTCACCATTGCGTTCATTAACCCAAGTGCCTCCCACGTAGGCCTCGACCCACGCGTGGGCATGTTGTCCCCGCAAGATCCACTCACCTTCATCAGCTCCTTGCTCCTGAACCGCGTATCCCGTGACATACCGACAGGGAACCCCCATCCGCCGCAACAGCATCGCCGTCGCTCCGGCAAAATACTCGCAATGCCCCCTTTTATCTTGGGTCAAAAACTCGGTAATTGGTTTGTTGCGATCGGTTCCAGCCAAGAGGAGTGAATACTCAAACTCCTTCAGATCTGAAAAAGTAAGCGCAATTTTCGCCTCAACTTCACGAAATCTTTCAAGCGAAACTTCCCGCGGCCTTTCCTCTCCTCCCACCTTTCTGGATAAAGCTCTCGTTGGGTGACGCCCTGCCTCTGGGACGCTGAGCCCAATTCCCGCCAGAAACTCCTCCAATCCTTTTGCCTCGTCCCTTGGGTAAGTCAAATCCAGGTCGCTTGGATCCAGCTGCATCGGTTCGCCCTCCGAATCGAAGTGGATTCGGGCATCCATCGCCCCCCGACTGACCCCGATCATTTTGACAGAGCCCATTGAATTCACGGCCACGGTTAAACTGGGAATTCCCTCAAATCGCCTGGCTTTGCTCGCATGGGGAATCAAGTCATCGTCGTCGATCAGGCCTTGAATCCTTCCCGCCACCTCATAATCACGGTCTCGATCTCCCTCCTGAAATACAAATACTTCTTCGCCATCCGGGAGCAGGGTCTCGAAGTCCCCAAGAGACTTTCGCCCTTCGGGAATCTGTTCCTTCACCTCCAGAATGCGGGTCCTCGCCTGCCAGATATCGCCCAGCGGCTCATTATAAGACCCCAACTTCAAAAGCCCCGGCACCGGCCCCTTTTCATGGAAATACCGCCACTGAATTTTTGGACTCAGCTGTAACTCTTCCACCTGGCCCAGTGAGGTCTGGGTCTGCTGAGCAGAAGACGATCGCCCTCCGGTTCCAGCATAGCTTTTCACGAAGTAATCGTAAGCTTTCACCAGCCCCCAGGACATTCCGACCGTCATCGCGATTGAGACCAGGTAGGCGGTTCCCCAGGCCCGTGGACGCACTTTTCCACCACCGATACTGTAAATGGCCCAACCCACCAAAATCATGACCCCGACCGGATAGCGGGGCTCGATATCTTGTGTCGCCTTTAGCGAACCAACTCCCATTCCGGCCGCCACCATGATGAGAAAGAAAACCGGGTATCCCAGGTGAATTGAATTTGTTACGACCGGACGACCTGCTTTCCGATCCGCAGCCGCTTTCCGCCGGGCAATAAATGAAAAGGTCACCATGGGAATCCCAGCTCCCCTGAAATACTGTTGTGCCAGGATCAGCGGAAGCATCATGAATGGCAACCACGAGAGGAGGTCCAAAAAATCAATTGCTCTGAGGTCCTCTTCCTGAAGCAGGACCAAGGCAGACACGATTAAAATGATCACCGACAATTGCCACGATCTCGCGAACCCTTTGTCGGTAAAGTCCCATCGCAGGCTGGTCCAGTGACGGCCTTCAACCAAGATCGCCGCGATCAATCCGGCAACGGCCTGGCCATGCATTCCACCCCAAAACAAGAATGCCGCGCCGAGAAGTAATCTCGGCGGTGCTGATAACATCGTTTTCCCAGTTTCTTTCCTCATCGCGTCATTAGGTCTTCCTCAACAAGATTCCATCTAAGCCATTTCACGCCTGCGAGTAAGGCCTCCTCCGGAACTTCACCAACTCCAACTGCATAAACGGTTAAAGCCAACCCACTGCTTCTCAGCCGATCCAACAAATCCTTCCGGTCAGAACACCATCCCGACAGAACAACCACGCAGGCTGTAAGTTCGCCGGCGTATCGCGAAACCAATCGCTCCAGCGTCTCATACTCTCCCTCATCGCTGCCCTCCACTCGCGCCAAGACTTCCATCAAATGATCAGTTCGCGCCACGCCCCGGCCCGCCGTGTAAACCTGCGGTTCTTCGTGAACAAACATCAGATCCAAAAGACAACTTTCCTTCTCCATCGTTGAGACAAACGACGCTGCGACCGAAATCGCCTCTTCAAGCATGTCAGGTCCCGTCTCCTTCAGGCTGGTATCGAGAACCAAGCCATACCGGGGAAAACGCAGCTCCTCGAATTCCTTCACAATTGGCTGCCCGGTTCGAGCCCAGGCCTTCCAATGGATTTTGCGAAGTGAATCGCCTTCCCGATATTCCCGCAACCCCATGAACTCGCCTCCCTCTCCCTTTACTGTCGAGGAAGTATCAGCCCCGGACTTCACCTCGGAACGGCCCCCGAGCTCAAGATTGGGAAGATGGTAACGCTTCGGAATCACCAACACTTCCTCATTTTCGTTCAGAGTGGGACGACGGCGCTGGAAAAAGCCCAGAGGATCAGGGAGTTCCGCCCGAAGATCACTAAACTTCATCATGCCTCGTCGAAGAGGTTTCACCGCAAGGTAGGTCTTCTTCTCCTCCCCGGGAGCAAGCTCCAGCGGCTTCGAACGGCCCAAGCGGATCCACGCGCCACCTCTGTCCACCAACCACTTCCAGCGGTAAAAGCGAAAGGCCCGGTCAAAAAAATTGCGATCATCCTCCCCCGGCTCCTTTAGATTACAAAATTCCCACAGCGTGGGACGCGGGTCACTCCCGGCCTCACACAGATACGCTTCTCGAACAGTCCACTTCCCGTCATTTCGAACCGAAACCCCATACTTTAAAACCTCCCCAACCGCCCCGGTGCGGGGCAGATCTCTAATGATCGAGAGTTTGGACCGCCTCAAACACGCCCAGATAAATCCGGAGCAAAGCAGCGCCAGCATCAGAAGAGTCAAAATGGCGGTAATACTTTCATCGAAATTCGCTCCCAGGAAAACACTCGCGCTCCCTCCCAACATCAGCAGCCAGGCGCCGGGCATCACCCGCTGGCGAACAAAATTGCTCACGGCGCTTCCTTGATAATAGTTCCGATAAAGCCATCGTTCGATGAACTTTCCGTTTCTCCTAACCCCCATTTCAAAAATAAGAAACCACAGCTTTCCGAGGGTGGCAATGGCGGACAAAACATGCTTCTTTAACCACATGAAACTCTTCGCCGCTGCAATCGCTGCCATTTTCCTCGTCGGGTGCAAATCGGACGACGCTGCCGAGGCCCCGCCAGCACCGCCCGAAGCAAAACCTTCACCCGGGCGGAGCAAGGAAATCGCGGGACTTCTCAACAAAAAGCACCGGCTCACGAAGAAGCTCGAAAAGCTCGTTGCCTCCAGCAAGCTCGATCCAAACGGTAAGCTTGAAACTATTTTGAAGGAACAACAGCAGGCCTATCTCGATCTTCAAAATATTCACAGCAGCCACCCCAGTCTTCAGAAGCTCAACAAAGACCTCAAATTCTGGCAGGGGAATCAACTTTCGGCTCGAACCGGTAAAAGCGAATTTGAAATCAAGCAGGCCGCTGAAAAAATTATCGAAATCTCAACCAAGATCCAAAATCTCAGCCGCGAACTCCCCGCGATCCGTGAGGCTGAGGATCGAATCACCCGGTCCCAAAAGCAGATCAAAGACCTGCAGCGCTCACTCGCCGAAGAATCGCCAAAAGGCCAGGCAATCATCAACGAGCTGGAGGCTATCGAAGAGCAAATCAAATCAGTGGAATAGCATCCGTTTTACTTGCCGAGCCTTCCGCCAGCGCTAAAGTCACGCCCCGTGAAGTCTCTCAGCATCTTCCCTCTTGCCGTCGCGCTCTTCTTAATGTTTTCCGGTGCTCTGGCTTCAGCCTCCGAGCACCATCCAGCCTACACCAAGAAGGAATACTCTCTCGACAAAGACCAATACGCCACCTTTCCACTCCCACTGACGGAGTATGAGGCAGAAGAGCAGGCAAACGAGGACTGGGGTATTTGGGAAAAACTCAAATTCCGGGCAGGGCAGCAAGGTGGCTTTAATATTGTTGCCAGCATCATTTTCCTCTGTGCCATCATTCACACCTTTCTGAGCGGATTCTTCATCGAGATGGCTCACAAGCACGAGCATGCTCATAAGGAGCGAATCAAGGAACTTGGACTCACGGCCGAAGCCAAACCTCACGACGACGCAAAAGATCACGTTTCCTTCAAAGCCAACCTCTTCCATTTCCTCGGCGAGGTAGAAGCAATCTTCGGGATTTGGGTGATCGCCCTGGGTGCAGCCATCCTCTGGTTTTTCGGGATTCAGGGCGACGGACTCGGCGCGGGCTTCAAACAGCTTGAGTATTATATCGGTAAGGACGTGAACTTCACCGAGCCCATGTTTGTGGTCATCATCATGGCCATCGCAGCCACCCGCCCCGTTGTGCGCTTTGCAGAATCCATGGTCGACAAGGTCGCCAAACTTTTCGGAGGAACGCCCGCCGCCTGGTGGCTCGCGGCCCTCACCATCACTCCCATCCTGGGATCGTTCATCACCGAGCCCGCCGCCATGACGATCGCGGCCATGCTTCTCGCCAAAAAATTCTTCGATCTCAATCCCTCTAAAAAATTCGCCTACGCCACCCTCGGGCTCCTTTTCGTGAATATCTCGGTCGGCGGAACTCTCACCCATTTTGCAGCTCCGCCCGTGCTCATGATCGCGCAAAAATGGAGTTTCGGCATGGACTTCATGTTCCTGAATTTCGGTTGGAAGGCCGTCGTGGGAATCGTTATTTCCAACATTCTCTACTTCTCCTTTTTCAAAAAAGAATTCTCCAAAATGGGCCGCAAGGAAGGTCGCGACATGCACATGCCCTCCCGCTGGGTTGAGCGCGAAGATCCAATTCCAGCCTGGATCACCATCGTTCACCTTCTCTTCCTCGCCTTCACCGTTCTGACCGCCCACTACCAGATGGTCTTCATCTTTGGCTTCCTGTTCTTCATCGGATTCACCCAGGCCACCGGCCACCACCAGAATGACGTTGATATGAAGAGTCCTATTCTTGTGGGCTTCTTCCTCGCAGGGCTTGTCATCCACGGTGGTTGCCAGGGATGGTGGATTTCGGTTCTCCTCACCTCTATCGACAACCAGTGGTTGCTTATGATCGGCTCCACGGTCCTCACCGCCTTTAACGACAACGCCGCGATCACCTACCTGGCTTCCCAGGCCCCCGGTCTGCCGATTTTATCAAAATATGCCGTTCTTGCCGGTGCGGTCACCGGTGGCGGTCTCACCGTCATCGCCAATGCTCCCAACCCCGCCGGCCAGTCGGTTCTCGGTCGCTACTTTGAAGGCGGTGTTTCTCCAGGCGGACTTGCAAAGGCCGCGATCATTCCAACCATTATCATGGGAGCCTGCTTTATGCTTCTTCCTTCCTCCGGCATGAAGAATGATCCCGCCGACGATAAGAAGGCCAAAACAGAGCAAGCTCACTAGGATGTTCACCGGATTAGTCGAAGCCACCGGCACCGTCGTTTCTCTACTCGAAAAAGGCGAGCAGGCCAGCCTCGTAGTGGAGATCCCCTTCGCCCATGAATTGGCCTTGGGAGACTCGGTTGCCACCAATGGATGCTGCCTCACTGTCGCTTCCCTCGATGAGAACATCTCTTTCGACCTCCTCGCCCAAACACTTAAAGTCACTTCGCTGGGTGGCTTGGAAAAGGGAAAAAAGGTAAATCTGGAACGAGCTCTCGCCGTCGGGGATCGCCTCGGCGGCCACTTTGTGCAAGGTCACGTCGATGACACCGGCACCATCATCGATCTATCCCCGATGGGACAGGATTACCGCCTGGAAGTTGCCCTCCCGAAATCAGTTCACTCGCTTTGCATCGACAAAGGATCTCTTTGCATCGATGGAATCTCGCTGACCATTGCCGAACTCACCGACGAATCGGCCGTTTTTTGGATCACCCCGCACACTCTGAAAGCCACTCACCTTGGCGAAGCCATGATGGGACAAAGAGTAAATCTTGAGGCCGACCTACTGGCAAAGTACGTTAAAAAGTTGGTCCAACCCGGGTAAAACTCCCGACGCTCATTGAAACAATATTTCCGCTCTTCCGTAATGGAAGCATGCGTCTTTGGCTACTTTTTGGACTTCTCTCGGCACTTCCGCTTTTCGGAAATCGCGGAGCCGAAATCTACACGGAACATTGCACTTCCTGCCACGGCGATCGCGGTCAAGGAGTCGCTGATGAATACGACGAAGCCCTCGTCGGCAAGAAATCCATCGCTTCCCTTGCAAAGTACATTCACCGGACCATGCCGGAGGAAGACGAGGATGCGGTGATCGATGAAGACGCCCGACTCGTCGCGGAATACATCCACAAGTCTTTTTATTCTCCGGAAGCACAAGCTCGCCTGAAGCCTGTTCGCAAGGACCTCCTCCGTCGCACCCAGCATCAACACCGCCGGGCTATTACCGACATTGTTCAATCATTCCGGAATCGTGCCTGGATGGGCGACGAACACGGCCTCCGGGGTCATTATTTCAACAAGGAAAAGATGAACAACCGGAAGAAGGCCCTCATCAAAAGAGTCGACCCAACCATCGATTTCGACATTCAAAAAAAGCACGGAGTCGAAGGACTCAACCCAAAAGCCCATTCAATTTTTTGGACCGGCTCCATTCTCCCGCCCGAAACCGGAGAATATGGCTTCCGCATCATATCACCAAACGGAGTCAAAATTTTCCTCAACGAACCCAACCAGAGAAATGATGCCTTCATTGATGCGTGGGTTTCTTCCGGAAACCAAATGCGCACCATCGAGAAATCCACCTTTCTCCTCGGTGGCCACGCCGTTCCCATCTTCATCGATTTTGTTTGTTACAAGGAGGACAAATCCTCACTCCTTATCGAGTGGAAGCCTCCCCACGGCACCTGGGAGCCCATCCCAACCCGCGTTCTTTACACCGCCGGATCACAAAAGGCCGCCATCATCTCAACTCCCTTTCCGCCCGATGACGCCTCTCTTGGCTATGAGCGGGGCTCCTCGATTTCAAAAGCCTGGAAGGAAGCAGTTGCCAATGCTGCTATCGAGGCGACTGCGATGATCTTTGATGACATCGATGAACTGGCCCGCACCAAACCCGGCCAACCCAATCGCCGTGAAAAATTCCAGAAATTCTGCTCCGACTTCGCGTTTCAGGCCTTCAGCCGACCACTCAATAAGTCACAGCAAAAAGTCTATATCGATGACGTTTTCTCCGCCTCCGGAGACGACTATGAAACCGCAGTCAAGCGGTCGCTTATGCTCACCCTGACATCGCCCTACTTTCTCTACCCCTCGCTTAACCGGAACGAAGACGGCAAACCCGACAGCTATTCCACCGCCGCCCATCTCGCACTCGCCTTGTGGGATTCCATTCCGGACAAACGTCTTTTCGAAGCGGCTCAAAAAAATCAGCTCAGCAATGAACGACAGCTCACCGATCGACTCTGGAACATGCTCGCCGATTCACGCTCGAAGGCTAAACTGCATACCTTCTTTTATCACTGGCTGAACCTCTCGGAAAAAGAAGATCTTGATAAAGACCCCAAGCTCTTTCCTGGCTTTGACGAGCAAATCATTTCCGACCTCCGCACTTCGCTGGACTTATTTATTGATGACGTTGTTTGGTCCGAGCAATCCGACTACCGCCGTCTCTTCTCCGAAAAGCGAATCTACCTTAATCCTAGACTTGCCGAATTTTACGGGGCGCCAAAACCTCAGCACGACGGCTTCGAGTCTCTTCACACTCCGGACAAAACCCGTGCGGGACTCTTCACTCATCCGTTCGTCCTCACCGCTTTTTCTTATCACAAACAAACTTCGCCCATCCACCGTGGAGTTTACTTGAGCCGAAATGTTCTGGGCCGGTTTCTCAAGCCACCGCCAAATGCCATCGAGTTCAAGGACGCCGACTTCAAACCCAATCTCACCATGCGGGAAAAAGTGACTGAGATCACTAAGGACGAAAGCTGCATGGCCTGTCACTCCATCATCAACCCGGTAGGTTTCAGCCTGGAAAACTTCGATGCCATCGGTCGATTCCGCACTCACGAAAAAAACAAGCCCATCGACACCATCAGCGAGTATCCGACTCCGGAAGACACAATGGTGAAGATCACCGGCCCGGAAGACTTGGCCAAACTTGCCGTTGAATCCTCCGGAGCACATCGCGCATTTCTAAAGCACCTCTTCCATCACCTGATTCAACAGCCCACAAATGCCTTCGGCTTCGGGACGATGGGAACTCTTCACGATACTTTTAAGAACAGTAATTTTCACATCCGGAACATCATCGTCACCATGGCAAAAGACACGGTGCCGAAATAGTGGTCCTTCATCTCCCCATGTCAGCTTCACGTCCGGGATTAAAGATCCTGCCAAACAGCTCATTAACTCTTTTTAAATCGGAAGTACCTGAGACTGCTCTTCTTCCAGTAATAGGACTCGAGTAGACATATTTCACGACATTGTCTCCCGGAATCACCTCTGGCTCTCCAATCGACAGCCCTGTTTTATGGTCCGTTCGTGTAATGGTCATTGGTTCAAAACGAAAGGAGATATCATATTTCCCGAGATATCCAAAAGAGCTACAATCTTCCAATCCACGTATAATTTCTCCGCCAACTTCCACGCTCGAGCTAGCTGAAAGCTCTTTCTTCAACGCTTCCAGTCGTGTCCTCCTATCGCCCTCAGAAAGTGCAGCAATCCGGTAGCAATCCACATTCTCTCCAGCGCTTCGGGAAAGAGCTTCATCGAGAATCACCCGCTTCGAGTATTCTTCCGTCATTGAGGCCCAAAACTCAGAGAGATTTGTTTGCACAGCACGATACTCCTCCTCCGTGAGGCCCAGCTCTCTTGCAACGTCCGAAGGTAATCCTCCGGTTCTTGAAATTCTAATATTCCTCTCCCTGATAACGTCCTCGTTGGAGTCGATTGCTGGATCACCCTCTGCAGATATAAGGGTTTCAAGATAAGAAGATCCTCTGTCCGAATTGAGTTTACGGGAACTTTCGCTTGGTTCCGACACGCCCCGCCCTCTTTTATTGGTGATCGCGGCATTCTCAACGAGACTCTCATCATCATTTCCCGACAACCTGGGAAAGTTGATCCAGATCGAAAGTAAAAGGCATACAATCCCAATGCCCATGAATATCAAAGATCTGGTCACCTGTTGATCATTATCAGTTCGTGCCATCTCGTGAAATCATTAACACAGAGATCAATCCTGGAGAACACAAGAGACACTTGATCGCTACTTTGTATTCCTCTTGTTTCATCAACTTTCATCTTCATTCTTAAGAAATGAAAATCTGCGAAAAGTCGGATCTCGCTCTCGTTCTGGATCAACTCTTCACCCGCCACATCACCGGAGAGCATCCGGAGCACTTTAGTCGCTACCACGCTCTCACCGGGATGTTCGAGACTTCGGGACTGTCGAGCCGGCTCAAAAACCTTGAATCTCGCACGGCCACACTCAAGGAACTCGCAGCCGTTCATGGCGATCAGTATCTCACCTTGGCACAGAGAGAAATCGAATCCGGATTTGACCAACTCTCTACCGGAGACACCGCCGTTTGTCCGGACTCATGGATGGTCGCCAGTCACGCCGCTGGATCGGTTTGTACCGCAGTCGATGAACTTTACTCCGAAGATTCCAAGCGAGCCAAAAGAGCCTTTTGCGCCGTCCGACCTCCGGGCCACCACGCCACTCCAGATCGAGGAATGGGGTTTTGTATCTTCAACAACGTCGCGGTGGGCGCCCGCTATGCTCAACAAAAATACGGAGTCGGCAAAGTCGTCATCCTTGACTGGGATGTGCACCACGGCAACGGAACGCAGGACGTATTTTACGAGGATGAAACCGTCCTCTTCTGCAGCATTCATCAATCCCCCTGGTATCCCGGGACGGGAATGATTGAGGAATTGGGAAGTGGAAAGGGCCGGGGCTTCACCCTCAACGCGCCGCTTCCGGCTGGTTCCGACATGGATCGTATCGGCGACAAAATTGATGTCAGTTTCCTGACGGCGATGCGCAAGTTCAAACCCGAACTGGTGATGATCTCGGCGGGCTTCGACTCCCGACTTGGAGACCCGCTTGGGAAATTTCGCCTTCTCGACGACGACTACAAAATCCTCACGGGCTGGCTCCGCAAAATTGCCGACGAGTTCGCAGACGGTCGCCTCATCTCGGTCCTCGAAGGCGGTTACTCGCTTGAAGGTCTCGCAGCCGGAGTCCAAGCACATGTTGAGGCGCTCGAATGAGGAGACTGACTCATTTTTATCGGTAGAAATCTCCTAAAACAGCCGTAATAAAGCATGTAAATTATGACTTCCAGACGTCAATTCCTTCGCGAACTCGGCATCACAGCCGGAGCCCTTCCTTTCTTATCCGGTCTGCAGTCCTTCGGGGCAACCACCGCTTCCGGTAAGAAACAGCGGCTCATTTTCATGTTTTCGCCGAACGGCACCCTTCCGTCCAAGTTCTGGCCAAGCCTGGATGGGGACCTTTCGCAATCGCCCATCCTTGCCCCTTTGGCTCCTTTCCGGGGCCAGACTGCGGTGCTCAAAGGAATTTCAAACCGCGTGGGAGGAGACGGCGATCGCCACATGCGCGGCATGTCATGTCTTCTGACCGGAGCACGCCTTCATCCAGGGAACATTCAAGGTGGATCTGACAGCCCCGCCGGCTGGGCTTCTGGTATCTCCATTGATCAGGAAATCAAAAATTTCCTCCAACAAAACGAAGCGACGCGGACCCGCTTCGGCTCTCTCGAGATTGGTGTCGCAGTTCCCGACCGGGCTGACCCTTGGACGCGCATGTGCTATGCAGGCTCCAATCAGCCCCTTGCCCCGCTCGACGATCCTTACCAGATGCTCAACAAGCTTTATGGGCAATCAAAGGACCGTGAAACCTATGCCTCAATTCTCGACTCTCTGGGCTCGGACCTAAAGCGGGTCTCAAAAAATCTTTCGACCGAGGATCGTGCCATGCTACAGCAGCACATGACTCTGGTTGAAGAAATGGAGCGCGAAATGTCAGCAGCAGCGGATGCGGGCGAGCTGGTTCACCCCGAGCCCGAGTTGGATCCGAACATCGAGCTCGTCAACGACAACACCCCGCAGTTGGCCCGGATGCAGATGGACCTTCTCGTCAACGCCATGGCCAACGACATGGCACGCATCGGCTCACTTCAGTTTATGCGCTCCGTGGGACAGGCCCGCATGCGCTGGCTCGACATCAACGAAGGGCACCATTCCCTGAGTCACGAACCAGACAAAAATGATGACGCTCAAAACAAGCTCGAGAAAATCAACATCTGGTTTGCCGAACAACTCGCCTACCTCGCCGATAAATTGCAAAAGACTCCCGAGACTGGTCAGGACGGCAACATGCTGGATCACACCACCATTGTCTGGGTGAATGAACTCGGCAAAGGCAACACCCACACCCTTGACGACCTCCCCATCGTCATCGTGGGTGGCGAGGCCACCAAAAATCCCGGCTTCCACAACGTGGGCTCCAAGGTCCCCCACAACCGACTTCTCCTCTCGCTGGCGAACTCCATGGGCCACAACATCCAATCCTTTGGGGAGCAGAGGTGGTGTACCGATGGCGCTCTCAAATGGGGATAGCGCTCCCCCTACTCTTCATTAAGAAGATCGTCTTGCAACGACCTCTTGCTCTTCCAGGCCCACGCCAGGAACGCCACGCCGATCGCGATCATAAAGAAGGAATAGAACTGTCCTTTGGTCACACCAAAGACCTTCTCGGCGTCGGGCTCACGGACATTCTCCACCCCGATCCGGAAGATGGCATAGAGAATGAAAAACACCCCGGAAATCACTCCGTGCCAGAGTTTGGGAAACTTCACCCGAATAAAATAGAGCAAACCAAATATCAGCAAGCCCTCCAAGATCCCTTCATACAACTGCGACGGGTGCCTCGCCGGAGTATGGTCGGCCAAGGCTTGCATCACATCCGGATTTTCGCGGGCAATCGGAAGAAACTCCTGCTCAAAAGCCTGAGGGGAAAGATCGTAGCCATCATAGTCACCGACCAACCTGACGCGATCCTTTAGAAACTCAGCTGCAGCCTCATTATTGACAGCCGCTTGTTGCAAGCCCTTCTGCAGCTGGTCGCTGTAACCATTCTCGTAAAGCGATTTTGGAAACTTCACCGCCCACCAGTTCTTCTCATCCGTCACCGTCCCATAAAGTTCACCATTGATGAAGTTTGCCATCCTTCCAAAGAACACTCCGAGCGGAGCAACAATCGCAAAGCCATCACCAACTGCCGGCCACGACAGCTTGTGTTTCCACGCATAAAACAGAGTGAAAAACATGATTCCAAGAATCCCGCCGTGCGACGCCATTCCGCCTTCCCACACCGCAATAATTGTCACGGGATCTTCCAGAATTCGATCCACGCCACCCGGACGCGGCAGCATGTAAAATAAAACATAACCAATTCGCCCTCCCAAAAAGACACCAAAAATCGCGGTGTAAGTCACCACATCTCCGACCTTGGGCTCTTCAATCACCCAAAGCTTCTTCCGGGAGAGCAGAAGTAAAATGTAATAGGCTGCCGCAAACCCCATCACGTAAGACAGACCATACCAGCGTAACTTCACCTTCTCGCTGAACGAGAAAATCACCGGGTCGAGATCGTGGACGTATGTGGCTAACAGATCAATCACGTCCGAACTTCATACCATCCCATCGATTTCCGCAAGCGAGCAAAGCAACTCCCCTTACTCGCCGGTTGTGATTGTCACCGGCTGACGGAGATAGCGACAAACCCCTTCCGTTCCTTCGCAAACGTAGTAATAGGCGGCCCCTTTGATTTCCTTGGGCAATTTTGCACCTGTCTTAGGTCGAATTTCGAACTCAATCACTCTCCCTTCGTCGCTCGCCACTATCACAGGAACCGGCCCGGGCCCATTGAAATCATGAAGCGTCACTTCAGCTCCCACATCCAGGTGAAAGCTGACATTTCCAGCATCATTGGTCCAATGCACCAGCTGTTCCCGATCCGGGGTGAAGCCCAAATGAATTCGTGCCGCTCCGCCGTCTCCTTTGGTCGATGGAACCACCACCACGGACACCCCTACCATACTCCCGGCATCCGCCGGAATCTTCCCTTCGGGATCGGGGTGCTTTCCCGCCTCCATCTTTCCCTTTGCAATCTTCTCCGGATAGGCAAACTCCGACCCCTTGGGTTCGGTCATCAACAGCAACGGCTCTTCACCGCGCTTCTCAATCTCTTCACGAGCCGTGTTCACCCAGTCATAAAACGAGTAGGGTTTATCCAATCGCGGGCCATATTGCTGGATTCGCCGCCGCCAGATATATTGATCGGGTCGGAGCTTAAGCGCCTTCTCCCAGGCCCGAATCGCCACCAGAAAATCACCTGGCTTTCCTTCATCTGAATCAAAGCGTCGACGCATCGCAACCCCGTATCTAAAATTGGCAATCGGGTCTTGGGGACTTTCCTCCACTTCCTTTTCACGGGCTGCCAATGAATCGTCAAAGCGATAATCCAACTCCTGCTCCTTGGTTCGCGGATACAGAGTTTCCAAAAATTTTTTCAAATCACCTTCCGAGGGATTCTTGAACCGGATGATGCCCGAGCCATCGACCAGGTAAGTGATCGGCACCACCTTGACGCCCAATACATTGAATGGATCTGCCAGAACCGGCCAATCCATCTTTTGCCACTGCATAAAAAGGGCCGCGCGCTCCGGATGCTGTTCCTGCACAATCCCCAAGCTCTGTAGCTTCCCGGCCTTTACCAAGGCCTTCGTCTTTGTATGCCAACCTGGCACACGCTTACGACAACCCGCTCACCACGACGCAAAGACATGAAGGATCGTCTTCTTCCTAAATTGACTACGGGTCTTCACCGATTCACCCGTTGAAATATCGTTCAGCTCAAAATTGGGAAACGGAGCCCCCACCTCTAAATTGGGAACGGGCCTTGCCGACACTTGCACCATCATAAGCATCGGCAGGAAAAACTTAACCATGGCCAAGCCTACCAAATTCTTCCAACGAGGAAAGAGCCATCAGATCGAAGTCGCTTTGGATTCCTATTTCACCTCATATCTGCCAGCAAGCATCATGATTTTCATCGAGATCTCTTCTTCCGGATCGATGACAAGCGCATGAAGCTCCAAATCATCAGCTTCTGCGCACCGTTGTTGTCTTCCCCGCTCCATTTGGACCTAGAAAAGCCGTCACTCGCCCTTCGGGAATTTCCATGTTCAGGTCCGAAACCGCGCACTTTCCGTTGAAGGACTTACTAACGTTCTGAAATGAGACTGCTGACATGATGATCGATTATTTGGTTTTGCTCCAGAGGTCCGTGAGAGCTTTCTGAAGGTTTTTCTCTGAGAGTTGGAGAGATCTAGCTTCCTTCAGAAGCCTTTCAAATTGAGGCTGCAATACGGCAAGACGTTCAGAGCTTCCAGGAAGCGAGGAGTACCGCACCACCATTCCAATGGGAGGGAGTGAGGCGAGAAGCCCTTCCCCTTTCAAAACCGCGACCGCTTTGTGGGCAGTCGTCGGAGAGATCTTGAGCTCCAAACTCAGCTTCCGCACCGATGGGAAGGCATCACCGTTCCTCAATTCGCCGGATAATATCGCTTT
>CBFHQJ010000096.1:0-19507 GCA_965657795.1 Akkermansiaceae bacterium
AAATGAAATACCGATTGGCAGAGGAATCATGACAATCCACTCAGCAGCAGAGAACGATTGGCCTGCCAAATTCTCTAATGATTCCACCAGAAGCCCGGCATACTTAAAAAACGCCAGAACGGTAAGATTCGCCGCAACTCCAAAAGCAGCCACCCATCGCTTTTTCTCTGGTGTCGTTGCAATCCATATCTGATGACTGGTCCAGCTCGTAAAGATTGCAGATGATACGAGTAGCAAGGTCAGCCATAGCGACGAAACGGCATAAAATATGATACTGGCGAGAAGGAGAATTCCAACTTGAAGCGATACTTCCCGGGCCCAGTAGAACAGGAAGAAGGTGACCGCGACTAGGATCGCAAACTCCAGACTCGTAAAAAGCACGCTTGGTTTTTGTAGACAATCCCCCTTTGTTTTCAAGCACCGTTATTCGTCTGCTAACGCACAGGCTTGATAAATTTCTCCAAGAATGTCGTCGATGGAATACTTGTAGCTCCAATCAGGATAGTGGTCTTGGAACTTTCTGACATCGCTGATGTACCAAATGTGATCTCCAATCCGGTTGTCCTCGAGATAGGTGTAATCAAGCTTGTTGCCCGAGAGCTCCTCGCCAATTCGAATCGCCTCCAGCATAGAGCAATTGGAATGGCGGCTCCCACCCATGTTGTAGACTTCCCCCACACGCGGGTTCTCGTAAAAGTGCAGGAATGCTGAAACCAAATCATGGGCGTGAATATTGTCCCGGACCTGCTTCCCTTTATATCCAAAAATACGGTAGGGACGCCCTTCCACAATGCACTTCATCAGGTATGCCAGAAAGCCATGAAGTTCGGCACCAGCATGTGCGGGGCCGGTAAGACAACCTCCGCGGAAGACCCCGGACTTCATGCCAAAGTATCGGCCATATTCCTGCACCAGAACATCAGCAGCCACCTTACTGGCTCCGAATAGTGAGTGCTTGCATTGATCGATGGACATCGATTCGTCGATTCCCACATGGAAGGGGTGGGACTCCTCGATTTCCCACCTTTCCTCGAGCTCGACCAAGGGAAGATGATTCGGCGTATCGCCATAAACCTTGTTCGTGCTGGTGAAAATGAAGACCGCTTCCGGACAAACCTGGCGGGTTGCCTCCAGAAGGTTCAAGGTTCCATTCGCGTTCACTCCAAAGTCGGTGAACGGCTCCTTCGCAGCCCAATCATGTGAAGGCTGCGCGGCAGTATGAACGATCAGTTCGATGTCTGATCCAAACTCTTCAAAGACTTCCTTCACCGCCTCGAAGTCGCGGATATCCACCTTACGGGGATGATAGTTTGGAAGTTTTTCCTGCAGTTCTGAGTTCGTCGAATCTGTCGAGGCTTCCTTTCCGAAAAAGTAAGCACGGAGATCGTTATCGATTCCAACGACGGTGAATCCGGCTTCATGAAGAGCTTTCGTGGATTCCGATCCGATCAGTCCGGCTGAGCCGGTAACAACTGCGATTTTCATAATATTGATTCGTTTTTAACGTCACTCTTGTGACATCGAAACTGCGTGTCCGTGTGCCGCCAGGAGCGCGTGCTGCCGTGCCACTTCCAGGTCGTTGGCGACCATTTCAGCACACATTTCTTCGACGGTAATTTCCGGGACCCAGCCCAACTTCTCCTTCGCCTTGGTGGGATCTCCGAGGAGAGTTTCCACTTCGGCCGGACGGAAGTAACGAGGGTCAACTTTAACGATGATATCTCCCTCTTCCACCGCAGGGGCCTTCTCCACATCACGCCATTTTACGGTCGCAATTTCATCGACTCCTTCGCCCGAAAATTCCAGCTCAATCCCCGCTTCACGAGCTGACAGTTGCACAAACTCACGAACTGAAATTTGCTTACCGGTTGCGATCACAAAATCATCAGCCTCGTCCTGCTGAAGCATCATCCACTGCATCCTCACGTAGTCCTTGGCATGACCCCAGTCGCGCAAGGCATCCATATTTCCTAGATAGAGGCACTCCTGAACTCCTTGTGAAATATTTGCGAGTGCTCGCGTGATTTTACGGGTCACAAAAGTTTCACCACGGCGGGGTGATTCGTGGTTAAATAAAATTCCGTTACAAGCATACATCCCATAAGATTCCCGGTAGTTCACCGTGATCCAGTAGGCATACATTTTTGCAGCCGCATAAGGAGAGCGTGGGTAAAATGGGGTCGTCTCTTTTTGAGGAACTTCCTGCACCAGACCATAGAGTTCCGATGTCGATGCCTGATAAAATCTGGTTTTTTTCTCCAATCCCAAAAAGCGGATCGCTTCCAAAAGTCTGAGCGTCCCAATGGCATCAACATCTGCCGTGTATTCCGGTGACTCAAAGGAAACCGCGACATGTGATTGGGCCCCTAAATTGTAGACCTCATCCGGTTGCACTTCACTGATGATCCGCGTCAGGTTCGAGGTATCGGAAAGATCACCGTAGTGGAGTTTGAATCGCCCGTCTTCGACATGCGGATCCTCATAAATATGGTCAATCCTCTCCGTATTAAAGGAAGATGCGCGCCGCTTAATTCCATGGACTTCGTAGCCCTTTTCAAGCAGAAGTTCTGCAAGGTAGGAACCATCTTGACCCGTGATTCCAGTGATCAGTGCTTTTTTCATATTTGAATGTTTTTAAAGTCGCGCGACGCCCTCGTCCACCGCTTTCAGGAAATCCTCGTATGCATTTCCCAAGCCATCCTCCAGTGAAATTCCTGCGCTCCATCCACTCTCAGTCAAACGCGAGACATCAAGAAGCTTTCGGGGAGTGCCATCGGGCTTCGAAGGATCAGTCTGAATCTCTCCTTCAAAACCGACTGTTTTGGCCACCAAATTAGCGAGCTCCAGAATAGTGACGTCCTCTCCCACCCCGAGGTTTACCCAATCGGGAGGCTCTTCCAAGTCGAGGAGATGATAACAAGCCGCTGCCAAATCATCGACGTGGAGGAACTCCCGTCTCGGCGTGCCACTCCCCCAAATCACCACCTCGGAATCGCCTCGCTCCTTGGCTTCGTGGAAACGTCGGATCATTGCGGGAATAACGTGGGAATTCTCCGGGTGATAATTGTCACCGGGACCGTAAAGATTTGTTGGCATCGCCGAATGATACTTCAGTCCGTATTGCGCTCGGTAGTGCTGGCACATTTTAAGGCCTGCGATCTTAGCGACCGCATAGGCTTCATTCGTCACCTCCAATGGGCTCGTCAAAAGACAATCTTCCGGCATCGGTTGTGGAGCCATTTTGGGATAGATGCAGGAGCTCCCCAAAAAAAGAATCTGCTCAATTCCAGCCTGGCGCGATCCCTCGATTAAATTGGTCGCGATCGCCAAATTCTCATAAATAAACTCCGCAGGATATGTCGCGTTGGCATGAATCCCACCAACTTTGGCAGCAGCAATAATGACCTGATCCGGCTTCTTATCTGAAAGCCAAGTCCGGCAGGCCGACTGATCAAGCAAATCAAGTTCAGCCCGTCCTGCCGTCAAAATCTCATATCCTCCACGTCGCTCGGCTTCCCGGACCAGAGCCGAGCCTACCATGCCCCGATGTCCTGCAATAAAAGTTTTCATCATATTTCGATCAGTTAAATTCTTTTCCCCTATTAGCATGCACGCATCCGCCCTTGGTCACTCACTTCGCAAAAAGCAAGACCACTAAAAAAGCTCTCAAATCGATCAATACGAAAAAACATCCGTGCCGACAGAGAGATAGACACATGGAATGCCATTTTGTTCAATTCAAAATGAACCATTTCAGCTAGTCTCGATCCTTTCCTCTCCAACCCTCCGGAATATCCGGTTTCGCGAGAATCAGAGAATAAAGACTGACTTCTACCGCCTGCTCTTCTCCCAAAAACTCTAACAAAAGCTTCACGCGTTCCGAGCCCGGTCTCACCTCGACGACCTGCCCTGTCATGCCCTGAAACGGCCCTTCGGCGACCTCCAGCTCTTCCCCGAGCTCCACTTTCCAGTCGACCACGATCTCTTCCTCACTCGACTGCACCTTTGCAACCTCCTCCTGCAAACTTCTCACAAACTCTTCCGGCACCTCCGGCACCTCGGCTCCAAAGCTAATCATCCGGCTAACCCCTGCCGTATAAGTAACCGCCCGGCCCATCTCGATAAGCGAAAATCGCGCGAGCAAATATCCCGGAAACAAAGGCTCAACCCACCAAACCCGACCGCGCCTGGTCGTTTTTTGATACTTCAAGCGAGGCAAAAAAACTTCAACTCCTCCCAGCTGACGGAGATTTATCGCCGCCAACTTCTCACGCTTTAACTGCGTGCGCAAAACATACCAAGCTGCATCATCACTCATAAAATTAACGGCCAAGGAATTTCTGGATGATTGGTAGTAAAACACGCGCCCGCTTCGACCACCGGCCCAATCGCTCCAGCCGCCCCGCATAGAAGTCCGACTTCGCATCGCCCGGCATCTCGCGGACCATCGACTTCAGATTCGCGAGCTTTTCCTCTCCGCTCGCCAAATGCGGCCTGACTTGCTCCTTGATAAATCCGCCCACCAAACGCTTCAGCTCCACATCCGGCTCGTAATAAACCCGGCGCCCCACCACGCCCTCGACTTCTCGAACTGCGCCCAGCTCCCTAAGCATCTTAAGTCCCTGACTTGCAGACCCTTTGCTAATTCCGAGACGGCTCACCAGATCATCCAGCGACAAACCCTCCTGCGTGACATAAAGCAAACCATAGATCTCTCCAATGGACTTCGGAAGGCCCAACATTTTCACTCCATCGCAAAAAAAGCCGATGACCTGAGCCTCAAATTCGCTCAAACCAGTTTTTGCCTCCACCTCGCCGGACATGCCTCAGGTAAGAGAAAAAACTATTAATGTTCAATTTAAAATGAATGAACTTATTGTCCCGGAACTCTCGGTTTGAGTTCTTTTCCCGATTCATTCACCGGATAGTCGGCCTCACATTTCTCGAGTCGGTCGATCATATCTCCCATCATTCTCTTCAAAAGCCGAGACTTCACCGCGGCCAGATTCCGCTCTTCAAACGGATCGTTGGCCAGGTTGTAAATCTCATAATTCCCGCCACTAAATTGCACCCGATTCCCCGTCGATTTCGTCTCCGGCAGCGCGTGGTAGATCACCTTGTAATCCCCATCACGCCACACCGTGAAGTAATTGCTCCGATGCGGCCCATGCGGATAGTGCATCAAAAACTGCTCCTTGCGTGCCTTGTCTTTCTTCCCCGTCAACAAAGCCTGCAACGGAATTCCATCCACCGCGTGACTCTCCGGCTTCGTCGCACCAACCGCATCTAGCACCGTTGGAAAAATATCCTGAACCGATGCCACCTGCGGCTGAATCACACCTGCCGGAATTCCCAAGGCCTTCTGCGCCGGAGCTTCCTCATTTCGCTTTGCCCATGCCGCAATAAACGGCACCCGCATCCCGCCTTCATAATGCGCTCCCTTCTTCCCTCGCAACGGAGCCGCGCAAGCCACCTCGTGCTGATGTCCCAGCGGCGCGTCCGAACCGTTATCCCCCAGGAAAATCACGAGTGTATTTTCCGCCACTCCCAGCTCTTCAAAACAATCCAACATATCTCCCAGCGACTTATCCATGCCCTCGATCAAGGTCGCAAAAGCCTGGGCATTTTTCGGCTTACCCGACTTCTCGTAATTCTTCGCAAAACGCGGGTCCGAATGAAACGGCGCGTGCACCGCATAGTGGGCGAAGTGCAAAAAGAACGGCTTCCCGTCCTTCACCGACTGCGCCACCCGCTTCTTCGCCTCCAGCGTCAGCGCCTCCGTCAGGAAAGTCTCACTCCCGTGATACTCCTCCAAATGCGGCACCGCATGCGACTTCCTCTTCGTCAGAGCCCCAAAACCCGCCTTGGCATAATAACTTCCCGGCGCTCCAAAAGCCGCTCCTCCCACATTCTCCTCAAAACCCACATTCAGAGGCTCCTCCCCCTCGCTTCCCTTCGGTCCAAGGTGAGCCTTGCCCACATGAATCGTCCGATACCCCTCCTTCGCCAAAACACCCGGCAAAGTCACCTCTCCTTTTTTGAGCCCTTTCCAATTCCAATCCGGAGGACCAAACCTCCCCTTGTTGTTACTCGATGGATTGATCCAGTTCGTCGCTCCATGCCGGGCCGCGTTCTGCCCCGTCAGCAGGGAAATCCGCGAAGGCGAACACACACTCATGGCATAAAACTGATTAAACCTCACCCCTTGTTTCGCCAAGCGCGCCATCGACGGTGTCCGATAATAATCATTCAGCGGATAACGCTTCGCCTTGCCTTGATTGTCTGTCAGGAAAGCCACTGAAGTATCCATCACACCCATGTCATCGACCAAAAACACCATGATGTTTGGCCTCTTCGCCTCCGCAAAAACCGACAACAAAACCACAAAAATCCCAACGAGCTTCATTCCTCAAGCTCCCAAGAATCACCGCCCCTGACAAGGAAGATCCCTCTCATCCTTTCCCCTTCGCATCCCACGTAAATCCGGCTTAATCTACCCCATGACCAAACCGATCATCGCCACCATCTTCACCATCATCCTGCCCGCCTCGATGGTCGCCCAGGACAAGGCCGCGATGGAGCGCAGATCGATGATCTTCGGCAAACTCGAAACCAAGCTCCCTGAAATCAGCCTAAACAACACAACCTTGGACGAAGCGATTGAGTTCCTCCGCCTTCGCTCAATCGAGCTCGATCGCGCCAACCCGCCTCAAGGCGTCAACTTTGTCCTCACCCACCCCAACCCGGACAAGGCCATCATCAAAGATCTCGACCTCGCCAAAACCACTTTCACCAAAGCCCTCAGCGCCATCTGCCTTCAAACCAAAACAATTTACCAAATCGACGAATTCGCAGTCGTAGTCAGCCCAAATTCTCCCGACAAACAACAAGCTCCTCCCGGGAAAGAGATCATCCAGCGACTCTGGACCACCCCAGTCAACTTCCTTCACTTCATCACCCCGCCTGCCGGAAAGATTCAGAAAATTGAGGTCCCCAAGCTCCTCGAAGCCCTTGGCGTTCCCTTTCCCGAGGGGTCGGTAGCGACCTACCTCCCAGCCTCGCAAACGCTCATCGTCAGAAACACTCAAACCAGTCACGATATCATCAACCAAATCGTCGGAGCCTCCCAAAATCCCGGCAAAATGGCCATGGACCAGCGGGCGATGGACCGGATCATTCTCGGTGAAGTCAGCTTTTTCAACACCACGCTCTCCGAGACCCTGGCCTTCCTGTCTCTTCGCTCCGGAGGTCACGCCAAAATCAAAATTGCAGGAGACGATCGGAAGCTCGCGAAAGCCACCATCCGTAGCCTCAGTCTCAAAAACATCCCTCTCCCCGACGCCCTGCAATACATCTGCCAACTCGCCGGGGCCCGCTACATTCAACACGGAGCCAGCTTCGTGATCCTGCCCAAGGATTCGTAAAAAAATCACTCATAGCGCACCTCCACCCGGCCAAACTGCCTCCCATTTCCGGCTGGAATCTCATAACGATAAAGCGCCCGCTCGTAGTTCTCATCGATGACCTCCGTCGTCACCACCACGCCGGCCGGCTCCCCAAAATTCTCCAGATCCGAACCCACCGTCAGGGCATAATCGAGTCGCCCCGCGCCCCGACGCCGGACCACCCGGGCTTCGATCCAATTTGCCCCGCCCTGCTCGACCACCGACAAAAAAGGACGCCCGCGCACCGCCGCCGCACCACTTGAAAACACTCCGGCATCCGCCACCGAGGGATCGAGATTGAAAGCCAACTCCTCGAAGTTCAAAATCCCGTCGCCATCCGCATCATCGCCCGGACCATCATTCTCTCCCGAAATCCCAAACCCATCCAGGAACGCCGCGAGGAGGTCCACCTCATCCGGAATTCCCCACAATCCGTGATCGCCCTCGGCACTTGCCAGCAACAAATCGCTGGTGCCATTCCCCTTGAAATCCGCCACTGCCAGCGCCGGTGACGTCCGCGCCTCAATCGTCTGCCCTCTCGTGAAAACCCCGGCTCCGTCATTCAGATAAACCCAATCCTCCTCCGGTCGATTCACCCCGTTCCCCACCCACACATCCGGCACCCCTTCTCCATTCGGATCCACAATCGCCACCGACCTCGTCGACCCAAAGCCCACGTTCCCAGCCGCCGCCGTGAACATCCCGTTGCCATCGTTCAGCCACAACACATTCGCTTCACCATCATTCCCCACCACCGCATCGAGATCCCCATCGCCATCCAAATCGCCGGCCTTCACCGAGGTCGTCGGCACCGAATCCGGGAACATCATTCCCAGCGAAAAATTTCCCGCCCAGGGTCCCGATCACCGCGTCAATATCTCCATCTCCATCCAGGTCACCCGACACCACACTCTGCGCACTCACCCCGCCCAAGCGCTGCCCTGAATCAAACAACAAGTCCGGCGCCACTCCCCCCAACCAAACCTCCGACGGCTCCTGATTGGCCACCGCAAAGAAGTCCTCCCGACCGTCCCCGTTCAGATCCTCCATCGCAAGCGCGCTCACCCGGGCATCGCCCAGATCAATCCCAGCTTCCGAAAAATTCCCGCTGCCATCGTTCGCCCAAAGGTGGTTTTCAAACGCAACATTCGTACCCTCCACCGCATCCAGATCCCCGTCGTCATCGACATCATGCAACAGCACATCAAAGGAATAATCATCCCCCAAATCCTGACCCGAATTCGTGAACCCACCCGAGCCATCATTGACCCAGACTTTGTTGCCCCGGAAGCCCGAAGTCTGATTCCCGTTCACCACAAAAAGATCCAAATCCTCGTCCCCATCCAGATCTCCAAACGCCACCCCAAAAGTCTGGTCGGTCGCGAAGGTCACCCCGCTCTCAGCGAACACCCCGTCCCCGTCATTCAGGAACAACTTGTTGCGACCGTTGATTCCAAAAACGAGATCCACATCGCCATCGTCATCCACATCTCCCGCCGCAACATCACGGGCGAAGAAGGAACCAAAAACGAGACCACTATCCACGAATACTCCCGCCCCCGAATTCAGCCAAAGCACGGAATCATTCGATGAAGAATTCGCCGGCAAAACCGCATCGAGATCGCCGTCTCCATCCACATCCACCAACAACACCTCCGACCGCGAAGCCTGACTCCCGATCACTTGGCCGGAGTCCGAAAACCCTCCGCTCCCGTCATTCCAGCTCACCCCACATTCCCCCAAATGCTGCCCCAAAAAGAAATCCAAATCACCATCACCATCCAGATCCGCCAACTCCCCGTCCGTGCACTTCGGCATCAACCAGACCTCTGCCTTCGCAAAAAATCCACTCCCGTCATTCAGCAGAAGCACGCTGTCATCCGTCGATTGACAAAGCACCGCGTCAACATCGCCATCCCCGTCGACATCACCCAGCGCCACTCCGGAACCCGAACGTCCCCGGATATCCTGCTCCCATTGCTGTTCATAATCCTGACCACACAGAACACCCGCCGACAACACCATCCAAATTGAAATCTTAAAACTCTTCATCGCTTCTCCAGTGGGAATCCCCCGAAACGACAAGATCTAACGAGATTTCTCTGAAAAAAGAGACGGCTGCCAATCAACCGGCGGCAACTCCGTGTGCAGCGAGGTAATTCCCCAGACCTCACGGACCACCCGGTCCGCGTGGTCATCCATCGATTGAACACCCTTCAGCAAGGCCTCAAAAAACGGACCATCCATCTCATGAAAGGGAGCGAATTCCTGCCGCGTCGTCCCCTCAAACTGCTCGAGAAAACGATTTCTGGCCTCTTGCGATCTCGGATACTCCTCCCCAAACACCGCCATCGCCTGTTTCAATTTCTCCGCCGCTTCCTCCAAATCATATCGCTTAAAAAACTCCACCATCTCGGGAGCCATCCCTCCGGTCCCATTGATGAAAAACTGATGGAGCCCTCCGTTCTCAATGTCCGAGACCCCGTAAAGAACCCCCGTCAAAATCTCGATATCCCGCGGCGTGTTTGTCCGGCGATGGTCAAAGCCCTCATCGTCCCACGCGCCCGGGCTGCGCACCGCATGAATGGCCAGCCACCGATTTGCAAAGTTGATATACTCCACCGGCATCTCCTCCAGCTCATCGATCAAGCGGGTTCGCACCTCGGGATCATCCGCGTCATTGATCTTGCCGATCAACTTTCCCTCCTCCGAGTCAAACGCCCCAAGCAACGGCTGGCAGCCCTGCTTGAACACCAGCAAGAGAAACAGGGCACCCAAAAATACCAGCGCAAATCTCGTCGAGGTCGTCATCTCGCCCACTGGAACCATCACTCTTCCTTCTTACCAAGCTGGGCCACGATCGCGTCGGACCATTCCGCATAATCCACCCCCAACTTTTCCAACTTGGGCCGCAGCTTCTTCAGCGCATCAATCACCTTTTGCGGACCTTTGAGTACAAGATCACTATCCTCAAATTCCCTTCGATAAAGATGCCAGAATAGAACCCGGACTTCTTCCTCCACCAGCGGCTCCGCCTTCGACAGTTCCCCGAGATAACCCGCAACCCTTTTGGCGTGCCCTTCCGCATCCCAATCCTCGAGAAGCGTGGGCTCCAGTAAGTCACCCGCGCCCGTGTTCGCTCCTCGCAGCTTCCTCAGAAGTTCCTTCGCCTGCTCCTCATCATGCTCCTTCAGATCATCGAGAAGATTCGCAAAACCCCGCACCTCATCCAGCGGCATTGTTTTGACCGGGATCCTGCCCTTCTCATCGGGCTTCCAAAGCCGGTCCATCACCGTCTTGAACCACACTCCCTTCTGCTCCTTGTCCAGCAGCTCCATCATCCCGTAGTCCCTCCAGGTCCCCCGGTGAATTCGCACAAAAACCTGCGCGACCAACTTACGATCTCCCCCCGCCTCCACGAATTTCTCCGCCGTTTCGACCCAGTTCCCATACTGCTGTGACCTCGCCCCTTTGTCCGGAGCTTCCTTCTCCAGAATCCGTCCATACTTCTCCAACTTCGCGGCCGGAAGAGGTGACTCCTTCTCTTGATCTTCCCATTTCTCGAGGGCCTCGCCGACCCAGGAAACCGTGCCCTCAATCGCCGGACCATCCGTCCTCCAGCCATCACCCTTAAAGAACCGGAACTTACCCTCCTTCACCACCGCCTTCAGCGAATAACGGAAATCACCATAGCGCATTTTCCACTCCTTGAGCTTCTCCTCATCCGTCGCCGGAGGACCAAACAACTCCTTGATCTCATCCATCGACGCCCCCCGATGTCCATCGAAATGTCTTCCACTACGATTTCCGGAACCGGAATCGAAGTCGGGGCCTGGGTATTTGCCACCACCATCTTGGTCGCGGCCATGCTCGGAGCGGCAGGTTTCCGCTGCACGTTGGTCTGGACCTTGGGCTCCTTGATCTTCTTCGGCTTCTCCGAAACGCCGGTGTAAGCGACCAAGTTGGGCTGCTCGGTCGGAGTCACGGCCATCAGGATGACTGCGAGGATCAAGCCGATCAAAACCATAAAAAGGAGCGCCGTGATCAAGCTCACCAGGGTCGCCGTCCGCTGCTGCTGTCTGAGAATAGCACGGGGATTTCGAGCCGCCACGGGAGCGGCAGCAGGGGGCGGAACTGGAGATGGAATCGGTTCGCTCATCAGTTTTAAAACGTCTGACTACGAATATTCTTAGCGGAGAATTCCGACCTTACAATAGGTCGGAAACCGATTCCTGATGAAGCAAGCCTACTTGATCTCTTCGCGCTTCCCCTTGTCATCCACCATGGTGAGCACGCCGCCGGTCATGTCCGCAATCGTTTTAAGGTCAGCCTTGGCCTTCGGGTGCATTAGAGCCACACAATTGATGACGACACCCATCTTTTTGGCGCGCTTCCCGATTTCCTGGGCCCACTTTGCCGATCCACTCGCGCTTCCGTCGGTCATGAAATAGATCGTCTGCGGCGGTGGATCCATATCCAGCGCCATGTGAAGCGGGTGATGCCAGATCGTTCCCCAAACCAACTTGGTCTCGTTCACGATCTTTTGCAGCCGCTTCACCTCGCGATCATCGATCTCCCACCAAGGCGCTTTTTGCTTGGGACCATCCGGCTGCCATCCGTGGGCTCCTCCGGTGGTTTTCCATTTGAAATTCTTCCCTTTCGGCGGATCGATCACCGCTTCCTTCTGCTTGATCATCTTGACCTTGTCGCCCGCGACCCAGGCCGGCCCGGCAAAGAAAATCATCCCGATTTGAAGCCCGTTCTGCATTTTCTGCAATGACTGCGAGAGCTCCTTCCTCATGATCTTATCACGACCTTGGGCCTTCATCGAAGCGGAATAATCGATGACGTAAGCCAGCCGCTCGGAAGTCGAAGTCTGCCCAAAAAAGGTCGAGCCCCCTCCACTTCCGAACCCCTCGCCATCACCCCAGCCATCGCCAAAGTCATCTCCCACCCCGATATCCATGGAAACGTCCTCGACCTCAATCTCCGGAACCGGGATCGACGTCGGCGATTCGGTATTCGCCACCAACATCTTGGAAGCCGCCATGCTCGGAGCGGAAGGCTTGCGCTGCACGTTGGTCTGGACCTTGGGCTGCTTGACCTTTTGCTCGGGCTCGGAGACTCCGGAGTAGGCAACCAGAGAAGGCTGCTCGGTCGGATTGACCGCCATCAAAATGACCGCGAGAATGAGTCCGATCAGAACCATCAAAAGAAGGGCGGTGATCAAACTCACCAAGGTTGCGGTCCGCTGTTGTCGTTTCACGATAGATCGCGCGGACGGACGGGGAAGTGGTGCTGCTTCGTTCACGGGCTTGGATGAGTGCTAGGGAGAAACCACCGAGGCCTGAACCTCAACTGGTTCGGGACCATAGCGCTTCAATTTCATCCCCCGCCAGTCCTAAATCCGGGCTCTCCACGATTTTTTCAAAATCCGAAGCTCCTTTCGTGACTGCTCCGCCAATCCGGAATAAGATCGCGCCGCAATGATCAAGCAGCTTCTCACTCTCACCAACGCCGGCCTCCTGGTCATCGTTGCGGGCTTGGTGGTTGCCGCATTGACCTTCGGACTATCCAACCGAAACGACCGCTTTCTTGAAGAAGGGATCGCCCGACAAGGCCGCGTCATCAGCCTTCACAAAGCAGGCACCCATACCGACTCAGAGGACAAGGACTCCGTTCGCGTCCGCGCAAATCTCGCAAATTCGGACAACGAGACCCTCATCAGCATTGTCGAGGTCAAGGTCCCCCCGGAGACCTTCGAGGAGACCGAAGTCGGCTCGCAAATCCCTCTCCTCCTCCTTCCCGGGGACCCGCCTTCCGTCCGGCTCAAGACCAAGACGGAAGAAGCGACCTTTGGCACCGGCTACCTCCTCGCGCTTTCCCTCGGGATCCTCGGGCTCGTTCTCATTTGGCTCGACCGGCATGAATTCAAGCCCCGGCCCGCCCGCCCAAAAAAACCGGGACGCCTGCCCCGTGGCCCGGTCCTCCCCGACTCTCTTCAAAAAATTGCCATCAAATCAACCGTCCTTTACGATGGTCCCTTCGAGTTTTCCTATGCCGAGGAGAAAACCCGCATTGATCTGTCCGACGGAACCTCCCTCCGTATCAATCAATACCGGCCCCTCGCCGACCTCTCCCTCACCGTCCCCGAATCAGATCTCCTCGAAATCCTGAAAACCGCCAAGAGCAACTGGGACCTTCCCGCTGACGCCGACGGCCAAACAACCCTCAAGCGGCTCGTCAGGGAACTCCAAATCACGGAAGCTGATCAATTCTTCATCAACCGGGATCACCTCGGCATCCTCTCACGCGAGGAAGTCGAAAACGGTCGCTGGTATTCCTGGGTTCGCGGTGTCTGGCGGCTCTCCGCCTCCGGCCGCATGCTCGCCGGCCTCCTCTCCGCCAACCCCGCCTTCGTCCGCAAAACGGCCGATGAAATTCTTTACCACGAAGACGTCTCCCTCGTCTCCTCGCTCGCTCCCCACCTCGCCGTCATTCGCAAGTCTCCTTCCGGCACCCCGGATGACAAGCGCGCGCTCGCGCTGACCACCGAACTGATCGAGGGACTTCACCACGGGAAATGTTCCTGCCAAATCTACACCGCCCACACCGGGTTTTCGCCTGAACTTCTCCTCGCAAAGAAGAAGATGAAAAAGAAAACCTCCGGAGGCAAAGACGACACCGCTCACGATCTCGCCTGCACGCTCTGCGATCGCACCTACTCCGTCACCGCCAAAGTCCGCGCCGGCCAGCCGCAATTCCAGTGGGAAGAAATCGTTGAAGACCCTGAATCATGAAAATTTTTCTGCAAATCCTCCTCGGCTTTTTGGTCATCAGCACCCTCAATGCAAAACCGGGCTACTTTATCGGGCTTGGTGTTCTAACAGCAGTCGTGTTTCTAACACTCGGGCTGATGACAATTTTTAGCGATTCTGCACCACCCTACCGGCACTATCTCAAGTTTGCAGAGACCCTTGAAAAGGGACAATTAGATGAAAACGAATTTATTCAAAAAGTGGGTGAAAACACCAGATGGTCAGCCAGCGATCAAAGAGAAGAACACGAGCTTTCAGTATCTCAAACAGCAGCTCTAGAGCGACTCATCTACGATGGGAAAATCATCAAAAGAGTCGGCAAGCTGAGTCTTCCCTGACCTTCCTTCTTTTTCCTGCTCCTCGGAGCTTGCCAAGCTCCCTCGATTTTTATGACTAGGCGCAATGCCCGACAACCCGTCCTTCATTCCCGATCCGGGGCTCGTTCAGGAACTTGAATCCCTCGTAAAATCCCACAAAGGGCTGACCGCATGGGAAAAGATCAAGGAGCTTCCCGCGCTGGAAAATTGGCGGGGGTTCGAAGGAAGAATTATCGCCTCAAAGCTGGCTTCCGGGCTTGGTAACCACCAACTGGGCTCCGTCATTGATTGGCTGAACTGGAAAGAGCACCCCGAAAACGACCGCGCCTACTTCCGCGGGCTCTTCCCCAGGTTTTCCGTCAAGGGAACGGCTCTCCTCGTCCCGGAGATGGAAGCCCGGCTCGCTCAGATGAAACCTGGCACGGAAATCTATTCCGATCTGCTCGGCCTCATTGCCTCCTGCCACATGGATGTCCGCGAGTTTCAAGAATCGCCTTCTTGATCAGGCCCTCATTGGTTGCGAAGATCCGTCTTGGCTCCTGGTTCAACGAAGCATCGTCTACTATCGGCAGGATCGCTACGAGGAGGCGCTCGAGGCCGTTCTGGAAGCCAGAAAAGTCAGACCCTACTATCGTCCGGTCGTGTCCACCCTCAGCCGAACCCTTACCAGTTTGGGACGCGACAAGGAAGCCCGGGACGCGCTCATCGACGCCAGTCACCACACCGACTCGCCGGAAATGCCCCTCAAGCTTTCGGTCATTTTCAGTGAAGAGGACAATGTCGAGCAAACCTCGTACTGGCTGGATGAATATGAACGAAAGAGCCCCCTGCTCGATAATGATTCCCGGAAATGGCTCATCGGTCGCCGGGCCGACAACTGCTACCTGCGCGGAGATCTTGAAGGCTACTTGAAACTCGCCGGCGAGACCAAGGAGAAGAGTTTTCACCAACGCTGCCTCACCTACTTCAAGGAAAACGACGGAGCGAACGGCACCCGCAAACGACTTGAGGTGGAATTCGTGAGGCAGCACAACATGACCTGCGCACCCGCCACCATCGCGGCACTTACCTCCTACTTTGGCCAGGCCCACGACCATCTGGAAATTGCCGACGCCATCTGTTACGACGGCACTCCGTGGCACAAGGAACGTCAGTGGTGCGAGGAGCATGGCTTCGCCGTCTGTGAATTTCCGGTCACCATGGAGTCCGCCAAAGCTCTCATCGATGCGGAAATTCCCTTCACCCTGACCACCCAGACCATCGACTCCGGCCACTTGCAAGCGTGCATTGGCTACGATGACAAACTCGGACTGCTCCTCCTGCGCGATCCCACCCTGCGGCACTATGGC
Organism: Akkermansiaceae bacterium; assembly: GCA_965657795.1. Taxonomy (GTDB): domain Bacteria; phylum Verrucomicrobiota; class Verrucomicrobiia; order Verrucomicrobiales; family Akkermansiaceae; genus SW10. The sequence goes on from CBFHQJ010000096.1 coordinate 15,930, forward strand.
GAGGTCATCTTGAGCGGACTTCAAAAAGATCACCCTGTCTTCGGAGTGCGGGGATTGGTCCTCATTCCAGAAGATCGAAAGCACGAGCTCGAAGCCCTCGCGCTCCCCGGGCAGCGCCAATACGATCTCTATCACCAACTCAGTTGTGCCTTCGACACGCATGACGAGGAGGAGCTGGATCGCATCATGACCAGCTTCCGCACGGAGCTACCGGAGGCTTCCTTGCGGCTCCATTCCGAGTTTCGAGTGGCCAGCCACAAAGGGCACTCGGCGATGGAGTTGGAGTTCATCGAGAAGCTCATCGCGCTCTTTCCAGATCATCAGGCCCTCTGGCTCCGAAAGATCAGGATCCTCGAAAAACTCAGCCGCAACACCGAGGCCCGCGACTTCCTGCGCTCCATTCATCGCAAGCCGGAAAGCGATCCCTTTTTCGATATGGAGGTCGGGGAAATTCTTTGCGGAGACGTCCGCTCGCTCGAGCTTGGTCAATTCTACCTTCGACGGGCTCTGCGCCAGCGGCCCTCCAGCGCCCAAGCCCATGCCACTTATGCCGCCTCTCTAAACGTGCAAAACCGGCGCGAGGAAGCCGTCCGATTCCGCCGCTCGGCCAGCCGGCTCAACCGACCTTTCGAGTATTACGCCCGCACTTATTACCGCGAAGCATTCTTCATTGGCAAAGGAGATGAAGCACTGGCCTATCTCCGCGAACGGGCTGAGGAAATCGGCGACCTCGACGTCAATCCCCACCTCACCCTTCTTAAGATTCTCAACGGACGGAACGATCCGGAGACGCCCGCGATGGCGGAAGCACTTCTCAAACGTTTCGCGGATGATGGAGACCTACTTCTCGAAACCGTCACCTTGTTCAGCGGCTGGAATCGGAACGAAGAAGCTCAAAAACACCTCGCACAAGCCGAAGGCAAGGTCTCCCGGCCGACCTGGCTTAGAGTGGCGGCCCAATACTGGAGCTGGACCGGATACCGGCAGAAAAGCCGCGAGCTCTGGGAGCAAATTATTGAGCTCCGCCCCCTTGCCGTGAGCGCTTATGAGGCAATTGCGCGGCATCTTGCCGAGGAGGAAGACCGGGAGACAGCCGTGGCCTTCATGAAGAGAGCCCACGAGCAAAACCCCGATTACCTCCCCCTTCTGAAGAGCTACATCGAGTGGGAGGAATTCAACGGGCCGGAGGTTTCAGTCCCTCTCCTCGAAAAAGCCGTCGCCCTCGATCCGGCTGACCTCTGGTCGCTCCGCGAGTTGGCCCGGGAATTATCAAGAGCAAGGCGAAGCGAAGAAGCGATTGCCAAGGCACGGGAAGCTCTCGCCTTTGACCCGATCGACGCCTCGTCCCACGGAATTCTAGGGCTTGTCTACGAGGCCGATGGACGCAAGCCGGAAGCCGCCCTCGCCTTTCGCCAGGCTCTGCAAATTGACATCGATCATCTCAGCTCCTTCGAAGGATTGATGCGGGTCAACAACACCTTTGCCGAGCGGAAGGACACGCTGAAATTCGTGCGCGAGGAAATGATCCGTCAGGTTTCCGATGGAGATATCGTTCCGGAATATCGCCTGCAGGCCACGGGTGTGGTCAATTCCGGCGAACTGGAAAAAGACCTCAAAACCTTTCGGTCCGAACGCCCCGATCTTTGGGAAACCTGGAGCGCCCTCCGCGAGCACTACCATCAGCTTTCCAAACATGAGGAGGAGTTGGAAACCGCCCGCAAGATGACCGAAAACTTCCCGCTCCTCCCCCGGGCATGGGCGGAGCTGGGCTTTGCCGCACGCGCGATGGATCTTGGCGACGAAGAGATCTCGGCATTCAAGAAAGCGCTTGAGCATTCCCCGAGCTGGGACTGGATCATGAGGGAATTATCCGTGTCACTTGAGAGACTCGATCGCTATGACGAATCACTGGAGGTCCTCGAGCGCGCCATCGACGTGGAGCCACTCGCCCCCGGCGGCTATGGATACAAGGCCGATTTGCTGTGGAAAATTGGCCGCCGCGAAGAAGCGATCGCTGAGATCAAACGCGGGCTGGAAGTGGCTCCGCTTTATCAATGGGGTTGGACCCAGCTCATCATTTGGACGAAAAGAGTGGATCGCGAAAAGGAAGTTCCCGAGCTCATTGCCAGGCTTGAAGGGAAACGATCCCACCAATGGAAATGGTGGATGTGCCTTGCCGAAGTCTATGATGATCTTGAGAAGCCGGAAGAAGCGCTCGCCGCAGTTGGCAAGGGCCTCGCCCAGCATCCACGTGGTCTGGGACTGCTTGATTTAAAGGCAACGCTGCTGGCCCAGATGGGTCGTTACGCCGAGGCCTTCGAAACTTGCCAAACCCCCTTCGAGGACGGGAAGCAGCCCATCCGGCTTCAGGGCCGCGAGGCCTGGGTCATGATGCAAGCCGGGCGCCGCAAGGAAGCCTGGGACCGCATGAAGGCGCTCAGCGAAAGCGAGGAAGATTATCAATTTGCCCACAGCAATCTGGCATCGTGGGCCTATGAAACCGACTCTTGGACCGAGCTCAAGAATGCCTCGGAACGTCTCATCCTGCTCAGCCCCGACGACAGCGAAAGTTGGGGATACCTCGGCTAGGCTGAAGAAGAATTGGAAAACAAGGAGGCTGCTCTCAAAGCCTACACCCGTGCCCTCCGCGCAAGCCCCTCCTACCTCTTTGGAGCCAGGCGCAAGGCCGATCTTGAAATCGAAGCGGGCGATCTGGAAGAAGCCGAACGCACCCTGGCCCGCATCCAGCACCACCACAGCAACAGCTTCATCAACGCTGACCAACTCGCGATCGAGCTCAGGAGATGCAAGCGGGAACTCACTCCTGCCATCCGTGAAAAATGGACTGAGATCTCCCTGATCAGCGCCGAACTCGACCAAGATCCCTATCACTATCTGGACCACCTTTTCGAAGAGGCAAAGCTCAACAGCCTTTATGAAATTCTTCTCTCGGAACAAGCAGAAGCCGGGACCTTCCGCTCCGCTGCCGAAGCCCGTGCCTGGGGACGCCGGAGCCGGGTCTCCAAAAAACGGAAGCGCCATGTCGCCTCCATGCTCAAGTCATCGCTAGAAGACCGTTTCACAGCTTCCATTCTTGCCGAGGTGATTTCTGGCTACTCCGGTGATGTGCCGGTGGCCGAAGTTCAAAAGCTCATCTCCGCCAACTCTCCGCTACTCGAAAAACACTTCGACAGCTGGGCCGCTGCCCTGGATTTCTTCACTCACCACTCCAAGGCCAACGAGGCCTGCCTCTATGGTGATCTCTGGCGGAATTTCATCGATGATCTTAGCCCCGGAAGCCTCACTGGATACGCCAGCCTCGTGGATGAAGCGCGCGGGCTGGCCGCAGGCACGTTGGTCCGCCAAGCCATCCTCACCGAGTTCCCCCAGTGGCAGGGCACCAAGTTTCTCCGTGTCGGACTCGCTTTTCAAAAGGCCATCGCCGGTAAAACCGAAGAAGCCGAAGAGCTCATCGCCGGCTATGAAGACCGGCACAATCCCCAGGCATTTTACGATTCAATCTACCAACACACCCTCGCCATCATCGCCGCTCATCGGGGGCGGGCCCTCGACTGCGA
>CBFHQJ010000097.1:0-19194 GCA_965657795.1 Akkermansiaceae bacterium
TTCGGGTCGCAAGGTGGATTTGATTTGCGGAAATCGGCTGATAACGTCGTTTACTCTCCCTAGCTGGATGGCCCTGAAGGCATTAGGGGAAATGGTCACTTGAATCCGGTCCGGAATCTGTCACCGTTTAAGCATCTTAATAATAAAGATAATGAAAGCATTCAAATTCCTCGTCCTCGGCCTTGCAATTTCCGCCCTCACCGCTCTAACCAGCTGCCAGACCGTGCAAGGTCTTGGCCGTGATCTTGAGGGAGCCGGAAACGGCCTTCAAAAGGTCGGTAATCGCTAGTCGCGACTCTCCGTTTGGTCCCTTTGGAGCACCGATTGATAGAAGTCGACGAGTGAGTTGGCTTCACGCTGGATCGTGTAGTCTTGCTCCACGTGCTTTCGTCCGGCAATTCCCATTTCTACCAAATCGGATTCCAGGAGTCTTTCGAGTGCGGCTTGAGTCGCTTCGAGGTCCTCGACTGGAACGGTGAAGCCGTGAAGGCCCTCGGTGATAATGTCCTGCCATGCTCCGGCGTGTGATGCCAGCACCGCGCAGCCGCTTGCCATGGCCTCCGGAATGGTCAGGCCGAACCCTTCATTTCGCGAGAGGGCGGCGACGATAGACATACCTTGGAATAGGCCGGGCAGGGAATCGCCGGGCTGTTTTCCATGGAAAATGATCCTCTCTGAGAGTCCCGCCTGGTCGATTTTGGCCTGCAGTTCTTTTTGGTAGTCGCGAAACTTGGGGGTCGTTTCGCCAACAATGACCACGGTGGGCACAGGGTTTTTCTTGAGAACGGGAATGACCGAATCGACGAGGATATCAATCCCTTTGGAGGGACGGACGCGACCGAAGATTCCGATTCCAAATTCGCCGGGGAATCCAAGCGTCTCCCAAGCTTCTTTTTTGTTGGCGGGAGGTTGATAGCGCTCCAGATCAATCCCGTGGGGAATGACGATATCGGCCGGTGTTTCGAGGTAGGAATTGGCTGCGGAGCAGGTCGTGATGATCCCGTCCATTCGCGACATGAGCCAGCGGGTGAAGCGGGTGTGGTGGCGCTGGGCGGTCGAAGTGAAGACGATCTTGATCTTCGCGCCGAGCTTTCGTGCTGCCAGGGCTTGAATCATTTCATCGTTCCGGCGCGCGTGGAAAATGCGGGTCTCCTCCCGGAGCGAAACAAGATCCCGGAATCGAATGGTGGGAGTTTCCGGGGGGAGATGGTGACGACCCATTACGACGAGCGGCATCAGTTTTTGAACTTCCGTCAATGTTTGGAGCATTGTCGAAGTAACGCCGGAGAAGCGCTTGTTCGAGTTTCCGAGAATGAGTCGGGGAACGTCCATCTAGTCGAGTTCGGTGGGGTCGTGCGATCGGGGTGCAAGACACAGTCCGATGGTGCCGATGAGAAGAAGGTAGCTGGCAAGAAGTTCCAAATAAGCCTCGACGGTTTGCGGGACATCAGGGTGGTAATTGTCTCCGAGTGATGCTTTCCAAAGCAAGGAGGTGCCCAGAAAACGGGCGAGAACAAAGATCAGCATAAAGGCGGAGGCAAAGAAGCCTGCTGCCGGTCGCGAGACGAATTCACCGATAAAAGCGCCGAGGTGTTTCTTGTGATTTTTGAATTTGATGAGCGCGTAAATGCCCAGTGGGATGAAGAACCATTCGACGGCAAAGTGGGTCGTCCGCTCGATGAGGTCATCACCTTCACCCAGCGCCGAGGCCAGGGTGATGGCGCCCATGATTTGGTAGAATGGTCCGACCTTGCCTGCCGGATGAGCGGCGCCAAACCAAAAGGCGGAAGTTGTCAGTAAGAGGACGAGTTGGAGTCCTTCGACGATTCCCTCTTCGGTCGGGAGATTCGGCTTATCGGGAAGCCAGGCCGGGAAGAAGATCGCGAAAGATCCCGCAAGAACGAGAGCCGTCGAAACGAGCGCTTGTTTCCAGGGCTTTTCAGGAGGCTCATTCACGTTGGGCTAATCTCGCTGATGGTGGCAGCGCTGGCAAGGTTATCGTTTTAACGAAATGCTAGTAATCGACTGAGAGCAAGGTGAGGCCGTCGGGGGGAGCGCAAAGGGGCGATTTCTTGCCGGTGGGCGAGTTGACGAGATCGTAAAGATCATCCTGCCGCAGATAGCCTTGTGCGGCTTGCACCGCTCCGCCGGTGAGAAGACGGACCATTTTGTAAAGAAAACCGTTTCCGGTGAAGGTAATCAGGTAGCCCTCCTCGATTTGTTCGAAATCTGCGCGGGTGATTTCTCGAACGTAGTCGGTGCCCCCTGTTTCGTTCCCACGATTTGCGGCGAAGGCGCGGAAGTCATGGCGGCCCCGGTAGAATGAGAGGGCCTCTTCGAGATCGACCGGATTAAGTTGTCGCGGGAGATGCCATGCTCGTTTTGCGAGGAAGGGCGGGAGGATGGGGGCGAGGCAAAGCCGGTAGGTGTAGGTTTTTGTACGGGCCGAAAAGCGGGCATGAAAATCGTTTGGAGCCTCCTCGCATTCCATGATGCGGATTTCGGGAGGGAGTTTGGTATTGAGCGCGGGAACCCAGTTGAAGGGGTTCATGGTGAGATGGTCCGGGGCGTCGAAGTGCGCGACCTGCCCGAGCGAGTGCACCCCGGCATCGGTCCGGCCAGAGCCATGAAGGCGAATCTTCTCCTTTGCCACTTCCGCGAGGGCAGTCTCGATGCGCTCTTGAATGGTATCGGCATTGGGCTGGATTTGCCAACCGCCAAAGCGGGTGCCGTCGTAAGCGATGGTGAGTTTGAGGTGCATGAGATTGTAATAGTGGAGATAAAGTCGGCGGCTATCGCTTCAATGCGAAGTTGGTCGCCACGGAACACGATTGATTAAGTTCGATAAATGAAAAAGACTCAAGGTGCAGTTAAGAACGATCAAGTTGGGGAGAGTATAGATTCGCTGCAGGCGATATTCAGAAGGGCCTGGCGATGATGAGTTCAGCGGAATTTAGCTGGGTTCCCATCGTTTCAATGGTGACGGTGTGGCCTTCGAGGTCGAGTTGCTGAAGGATTCGCACGATGGCCTAAATTTCGTTTTTCTTTTTCGGGACGTGGTTTTGGCAAAGCGATACTTTTTGTTTCCGCCGGCGCGCGATTCTTCGAGGATTTGAAATGATTCGAAACCAGAAGACCGGCGGCCGGAGTGGTCATTCTTTTTTTGATTTTGAGGCATTGCCTGAGTTGTGAGCCACTCGATAACGCGTAGCAGGCTTTTATGTCGTTTCCCCTTGGGTAGGCGACCCGGGTCTTCATCCGGCTGTCAGCCGGGAGCAGAATTTGCGCAGCTATCGAGAGTTGGCGCGTAGGCGATTTCATCGACTATTGCTAACAATGGGGTGTTGATCAGACGGGTGTTCAGCTCGTTCGGTATGAGACCTTCGATGGAGATGAATGCCAATGGAGACTATGTCGTGGCTTGGAAAGGGGACGGTGCGACGGGGCAAATCGAGGCGCGTGTCTATTCGACTTCGGACCAAATTGTTCGGGAGCTTACGGTTTCCACTGCGGCGACGGATGCCCGATTTCCGCACAACCCCTCGGTGGCTATCTCGTCCGGGGGGAATTTTGTGGTGGCTTGGGACGAGCTCCATCTCGGAGCCGGGGCAGGGCAGCGCGATGTCTTATTCCGTGAGTTTAACGGTGACGGTGATTCACTGTCCGGGCCGACGGTGTTGAACGCGGTCGGCCGCGATAGTGGGTTTCCAGACCCCGCAATGGATGACGAGGGGAACTTTATCGTTGTCTGGCAGGACCAGGTTCAGGATGCGGAACTGGGCATCAAGGGCCGGTGGTATGCTTCGTCCGATCCCACTTCACCTATTCAGGTCGATTACCATGAGTGGATTGCCCGGTTTTTTGATTCAGGGAATCCTGATGCCGGACCTGATGCAGATCCCGACGGAGACGATGTCACCAACCGGGAAGAGTTTGCCTTTGCCGGGGATCCTACCGATGGTCGCAAAAGCGGCCAAGTAACTAGAGCGAGCTTGGCTAACGGAAATCGCGTCATCCAATACGGCCGAGTGAAGAATGCAGGGTTTCATTACCTCGTGCAGTATAGTTTTGGGTTGGATAATTGGATTGACGGGGTAGCCGGAGTGGACTTCTCGCAAAGTGTCGAAGAAATCGTTGGGACGGAAACAGAAGAGGTAAGTATCACTTTAAGCGACGAGCTGATAAGGAGAGGCGCGGTGTTTATACGGGTCCGGTTCACTGAGAAGATGTGAAAGCGCTTCAACGATAAAGCCCTCCTCCCCGGATCCATTCAGCAAAACCCCAGATGATCACAACGTTTCCGCCCAATAAAAAACAACACAATCGATGAAAAAAACCAAGACGATCCACGAAAATATCAGCACGCTCTTTGACAAGAGCTCTCGTAGTAATCACCGCTCATGGGGCCTTTGCCAAAGAATTCGGAGGGGTTGAGTTTCCAGACGGAGCGATTAGTTTCCAGACGGAGCGATTAGTTTCGCAGACGAAGTCGTAAGTTTTGATCCCAACTTTTCTGGGGGGTAATGTCCCGAGTCCGGAATTTGCCGATCCTCAAGATGCCTTGCGTGCCCCCGACTATCCCGGGGGTGATTTTCAGCCTGGTGCCGTGTCGCTCGGATCGGGTGGCAGAATCATCCTGAAGTTTACAAACAACCTCCTCACGGGAAGTGACAACGATGATGATGACCTTCACGTCTTTGAGATTGGCAGCGGCGTTGACACGTTTGTTGACATCAGCAAGGATGGCGTCACCTGGCATTCCCTGGGCAAGGTCTCTGGCTCCGTTTCCTCCATTGACCTCGATGCATTTGGCTTCACCTCCAGTGATGAGTTCCGTTTCGTCCGGCTCACCGATGATCCCGACGAAGGGGGAACTTCAGCGGGTGCCACCGTGGGCGCAGATTTTGACGCGGTGGGCGCAATCAGCACCAGCCAAGTTATCGACAATCCCGGCCTAATGGTTGAAACCGCGATCCTGGTGAAGTTTCAATCAGCGCTCGACAGTACTTACACCATCGAAAAATCAACCGACCTTGAAAATTGGTCCGAGGCCATCCCGGAAATTACCGGAACGGGCAATGTGATGAAGTTCTTTTTTGAAATCAAATCGCCGAAAGAGTTCTACCGTTTACAGCCGCCAAGTGAATAGGCGCCTCCAACCCAAAAGATTAACGCAGGTGCCATCCATCACTTTTGAGAGATGCTCTCTCCCGTCCCTACGCCCGATTATGAGCCACATTCTTGGACGGCTACCTGTACCTGGTAATTTTTACGCGGACTAATCCCGGCGCTCCTTGGGTCGAGAACGTCAAGGTCCAGAGCGCACGCCGATAAGACCAGTTCTGAGCACCTCCACCTTACTCGCCCCCTCGCTATCCTCCACCTGAATACTCTCGGCCGGCTCGCCGAGGGTGATGGCAATTTCGGTCACCACATGCTCAAACTGCGCGACGGGGGGGGCGGGAGCTCCCGGGGCTGAAGGTGATCCGCACTTTTAAGCTTGTGGGGTGGGGGGGGAGGCGGCTGGACCTGATTTGCCCTTGTTTCTTTAGGGTGGCTCCATTAGCACGGGCGCCTCGCGGGACTTGTTCTTGCAGGGATCCTTATTATGTCAGCACTTCATCAATTGCTCACACCCGAGTCGGTCATTCTCGAACTTACCGAGACTGATCACGAGGAGGTAGTGCTCGAAATGGTCGGGCATCTCTGCAAAATCGGAAAGGTCTCTTCCGGTGATTGCTATTGCGTGGGCAATGCGGTGCTTGAGCGGGAATCCCACATAGGCACTGGTCTTGGGTCCGGGGTGGCCATTCCTCATGCCCGGGTGAAAGGTCTCAAAGAGACACTAGCCGTTTTTGGCCGGTCCAGCGAAGGGGTTGATTTTGATTGCCCGGACAATGCTCCCTCGCATCTCATTTTCCTGATGCTCGTTCCCGAAGATCAGGGCGCAAAGCATCTTCAGTTGCTTTCCGAATTGGCTCGTCTTTTTCATCAATCCGACCGGCGCAAGGCGCTGGAAACGGCAGCGACCACTGAAGAAATTTGCCGGGTCTTTAACTCGGCCGTTCCCGCTTAAATTTTCCTGTTATGACTATTCCCGAAATTCTCCGTGAGAAAGTTCTCACCGCCCTTGAGTCGCTTGAGGTCTCAGCTCCTGATCCTACCCGGATTCAGGTGACCAAGGCTGCGGATCTTCGCTTTGGCGATTTTCAGAGTAATGTCGCGATGATGCTGGCGAAGGGGCTTGGTAAAAACCCGCGCGAGTTCGCCGAGGATTTGTCGGGAAAGATCGCGGCGGAAGATCTCTGTGAGGTCTCGATTGCCGGACCGGGTTTTTTGAACTTCACCCTGAAAGCCGAGGCTTGGGCTGGGCTGGCGCGGACCCAGTGGGGGTCCGATGATTTGTCGGTCTCGCAGGTGAAGGAGTCACAAACGATCGTGGTCGATTTCTCAGCGCCCAACGTCGCCAAGCCGATGCACGTGGGGCATATTCGCTCGACCATTATTGGCGAGTGTCTTTCGCGCGTGGCGACCAAGGTGGGACACACGGTCATCAAAGACAACCATATCGGCGACTGGGGAACCCAGTTCGGGATGGTGACCTGGGCGTGGAAGAAAGGCGTCGATGAAGAGCGCCTGGAAACCGAGCCGCTGCAGGAATTGCTCCGGCTTTACCGGACCGCTTCGGATGCCTCCAAGGAAGAGGAATCCATTAAGGAGGAGTGCCGCGCCGAATTGGTGAAGCTTCAACAAGGGGACGCCGAGAATAAAGCGATCTGGGAGCGCTGTCTTGCTCTGTCCAGGAAGGGGCTTGATCAGATTTACGATCGACTCGATGTCAGTTTCGATCACTGGATGGGCGAGAGCGCTTACAACGACGCTTTGGCTCCTTTGGTGGATCAGCTGATCGCCGATGACTTGGCGAGGGAGAGTGACGGAGCGATCTGCATTTTTTCCAATGAATCGGGCAAGCCCAAGAATGATCCATTCAAGATCAACCGCGATGGCGAGTGGCAGGATTTCCCGATGATCGTCCGCAAGAAGGATGGTGCTTTCAACTATGCCACCACTGATATTGCCACCGTGGAATATCGCGTGAATGAGTGGAAGGCTGATCATGTTTGGTATGTCGTCGACTTTCGTCAGGGTGGGCATTTCACGCAGCTTTTCGACGTATCGAATCGCCTCGGGCACGATCAGGTGAACTTGGTTCACGTTGCCTTTGGAACCATTCTGGGAAAAGACGGGAAGCCTCTAAAAACGCGAGCCGGTGATTTGCCGCAGCTCGAGGATGTTCTCAATGATGCCGTGAAAGCCGCTCAGATTGTGGTGGATGAAAAAAGCCACCTCGATACCGCCGAGGAGAAGGCGGAGCTGGCCGAATTGATTGGCGTGAACTCTGTGAAGTTCACCGAACTTTCGCATCATCGCATGTCGGACTACGTTTTCGATCTTGAAAAGATGGTGGCGCTTGAAGGTGATACCGCGCCGTATCTGCTTTACAGTTACGTGCGCTCCCGGTCGATTTTCCGGAAGCTCGATGAGGAGGTGGACTTGCAGGGAAGCAATCTTCAGCTCACTGAAAAGGCCGAGATTCACCTCGTGCGGATGCTGACTCGTTACAGCGATCAAGTGCATCAGGTGCTCGAAGACTATCGTCCCAACTTGCTCGCGACTTACCTTTTGGAATTGGCCCGGGCTTTCCACTCGTTCTTTGAAGCCTGTCCGGTTCTTAAGTCTGAAGGTCAGACCCGCGAAAGCCGTTTGATGCTTTGTGATCTCACTTCAAGGGTCCTCAAGGACGGCTTGAACCTGCTGGCAATTCCTGTTCCCGAGCGGATGTAAGCGATGAAAGAATTAATCGTTATCAAAATCGGCACGGGTGTTTTGACCCGCGAGAACGGGACGCTCGATGGTTCCTCGCTGGTGCGTCTCGTAACCGCAGTCGCGGGCCTCAAGGCAAAGGGTTATCCCTGTGTCATGGTTTCCTCGGGCGCGGTTGGAGCGGGTGTGAGTTCGCTCGCCTTGACGGCTTACCCCGATGATGTGGAGACCCGTCAGGCCGCGGCGGCGATCGGACAGGCCCGTCTCATGCAGCGATATCAAACGATCTTTGGGCAATTCGATTTGGATGTGGCCCAGCTCCTTTTGACGGGTGCGGACCTTCAGGAAAATCGCGACCGAATTTCAGCAACGATGCATCGGCTTCTTGAAGAAGGGGACATCATTCCCATCGTAAATGAGAATGACTCGGTGGCGATTGAGGAACTCAGAGTGGGGGATAACGATATGCTCTCGGCCCGGGTCGCGGAATTTTTGAAGGCGAGCCAACTCATTCTTTTTACCACGGTGGATGGCCTTCTTAATGCCGACGATCAACTGATCGAAGAAGTTAGGGATCTCTCCGAGGTCGATGGTCTCGTGAGAAAGGAAAGCGGAAAATTTTCCATCGGAGGAATGGCGTCGAAGCTGCAAGCGGTGGCGTATGCCACCAAGGCAGGAGTGGGCGTTTTAGTGGCAAATGGTCGTTGTCCGGAGCAGTTATTGGAGCTTGTTGAGGGCAAGGGGCGTTGTACTCGGTTCGGGCCTTCGACAAAGGCGGAGTGACGCTCTTCCGAGCGTCAATTTGGATGAGGGCAGTCTGGAGACAGCCCCTCCGAAGCTCAACCAATCTCCTCAAGAAGACCAATCAAGCGATCGAAGGTTTGAGACATTGTTTCTGTGCGTTTAGACGGCATTTTATGGCCCGCAGATTCATGGTATTTCGTCCACTGTTCCATGTAGGGGCCGATCAACTCCCGGACTGTTCCGGCATCGGGGCCGTGGCTGATCATGTCCTTTTCATCCAAGGCGAAAATCATTTCGATGCGCACGAATAATTCACTGATGATTTCCTCATCGTATTCATGACCGTGTGGATCTTGAAGTAGTTCAATGACCCGGTCGAAAAGTTCGAACCCAATCTCATAGAGTAGGTCTCCGGCAGCATCATTATCCAGGTTGAAATCTCCCTAACATCCCATGCCCGACCTTGCCGACACGGCTTCTTCCAACAAGTGTAAAGGATTTTTCTAGAGCGCAAAGCCAGACTTCAACCGGGCGCAGCGGCTTTTTCTATTTGCGTGGAGGAAGGGCCTTGTAGGCTCTTATTTCTTCATCCGTCCATTTGAATGCTTTTAATTTACTCCGATCGAGTGTCTTCAAGTGCGGATCGTTTTTCCGGTCTTGATGAGTGGGCTTGCGATAGATCCAATCGTTATCTCCAAAAACCTCGGCGCAAAGTTTAGCAATGGCAGGATCGTATTCGACGAGTTCTTTCCGGGTATTTACATGGTTGTGGTCGTGATCCGGTTCACGATTGTTTCCGAACCAGGATTGAACTGCTTCTGCCCAGTATTCGTGCCGGTTTGTGGCCGCATATTTTTCGGCCCAGAGACCCTTTGCCATGGCGGTCTTGTAGGTTTCCATTAACCGCTTATCGAAAGTGGGATCGAGCGTTTTAAGCGCGGTGTCATGGATGGCATGGGCAAATTCGTGGACACAGATCGATTCGGTGGCATAAGGATCACCTTCGTTTGCGAGAAGGTTTTCTTCCCCACAAGAGACCGAAGGACGTTGTTTGGTGGCTCCCAGACCTCGGGCACGCCGGTTCCAGTAGGTGCTGGGAGTAAGATCGGAATGCTCGGGGACATCGCATGTCCGCTCATCGACTGACATGATGGTGTAGCGGACTTTATTTTTTCCAAGCTCCTGAAGAATGTCGGGACGGTTCTTAAGCATAGACTGAATGATATGAGCAGCCTCATAAAGCGCTGCATCCGGAACCTTTTCCGACGCGAGAATAGGAAAGGAATTGATGACGAGCGACTTTTGATAGAATTTACCGAGTTTAAAATCCTCGCGAAGTTCTTTGGAAACCGGACGAACCATGGGTTGTGAGGATTCCGTCTTTATTGCGAAGACGGCGGCGACAATAAGAAGAGACGAAAAGAGCGGGAGGAGAGTTTTCATGGGATCAGCGAAAGAGAAGTTTCGTGAACACGGTAAGTTTGAAACAAAGATTGTCGAGATGGCAGTCCGTATCCTGACTTTAAGTTTTATGAATCGTCGAAATCTTCTGAGAAACTCAGCACTCGCAGTAGCTCCGTTCATTCTGCCCTCCGGTCTTCGGGCCGCTGATCGCAATGGAAAATTGAATGTGGGCTTTATTGGAATGGGGAAGCGTTCCAATCCTTTACTCCGTGAATTTCTACGGGAGCAATCGGTTAAGGTGGTTGCGGTTTGTGACGTGGATACAAATCGACGTAAGGATGGGAAGAAGCGAGTGGACTCCCACTACAAAAACACCGACTGCCGGACCCACAATGATTTTCGTAAGATCACCTCCGATCCCTCGATTGATGTCGTAGTGATCGTGACTCCCGATCATTGGCATACCATTCAAATTCTAGAGGCCATCAATAATGGCAAAGACGTCTATGCTGAGAAGCCGTTGACGCATAATATCCGGGAATCGGTGCTCCTGATGGATGCGGTCAAGAAGAGTGGCCGAATTGTGCAGACCGGATCCCAGCAACGTTCTTCACGTGAGTTCAGGGTGGCTTGTGAGTTGGCTCGAAATGGAGTCATCGGGAAGGTTGATCACGGTTTTGTGAACTTTGGGGGGCCGGGCAAGGCATGTGATTTGCCGGAAGAAAAAGCGGAGCCCGGATTGGACTGGGACATGTGGCTGGGACCAGCGCCGATGCGGCCTTACAATTCGGTCTTGGCTCCGCGAGGAGTTCATAGCCATTTCCCGATGTGGCGGATGTATACGGAATACGGCGGGGGAATGATCACGGACTGGGGGGCTCATCATTTGGATATTGTGCAATGGGCTCTCGGCAAAGATGAGTCCGGGCCGAATGCCGCGAAGCCTCCGGCGAAGCAAGGTGATGAGAAGGGAGCTTCGGTGATTTACGATGGGGTCGAGATCACCCATGGGCAGGGCATCGGCGTTCATTTGGTGGGTGCTGATGGTGAGATTCAAGTGACGCGCGGGCGATTTGAGCTCAAGCGGGGAGGCAAGGTAGTTGCCTCACATTTGTCTCGAGGAGGAAATCTGGGCAAGGAGCTCGATAAGGCCGAGGAAGGATATCTGAAGGATGCGAAGGTGAAGCTTTATCGCTCGCCCGGCCATGTTCGGGATTTCCTGAACTGCATTCAAACACGGAAGCAGCCGATCACGAGTGCCATCGTGGGATCGCGTTCGATCAATGTCGCACATCTCATGAACCTGGCCTATCATCACCATACGGAAATCGCCTGGAATCCGGAGAAGAACACTTTTGCCGAGGGTTCAAAACATCCTGAAGCATGGTTGGGCCGCTCTTATCGGGACAAGTGGAAGATTTAGAGATCCGATGCGCCGCCGCCTCCGATCTTTCCCTGGTTTCAGAGGCCTTGTTGGAAGCGGCCAGTTGGTTGAAAAAGAGAGGCATTCCACTGTGGGATGCCGACTCGCTTTCTGTTTCCCGTTTGGAGAACCAAATCGAAGATGCAGGGTTTTGGATGTTTTTCAGGGGGGGCGAGCTGGCGGGGATTCTTAAGTTCCAGCTCGAAGACCGACTCTACTGGCCTGATTCGCAATGCGGTGAAGCGGCCTATGTGCATAAGTTAGTGGTGCGACGGGCGTTTTCCGGAGAAGCTTTGTCTTCAAAGATGTTGAGGTGGGCGGTGGAAAAATGTGGTGAGTTGGGGCGGCCTTATCTGAGGTTGGACTGTGAAGCGTCGCGGGATCAATTACGTCGGATTTACGAACATTTTGGTTTTAGACGAGTCGATGATATCGATCTAGATGGCCGGGTGATGGCTCGCTTTCAGCTGGAGATTTGAAGGCCAACAAAAGAAGTGCCGCGCTGCAGTCGCAGGGCGGCACTTGAAGGGAGTTGATCTGGAGTGGTGGGAATCAGAGTTCCCTGCCGTTGATCGAAAGTTCGTGGATCGACCAGTAGAGCGAGTGTTTTCCCGTTTGGGTGATCCGAACAAATTTCGCTTCTGCGGGCTTAAATTTGATCTGGGTTAGCGGATCGGTGCCCTTACCCTGAGCCACAGCCTTGCTCCATATCCTGCCATCCATCGAGAGCTGGACCTCATACTTTCTGGGGTAATCACGATCGGAGCCCCGAGAATCGAGAGTGATTCCGGTAATCTGCGATTTCTTCGGGAATTCGACCTGGACCCACATGCCGGCCTTCATTGATGATCCCGTAGTGTAGCGGGACTTTGGGTCGCCATCGATACAGCCATTGAGTTCTCCGGCGTTATCACTCGCCGTGAGTTTCCATGAACCGCGATTGTTGAGAGCAGGAGGGAAAAGCGCCTCAAGTTCGGTTTGAGTCCAAGGCTCTTTTCGACTTTTGAAATCCTGACGAATTTTTCCGACGTGATTTGCCCGGGTCGGATCAGCCTTATTACCGAAGGAATTGCGGATGTAGGTGGTGACGTTGGCAATCCACTCGTTGTCATTGGTGGCCATGGAAACCATGAGGCCTTCATATTTTTTGCCGTCGAGCGGGCCGGTAAGGCCGTGAAGAAGAGTAAGAATGGCGGTGTCTTCATCTCCCATGAGGCGAGGGTTTTTCACGAATGACGGGGCCAACTTGTGTCCGGGCTGGCCCGGCATGGGAGTGCCTTTTCCGTCGGCGCCGTGGCAAGAGAAACAGAGTTGCTGGTAGATTACTTTTCCGCTCTCCATTGCTTTTGCGAAGCGAGCGCTGCGTTGAGCTTGGGCTCGCTTCTTTTCCCGCTCGGATTGGTCGTCACGTTGCAACTGTCTGAACCGAATGACAGCAGGGTTTTTGGAATTCTCCTCCATCAGTGAATCACAAAGTGAGAGGAGCGCTTCATTTTCAGTTCCAGAAAAACGAATGGAATTGATGGCCTGCAAAAACATTTCCGGATCTTCGTTAAGGTGTTCGGAGTCCGTGAATGCGGCAACAAGGGAGGAGTTCCCACTCGCGAGGTAAGGTTCGGAGACGCGGATGGCGTTGGTACGAACCAGCGAGCTGGAGTCAGCCATCGCCGTAACGAGCAAGTCGGGATTCACTTTTCCGATGCCCTCGAGAGTCCAAAGTGCATGGAGTCGCCCGAGTTCACTTTTATTTTCCCGGATCTGCTTTTCGAGGAGGGGGATGACAGACTCGCGATCCTTTCTGAGGATAATGAGTTTCTGAGCGGTGTCACGCCACCAACCGTTGGGGTGGGAGAGATGAGCGACGAGTTCTTCGGTTGATTCGTCGAGCATACGAGGTTGCTTGTCGGGGCGGAAGGTGTCGTGGGTGAGACGATAGATACGGCCCTGTTGCACGTTTTTGTGGATACCCCATTTGTCGATCACTTTGCGAAGATAAGAGCCCGGGCGGGTCCAGTTGCCCTGTTGGATAATTCCCCGGTGCATGTCGATCATCATCATGGCTCCGTCCGGCGAAGTCGTGGCCCAAAGTGGGCGGAAGTTGATATCGCGGGTCCGGATGAATTCAGTGCCGGGATAGGCATTGGTGAGGACGGTGCGACCATCCTTGCGGGTCACCTTTGCCCGGCGGATGAGTCGTCCCACGGGCTCCGGAATGATAAGGTCGCCTTTGAGGTCGGCGGGAAGGCGGTCTCCTCGATAGATCCCCTGACCGGCACATCCCGTGAAGTTGTTGAGTCCGCCGCGTTTGTTGACGCGTCGCGTGCCACCCTGGACATCGGGAACATCGGCGATCGGGAAAACTTCGCGGAAACCGTTGGCTTCTTGTCCCGACAAATCCAGAGCTCCATAAACGATGGGCTGTTGAAAATAGAATGCGGGTTTTTCACCACCAGCTGCGGAGTAGTAATTACGTCCGGCATCGTCCATTCCGATTCCCCATTGTCCACCACCCCGGGGCATTTTTTGGACTTCAAGTTTTCCGTCGGTGAAGCGGTAGCGCTTATTCTCGTAGGTCAGATAGATCCAGTTATCAAGGTTCCAAATGAGGCCGGAAGGTTGGTGTTCCATGTTGCCGCCTCGTCTTCCGCCTTCGTAGATTTTTACTTTTTCGTCAGCGACGCCGTCTTTGTCTGAATCCCGATAGGTCCAGAGGTCTAGCGTGTTGGTCACTCCGACCATGATGCGATCATCAAGTGGGAGAACCATGCGTGGAAGAAGAAGGTTATCAATGAAGATCGAGTGCTTGTCGTAAACCCCGTCACCATTGGTGTCCTCGTGGCGGGAGATGCGGGACTTGGGAGTCTGCTCACCGGTCGCGTCCGCATCCTGCATGTAGGTGCGCATTTCGACAACGTAGAGTGCGCCGTTTCCGTCCCAGGCCATCGCGACCGGTTCGTGGATATCCGGGTCGCTGAGAACCAGATCCAAGGCGTAGCCGTCTTGAAGTTCGATGGACTTGTGGGCTTCTTCTTTGGAGAGAAAGCCTTTCTGGTAAACGGTATCACCGGGTTCGGCGAAAAGGGGAGCGGTGAGAAGAAATGGCAAGAGACGCTTCATAAACTGGGGAATGTTTCTAGGAAACGGAGGTATGGGAAGGGAAGTTTCTTTTTTAGAGTGATTTTCGGGAATTGTTCTTTTAGCTGGGGCTGTTCCCATTCTTATGCACCTGGAAATTTCCACTCCCGCGCTCCTTTTTCCAGCAGTGAGCCTGCTCTTTCTTTCATACACAAATCGTTTCCTTCACTTGGCGGCTCTGGTTCGAACTCTGCATGGAGAGTGGGAGAAAGACCGCATGGAATCGGCCAGAGTGCAGATCGATAACCTAAGTAAGCGCTTGTTTCTGATCAGGTGGATGCAGCTCCTTGGGGCCCTTAGTCTGCTTCTTTGCGTGATCTCAATGTTGGCGATCCTCAGGGACGGCCAAGCGCTCGCAAATGGTTCGTTTTTTGCAGCTGTTGTGTTGATGAGTTTGTCGCTCGCATCCTTGGTTGTGGAGATTTTGATCTCCGGAGGAGCATTGAGAATTCTCCTGAAACGGATGGAAATCGACGACTCGAAAGAGTAACGAATTTGCAGGGGGCTTTCGGATTCGCCCCATTTTCCCGGAAAAGAGCGGTAGTTTTTGGTGACTTCGTTTGCCGGGGTAGTAGAAGCAGATCCTTAATCGACCTAAATTTTTTTGCGGCAAGAGCAGCTGGAAAGCTTTGCTACCTCGACTTGGACTTCTCGCGAATTCGTGTAAACCTCAACGTATGCAGACCAAGCTATTGAGGATCCCGCTGTTTGTCTTCACGCTTCTTTTTCTTGTTTCGTGTGGTGATGTGTCTTCGAATCATTCTGCTGAAAATTTCACGAGTCAGCAGGTCTTACGAGGCGTGAACCAAGAGCGGCTTAAAGTCGCTTGTTCCCGATGGCCAATTGGGATTGTTGGCGAGTCAGCACGCCTCTTACCTTGCCCGCAATGTCGATCCAACCCGTGGAAGACCAAGGCCTAGTGCTGCTCATGCTGGTTTTAAGCAACGATCGCGGAGAGCTGAGAAGCAGGGCTATCGTGTCGTGTCAGAAGTTGTGATGATCGGCTACGCGGGGGATTTATCTGCCGTGGCCGGACGAACCATCAAAGGCTGGTTGAACAGTCCGAATCACCGTGCCGCGATCCTCCATCCTGATCGAAGAGTGATGGGAGTGGAGACACGCCTTCCGGCAGACGGGCGCTATTTTGTGGTCGTCCATTTTGTCAAATGGACGAGGTCGTTGAACGGGATGAACTAATTCGGCCTTTTTCCGGATGAGAGTTGTCGGCGGGGTGGGGTGGCTTTAGACAACGGTATGCCTTTTAAGTTTCTCGGATTATCGAAGCACCTCCGTGATGCGGTTGAAAAATTCGAGGAGCCCACACCGGTGCAATTGGAGGCGATCCCGGCGGTGCTCTCCGGGGGAGACTTATTGGTGAGGGCGAAGACAGGCTCCGGAAAAACAACAGCTTATTTGCTGCCAATCCTCGAGAGATGGCTCGAGCAATCTCCAGGAACGCCAAGAAAGCTTTTCGCTCTGATTCTGGTGCCGACACGGGAATTGGCGGCTCAGGTTCGACAGGTGATGCAAGACTATGCTGTGGATCTTCCCAGGCGAATCAAAGTGGTGAGCGCCGTGGGCGGTGTCTCGATCAACCCGCAGATGATGGCTTTACGCGGTGGTGCGGATGTCATCGTAGCGACGCCGGGGCGTTTGCTGGATCTGGTAGATCACAATGCGGTGTCGCTCGATGAGGTGAAGATGCTGGTTCTTGATGAGGCCGATCGCATGTTGGATTTGGGGTTTGCCGATGAGATTTCTCGAATTTTTGCGCAGTTGCCACAAGATCGGCAGAACCTGCTGTTCTCCGCGACCTTTCCGAAAAAGATGGAATCCATTGGTCGGGATATTTTAAGCGCCACGAAGCGGATTGAGATCGCTTCAGAGCCCGAGGAAGTCCCCGACATTGCTCAACGGGCGATACGGGTGGATATGGCCAAGCGGACGCCCTTGCTGCGCCATTTGATTGCGGAAGAAGCGTGGGAGCGAGTGCTCGTTTTTGTGGGGAGAAAATATACCGCAGACCACGTTGCTGATAAGTTGTATCGCAATGGTATCGAGGCGCTGTCGCTGCATGGCGATCTCAGCCAAGGAGCACGCAGCGATGTTCTCCGCGATTTTAAGAAGGGAGAGATTCAGGTTCTGGTTGCAACTGACTTGGCCGCACGAGGACTCGACATCGAGCGTTTGCCGGTGGTGGTGAATTACGAATTGCCTCGCTCACCATCGGACTACACTCATCGAATCGGCCGGACAGGTCGCGCCGGAGAAAAAGGAATGGCGATCAGCTTCGTGACCGCCGAGTCTCTTGCGCACTTCCGTCTGATCGAAAAACGAAATGGATTGTCACTCGCTCGCGAAGAGGTCGAGGGATTTGAGCCGGTGGACCGGATTCCAGAGACTCCGACAACGGGCGGAGTCAAGGGGCGCCGCAAAAGCAAGAAAGACAAATTACGCGAAGCCACGGCCCGCAAAGAAAAGGATTCCGGATCTGAAACCGGGGGGTGATCAGGCGTTCTTTTTCGCCTCTTCCTCGGCTTTCAATTCAGCCTCGAATTCGGCTTCGATACGAGCCTCTTCGTCTTCCTCTGCTTTCTTGGCGGCAGCGAGTTCGGCGGCTTCTTCTTCAGCGCGCTTTTCTTCGAGTTTTGCGGCTTTTGCTTCTTCGCGAGCCATGCGTTTTTCGAGCTTCTTCTGTTCCCGCGCAATGCGCTTGTGGTCTTTGCTTGGTGTAAATGCCATTGGTCTGTCTCGTGTTAGGTGAAAAATCGGGTTGGCAGGTCAAATACCTTTCGATGGGCGATCGAAGCAACAAAAATTTGGAATTCATTTGCGTGCGCAATGCTGGCACACGGAATTTTTTGGGAAGTGGCTTTGATCGATGGTTCGACGTCGGGTTTGACTCACTATTCGAAGGCGGCCCGAGTTTCCAAGAATTTCGAGCGTAGCTTCGGGTTGTTGATTTGCTCGAACTCGAGGGCGAACTGATCGTAGGGGATTTGGCCCCACTGACTGTAGAGGAAGGTTGAGCGGGATTCAAACGGGATGTCGGGGTTGTTCAAGATGGTGAGGATTCGAGGGTGATTTTCAAGCCCGAATCTTGTGCCTCCACGATAGGTCAGGAGTTTGCCGAAGGCTGTGGGGGTGATCCCGAGGCGTGCCGGGCCGAGCTCGAGCCACGGGAGGCTTTTTGTGGATTTGGCCAGGTAGCTGTCATCCAGAATCTTTTGGAGCCAGCCGCCGGGGAGTTGGTCCAGGTTGTCGAAGAGGGTATCGGCAAATGCTTGCTTGCCCAGGATGTCTCCAGCGGCGAGGAGCTTGGTGGTGCCGTCTACACGGGTGTTAAGATGCGAGAGAGCTTCTTGAAAATCGGAGGGAAGGAGGCTGGCAACAATGTTTGGGGTGATTTTTGGCTGGAGTTTTCGAGGGAGAGTTTCGCTGAGCGTGATGAAAGCCTGCAGGTCATGATTGGCTAGGGCGAGAAGGGCTGGGTTTAGATCTTCGTCGTTGCTGAGTTGGTTCTTGGTAAGGTCGAAGGCGAGGTCGAAGTCTGCTTTCACAAGGTTCTGAATAGCCTGTGACATGGAGCGGGCGGGAGGTGAGCCAGTGGGCCTGCAGAGAATATGGGTGGTTGCAGCGTTCCTGTCCATCATGAGCCAACGCGCCAGGTAGTGTGGAGTGTCTACGAGTTCGGCAAAGGCGTTCCACAAGATAAGTTCGCTTGGCTCGGCTTCGAGCCATCGATCGCAGGTGATGGTAAGAAAGAGGCTGCGAAGGGATGGGTCGAGGAGGCTCAGGTTGGTAGGGGTGAGCCAGTCCTTGAGTTGATTGACCGGGATGGAGGAGGCCAGGTCTGTGAGATGCTGGAGACGTACAGCGGGGTCTTGCAGTTTCGCGATTTCGGCTAATTTGGAGGCTGGCCTCGTCCCTCCCTTGTTTCGGAGTCCGGCTGTACGTTTGGATAGAGATGGAATGTTGGAAGTATCGGGATCTGGGCTTGTAGCCGAGGGGATACGCCACGAACCTAGAAAGCAGAGGAGAAAAAGGCCGACTGACAGAGGCAAGATGATCAGGGTGGATTTCGGGGTGGGTGAGGGTCCAGTGGAATGCCGCGTGAGGGTTTTGAGTGGCCCATTTTTGAAGGAATACGCCGATATGGAAGTTGTATTTTTCAGCGCGATTTTGATAGGCAAAATCGAGAGCTTCGACCGGACTGCGGTCGAAAAGGCCGGCGATAATTCCGCCGATCGCAAACCGGCGATAGTATTCCGTCGATTTATAAAACAAAGCAATCGCGTGATCGGGATCGTAGAGACCGATGGCGGAGATGACTCTGGCGATCTGGTGTCCGTTTTTTGGGTCGATTAGAGAAAGAGCGTTTTCAGGATTATGCTGGGCCAGGCATCGGTAATAGAGTTCAGGCTTATCACTTTCGGAAAGATGGCTAAGGGCATTTTTTGGATTTCGTCGAACCCAAGAAGACGCGAATTGCCAGAGCTGGGATTCGGAAATATTGGGGTCTTCGAGCAGAGTAAGCCAGTGATAGGTGAGTTCGGCGGAGGTTGCCTGTTGCAGGAAAAGATAGCGCTAGGGAAGCGCTGAATAACGTCGAGATCCGGTCAAGTTGTCTTTTGGTGTGGGCCTCATCCTCGTCCAAGCCGTGA
>CBFHQJ010000098.1:0-19154 GCA_965657795.1 Akkermansiaceae bacterium
GGAATGTTCCCTCACCTCTTTCAGCATTGGCTGACAGCAAAGAGCGCGAAAAGCTTCAAGCTCACCGTTGTCGCGCACCCGATTTGCATCGCCATCGTCTGGGTCCCCTGTGTCCTCATCGGCATCTGGGCCACCGGGCTCTTCCCGTCGAATATCCCCAGCGGAGCCATCCTCGCCAAAACGGTTGGAGTTCTTGTAAAAGACCCCATCATTGTTGGCTTGGTCACCGCGGGTATCCTCGCCGCCATCATGTCCTCGCTCGATTCCCAGTTCCTGTGCCTCGGCACCATGTTCACCAACGACATCGTCCTCCACCGGGCCAAAAAGGAATACTCGGACAAACAAATCCTCTTCATGGCCCGCGCCTTCATTGTCGCCATCGTTGTCCTTACTTACATTGTTGCCCTTCTTCTCTATGAGAGAAGCGTCTTTGATCTCGCCATCTGGTGCTTCTCCGGCTTCGCCGCTTTGACCCCGCTTGTCATCGCCGCCCTCTACTGGAAGCGCGCGACCAAAGTAGGAGCTTACTCCTGCGTCATCGCAGTCTTTATCAGCTGGCTCACCTTCTTTGCAATGTCAGGGTTCGGTGGCGAATACTTCGTCTTTGGAGGCATCGTCCCCGCCGCCATCATGTGGTTCATCGGAGCCGCCGCCATGATCATCGGCTCGCTCGCCTCGGAACCACCGAGCGAAAAAACCCTCGCCAAGTTTTTCTAAAGCACTGATTGAGAAAATTTCCAGTCATTCAACTCCCGGGCCGGCCCCGGGGGTTTTTGTTTCAACACTCGCCGCGCCGGATGAAATTCCCAGTTCCATCCTTCCCCTGATCCCATCAAAACGCTATTTGCCTTAGCCTCTTCCCGATCCATGAGTGACGATAAATCTTCCCCTGCCAAAACCGCTGCCTACCTTGCAGATATTCGTGAACGTGTCGGACGAATCGTCGTCGGTCAGGATGTTGTCGTCGAACGAACCCTCATCGCTCTTCTGACATCCGGCCACCTCCTCCTCGAAGGAATGCCCGGCCTCGCCAAAACCCTTCTCGTCAACACGATCTCCAAGGCTCTCCACCTCGACTTTAAACGCGTCCAATTCACCATCGACCTCCTCCCGTCCGACATCCTGGGCACCGAGATCCTAGACGAAAAGTCCGGCGAATTTCGTACTCACAAAGGCCCCATCTTCACCAATCTCCTTCTCACCGACGAAATCAACCGCGCAGCCCCCAAAGTCCAGGGAGCGCTCCTCGAATCCATGCAGGAACGCAAGGTCACCCTCGGTGCTGAAACCTTCTCGCTTCCCACCCCCTTCCTGGTGATCGCGACCCAAAACCCGATTGAGCAATCCGGAACCTTCGAGCTCCCCGAAGCCCAACTCGACCGCTTCATGCTTTGCCACCGCCTGGGCTATCCCAAGCCTGAAGAAGAAGAGGAAATTCTCCGCCGGAACCTCAAGCTCGGCGTTGAAAAAAAAGGCGAAGGAGCGGTTGCCCGAACCGAGTTCGATCTCGTCACCGATGACGCCGTGGGCACCCCGCAGGATCTCGTCGATGCCATGGAAGCCACCCACGACATTCACGTCAGTGAAGTTTTCCTGAAACACGTTGTCGACATCGTGGAACGCACCCGCAAGCACCCCGACCTCGAAATGGGCTGCTCACCCCGCGCCGGCATTTCGCTACTGAAAGCCTCCCGTGCCCGAGCCCTCATTCACGGACGCGACTACGCCATCCCCGAAGACCTCTTCGCCCTTGCCGAAGACGTCTGCCTCCACCGCATCCGCCTCTCATACGAGGCCCTCGCCGAAGGAAAAACACCCCAAGCCGTCCTTCAGCAAATCCTTAACGATTCCATCTCCTAAACCGCAGTCATTCAAATCTCACTGTTCAGATCTCAAATCTCAAATGCCCCGCCTTTCCGACCAGCAAACCAAGCCACTCGACTCCCGGCAGTTTTTGCTCGCCGTGAAACGTCTGGCCGATTCCTTGTCGTATGGCACCGACCGCTCCCCCTTCCTTGGCCAAGGCCTCGAATACGTCCAGTCCCGCCAATACGTTCCCGGCGACCCGGTCAAAGCCATCGATTGGCGCATCACCGCCCGAACCGGCAAGGTTCACGTTAAGGAATACGAATCGCCCAAATCACTTCCGGTCTGGTTCATCGTCGACACCTCGGCCTCGATGGCCCTGTCCTCGACCAAGGTTTCCAAATATCAAATCGCCACCCAAATCGCGGGCGGTCTGGCCCTCGCTTCCATCGATCGGGTCTCACCAGTCGGCATCCTCGGAGCGGGATCTCGCGACCTCAACGTCAAGCCCTCCCTCTCGCGCGAAACAATTCTCCAGTGGCTTCACGAACTCCGAACCTACCAGTTCAATGAACCCACCCGACTCGGCGAAAAACTCCTCGCCCTCAACCCCTCCCTGGGCGAAAGTTCACTAATCTTCGTACTTTCCGACCTCCACGACCCCGGCGCGATCCCGGCGCTCAAACTTCTGGGCCACCGCCACGATCTCGTCGTCATCCCACTCCGGGATCCGGCCGAAGACGCCCTCCCGGGAGCCGGCTTCATCCGGGGACGCGAAGTCGAAACCGGGCGCGAAGCCACCCTCTCGGCCAAGAAGCAATTCACCTCGCTGGAAGCCCTGACCACCGCTCTCAAAAAAGCCTCCCTCGATCACTTCCCCGTTCGTACCGACCGACCCTTCCTTGCATCTCTTCGCCTCTTCCTGCAATCCCGCAACCTTCTCTCGCGATGATCAAACTTCTCATTCTCATCGCCCTCCTCTTCCAATTTTCAGATCTCAAATCCCAGATCTCAAACTTCGAAGCCCCGCTTGGATTTCCCGAAAAAATTGAAGACCTGTACATTCCCGGCTCTCAGGTCGAAGTCATTCCCCGGACCAACAACGAATCTTCCCTTGTCGTCCGGCTCCTCAGGGTCAAACCAGCCGCCGACGGCTTCCGCTACGATCTCGAAATCTATGCGCTCGATCCCGGCACCCACCGGATTGCCGATTTTCTCCGCTACGCCGGCACCCGCTCTTCCGTCGAAAATCTCGAAGCTACTTTTGAAGTCACCACCATTCACCCGCTCGACACCCTCCCGAAACCATCTGATCCGGAACCGGTCGAACCTGGTAAACTCGGAGGTTACAAAACCCTGATCATCATTCTTGGGATCCTCTGGGCTTTGATTTTTCTCGTCATCATCTTTTACCGTAAAAAACAGGTGGCAGACTTCGTCGCGGAGAACCCGCCACCCACACTTCATGAAAAACTCCAAGTGCTCGTTTCCTCAGCATCGCAGGGCGAGTTAACCGATCGCGAACAAGCCAATCTCGAGCGCCTCATTCTAGGGCACTGGAAAAAGAAGATCCCCGAAATCGGCTCCCTCACACCAGCCCGCGCCCTCGTTGAACTCCGCAAGCACCCGGAAGCTTCCCCGCTTATCCTCAAACTCGAGGAATGGCTTCACTCCCCTAATCAGGATCTCTCCCGCGACGAAATCCTCCCCCTCCTGAAGCCCTACCAAAGTAAGTCTTAGCTCAAGGTTCAGATCTCAAATTTCAAATCTCAAATCTCAGTTGTCCTTCGCCCATCCCATCGTTCTCATCGCGCTCGCCATTCCGGTCCTTCTGATCGTGTTTCAATGGATCACGCGTACGCGCTCCCTCCCGCTGCCGTTCGACCATCAGCAAATGGCCGACCGAAAATTTTTGGGCGTTGTTCTAAATCTCGTGAACACCCTGCCACACCTCGTGCTGGCGACGCTAATTCTCATCGCCGCGGGTCCCCGCTCTTTCGAAAGACCCAAATCAGAGCGCGAGCTCACCAACATCCTTTTCTGCCTGGACGTCTCTGGCTCCATGGTCGCCAGCTTTGGCGCGGGAGATCGCTACGATGCAGCCATGGCATCGCTCAATGAATTCCTGGATTACCGCGAGGGCGACGCCTTCTCACTCATGGTCTTTGGTGGTGACAACCTCCGCTGGGTTCCTCTCACCACCGATGTTTCCGCCTTCCGAAACGCGCCCAACTTCCTCCACCCCCGCCAACTTCCTTCTTGGTTCAACGGTGGCACTTTCATTGGCAAAGCGCTCAAACAAGGGCAGAAAGAACTCCTCGCTTCCGAGAGCGGAGACCGCATGATCATTCTCCTTTCGGATGGAGCCAGCTTCGACCTTTCAAATGGTAATGATGTGAAGATCGCGCGCGAACTCGAAGAAAACAACATTACTGTTTACGCCATCCACATCGGAGGTGGCGCACCACCGGCCGAGGTCTCAGTGGTCACCTCGATCACGGGCGGAGAGACTTTCGCCGCAGGCGATCCCGATGCTTTGAAAGCGGTCTTCCAAAGGATTGATGAAATGGCGCAAGCCTCCATGGTTCGACTCACGCCCGATCCCGTCGACAACTTCAAACCCTACGTGATCACCGCCCTTTCCCTCGCCGGACTTTACCTCCTCACGCTCTTCGGACTCCGCTACACCCCCTGGTAATGTTCGTCCCCATCCTCGTCGCCGCCACCACCGCCGTTCTTGCGACCGGAGCGGAAGTGCTTCATTCGCTTCGCATCAGAAAAGTTCGTCACCTCGCATTTGGCCCAACCGGAAGCTTCTCGCCCCTCACCTTTCTTGCTCCGATCCTAAAGATCCTTTTCCTGAGCGGCCTGGCTTGGTCACTCACCACACTCTACTTGCTGGAGCCAAAAGCCCACCGATCCCAAGTCGAGGAAGTCGAGGCAAAGGAACGACGGCACCTCCTTCTCGTGCTCGATGTCTCCCCGTCGATGAAGCTAAAAGACTCCGGCGAAGACTCCGGGCTGACTCGAACACAACGTTCCTCAAAACTCGTGCAATCACTCCTAAAACGCACCACGGACGACAAACTCCACATCACAATGGTGGCAGTTTACAACGGAGCCAAACCGGTGGTGGAAGAAAGCCGTGATCTTGAAGTCATTCTCAATTTCCTCGACGGCATGGACATGTCATCCGTCTTCCCGGTCGGCAAAACCCGGCTCTTTGATGGCCTGGAGGAAGCCGCCAAGATCGCGCGCGACTGGCCTTCCAATTCCGCCACTCTTCTCCTCGTCAGCGATGGCGATACCGTCCCAGCCACCGGCATGCCCAAGATGCCCCCCTCCATCGGCGGGGTCCTTGTAATGGGCGTGGGCAACCCGACCAAAGGATCGATGATTGACGGAAGGCAGTCGCGCCAGGACGTCGGTGCGCTCCAACAAATCGCCTCGCGCCTGGGCGGTCAGTATCACGATGGCAACATGCGGCATGTCCCCAGCTCGGTCCTCAATGATCTCGGATCGCTTAAGACCGAAGACGAAGAGCGCAAACTCACCCTACGCGAATATGCTCTTATCACCGGCGTGACCTCGGCCCTCGGGCTCGCCCTAATCTCAGTTCTGCTCTACTTCTTCGCGAGCCCCTTCAAACCAGGGCCCCAGGCTTCGAAAAGCCCAAAGTGAGCACCTGTCTCTCTGAAAGATTGGATTGAGTGGGATTGCATCAAAACGGTCGACGAATGGTTCTTTGACCTTGTCAAAGAACCATTTCTTTTGCTTTAAATCTCACCTTCAAACGATCAATCCTTTTACTTAATCTCATGAAACAAAAACCTTTGATCATCGCCGGATTCGTCCTGACTTCCTCACTCGCCTCCGGAGCAGTCCTTTTCCAGGACAACTTCGATGTCGCTGACAATGCAAGCTTCGACGCCTCCGATACAAGTGGTCGGCTCAGCGGAACGTTTGCCAACGACACTGTCCTGCGCGCTCACCGGGCCCAGCAACAAATCTCCGGCAATCAGCTTCTGCTGGTAAGAGGAGGGCAAGCCGCAGGGGTCCGCTTCAACCGCACCGACGTGCCCTTCGCTGCGAACACCCGCTTTGACTGGGCAGCAGGAGCAGCAGGCACAGCCATCACAAGCACCGGAGGCTTCACCGTCAATTTTGATTGGACACCGGACAACAACACCGCCACCCAGTGGATCGCTTGGGTCGTGGGAACCGAAAATGGCGACACCGGCGGAGTCATCGTGAACTCCGCCCCGATCGACTACGGGATTCTCTTTCGCAAAAACGGCGGGACCCAGCGTTTTGACAACGGCCTGGGACTCGGTGACGGCGGCAACTTTGCCACCACGGCTGGCGGCGCGACCAGCTACGCAGTCAACATCAACTACTCCTTCGCCGACTTTAACGACGGCACCTCCGTGACGGCCGTCTCAACCGTGGACGGCACCGAGGTGGCCAATGACACCTTTGTTTGGGACAGCAACGCCGGATCCATGTATATGGAAATCGCGACCAATACCGGGGGA
The DNA here is from genome assembly GCA_965657795.1 of Akkermansiaceae bacterium. GTDB lineage: Bacteria > Verrucomicrobiota > Verrucomicrobiia > Verrucomicrobiales > Akkermansiaceae > SW10. Next base: position 6,342 of record CBFHQJ010000098.1, read on the forward strand.
ATGCGCATCGACAATCTCACCATTTCCACCATTCCGGAGCCGTCTTCGCTGATTCTTTCCTCCATCGCCCTTCTTGGCCTCCTCGGCCGCAGAGCACGCTCCTAGAGCCTTCCCCTATTGCCGCCTCCAAAAGAGTAATCGTGAAAAACCCACACCCAATGAAACGCTACCCCCTCTGTCTCCTCCTCACCGCCAATCTTGCTTCCGGACAAACGGTTCTTTTCGAAGACAATTTCGACGTTGCCGACAACGCCAGTTTCGACGCCTCCGACATCACCGGCCGCCTGAGCGGAAGCCTTGCCAGCGACATGGTCCTGCGCGCCCATCGGGCCCAGCAACAAATCTCGAACAACCAACTTCTGCTTGTACGGGGAGGACAAGCGGCCGGGGTCCGCTTCAACCGCACCGACGTGCCCTTCGCCGCCGGCACCCGCTTTGATTGGGCGGCGGGAGCAGCAGGCACAGCCATCACAACCACCGGAGGCTTCACCGTCAATTTTGATTGGACGCCCGACAACAACACCGACAACCAATGGATCGCCTGGGTCGTGGGAACTGAAAATGGTGACACTGGCGGAGTCATCGTGAACTCTGCCCCGATCGACTACGGGATTCTCTTTCGCAAAAACGGCGGGACCCAGCGCTTCGACAACGGCTCGGGACTCGGCGACGGGATCCCCTTCACCACGACCCCGGGTGGAGCAACCACCTATGCCGTCAGCATCGAATACTCTTTTGCAGACTTCAACGACGGCACCACCGTGACCGCCGTTTCCACCGTTGACGGCACCGAAGTCGCCAATGACGTCTTCCAGTGGGATTCAAACCTTGGCTCCATGCACATGGAAATCGCCACCAATACAGCGGGCCACCTGATCGACAACCTCTCGATCTCCACTCTGGGGAATGCCGGGTATCTCTTCGGCCTCTCCGAAAACAGCTTCGTCTCAGGAGATCCGCAAGGAACCGTGATCGGAGACCTGAATGCTTCCAACGGCGGAAATCCCGACCCCTCAACCTTCACCCTCGTTGCCGGTGAGGGAGACACTGACAACGACAAATTCCAAATCAACGGATCCCAACTCGAAGTCGGCAACTTTGACTTCACAGGCGGGAACTCCACCGAAGGCCAGCAGTTTTCAGTTCGCGTGCAGGGAAGTGGAAGCGCCACCCTCCAGCGGACCCTTACTCTCAACCTTGAAAAGGACGACGACCTCGACAATCTTCAGGATGACTGGGAACAACGCTGGGCCGGTAATTTGACCGACCTTTCTGCAACGATTGGCACCGAAGACTTCGACTCCGACGGACTCACTGATGCCGAGGAATTTGCAAATCGGACAACCTATCCTGATCTCGATCCCACATCCGACGACACCGACAGTGATAATTTGACCGACAGTGAAGAAATCAACCCCACCGGTTCGCGCCCGGCGACTGATCCCACCAGCGAAGACACCGACTTCGATGGGCTCAGCGATGAAGTTGAAACCAATACCGGCACCTTGGTCGATGCAAACGACACCGGGACCAACCCCATCGTCTGTGACACCGATGGTGACTATTCTGTTGATGGCTGGGAGTTCGACAATAACACAAACCCCTTCGATGCCACTGAATTCCCCGGACCCGCCGGACCGGTTGCCATCGTTCCCATCACCGACGCTGCCAGCAGCGGAATCGATTCCGGAAAGAGCTACACCCACCTCGTCAGTGGTGGCGCCGCCACGACCATCAACGGAGTCTCTTTCGAAGCTCTCCTGCCAGAGGTCCAGCCGCTCAATCTTGTGTGGGAAGCCAACGGCAATAATCTCAATGCCATTGCCGGAAACCTCGGCGACTGGCTCCCAGCGCAGGGCGGGGTCGATTTCGAAATCGAAACCCTTTTGAGCACCTTCACCTACTCAAGCAACGGAGCAGCACCGGGAAACACCCAGACTTTCACCCTGACCGGACTCAATCCGGGAACCAACTACGACCTTAGAATCTACACTCGCATTTGGGACACCGAAGGCAGCGGTCGGCCCATCGAGCTCTCCTTCACCAACGGCACCGAAGTGGTTCAACCCTTCAACGCATTGCCGCAGGATCGCCCCGGCCTTCTGACCGGCTCCGGCAATCTCCACGACGCCTACTACCTGACCTACCAATACACCGCCCAAGGAACCGAGGTCGTGATCACCACCCCGACTCCGCTTTGTGGAGCCAATACAAGCGGGAGTTTCCACATGTATGCTCTCAGCAACGAAGTGGCCACCGGTGTGCCTCTCGGGCAAATTCTCATCACCAACCAGGTCCTGCTAGACGACGGGCGCTACGCGATTGGATTTAAAGCCAAGTCACAGACGACCTATCAGATCACCAAGTCTTCCAATCTCATGGGCGATTTCCTTCCTCTCAATCTTCCTCTGTCTGTGACCACCGATGTCAATGGCGATGGACAGGCAATCATTCCCGCCTCTGAGACTGCCGACGCCAAGGGATTCTATCGCATCGAGGAATAAGCCTTCTCCTGACGAACTTCCCTTTTTGACGAATCTCGGGCGGTCCCCAAAACGGGAGACCGCCTGCTTCTTTTGCTACACCCATGAAAAAAACCTCCCTCCTGTTTCTTCTCACCCTCCCCTTGTCGGCTGCCGATAGCGTGATCACCTTCAATGAGATTCATTACAACCCGCAGGGAACGGCCGAAGATCTTGAGTGGATTGAGGTTCACAATCAGATGGCTATCAACGTCGACTTCTCCGGATGGAAGGTCACAGGCGGAGTAAATTTCACCATCCCGGATGGCACCATCATTCCCGGCGGCGGCTACTTTCTCATCGCGAAAGATCCTTCCAACCCCGCCCTCGCCGGTCTTGATATCGCAGGTCCTTACACAGGGAGCCTTGGGAATGGCGGCGAGACTATTCGGCTCAGAAGTCGCTCCGAACGCCTTATGGACGAGGTCGATTACTCCGATTCCGGACAGTGGCCGGTGGGGCCCGACGGATCAGGCGCAACCCTGGCCAAAGCTGAAAGCTCCCTTCTCTCCGGCAAAAGCTCGTCATGGAGAAGCAGCTCACAAATCGGAGGAACTCCCGGCGCGGCAAACTTTCCTCAAGCCGGCAGCCCCATTCCCTACGTCTTCGTAGCAAACGACGCATCGTGGAAATTTGAAGACTCTGGCAGCACTCCCCCCGCGGACTGGAACACCACCGGCTTTGATGACACCAGCTGGACCTCCGGCGAAACCCTCTTTGGAACTGGCGGAGGAGGCGGACCTTCCTCACTCACCGTGACCGACCACCTTGTCGAACGCTTCCGCGCCAGTGACCTCACTCTTTCCAACGGACAAACCGTCGTCTCGTGGCCGGACACCGCGACCGCTGACGGACAAACCCAAACCGCCACCGCCACCGGAAATCCCAGCTTTGCCACCAACGCCACCCCATCGGGACAACCTGCCGTGCGATTTGATGGCAACGATGCCCTTCGGACATCCATTGCACCAGGCATTGGAGGCACATCCGGCTTCGTCTTTTTTGCAGTGGTCAAAGCAAACTCAACTCCTGGCAACGGGGGCGTCGCCAACGGAACCGGCCCTTACCTTTGGGATCGCGACACTGCCAGCACCGGAAACCCACTCACCTCCCTCAAGTCCGATGGCGGGAGATTCGCCTTCCAAAAACGCTATGACAATGGTTCCGGGCTGGGTGGTCCCATCTCCTCCACCTCCATCTCCACAAGCGAATACCAGATTGTAGCCATTCGTCGCAACCGGACTTCCAGCCAATTTGAACTTTGGGTCGATGGAAACCTCGAATCGACCGATGGCGACAGCGGAGCCACTCTCAATCCCCAGCCGATTGTCATCGGTAATCATGCCGGAGGAAATGGTGGCTTCGATGGCGATATTGCCGAACTCCTGATTTACGAAGACGAATTAACTCCATCCGAATTTGAGGCAGTCGGCGCCTATCTCGAATCACGTTACGGACTTGATACCGCCTTCCCCGGCTCGGCCGTCACCACTCCAATCAACGAAAACGGAGAAACCTCGTACTTTCGCCAAACCTTCAACTTCACCGGTAACTCCGCCAACACTTCGGTCCGCCTGAACCAACTCGTCGCCGACGGAGCAGTCGTCTATCTTAATGGAACTGAAATCCAGCGGATCAACATGCCTGCCGGAGCCATTTCGCACGCCAGCAAAGCACTCAACGACGTCGCTTCACCCTCCACCTCGGGCTTCGTCACCATCCCCGCTGCCGCTCTTCAAAACGGCCCCAATGTCCTCGCTGTCTCACTTCACCCGGCAGTCGGCAACTCATCGGCTTCCTTTGCCGCCACTCTCGAAGGAACCGAAACCCCGGAGGACCCAAGCACGATCAACGACCTTGCCCTGAACGAAATCTCCCCTGCTGGATCGGCCGACTTCTTTGTTGAGGTGATCAACCCTAGCTCAGTTCCCATAAACACCGCTGGCTACTCAATCCAGATCGAAGGAGATACCCCAAGCTCGATTCCTCTCCCCTCGAGCACTCTCAACCCGGACGAGATTCTCCTTCTCGACCAAAACACCCTCGGAACCATCCCCGGATCTGGCGACAAGGTTTTCCTACTCTCTTCGAATGGCAACTCGCTCGCCGACGGACAGGAAGTCACCAACCGCCTCAGGGGACTCAGCCCACAATACCCCGGACAGTGGATCTTCCCGAATACGCAGACTCCCGGCTCGGCCAATTCCTTTGCCTTCGAAACTGACATCGTTATCAACGAGATTTGCTACAATCCTCCGATCCTCGAATCCGACCCAGGTGTTCCCCCAACCATTGAAACCAGCCCTCTCATCGCCTCCGGCGCAATCTGGCGCTACAATGAAAGTGGCGACGCCCTGGCTTCCGACTGGGCCTCCAGCAACCACCCGGTCGGCGGAAACTGGGAGGCAGGACCAACCTTCCTCGCTTACGATACCGGCCTGAACACCGCAACCCTCTCCAATCCCTCCAGCAATTTCCCGAGAGTGGTTACTTATTATTTCGAAACTGATTTCACCCTCACCGAGCAAGAAGCAGGCGAACTCGAAACCCTAAACCTAAGACATCGCATCGATGACGGCGCAATATTCTATCTGAATGGAGTAGAGCTAGACCGCTTTCAAATGCCTGACGGCCCGGTCAATTCCACAACCCTTGCCAACGATTCGGTGGGAGATGCCCAATGGTCAGAATTCTACACCATCCCAATCCCTCCCAGCACCGCGATCACCGGAACAAACCGGATCTCGGTCGAGGTTCATCAACGGACGATTGGCAGCAGTGACATCGCCTTTGATCTCGAAGCAGAAGCTCAATTCGTCCTCGACCCCGGCCTTCCCGCCAGCCCGTCCCGCCCCGGTGATACCCAGTGGATCGAGCTCTTCAACCGCGGTTCTGAAACCGTGGATCTCTCTTTATGGGACTTCGGTGAAGGCATTGATTTCACCTTTCCCGAGAACACCACTCTCGCTTCCGGGGAGTATCTCGTCATTGCAAATGACCCCGCAACCCTCACCGCCCAACATCCAGGCATCACCGCTCTTGGTCCATTCGAAGGCCGCCTGAGCAGACGGAGCGAGACCATTACCCTGCGCGATCAAAACAACAACCCAGTCGACACTCTTCGATACTTCGATGGCGGTCGCTGGCCTGAGAAAGCCGATGCCCAAGGCTCAACCATCGAGCTCATCGATCCCGGCGCCGACAACTCCAAGCCCGCCGCCTGGGCCGCCAGCGATGAACTCTCACGAACTTCTTGGCAAAACTACACCTTCCGGGCCACCGCATCTTCCAGTCCCGTCGGAAACGACAGCCAATGGCGGGAGTTCGTCTTCGGAATGCTCGAAGAAGGAGAGATCCTCCTCGATGACCTCACAGTCACCGAGGACCCCGATGGCTCGCCCATTGCCATGATCAGCAACGGTACCTTTAACAACCTCAACTCGTGGCGTGCTCTCGGAAACCACCGCGACGTCGAAATCGTGCCCGATCCCGATGGCGGTGGCACCGTTCTCTACTTGAAGGCCATCGGCTCAACCGAGCATCAACATAACCACGTTGAAGCAAACCTCGCCAATAATCGCAGTGTCACCAACGGGCGGGAATACGAGGTCTCCTTCCGCGCCCGTTGGCTCAGCGGCAGCCACCTCCTTCACACCCGACTCTACTTCAATCGCATCCCGCACACCTTCCAACTTGAACGCCCCGAAATCTTTGGCACTCCCGGAGCACCAAATTCCACGCTCGTCGCAAATGCCGGCCCGACTTCGGAAAACCTCGCCCACTTCCCGGTCGTGCCAGCTGCCGGAGAAAGCGTTACCATCAGTGCCGATGTATTCGATGAGGATGGAATCGAAACCCTGACCCTGAACTACCGGGTCGAAGGGGGAGCCTTCACCAATGTCGCCATGACCCAGGTTGGCGCGACCTCCAGGTGGAAGGGAACCATCCCCGGTCAAAGTTCAGGAAATGTCGTACAATTTTATCTTACTGCCACCGACGACCTCGGCGCCAGCACCTTTATCCCGGCCGGCGGAGCGAACTCCCGCGCCATGTATGAAGTTGAAGACGGTCGGGCCGCCACCACCGGCTGCATCAACAACGTCCGCATTATCATGGACCCGGCTGACCTCACCTGGATGTTCACCCCGCGAAACCTCATGAGTAACGGGCGGGTTCCCTGCACCGTCATCGACCGGGAAAACAAGGCCCACTACGATGCCGGCGTCCGCATCAAAGGCTCACAGCGTGCCCGTGGTCAAACCAATCGCGTTGGATTCAACCTCGGATTCCCTTCTGACAATCTTTTCCGTAATGTCCACCGAAGCGTTGCCATCGACCGGTCGGAAGGACAGGTGGTAGGACAACGCGAACTCCTCTTCGACCTCATGGCCACCTCATCGGGCGGCGTCCCTGGAGAGTTCAATGATCTCGCCTATGTGATTTCTCCAAATCCCATTCATACCAGCGCCGCCATTCTCCAGATGGCCCGCTTTGGCTCTGTCTTTTTGGAAGATCAATTTGAAGATGGCAGTGATGGCACCGTTTACGAATATGAGCTCGTTTATTACCCCACCACTACCGACGCGGGCGGTTTCAAAGTGCCTCAGCCCGACAATGTTTTGGGCAGAGACATCAACAATATGGGGGATGACCCGGAAGCCTATCGCTGGACCTACCTCATCAAAAATAATCAGGAATTCGATGATTACCAGCCAGCTATGGCTCTTGGTAAGCAATTCAGCAAATCGACCACCGACTTCAACACGAGCGTCGCCGATCTTCTCGACGTCGATCAATGGCTCCGGGCTCTCGCCTACTCTTGCGCTTCCGGGGCGGGAGATTCCTTTTATTCAAACTCCCGGCATAACGGCCAATTCTACGGTCGCCCGGATGGAAAAATTCTCTACTTCCCACACGATATTGATTTCGCTTTCAGCGCCACGCGCGGGATTTTTGTAAATCGCGAGCTCAATCGCATCGTCGCAAACCAAACTTATCGACGGGCCTATCTCGCCCACCTCTATGAGATCTGCTCAACAGTTTACAACCAGACCTGGATGGCACCATGGACTGCTCACTTTGACGAATGTGTTCCGGGCGGGAATGTCTTTTCGGATGACTTGAGCTACATCAACTCACGCTCGAACTACATTCTGAGCCAGGTGAACTCCCAGGTTCCCCAGGTCTCTTTTGCCATCACCACCAACAGTGGAGGCAACTTTAGCACCTCTGACAGCCCGGTCATTCTTGCCGGTCGGGGTTGGGTTGATGTGAATCAAATTCGACTCTCCAACGGCACCGTTCTCGATACCAATTGGACCACCACGGACGATTGGAAAATCCCGTTGACCCTCGGCATCGGAGCCAACGCCATCACTCTGGAAGCATTCGATAGCGAGGGGAATTCAGTCGGAACAGACAGCATCACCATCACCAGAACGGGCGGGCCGGATATCCCGGTTCCAGACAAGCTCGTTGTCTCGGAAATCTACTATAATCCGGCAGGCCAGGACGAAACCACCGAATTTATCGAACTCCTAAACGTAGGGGCCAGCTCACTCGACCTCGGCGGCACCCGCTTCACCGACGGCATCGACTTCACCTTTCCGGCATCCACCATTCTGGCTCCCGGGGAGCACATCCTTGTCGTTGCCAACCGTGCAAGTTTTGAAGCCCGTTACGGTGCCGCGCTCAATATCGCAGGCGAATTCGAAAATGGAACGGTTCTCAGCAACGGCGGAGAACTCATCACCTTGCAAAACAGCACCGGCACCATCATTCAATCCTTCAGCTACAGCGACAGTTCGCCGTGGCCCGAAGAAGCCGATGGCGACGACTTCAGTCTTGTTCTCCTTAATCCTGATTCCCTGCCCGACCATAGTCTGGCCTCAAGCTGGCGTGCCAGTGCTCTTGCAGGCGGAAACCCTGGCACGAGCGACTCCTGCCCCGACTTCGTCGGTGACGCAAATGCAGACAGCGACCTCGACGGTCTTCCAGCTCTCATCGAATACTACCTTGGGACTTCCGATACCTCCTTTGGCGATAGTCAAACAAATCTTCAATACGGAACGACAACGGAGGCTGGTGACGTCTTTTCGACCTACACTGTAACCCACAAAATCGGAGCAGATGCCGTCACTACCAATGCTCAGATTTCGCTCGATCTTGATAACTGGTCAGATCTGCCGGTGGACATCGTCCTTCAAGACAGAACTCCGAATGGTGATGGCACTGCGACCTCCACGTGGCGAAGCACCAGATCACTGGAAACCACCCCACGGCAGTTCTTCAGACTCAAAGCTACCATTAACTAATCGTACTACCTCACTCGGGATCCGGACAGGTGCAAATGAAGTTCAGTAAACCGGACGGATTTTGATCGCGGAGCTCCACCCCGCTAAGTTCCATGGTTCGGAAAAACTGATCGATTTTTGACTGCGGAATTCCATACCACGGAGGAGCTCCGCAACATTGGTAGAAATCCACAACACGTGGCTCGGGCAAACGCTCCAAACCAATCTTCAAGTCCTCCACCGAAGAATAAACTTGGTGTCCGAAATTCCCGGTCGTTAGATCAAAAACCACCTTGGGAGTTTCCAGAGTCCCCTCATTGCGAAAAACAAGAGCAACCTCGCTCTCAAGCGTGCAAAACTGACCGCCTAAAGCAAACACGACAATCCGGCCATCATCTGTCATTTCCCCAACCCGATAAGTTGGCTTGAAATCATCGCCGCCTCCTGAAGGTGAAGTCGGTTCCTCCGGATCCAGCTTCAACCCAAAATACAAGGCCGCCAAAATCGAGACCACCATGAAAAACATACTGATTTTTCTCATGGCCGCATTTCAATTTTTAATCTGAAGAATTTCACCCCGGGGCTCTTGTCGAGCTGCAGAAGAATTTCATCCCTTCTCTCATCAAGAGTTCCCTCCTCCACTACAAAGATTGAATCGGAGACTTTCCACGATTCGAGATCTGAAGACTGCTCAACGAGCATTTGCAGCGAGTCAGCGCCAACCCGGCGGGTGACACGCAAGACGAGATTGGCATCATGCACCTCCAATCGAATCGCCTCGGGACCACTGCTGGACTCCCGGGGATTCGCCCCCAAATAAAACTCCAACAAATCGTCCAATCCATCACCGTCGGTGTCATTCCCGGCAACTCCGTCAAATTCGACGGCATCATGACTCCCCGGACTCCCGCCGACTTTCCCACTCCGACGCCACTCGCCGCCAATTGATTTTACCAAACTGTAGCCCGCCCCATCGGCAGCAGCCGGCCACGGGAATTCGTCATCGAAAGTCACCTCATCGATCAAAGCGCCATCCCGGGCAAAAAGAGCGATCCGCTCGCCACCATTGTCGAGGTCACCCGTGAACTCTCCTGCAATCATCCCCGACTCTTCAAAATCATCTTTGTTTCCAACAAGCACCAAGCGCTCTCCCGGCCCCAAGACCCAAAGAATTGGATTGGGACCATTGCCGAAAGAGAAGCCCAACCCGTCATCGAACCAAACACCCCGCAAATCAACCGGCCCGTTTGAGAAATTCCACAACTCAACGAACTCTTCTCCGCCATCACCACTGGCCGGATGATAATGAATTTCGCTAATGGCCAGATTTTCCGCACTTGCCGGAACCGTGCCCACGTAAAATACTGCCGTCGTCAAAGCACTCCACACTCCGTTATTCAATGTTCGCGCTTTGACGATTACCGACTCCGTCAAGTTAAGCGGACCGGTATAAATCCCAGCATCAGGCGCTCGGGGATCGCTGTCATTCAGAGTATATCGAACTTCACCCGCGCCTACCGATATCAACAATGGGAAGCCAGCTGAAACATCACCCCCAAACTTCGAAAACACAGGGGCTTCAACCCCGGGATACAGGTTCTGATTTCGCAACTGATTCAACACCGTAGCCGTTCGACCGGGAAAGTACGAGTTTCGTCTGACATTGACTTGATTCAACCACTCCACTCCAACCGCATAGGGATTCCCGGCGCGCTGCGCATCCCCCCACCTTGCAGACTCAGCCACAAGAGACACCCGCAGCTCTTGGACAAATTCGTTAAAAACATTCTCCACCGCACCAGGCCTCAAAACTCCGCTATTGAAGAAATGACGATGTACGCGATCCGCAAACATCATACGATATTCGGGATTCTGACGTAGTCGTTGATGAACCCCAGTCGGACGGTTCACATTATTTTTCGTGGTGGAGTCTGTCCCGGAACCCAAAATACTTCGCTCGGAATCCCACACGAAAAATCGAAACCGATCATCCTCGTCCCGCCGCCTCGCCGCCTGCCAGTTGTTATGATCCCAGTCCGAATTCCCGGTGTAGAAATTCAGGATCAGCCAATCGATGTAGTTCTCGAGATCCAGCAGCTCCTGAATCGCGGCGAAATTCACCTCATCCACCAGACCATCCGCAGCCAAAGCGACCACTTGTTGCCAAGCATCAAGAGTCCCGTCTTCCGCCTCCACGGAACTTGGCGGAGAAGCCTTCACTACATCCCAGTCATCCTTGTCGCCGCCATAAGCATTGGCCATCGAGTCTCCTTCAATTCGCTCGATCGTATTAAAGACTCCCCAGTAGAGTCCATTGAGATAGACGTGAATATGGTCTTGCTTGCTTGCAGGTTGATGCATGCGGCTCTGCAACTCGCGGGACAACTGATCGCGAATATAAAGGGCTTCGGCTCGCTGCGTCGCCGAGGGATGAAACCACGAATCACCATTCTGCCCCCGCAGGAGACAGCTGTTCACCTCATCATCGTCGCCATCATCCCCGAACAAGGGAAAGACCAACTTCGAAGGTCCATAACTACTCCGAAACACCAACCTCATGTTGTGCTTCTTCCGTGACGTAGATCGACTGGCATTGCCAAAGATTCTCATCCCCGCATCCACTTGAATCTCCTTCCCATGCGGAAAGTCAAAAAACTCTGCCGAGACTTTCCGCTCCCAGATCGATCCTCTCGCAATCGTGGAATTGGCATAGATTCCACCAATCGCTGGATCGGTATTATTATTGAACCAGTCATCCACCTCCATGACCAGCGACAAGGTCGGGAGGTCGCGAAGGGCCGTTTTAATTTCGGCCAGTGTTCCAATCTTGGCCGAATCATCCATGGCATAATCGGCCGAAACCGAGGGCTGCCATACCGATGGAAAACCGGCCGGAGCTGCGGGCTGATCCAACACATCGTCCAAGAAAAGGTAAGACCGCGTCATGATTTTCAGCGGAACCTCATCACCACGAAAAGCTCCAGCACGCAAGATGGTTGTCTTACTCACGGGAATCGGATCAACATACAATTGCCCGCCCGTCTTCGTCGGCTCAGTGCCATCGATGGTGAAATAGATCTCTGCTTCGACTGCCTCTGTCGACAAAACAACTTCGAATGGCTCTTCAAAAAATCCCCGTCCAACATCTGCAGCTACTTCCTCCTCCACGAATCCCGCCGCGACCACACCGTTCACCCCGCCCGGTGTAGGGTTCACAAAATATCCCGTTTCATCCGCCGACACGCCCCACGAGACCCCGGGCTGCTGGGAAGGAAACCCACTTACAAATCCATCATGAACCGTCACTCCGTCGGGCTCGATAAGCGCCAGGTATTCACCCTCCTGGCTCAGCCGAAAGTTGGTATGTAGTTCCCCTCCGGCACCCACACGATTCTTCCCGCTGGCAAAGATAAGGAGGTATCCCTCTCCTTGGACCGTTCCCTGTGGAATCTCCCACTTGGTGAGATTCTCCGGGTCGTCTGTCAAATACCACCCGGCGAGACTGCCGATAATTCCTCCTTGGTTTGAAACCTCGATCCAATCTGATTCATCGCCATCCTCATCTTGGAGCGGGCCGGTATTATTGGCCAAAATTTCACTGATTCGAAAAGGGCCAATCGGCCCCACTTCGACCGTAATTGAACGCTCCTCCAACACCTTCCCGTTTGCTGCGAACAAGGTATAGGTTGTCGTTTCCCTCGGGCTGACAGTCACACTTCTCTCTTCCAACTCAAAGTTCCCAACCCCTTGATCCATCGCAATCCCAATCACGGCTTCGCTCAAATCCCAACTTAGCTTAGTCGATTGCCCCGCTTCAATCCCCGGTGGATCCGCCTTCAAAAAGGTAATTTGAGGCACCTCATCGATCGACTCGTAGTGTTCCAGGAGGCGAGCTGTCGAAAGGGCTTCATCATAGAAAGCCACTTCATCGATGATCCCATTGAAGTACTGCCCATTGATTCCTTTTTGGATTCCCACGAGGAAATCTCCCTCACTTG
>CBFHQJ010000099.1:0-18301 GCA_965657795.1 Akkermansiaceae bacterium
ACTGAGCTGGCGCCAGCGAGGACAGGATAATTGTGATGAGAATTGAGGAGACTGCCTTCATGCTGTTTTTTTAACACTTCACTAAATGAGACGGCAAGCGGAAAGATTTAATTCGATGGATTGTTGGCTATTCCGAACGAAATGATTTCAGAAAATCTCTATTTTTTGTAGTTCCAAACGACTTGAAGCTTGCCCAAACCCCTCATCATCCCGTTGCATCTAGAGACACACTGCGCTTCGGCGCCACAAGCTTCGGCGCCACAACTGTCTCATGAGTCTCAGAAATCAACTTTCCGCCCTTCTCTCAGAAATCCTTCCTTCCAATCCGAAGGACTCGATCAAGGGCACTGAATTGATTCGCCTGCTACGCATGAATCTCGATGGCGAATACTCCGACGCCTCCCTCCGCTATCACTTTTCCGTGATGTCTTGCGACCCAAATTCACCCATTGCCAAGGTCGAAAAGGGCCAGGGATATTACAAACGGGGAGCGGCGGTTCCGGCTCTTTCAAGCGCCAAAGGTCTTCTTGCCATGACTCAGGGCAGGCTCGATGATTTGGATGACAGTTCGTCGGTCGATCAGGCAATGCTGCGACTCAGTAAGTTTCGCGCCATCGTTCAAAAATACGCCGAGACCAGAAGTATCTTCACTTTCGAATTTCGGGAATCACTCACTTCCGAAGCCCCCCTCGGCAATCTTTGGAAGTTCCCCGAGATTGTTCTCATAGACTGGGAGCACGGTCAGTTCGACGAAGACGGCCTCACTCTCGATCCCGCCCATCTCGCCCTTAAGCAGACCTTGGGGCTCCCTCCTTATCATCTCAGCTCCGTTCGAATGCGAGTGGAAACAAGTCACGACAACTTTCGCGAGGACTTGTTCCAAACCATGAGCGGCTCGATGTGGGCTAACGAGGGTATCCTCTATCTTGCCGGCACAATTTCCGACGAATCACTGGGTGACCAGGTTCGTGCTCTTGCTAGTGAATTAGGCATCGGCGTGGTCAGCTTTGGACTTTCGCCCAATGATCTCGATGACCTGCCCCACCCTGCTCAAATTCAAAATGCCATTGATCGCGAAACAGAAGCACTGATGGGGCGCCTCCATGTCGAAAAAATTGCTCCGGCTAAACGCCGCACCCACTGCGGCTGGGAATCGCTTCAGTCACTCCGTAACGATCATCCCGAGATGAATCAACTCCTCGCGTGGCTCGGCGGATCTCTCGAAAACGGTAAGGTTAAGCCCTTCCAGACAGCTCGCTAGCCAACGGGTTCTACCGGGTCATCATAGTTGCGGGCGCAAGATGAGTAGAAAGTCAAAACCTGCCATTTCGAGAGTAATCCACCGGAATAAGGAAGGTATAAATTCGCCCCGCAATGTGGACATTTCGATAGCCGTCGGCTCCGAATGACAAAAGCCACCATGCCAATCCCCATTACCGTTAGACCGAGTCCCTGCCCCCACTTGTTCATCACGAACAGAGACAGAGGCACTAGGAACGCCGCTAAAATTTGGAGCTTTCTCAACTCCCGTTTCCTCTTTTGCTGGAAGGACATCTACTCCAGAGCATCTCCCTGTCTGACTTCGGGCTCGATGTCGATCGGTGCCTGCTTGGGCTTCTTGGCAATGCTCTCGATACTGTCATCGTCATCCTGAACAGGAACGACATTGATATCGACCTGCACTGGAACAGCACGAAGACCTTCAATGATTTTTTGGAGCTGCGCGATCGAACCTTCGGCCAAGGCCGGTGGTCGGCTCAGTCCCTGGCCGATCACTTCCAAACCATCATTAAACTGACTCATCTGTGCCACCACACGGGCAACGGGATCATTCTCTCCTCCTGCTCCCAGGAGTTTTTGCTTCCCAAAGTCCTTTTTAATCTGGGCCCAACGCGCGGCTTCTTCTTCGGTCAGGATTCCTTCCATTTCCTTGAATTTCAGGAGATTGGATTCGGCACCGGTCGTGAGGGTTTGCGACTCGTTTTCGTAGTGATCGATCACCAGTGCCTCGACTTCCTCCATCGTCATCAGAGGCAAGACCTTTTCGGCAATGCGCGCCATGTTTCGATAAGAGCCCTGCAACTTGAACGGAGGCTCCACGCGATAAGCATCTTCCTGCGCTGCGCTTCGGATATACTCCATGTTCACCCGCAAGATGGTATCGCGCACACGGATTAAACGTTTTAGAGTCTGCGCAAATTCCTCGATCTCAGCGGGCGTGTAATTTCCTTCAAAATCAACTCCCTCGGTGCTGCCAGTCTCGGCAACGGCAAGAGCGGCATATACATCTTTTTGGCTCTTGCTGGCGAGCTTGCTCACCACGCTGTTCGAGGTGAGGCAGTTTTCCACGAAGCTCACTTTGAAGGCTTCCTCATGATCACCCAAAATATCGCCGAGGTTGTAAGTGTCGGCACGGTTCGCCAACATGTCAGGGATTTGGAACTTACCACCCGACTCGGTGTAAGGATTTCCTGCCATCACAACGGCCACTTTTTTGCCGCGAAGATCATAGGTCTTGGCCTTGCCATTATAGACACCCTCAATCTTCCGTTGTCCGTCACAGAGACTGATGAACTTCTGCAAGAACTCAGGGTGAGTGTGCTGGATGTCATCAAGATAGATCATGACATTATCTCCCATCTGGAGAGCGAGGTTCAATTTCTCCACTTCCTCGGCGGCCGAAGCATTCGGCGCCTCATTGGGATCGAGCGAGGTCACCTTGTGCCCAAGCGCCGGGCCATTGATCTTCATGAACGTCAGGCCCAGTCGATTCCCGATGTATTCCATCAAGGTCGTCTTACCATAACCTGGCGGCGAAATGAGAAGTAGCAGACCCATACGGTCCGTCCGTGTATCACTCCCCGCAGTTCCCATTTGCTTCGCCAAATTATCACCAACCATGGGTAGATAGACTTCATTAATGAGACGGTTTCGCACGAAGGCCGACATCACTCGCGGTTTAAATTCATCGAGACGCATGTCCTCGCGTTTCTGATCTACAAGATCCTTCTTAGCTTCAAGGTAAGCTCGGTAGGTCGGAACTTGATTGCGGGCAAAACTTCCCAAACGACTCACGAATTCGTGATAGTCTACCGTCAGCTTACCACCCTCAATCCGGGGATGATTTCCTTTGAGACCATCCACCTTAGATGTCAACTCGACATGCTTTACTTGTGTCGGCGAATAGTCTCCCAAGAGATAATGAACCGCCGCCTCTTCATCCCCGAGGTAGTCAAAGAGAACGCCATACTGGCTCGGAACATGCCCTTCAAGTGATTCCAAGACATCACCAAGATCCTTGGAACGTTTAAATTTTTTTAGCAGGGCATCCGCACCCGCCGAGATAACAAACTTCCCACCAGTCGATAATTCCTCCGCGAGATAAAGCGCGGCTCTACCGCGGCGGTCCGGTTTGATCGCCTCCATTCGAGCCTCTAGATCAGCCACATATTTGGCGGGAACTTTTTCTTCCCCGTCCCGCTTGCCGCTGGCCCCCAGCATGATGGCGAGACGCATCTTTTCCGGACTATCTTCCCACGACAACCAAAAGAGAATCGCCTCCGCCCGCAAAGTCGGTGAGTAGCGCATGAGTCCCGAAGTCTCCTCCATTGGCTTCAGAACCTCGATGATCTTAGCCGCATCAATATCATGGACCCCCTTGAGATATCCTTCGTTATACCTCGGCTGCATGAACTGCTCCAGAGTGAGTTCACCACCTTCTTTAAGAAATTGATAAGCCAGCCATTCGGCGCGGTAGACCTCATCAGTCTCGGAGATTACCTCTTGATCCCAAACGGCCTCGGTCGCCATAAAAACCTCGTCTGTCACTGGTTCGAAGAAATTCGTCCCGCTCAGGTGAAAGCACATCTCACCTTCGCGCGGCACAATACTGAGCTCAAGTTCCTGTTCATTGACCGAGAACCGATGCTTGCCAAACTTGATGATCGCCTGCCCATCGACAAAAAGCTCCTTGCGATCCTTGAGCGCACGAACGGAGTCATCGCGGGTCGTGTTCAACCGAGTCTGAATATCATCACCCTTAACCGCATCTCCCAGTTCGGTCAGCTCCTCGATGATATCGCGAACCTTCTCTATCATGAGGTCACTGGCGAAGTAGCCATTGATCTCGCTGATTTCTGAAAACCCTTCGAGGCGGTTCTTAATCCCCGAGAGAATCCGTTCTGCCGATTTCACCAAGCGATTGCTTCGACGATTCCGCTTCTCGAGAAGCGATTGTTTGCGACTTTCGAAGGCCTCGTAAATCTCCTCCCGCTTAGCCGAGAGTTCTTCGACATAGTCATCGAATTCCGAAAACTTTCCTTCCAGCTCTTCGAGCTGCACCATCACCCTGGTGAGATATTCCTCACACTTTTTTGGAGTATCACAAAGGTCGAGGTAGTTCACCACGGCTTGGCCCAGCAGCTTCATCTGAGCCCCGAATTGCGCCATCCCCTCACCCTTCGCGAGGTCCTGACGCTTATTCTTTAGCCCCGCTCTCACTCCATTCAGAGTCGAATAAATGGCCGAAATACTATCAATGATCGCGGTCGTTTGAGTGGCATCCTCGATCTTGAGATTCCCCACTATATCGATCAGCATTTCCAATTCCCCGCCCGCCCTGTCCAGCGCCCCCACCACGTCATCGGCATTAACAACCTTGGTCAGTTTCGGAACGCGGGCTTCCTGATCCTCCACCGATTTCCGATAAGGATCCAGGGCCTCCGGCTTCAATAAGAAATTGACGGTCTTACCAGCTGTCTTCTCGGTCGCCTCAATGACTTCTTTTTCAAGTTCATCAACGAGCGACTCATCGACATAGCGGAGATCACGAAGCCCTATGATTTCTCCACGACTCTTTCGAAGCTCGGCAAGATGGTGAACAAATCCAAAGATATCATCCGGTGGAGAATGCCGCACCGATCGCAAAAGCTCGGTAGCCGAATCCCGGACTACCTGGGTCCGCTCGCCGGTCGATTTCCGCAGTCCTTGAACTTTTTCGAACTCATCAATCGCTGCCGTCGCCGCGCCGCGAATATCTTTGAGAGGCCCGGCTAAATCCCCGACCTCATTCTGGCCCAACCAGAAATAGGAATCAATAATGTCTCCGGTCTTCTTTGAGAGATCAAGATAGAGATCTCCATAGGAATCATCTTTCCGAAGAAGTGTCATCACCTCCCGACATTCGGACATTCCTCTGACCAACTCGGAGTTTCCAATCTTGAAAAGAAGCGAATCGCTATTTGAGGCCTGGGTCGCCGCGACTTCGTCATTCAAGTACGAGGTTTGCCAGATTTGCAAAGCATGATGCTTCGAAGGCTCCTCTTCATTTCGAAAAATGACCATCCGCCCATCGGGAAAGAGCGAATATCCACTGCAAATCACCGGGGTCTCCACCGATTGGGTGATCATATTATAGGAAAGGAGAACATAGTCTCCACTCTGGCGATTATAGAAAACAAAGAGCGTATCCTCTCCGTTCGCACTCGCCACCCGACGCTCAAAGCGCATATCGGTCAGATCCGTTTCGAAGACCTTCGATTCTCCCGTCAACAGAAGATATCCATTCGAGAAAATCAGCCCCTGCTCATCCGGCAATAGGACACAAGAATGCCCGATGGCATCAATCCGGTGAACGGTTTGAGTCTTCTCATTGTAAACAAGATAGCGATGAAGCTCTTCACGATAAGGCAGAATCTTCAACAGAATTAACGGCCCAACCGTAGCATAGAGAATTTCCGCATCATCGAGAGTTTGGTCCAGCTCCGTCACTGGTTCGGAATAAATCCCGGCACCACTCGCGGTATTGTCTTCGACCTTGATAGTCAGATCTCCACCGACCGTTTCGACGAAGACCCTGTCCTCAATGGAAATATGAGGATGCTCACCCGACCGCTGCATATCACGATGGGCGCGTTTCCATTCAAATTCCTGTTGTGGTGGGAACTGGTATTCGTGATCAAAACGATTTCCGATGTAATCGAGCGAACCATCTCCCTTGATGAGCCATTTGAAGGTCTTAAGATCCGTGATCGATTTACCGATCCGCATCGCCATAAAGAGATGCGGCCCGATCACCATAAACTTCACAAAAACCGCCTCACGGTAGTATTTGAAAAGGTATTTGAAGTCATCAACGAATGAAGTATCCGAAAACACCTCCGAAGAATCGACCAGATGGAAAGCATGTTCCTCGGGGTCGTAATCGTAAACCGAGAAGACGTCTTCGATCGCCGTCGTGGCTTTGAGGCCAAACTGAATATTGTAGCCGAAAATAAAGCGATTGTGTCCCACCGCAATGAGATCACGCGGCACACAATTGTGCTCGGTCGAGACCCGTTCGGTCGAAACCAACTCGGTCTCCACCGCCCCAAAGACTTCCTGCCTCTGGGCGTTCAGGCTCGTGAGACGGTTCTGAAGCTCCAAGCCCCCTTTTTCAAGCCGGGCACGGATTACCTCATAGGCACCCCCTTCGAGCTGTTGCTTTTCTTGTTCAGACATTTTCGATGATTAGGCGGCGATTTAAGCAACCGCGGAATACGCTGAAGACGCGGAAATCATTGGAGGCTTGGTTGTGTATTTTGAGAGGAAAACTGACCCCGACTCAAAACGATTCTTTCGAGTTCAATTGGCGAAAAATGACCGACATCTGCGAGAAACCCTAACTCGAACCCTGTGGCTCGGAGATAGTTGTGAACCTGAGCCCGATGCTCATCTGTGAGCTTTTTAACACCCTTGATCTCCACGATAATTTTCCCAAAACACACAAAATCAGGTCGAAGTGTCTTGCGAAGCCGATTGCCCTTATAGCTAATCTCAAGCTCCGGTTCAGATACTGCAGGGAGTCCCCGCATCCGAAACTCTTCAATCAAACATTCATGATAGATCGGCTCAGTGAAACCAGCTCCCTTCTCCTTATAGACCTCATAAAAGGCTCCTCGGATCTCAAAGCTTTCTTTTTCAAAGAGCAGCCTCATCTCAATAATTTTCTGTGTATTCAGCGATTCTCCTTCTTAGTGATTACCCAAGCTTTTTGAGCAATTCACTTGCTTTCATTTCGCCAACCCCGAACCTCTCGGCGGCACCTAACATGCCCACCAACTTCGAACGCTCTTCGCCTTTCGCTGTTCCCACAAGATTCCCCAGTAAGGCTGCGATACTCAGATTCTTGAGATCCTCGGTCTTGATTCCGTAGTCATCAATCCAAGTTGCCAGCTGGCTCTTGAAGTAATCCGGATCTCCATTGAAGAAGGTTTCCTTTACATCATCGAGCACCTGGCTGTTTCCAACGGTCCGGTCAACGACCTTCCCGGTGGTGATGGCTTTGGTGATCCGGTCAAAGAACTCGGTCTCACCACCCACAATATCGATGTTAGCTGACTTGAGAGCTTCTCCGACAACAACAGCTTGCTGCTCGGCGATCTGACGCTGAACATCAATCTCAGCAAGCTCGACGTCTTTCGCCTTCTCCAACTTGAGTTTGAATTCCTCGTGCTCCTGTCCCGCTTCTTCAAAGAGCTTCATCGCAGCTGCTTTTTGCTCGATAGCCAAGGCATCAGCCTCGCCTCTCGCACGGACGATCTCGGCATCAGCCTCACCCTTGGCACGAAGAACATCGGCTTCGCCCATACCCTGCGCGGCTGATTCCTTAACAATAGCTTCGGCCATCATCTTCTTGGCAGCCGATTCCTTCTCAGAAGCACTCTGCTCGGCCTCGGCCTGAATGACCCGCTCTTCAGCGCGCATTTCCGCCGCGATCTTGGCAGCTTCTGCCTCTTTAAGAACGGTATAAGCTTCTTCATCAGCCTTCAGTTGCGCAGCCTCCTTGCGGGCCTCGGCCTCTTTGATCTTCTGAATCAAAGCCTCCTGGGCATTCGCTTCCGCGGTGGTCACTGTGACCTGCTTGTAACGATCAGCCGTCGCAAACTCTTCGGTATCCTTGATGCGCTGTTGCTCTTCAACGACACCCTTTTCAACAGCGACCCGCTCACGGATCACTTCCTGAATTTCTTTCTTCTCAATCTCCACCGCTTTCTCGGCCTCGATCGATTTTAGTTCGGTCACACGCTTACGCTCGATCTCCTCAAGCATCCGCTCGCGCTCGACTCTCTCAAGCTCAACTCCATCAGTTCGTTCCTTGTTACGCTGTGCGACAAGGACCTGCCGCTGTTTGTTTTCCTCGGCAATTTGAATCTCTTCCTCAGCCGCGATACGAGCCTGCTCAGACTTCTGGCGCTCTTCTTCTTGAATTTTAAGAGCCTCGGCTTCCTCACGATATTGAACCGACTCGACCTCACGCTTCTGCTTGGCTTCCGTCTCCTTCAACTGGCGTTCCAATTCAAGGATCGCTTCACGTGCCTCCACGTCCTGTTGCTTAATGACCTTTTCCTTATCCCGCTGAATGTTGTTGGAAAGTTTGGCTTGTCCTGCGGTCAGTTCGGTAATTTTTTTAATACCCTCGGCATCCAAAATATTATCGGGATCCAGCATGGTCAGCGGAGTCTGCTCGAGAAAATCGATCGCAGCATCGTCGAGAACGAAGCCATTCAAATCAGTACCGATGACTTTCAAAATCTCATCACGGAAGGTATCACGATCCTCATACAGTTGAATAAAATCAAAGCGCTTGCCAACAGTTTTGAGTGCTTCAGAGAATTTCGCGTCAAAAAGCACGCAAATCTCATCCCGCGACGAGGCACGATCACACCCAATCGATTCAGCAACCCGGAGAACGTCTTCAGCTGCGTTGTTCACCCGAACGAAGAATGCCACCTTGATGTCGGCGCGAAGGTTGTCTTTACAGATCAGACCATTCTTTCCGGTGCGATCAATCTCGATACGCTTCAGGGAAATATCCATGTGATCGATCCGATGAAGAATCGGATAAACAACTCCACCGTTAAAATAGACTTTGGTTCCTCCGAAACCGGTTCGAACCAACGCAGTTCCCTTTTCGACTTTCCGGTAGAAAGTCATGATGAGGAATGCTGCAGCTCCCACCACCAAAATAACGATGATCGCGATGGTGAGTATCAGACTACCGCCCAAAGCGAGCGGTAAGAGTTCATGTATCTTCATATCTAGTTAGTTTCTTTGAATTGATTTGGTTTAATAATAAATTTTTTAGTCTCTTCATCATAGCCGATGACGAGGATTTTGTGACCACGCACGAGTGGCTCCTCCCCCTCGGCCAAGCGACAGTTCAGCAAAGCGGGAGCACCTTTGGGACGAATCACTTCACATTGTCCGAATTTTGAATCGAGCACCCGGCTTTTCACATGTCCGGCCGAGCCGATCAGAGGCTCCTGATGCTCCTTATCATTTTTCATCGTCCGAAAGAACGAGCGCAGCGGTTGAGTGACAACTTTCACCAGGATTACGCTGACGATGAAGTTTCCAATCAAAAACAAGGAAGCCAGAAAGGAACTTTGTCCGGGGTTAAGATAGAAATTCGAAGCAATCGCAATGGCCCACATAAAGATCGAGAGAAGGCTCAGAACCAACATCAGCGGGATGTCCTGGGCATTGACTACTCTTAGGAGGAAGCCAAATGTGCCCTCGGCCTGCCCACCGGCCCCACCATCAGCATCGAGATCCAAATCAACATCGAGATCTGCATCAAAGTCGCCGACTCCCAGTAAGCTTACGATCCAAAACAGGAGCACCAGTCCAAGAAGGATGGTGAGCGGCAGGTTGTAGCCGATGATTGCCTGTTCCCAAATCTCTTTCACGGTGCAAAGAAAACCAGACTTTGAAATTTCCTCCTATTATAATTCATGTCTCAATTTGGAAGCACTTAGATAAAGCTCGTAAAACTTTTAACGGTGGCGTCGTCCAGGTGATTCACCATGGCAAGGCTCAGCGCAACCATGGCATGATAATCCGAGGCACAAATAATGGCATTATGAGAATGGATATACCTTGCCGGGGTGCCCAAGACCACACTCGGAATCCCTTCGTTGGCTAAAGTAAAGGATCCCGCGTCGGTTCCACCACTCGAACGAACAGTAACTTGATGAGGAATTCCTTCACGCCGCGCGGTCTCGATCGCAAACTTCGCCAACTTTGGATTCATAATGGCGCTGGGGTCGTGAAGACGAATCTGCACGCCACCGCCCAAGACTCCTTGGGCCTCGCTCAGGGGCATTCCCGGAGTGTCGTCAGCTGGCGGCCCTTCCAAAACGATGGCGACATCCGGCTTAGCGACATTCGCGAGGGTTTTCCCTCCTCTAAGTCCAAGCTCTTCCTGAACCGAGCCCGCGGTGATAAGCTGACAACCAGTTGGTTCTGCCAATTGCCCCACTTGAATGGCACCAGCCATCCCGACCCGGTTATCAAAGGCTTTGGTCATATACCAGTCCGGCTGATGCATTGGCGTCCAAGGACTCCATGGCGCAATGGGATCGCCCAGCTGAATACCCCAATCCTCGGCCTCAGCCCGCGAGCGAGCTCCGATATCGACGAACATATTCGGAACCCCGATGACGCTGTTTCTCTCCGCCTCGCTCAGAAAATGAGGGGGCTTGGAAGCAATCGTGCCAATCATTTTAACGCCCTCTTGATTCTTCACCTCGACCCGCTGGGACAAAAGGGTGTGTCCCCACCAACCTCCGACTGGAACCATCTTTAAATAGCCATTCGGAAGAATATTCTGCACCCGGAATCCCACCTCGTCCATGTGTCCTTCCACCATTACTTTCGGCCCCGCTCCACTCTTGGTGCAGTAAACCGACCCGTTCTTATCCGCTCCGAACTCGCCGAGACCATCGAGTTCCTTCAGAAATATTTCCCTCACCTCGTCCTCATATCCGGGAACACTGTGAGCTTGCGTTAGAGATTCGAGCAGTTGAAGGCCTTTGGCTTGCATCCATGATCTCTAGCAAGACGGGCTTGATACTTGAATCCGAAAACTCAAGACTTCTGACTTTATGGAAAATACTTCCAACATCAACGTTCTCAAAAACGCGCCGCTCCCCTCGCCCGCCATCCTCATGCACGACGTGCCCCGGACCGATGCTCAGGCGCAATTGGTCTCGTCTTCGCGCGAGCAAATTTGCGACTTCCTCTTCGTTCCCGATTCTCGATTCCTCCTCATCGTGGGACCTTGCTCGATCCACGACACCGAGGCCTGCCGTATTTATGCCGAGAAATTGGCCATGCTTGCCGACGAGGTGAAGGAAAAGATCAACATCGTGATGCGGGTCTATTTTGAAAAACCACGCACCACAGTCGGCTGGAAAGGCCTCATCATGGACCCCGATCTCGATGGCTCGGACAATATCCACCAAGGCCTGACCATCGCCCGCCAATTCCTAATCGAAGTACTTTCACTCGGCCTGCCAACCGCCACCGAACTCCTAGACCCCATCACTCCGCAATACATTGCCGATCTCATTTCCTGGTCCGCCATCGGAGCCCGCACCAGCGAAAGCCAAACCCACCGCCAAATGGCTTCCGGTCTCTCCATGCCACTCGGTTTCAAAAACACCACTTCAGGTGATATCACCGCCGCGATTAACGCCATCAAAGCAGCTTCCCAGCCCCAGACCTTCCTCGGAGTCTCCGAAGAAGGCATCGCTTCCGCCGTCTCGACCGCTGGAAACCCTCACTGTCACCTCATCCTCCGCGGGGGCGATGACGGTCCCAATTTCGACCCTGATTCCATCAAGAACACACGCGACACCCTCCTTAAACACGAACTCGCTCCCGCCATCATGGTCGATGCCTCCCACGCCAATTGCGGCAAGGATTGCAAACAAATGCCTGCCGTCTTTGAGGAAGTCGTCCGCCAACGCGCTGAAGGAGACAATTCCATCGTCGGCGCCATGCTCGAGAGCCACCTTCATTCCGGAAACCAGAAATTCCCGCAACCCCTTAACCAACTCGCTTACGGTCAGTCCATCACCGATCAATGCATCGATTGGGAAACGACCGAGCGCCTCGTCATTGAGGCTGCTGGCAAGCTTTGATCCAAGACCCCAGTCTGTGCCATGCCTGGATTGGTGAGTGGCTCAGTTTCCCTCCTTCGACAGGAGCCTGCTCTGTGGCCTAAGAATTTTGCCTCGGCGAAAGTGTTCATGCAGGGAAACGAGACGGACGACTTTCGACTAAATTTCACCTGTCCTGCGATGCGCCAGTCAGTCGTGTTCGAGCTCTGCGATCTGAGCGGCAATACCATTCGTTCCTGGCCCTTCCACTTTTCCTTCTCAAAGACCACGCTGGATCTCGACGATCAATCCGCACGAAAACTTCGATACGAATTTTGACTTTCCGGAAAGGCCTATTTCATCACCGGATCCGAAGAAAAGCGGACCTACATGGAGCTTAAAAGCAACTCCAGATCCTATTCTCTTGATGGGATGAGATTCCGGCATCAAGACTACCAAACAAAAATCAATTTCACTTGCCCCTTGGACCTCCTCCACCAGGGAATCCTCGTGGCTAACCTACTTTTTAATCATCCCTTCTCCCAAAGCGACTAACACAGCTTCTGATTCTTAGCTCGACTTTCACCCGTTCCCTCTAGAATTTCAGCATCACCTCGATGAACACTTCTCCTAACAGCTCTTGGTTTTACGCCGAAAATAACGACAAAAATGGGCCTGTCACCTTCTCCGTTCTCCAACAACGTTTTCAGGCCGGTCTTCCCCAAAGCACCCTGGTTTGGACAGAAGGAATGGACCAATGGATCCCCGCCTCAAGCGTGCCGGGATTGACCTCTGCTCCCGTTGCCGATCCATACGCTTCTCCGTCCACAAATGTCGTCGAAGCAGCGACTACAAGTGGCTACAGCCTCGAACCTCCCGCCCAGCCCATTCCCCTCGATATCGGCTTTTGCATCGGACAAGGTTGGAAACACACCATCGCCAACTTCGGCCAAATTTTTCTTTTCGGACTCTGCTATTTCGCCATTTCAATGGTTATTTCAGCCGTTCTCACTGGCATTGGCATGGCTGTCGATGGCCCCCCACAAACCATCCCCATCGAGGGGGGGCAGTCGATTCAGGTAAATTCCGGAGGCCCCGTAAGTTCAATAGCAAGCGTCATCGAGCAGATTGTCTCTATTTTCCTGACTCTTGGAGCTGTTCGATTCGGACACCGCCTTCTCAATGGCGAAAATCCACCCATCAGTGATCTATTCTCACAGGGAGATAAACTCCTCAGCGGAGTTGGGGCCACGATTCTCTATTTCTTAATGGTTATTGTGGGCTTGATTCTCCTGATTATTCCCGGAATCATCGTCGCACTCCGATTTGGTCTTTTTCAGCAGGCAATCGTTGAAAAACAACTGGGAGCCATTGATTCACTAAAATACAGCTGGAATTTGACCCGCGAGAACGGCCTCAGCCTGTTCGGTCTCTACTTTGTTTGCTTCTTCATTATGATTGCCGGTGTCCTGGCGGTCCTTGTTGGACTTTTGTGGGCTCTTCCAACAGTTTGGTTGGCCGGCTTGATCGCATTTCGATTTCTCCACTGCGGGACGGCCTGTGTCGATGTTCGCCCATAGAGACTGTCGACTCTCCCAAAATGAATTTCGCTCCAATTGAGCGATTTCTTGCTATTACCTCCTTTCTGAGGCAAGGAGCGCGCGCGGACCTCGTTGAAGGCCTGCAAAATTCCATCCGCCACCATCATGTCCCAGTTTCGCAATCTTGCTATCATCGCCCACGTTGACCACGGTAAAACCACTCTCGTCGACGAACTTCTCAAAGCCGGCGGAGCCTACCGTGAGAACCAAGCCGTCACCGAGCGCGCTATGGACTCGATGGACCTGGAACGTGAAAAAGGCATCACCATCAAGGCCAAGAACACCGCTGTGCACTGGGGCGAGCACATCATCAACATCGTCGACACCCCGGGACACGCCGACTTCGGTGGTGAAGTCGAGCGTGTCATGAAAATGGTCGATGGCGTGATTCTTGTCGTCGATGCCTTCGGCGGTCCGCAAGCCCAGACCCGGTTCGTTCTTCGCAAGGCTCTTCAGGAAGGCCTCAAGCCCATCATTGTGGTTAACAAGATCGACCGCCCAAACTCCGATCCCCTCGGCGTGCACGACCAAGTCCTCGAGCTCTTCCTTGAACTTGAAGCCACCGATGATCAGTTCAACGCTCCCACTCTTTACGGATCCGCGAAAAACGGATTCTTCTCGACCGCCCATGACGCCACCGAAGGCGATTGCATCCCGCTTCTCGAAGCCATCGTTGAGAACATCCCCGCTCCCAAAGTTCTCGAGGACGAGAACTTTAAGATGCTCGTTTCGAACATCGACTGGGATGACTACGTCGGCCGAATTGCCATCGGCAAGGTCCTCTCAGGCTCCGTCAAAAAAGGCGACAACGTTTACCGGTTCCTCAAGGACGGCTCCAAGGTTCGCTCCAAGATCGGTAAGGTTTTCGAATACACCAACCTTGGAATTCAGGAAGTCACCGATGGCATTGCCGGAAACATCGTCGGCATTGCTGGATTCGAAGATGCCGACATTGGCGAAACGCTGGCAGCCAACGAAGAAGCCGAACCGCTCCCTCCCGTCAACATCGACCCTCCTTCGGTTCAGATGCAGTTCTCCATCAACGATGGACCATTCGCAGGGAAAGACGGCAAGCACGTGCAGTCCCGCGTTATTCGCGACCGACTCTATCGCGAGATGAAGACCAACGTTTCCATCCATGTCGAAGATTCGGAAATGGCCGGTGTCTTTAATGTCTCTGCCCGCGGAGCCATGCAGATCGCTGTGCTTGTTGAAACAATGCGCCGCGAAGGCTTCGAGATCCTCGTCTCCCGCCCCACCGTGATCATCAAGCGCGATGAAAACGACAAGCGCCTCGAGCCTTGGGAAATTCTCTACCTCGAGCTTCCTTCCGAATATGCCAACCCGCTGCTCAAGATCCTCAACGATCGCAAAGGCATGCTCCAGGACATGACCACCAACGACGCTTCCGGTCGCACCTTGATCACCGCAAGCATCCCGACCCGTGGTATCATCGGCCTCGAATTCGAATTGGTGAACATCACCTCCGGCCACGGCATCATGTCCCACCTTTTCGACGAATACAAACCGTGGGCCGGAGCAATTCAAACCCGCCAAGCCGGAACTCTTGTTTCCATGGACACCGGCCCTGCAACGGCTTACTCGCTCCTAGCACTCGAAGGCCGAGGAACCCTCTTCGTCAATCCGACCGAGGAAGTTTACACCGGTATGATCGTTGGCGAAAACTCCCGCGCCGACGACCTGCCCGTCAACCCGGTCAAGGCAAAGAAACTCGACAACATTCGCTCGGCCACCAAGGAAAACACCGCCAAGCTCGCTCCCGCCCTCAAATTCTCCCTCGAGCGTGCCATTGAATACATCGACCCCGATGAACTCGTCGAAGCCACTCCTAATTTTCTCCGCCTCCGCAAGCGCATCCTCGATCCCAACGAGCGCAAACGCGCCAACAAGGCCGCAAAGATGGATTCTTAAGTTTCTTCAAATCTCTGAACTCGGTTCACGCCAAGTTCAGATTGACGAAGATATCGTTTCCGTCTGTTTTGCATCTGGAAACCTTCGATGAATAGCTGTCACAAATTTGCCGTTTTTAGCTCACTGGCACTTTTGTTCGTTGCCTGTTCCGGAAATACTCCTTTTGCCGAGAAACCAACGGCACTCCCCGCCCGCTTCGATTCCTCGCCGCCGCCTGTGCTACAGGTCGCCACCAGTCTGCGAAACCTTTTCTCAGACTCCACCCTGAACGGCTACCTCACCCGCGCTGCCGCGACCAATCCAAGCCTCCAGGCTGCCGCCGCGACTCTCGAAGAAGCAGGCTTCAACACCCGCCAAAGCCGCGGCGCCCTTTTCCCCGCCCTCTCGGCAAACGGCAACGGCTTCCGCAGCCAAGCCAACTCCGCCGGTCAAGGCTTCGACGTCGGCACCTTCGATGCCCAGCGCTTCTCCGCTTCCCTTGACGTACAGTGGGAGCTCGACCTTTGGGGACGCGTCAGAGCTGGAGTCAAAGCCTCCCAGCAAGATCTCCTTGCCGCACGCGCTGACTTCAAAGCAGCCCACCAATCCATTGCCGCCCAAGCGGCCCAAGCCTACTTCCAACTCGTTGCCGCAACCCGCCGCGAAGCTCTCGCGCAACGGCGCCTCGACTCACTGGAATCCACCCACCGCCTCGTTGATCGACGCTTCGAGCGCGGCACCGGCAACCTTGCCGATGTCAGCCTCGCCAGAACCGATGTTGAAAACTCCCGCGCCCGCCTTGCCGAACTCACAAACCTTCGCCATCAAGCCTCCCGACTCCTCGGCTCCCTCACCGGCGGCTATCCCGACCGATCACGAAGCGCTTCAACTTGGCCGCGATTGAACAAAACGGTCCCCTCCGGCATTCCCTCCTCTCTTCTCCGAAATCGACCCGACATCGATGCCGCCTACCAACGAATCCGGGCCGCTGACTCTCGCATCAAAGTCGCCCACGCCAGCCTTTTCCCGGCCTTCTCACTCACCGGCAGCTACGGTCGTCAATCAGCCGAACTCAGCGAACTCACCAGCCCGGACGTCCGCGTTTGGTCCATCGCCGGAAACCTCACCGCCCCTCTTTTCCAAGGCAACACCCTTCGCGCTGGACTCGACGCTGCCAACGCCCGCGGAAAAGCAGCCGTCGCCAACTACCATGCCGCCGTCGTCACTGCTCTTCGCGAAGTCGAGGACGCCCTCGGATCCGAAACGCTCCTCCTGCAACGCGAAACCGCTACACGGGATGCCCTCACTGCCGCCCGAACCGCCGAATCAAGGACTTTGCGAAACTACGAATCCGGACTCGGCGAAATCCTCACTCTCCTCGAAACCCAGCGCCGCGCCTTCGATACCGAAGAAGCCCTCATCAACATTCGCGAACTCCGCTACCTGAATCGAGTCACCCTGGCCCTCGCCCTCGGCAAAGCCTACTAACGACCATGGATAAAATTCCAAAACTCATCCTGCCACTGATTCTCATCGCAGCAGCCGTTTTAGGCTTCAAAAAATGTGCCGCCAGCAGACCCACCCCCAAATCAAAGCCCGTCAAAGAAGTCGTCACCACCGTCGAAATCATCGAAGCCTCTCTTGAAATTTACTCGCCTCCTGTCGAAACTTTCGGCACCATTCAACCCTATTTCGAAAGCACTCTCACTCCTCAAATCAGCGGACTTATCGTCCGGGTTTCACCTGATTTCCGCGTCGGAAACATCGTCAAAGAAGGCCACCCCCTCATCGATATCGATGAACGTTCCTACAAATCCCTCCTCATTCAACAAGAGGCCAATCTCGCTAAAGCCGAGCTCGCTTACGCCGAACAAAAAACCCAGGCCGAACAAGCAAAAGAAGACTGGCTCGACTCCGGCCGCACACTCGAAGACGCGTCCGATTTCGTCCTCCGTAAACCGCAAATCGCTTCCGCACTCGCCGAAATTGAATCGATGAAAGCCTCGGTTCGCAAAGCAAAAGCCGACCTCGTCCGCACCCAAATCTTTGCACCCTTCGATGCCATCATCACCAGCCGCACCGCCTCTGTTGGCAACCTCGCCAGCGAGCAACAGCCCATTGGCTCCCTGGTCGCGACAGAAAAAGTCGAAGTACGCCTACCGCTCACTCCGGACCAACTCGAAAGACTCGATTTCTCAAGTCCAGTGAATCTCGTACTCCAAAGCCCCACCCGCCCGGGGCAGGAATGGCAGGGCATCATCGTCCGCACCGACCCCAACCTGACCGAAAACCAAACCACCATCGCCATCGCGGAAGTCCAATCACCCTTTAAGCCAGGAAAGCCGCCGCTCTCCATCGGACTCTTCGTCAATGCCAGCCTCAGCACGATCAAGCTTCCACCTTCCCTTCGAGTTCCCGAGGCCGCCTTCGTCAACGATTCCTTTCTCTGGATCCTCGACGCAGAAGACAAGCTCCAAAAACTCCCCGCACAGCGCCTTGCGGCTGAAAATCGCGACGTCTTTCTTAAGATCACCGCCGACGCCGCCAATCTTCGGATCGTCTTCCGCCCTCTCGCAACCTTCCAACCCGGACAAAAAGTCATCCCCTCCCGTCCGTGAGTCCCCTCCGCCAGCACCCCTTCATCACCTGGTTCGCTTCGAACCCGGTGGTCGCGAACATCCTCATGTTTACGATTTTGGCGGCCGGATTTTACACCGCACTCACCGTCCGAAAAGAAGGCTTCCCCGCTTTTGAGTCCGAGTCTGTCACCGTCGAAATCCCCATCCGCGGCGGCACTCCGGAGGACGTCGAACGAGGAGTCGCCATCAAAATCGAGGAAGCACTCCAGGGCATCAATGGCATCTC
>CBFHQJ010000100.1:0-17529 GCA_965657795.1 Akkermansiaceae bacterium
ATTATCGAGTCTTTATCGATTCCAAAAGTGCTTGTGCAGGATTCAGACTGAAACGCTGAGATTCCCCAACACGCCACCGGTGGGGCCTTTCAATTCCGGCATAACCTCCAACACCTTTCCGCCAAAAGCAAATTCCTAGCAAAAATGTAACGAACACCTCTAGTCCCCCGTCTTCCCCAATGAATAAGGAGGCTAAGCAACAACTTCCTTGTGGTTTCAAAATCCCCACTGAAATGAAGCAAAGAGTTAGATTAGTCGCTACGAGTGCTTGTTTAAGCGCGTTGATGGCAATTGCAGATGATAAAACTTTTGGAGATGGATTGATTCCAGATTTCCTAAAACAATATGATGTCAACGAAGACGGTTTGATTGACGTTGAAGAGCGGCAGGCCATTCATTCTTCCTCACGTGAGACAAAGCGAGGAATTCGTCGTACCGAAATCGGTATAGATAATTATCGAATCCTAACGGATGCTGAGCGTCTCATTGCGCAAGAGGAGACTCGAGAAAGAATCGCTCTAAGGAGAGCTGAGGAATTTAGCAAAGTTGCTGGTCAAGATGAGCTTATGAGTCGCGAAGAACTTGCGGCAACACCCTATTTGGTGGGTGCTACTGAAAGGCGTTTGAATGCTCTCTTTAAACGACTTGATGCCGATGGAAGCGGCGAGGTCAACTTTGATGAATTTATCGCCCGGTTGAGGAGTTATAGGCAGATTCCTGCAAGCAGTAATGGAAATAGCTCAAATTCTAATGATAATTCAAAGATCGCTAAGCAAATAATTTCTGGTGCTGGCCAGAGTTTGATCGAGAATGGTTCTGCTGTTTCAACTAATGGGAGCAGTCTTGCTGAGCTTAATCTCGGTGAGAGTGCTGCTGCTGAGGTAGCATTCTCGGCTCTAGGAATAGGCCAGGAGACCCCAGTTCAAGAGTCTGTTGAAGCGGGTATTGAGCAGGCACAGCGCTATATTGCTGTCTTTGGAGATCAAGTAAGAGACATTCCAGCAGCGATTCAAGCAATCGAGAAGCAGCAAGGACTAGGCATTAAGAAAAAGTTCAAAAACGCGATCCGGGGATTTAGCTTTTTAGCAGGTAAGGCCGTGGCAAATGGCTTATCCAAAAGGCCAGATATTAAGTATGTCGTTGCCGACTCCGCGATCTCTACTTTTGCGCAAAACTTGCCCACAGGGATTGATCGTGTCGACGCGGACTTGGTTGTGGCAATCGACGGTCAAGACAACGATTTATTAAATCAGGTCAACGTGGCAGTCATAGACACAGGGATTGATGCAGATCATGCTGATCTTAATATTATAGGCGGGAAAAGGTTTTATATTAATAATGGACTAGTCGCTTCAGACAATAATTTTGATGACGATCATGGTCATGGGACCTTTGTTGCTGGAACGATTGGAGCTGTTGACAATACAATCGGCACGGTGGGTGCGGCCCCTGGCGTAGGCCTCTATGCCGTGAAAGTTCTGGATAGTAATGGCGCAGGATACACCAGTGTGATTATTGAAGGACTTGATCATATCATTGATCTCAATCTCGATAATAATATAGCGAACGATATTCATGTTGCTAACATGAGCATCGGAGGAGGATTTAACCGAGCACTTAACGAGGCTGTTCAAGGAGCGATCCAACAAGGCATTGTTTGCGTGGTAGCAGCAGGGAATAGTGCTGCCGATTCAAAGAATTTCTCTCCAGCTTCCGCTCCTGATGCGATCACGGTCTCTGCCCTCGCAGATTCAGACGGCCAACCTGGGGGTTTTGGTGGTTCGACTACCTCTGGTTCGGATGATTTCTTTGCGACCTTTAGTAATTACGGAAGTGTCGTTGATCTGTGCGCACCTGGAGTGAATATCTTAGGACCCATTCCCGGAGCTTACGTCAGAGCGTCTGGAACAAGTTTTGCAGCACCCCATGTTTCCGGAGCTGCGGCTCTTTATATCGCAAATTCTTCAAATCCCTATCGCGGGATGACAGGGCTAAACGCCGCTAAAGTTGTCGAGCGAGCACTCCTTGAGAGTGCATGGAATTCAGGTGATCCAGAGTATCTCCTTGGAGGAGATTCTGATGGTGTCGCGGAGCCGATTCTTAATATTGGTAGCTTGACCTTTGAATATGGGCAACCCAACACGAGCCCCGAGCTTGTCATTTCTAATCCAATTCATGGAGCCTTGTATATGTTAAGTGAGCAAGTGACGTTGAGTGGAAGTGCAACTGATCAGGAAGACGGGTCACTCTCGCAGAAGATTCGTTGGAGTTCGAATATTGACGGCAGCCTTGGAACGAGCGGCAGTTTGGCTGTGAGCCTTTCTGAGGGGACACATATCATCACTGCACGAGTGTCTGACAGCGCTGGCTTGCAGAGTTCTTCATCGGTCTCTGTTGAAGTCCTTCCCGAAGTGACTTCTGATCAGGAAATAATTGTCAGTCAGGTGAACTTTTCCGCCTTCGGTGGACGGCGTTCAGACAAGCATTTAACGGCAACTCTCAAACTTGTCGATGACTCAGGACGTTCGATTGAAGGAGCAGTCGTTACTGTGAAGATCCTAAATGAAGCTCGCGGTAGTGTTTCCAATCAGCAAGGGTTGACTGATTCAAGCGGTCTGGTCCGCTTTGATATCAAAAATGCGAAGCCAGGAACCTACAATCTTGAAGTCATCAGCATTGAAAAAGCTGGTATCGAATGGAATGGAGAGACACCTCTTAATTCTTTTCAGAAGTAAGCCAACTTAGAAAGCCGAGAGAGAAGGGGGAGTCTTCGCTTCTCCTTCTTCTTTGGTTTAATTAGCAGCGGATTCAAGCCGCTAGCGCAATTGGGTCGGTAGGAAAAAAGATGTCATTTTTTTTGGGGGGGGCGCCGCTAGAGAAAATGGTCCACGTTGAGTGAGAAGATTTGGTGAAATCCAAATCCTAGAAAATAAATCAACAAAAGAGAGACAAACCCGAAGAAATCATCCTGTTGCTGGGCGAGTTTGACAGCGGGATCCTGAGCCAAGAGCGCTTCTGTCAGCAGAAGCAGATTTCAGCAGCCACACCCTCAATCGATGGCGCAAGAAGTTTGGCCTGATGGAGGTGGCGGATGCCAAACGGCTCAAAGCCCGTGAGAAGGAAAACGCCGAGCTCAAAAAGATGTATGCCGATGCTATACTAAGGATGACGATCTTGCAGAAGACCATCGAAAAAAGCTGTAAGCGTGACGCACCGGCGTGATCTTGCACGATTGGCTATTTCGGTGAAGCAGTGCAGTCAGCGCAAGGCCGCGACTTACTTTAGCCTTCATCGATCGACCTTGCGATATCGCCCCAAGTTTCCTTCATCAAAGAAGAAGGAAGCTGACACAGCGATTGTGGATCTGAGCTTGGAACATCCCGAGCTGGGGTCCGACAAAGTCAGTCGATTGGTTGGCAATCGAGGTCTGCGAGTCAGCAATGAACGAGTGCGCGCGGTGCGTCGCGAAGAATGTCTTCAGGTCCCTCCTCCCAGGAAAAAGAAAAGTCGTCGGGGAGTCTCCACTGGGCGTCAGCCGACCAAAGCGGAATATCGAGGACATGGGTGGACGTGGGACTTCATCCATGATTCGACGATCAAAGGCGGAAGCTTTCGAGTTTTGAGTGTTGTGGACGAATACACTCGCGAGACACATGCGCTTTATCCCGCTCGCAATATCGGGTCAGGTAAGGTTCTCAAAATTGTCGGTGATCTGATTGATCGTAACGGTACACCCGGCCATATTCGAAGCGACAATGGTCCTGAATTTGTTACGAAGTCCTTACAAGGATGGCTTACCGAGGAATCGATAAAAACCCTCTACATCGATCCCGGTTGTCCTTGGCAGAGTGGATTTGTGGAAAATTTCCATGACAAGTTTCGCTGTGAATGTCTGGCACGAGAACCCCTTTTACACCCTGAGTGACGCACGGGTCGTGATCGCGGCGTGGAGGAAGAAATACAATCAGCTCCGTCCTCACCGAAGCCTTTTACTGAAGACCCCGGAGGAGTTTGCCCTTGATTAGCCGCCAGGAGAAAGGTGGCGCACTCAAAAAGCTACCTCCGCTATGACCTCCGGTCTCTATTCCGGAAGCCTGTTGACATCGAGTCGAGAAAGCCTATTTACAACTCCAAATCCTCACACTCGCAGTGGGCCATAAAATGGAAAGGTTGGCACGCCTTACCGCGAGCTCTATCTCTTGAGCGCAATGAAAATGGCCACCGCTAGTAAGAAGACAGCTATTGCCAATACTTTCACAATCTCCTCTAGTCCTTCAAAACCCATTGAGGCAGTATAGCCGAAAACCCGTCTAAAGTAATCGCTAAAAGCATTTCCTCCGACCATTCTGCTAAACCTAGAAATTTATCTCCACGACAACCTGATTTCTGATGCGGTTACAAAGAGTGATAGGTTTCGTAAATTCGGAGAAACAAGGATCAGGATGCGGGGTTCAGCTCTTCTCTCGCAAGGTGCGGGAGCTGCGGGGAAGTAGCTGGCATGTATTTGGCACAAATCGCCAAACGCTCAGACGGACGCATTGAGTGCGCCGGTGAAAACCGGAACCACTCAAGGCTCTGGGCATTTAAAGAACTGCCAGAGGGAAATCCATTCTGATTCCCGTATCCTGAATCCCGCAACAATGAAACCGGACTCCTGCAAAGGGGGCCGGTTTTCATGTGGAGGGATGCGGGTTTGCGGTTGGGGTGCTAATTGGGTTCCGGATCCTTCTTTCGATGCGATAGCCAAGTCGAAGCGATCGCGAAAGGAGCGCCAACAATCAATGGCGAGACCGAAAACCCAAAGCGAACGCCAGCCTCCCGGATCATCCCGGATCATCCCGGATCATACCGGATGAGATTGTAAGATCAGCGCCCGATTGCGCAATCCGGATTTCTTTCCAGGACTCACCATCTCACCGGGAACTTGATAAGAATTCATAGAGACATGCCAGGTTGATCATTTTTGCCGCATCAAAACTCGAGCACTGCCTCGCTCTGGTCCTCACTCTTCCTACCATATTTAAAGGTAGAACGAGAATCTTACTCGTTCACCCTTGCTGTCATTATAAAATTTTTGAACCTGATAGAGAGCCTATCTTCTCCAATCCAGATACAATTAACCTTGGCATTTACGCCGGTTTTGAACAAGCATCCGCCCGCGATGGCAGGTTTTTTCAAGAAACTCTTCAACAAGGTTACCAACAAAGCCGAGATCGATTGGGATGATCTCGAGGCCGATCTCATTTCCGGCGACCTTGGCGTGCGACTCTCGCTCGAGATTGTCGATGAACTCAAAGATTTGGGCCGAAAAATTTCCGCCGATGATGTCGTCGAAACGACCCGCAAAAACCTTGCCGGACTCTTTCCCGAGGACGCGCCAGCCCTCGCTCCGCAAACCAATGAAAATCCCACCGTGCTCCTCATCGTCGGCGTCAATGGGACCGGAAAAACAACTTCGACCGCCAAGCTGGGACATCTTCTCAAAAGCCAGGGCTACTCCGTTCTGATGGCCGCTGCCGATACCTTCCGCGCGGCCGCCGTCGAACAACTCGTCCGCTGGGGCGAGCGACTCGACCTCCCTGTCGTCACCGGAGCCCACGAGGCCGATCCCTCTTCAGTTTGTTATCAAGCCCATCAAAAAGCTATCGCAGGCAACTACGACTTCCTCCTCTGTGACACCGCCGGTCGCCTTCATACTCGAAATAACCTCATGGACGAGCTTGCCAAAATCAAGCGCACCATCGGTAAGCAGGACGAGACGGCACCGCACGAAACCTTCCTCGTGGTCGACGCCTCAACCGGCGGAAACGCTCTCAATCAAGCCCGCGAATTCCAAAAAGCGGTTCCACTCGACGGCCTCATCCTCACCAAGCTCGACGGCTCGGGCAAAGGAGGCGTCGCTGCTGCCATCCAAAAGGAACTTGGCATCGCTCCGCGCTTCATTGGCACCGGCGAGGACCCAGATCGCTTCGAACGCTTTGAACGCGAGCGTTTCGTGGAAAATATCCTCTAATATTTTTTCCACAAACGGCGGCTGAACAAGACCAGCACCGCCACGTACTCAAGGCGCCCCAGAATCATCAGGACCGAGAGAACCATCGCGCCCGTTGGCTCCACGTGCGCAAAATTCGCGCGCGGACCGAACTCCGCGAAGGCCGGCCCCACATTACACAAACAACTGAGCACTGCCGACAAGGAGCCAATAAAGCTCGTCTTCGGCTCCAGCGAACTCATAAGCAAGGTTCCCCCGATCAGGAAGAAGCCAAATATTGCCACCACCAAAAACAACTGCCCTTGGCCGCCTTCGTCCAAGGCCTGCCCTCCCAATCGAACTTTACGCAATTCCTTCGGACGGAAAGACGCCCGTAACTCCGCGATCACAAATCGCGTCGTCAAGACCATGCGCCCAACCTTGAGGCCTCCCGCCGTCGATCCCGAACAACCACCCACGATCATCAACACCACGAGAACCGCCTTTCCAAAATGCCCCCAGTTGTCGTAGTCCCCTGACACATAACCCGTCGTGGTCGAAACTGAAACCGTGTCAAAAACCAGCCGGAAAATTGGCTCATGGAAAACCACCACCGCGAGAATCCCTCCTCCCAAAATGACAAAATACCACCACACCTCCTCGAAACGACGCCGTTTTTCACTCCAAGAGAGTCGAAACATCGAAATATAAAGCGGGAAGCTGACCCCACAAATCAACATAAACACGAGCAACACCACATTCACTCCCAGCCCGAAGCTCGTCACACTATCATTCTCCGTCCCAAACCCCGCCGTCGAAACCACCGTGAGAGCATGGTTGACCGCTTGAAAGGGAGTCAAACCCGTCGCCCACAAAGCGAGAATACAGGTCACAGTAAATCCCAGATACAACACCCACATCCTCCTCATCGTTTGTCGCAGACTGGCCAGATCAGAGCGCGCCAGGGATGACTCCGCGCCCACCAGCATCCGCCCGCTCGTGCCACTTCCGGACAATACGATGACAAAGATCGCCAAAATCCCCATCCCGCCCAACCACTGCGTTGTCGAACGCCACATCAAAATCGTTTTGGGCAAGCCCTCCACATCCGCAAAAATGGTCGCTCCCGTCGTCGTCAACCCGGACGTCGCCTCGAATACCGCGACATGGAAGGACACATGCGGTTCACAAAATAAGTACGGCAGAGCCGACACCAGGCTACACACCAACCAGCCAACCCCCACAAGCGCCATCGCCTCCCGCCGTCTCATCAAGTCCGCCTGCCTCGACTTCCCCGCCAATCGCGAACCAAGTATCAGCAGAGCAATCCCCAGGGCCACCGTGAGCCCCAACGAGATCGACCAACCTTGCAAATCGAGCCCCGTATCATGAGATACGCCGGCCGGAACCACCGCAGACAAACCAACAGAAACCATCATCATCCCCC
Organism: Akkermansiaceae bacterium; assembly: GCA_965657795.1. GTDB lineage: Bacteria > Verrucomicrobiota > Verrucomicrobiia > Verrucomicrobiales > Akkermansiaceae > SW10. The sequence goes on from CBFHQJ010000100.1 coordinate 7,419, forward strand.
CCAAAAGAAGGACCATGATTCCCAAAGAACGGGCTACGACAGAAAAATTCACAACTCAATCGACGAGGGAAAGATCTCGTCAATCCTGCCCGCGCGAAGGGTAGGACACCCACATCAATTCGCCATCTTAAAATAACTCCATCCTCGACGCCTCCGCCCTCTTTTCTAAACTCAAGTATGTTTCGCACTCATCTTTCCCTCTCTTTTCTTCTAGGCATCGGCCTGAACGCCGCTGAAGTCGACCTGGTCAAACTCGGAAAAGAAACTTTCAATGCCGTCGGTTGCGCGGAATGCCATTCCGAAATCAAGAACGACACCTCGGTCAAGACCGGCCCAGGACTTTACGGGCTGTTCCCCTCCACCGCCCGCAAGCGCGACATCATCGAAGCGGCCGAACAGCACAAGCACACCATCACCGCTGACTACGCATACTATAAGAAATCGCTGCGCGAACCTGCCAGTGAAATCGCCATCTCCGAAGTTGCCCCAACCAAAGGAACAGCCTTCCTCCCGGTCATGCCGGCTTATCCCGAAGCATTCCTCAACGAGCAAAAAGCCAAGGCCATCTTCCACTACCTCCAAACCCTGAACGACGACGGCCTTCGCGGAAAGAGCAAGGTCATGGAGGAGCTTCAGGAAGGCACCGTGGTCAAAGACATCCACCAGAACCCCACCGAAATCCTCGTCACCGACCGCACCCGCATCTTCCGGGCCCGCATTCCCGGATCCTCGGCCCGCGCCGTCCATGTGGGACACCCCAGCGGACTTAATTACGCTTTCGACCCGCGCAACATGACCATCAGCAAGGTCTGGTGGGGCGGATTCCTCAATCTCAAGAATGAGATGTCCGGCCGCGGTAACAATCCTTCCACCTTGGGTCACCAGGCCCGCGAAGTCAGTCTCTCGAATCGGGCCAAGGTTCACGACAAGCCCGTCGACCTCTCCTTCAAGTCACCTCTCATCAACGACGGCAAGACGATCGAAAACAATCTTTGGAGCGACGAAGACTTCCTCGCTCAGCTCAAGAAAGCCGACGCACAATTCATCGGCTACGATTACCCTTCCGATCCCAAAGGCCACCCCACCTTCCACTATCGTGTCGGTGAAAACACTTACTCCCTCACCTTCACGATTAAGTCCGATGGCCTCGCGGTCACCACCTCGACCAAAAATGGCAAGACATCCAAACACGCAACCAACACCGACAAACCGGAATCAGTCTGGCGCCCCAATCCCATCCCCTCAACCCTGAGTCAGCAAGTGGCGCTTACCCCCATGGATCGCGTCAACCTCATCCCGGGCTACTCTGCCGAACGCGTCCCGGCCCCCACCGATCCCCACGGTCGCCCTCAACTCTTCGAGCCTCTCGGAATGGCGCTCGATCCAAAGGACGGGTCCATTGTTGTCACCACACGCACCGCCGGAGTCTGGCGTTTCAAGAACAACACCTGGACTATGATCGCCGATGGCCTCCTCGACGCCCTCGGCGTGATCGTTGAGAAGGACCGCCTCGTGGTCGGCCAGAAAGCCGAGCTCACCGCTCTTTACGATAAGAATGGCGATGGATTCTACGAGACATTCCGTACCTTGAGCGACGACTTCCTCTTCACCGCCAACTATCACGGCTACCTCCACGGCCCTGCCAAAGACAAAGCCGGAAACTACTACTTCACCCTCAATCTCGACCACCGCAATGGTCGCCAGATCCACAAGGCCAATGGTAAATTCATGGGCTCGCAAGGTGGCTATCGTGGATGGGCTCTCCAGGTCACTCCGGAAGGAAAAACGATTCCCTTCGCGATGGGCCTTCGAAGCCCGGCGGGCGTCTCGGCCAGCCCAGACGGTAAAATCTACTACACCGAAAACCAAGGTGAGTATAACGGAACCTCCAAGATGCATCTCCTTGAAAAAGGAAACTATTACGGTCATCCCTCCGGTCTCGTTGACCTTGCGGGCATGAAGCCGGACTCCCCGGAAATTGCGTGGGACAAGTGGGCTCCCAAGCGCGCCGTCTCGGTCGCGCTCCTCCCCCACGCCCGCATCGCCAACGCTCCCGGCAGCCCGACCTGGGACACCACCGGCGGCAAATTCGGCCCCTTTGCCGGAGACGTCTATTGCGGCGACCAAACCCTCTCGACGCTCTTCCGCATCGCCCTCAAGCCCAACCACGAAGCAGCGCTCATTCACTTTGCCGACAACTTCCCCTCCGGTCTCATGAGACAGACCTTCGACAAAAACGGCGCGATGTATGTCGGCCAAACCGGTCGCGGCTGGCGCGCACGCGGAGGTAGCCAACATGCCCTCGTGAAGCTCACTTACGCCAAGAATGACTCTCCGCAGCTGAAGGACATCACTCGTGACGGTGAGACCTTCACCCTGCACTTCACCGGCAATACCAAGGACCTTCCCGAGGCCACCGATCTCGCCATCGAATCCTGGTTCTACCACGACAAGCCAGACTACGGCTCCCCTTCCAACAACAAGTTGAAAGAGACCATCGCCAGCCAGAAGCTAGACCGCGACAAAGGCACCCTCACCGTCACCCTTGCCCCGAATGAGAAGCGGGAAAGCGGAAGCCGCGTCTTCTTTTTCTCTTCCAAAATTCTTCCTAAAAACCGCAAGGACTCCCTTCAGGCCTACTACACCATCTCTCGATGAGGCCAGCATTGCTGTTCCTTCTGATCACCTCTCTTCTCCCAGCACAAATCCCCGGATCATTCTCGCAGATCGATATCGACTGCGGAGGATGGTTTACCGGGATTCAGCAACATCAGTCGGGCCGACTCTACGGGCGGACCGATGTCGGTGGAATTTATCGCAGCGATGATCGCGGCGAGTCCTGGACCTTCCTGAGCGGCGACTTCCCAACCCCGGGCGGACTTTGCGTGCAGGGAATCGCCATCTCGAACGAAGATCCAAACACCGTTTACCAAGCCTGCGGAGTCTCCTACTTTCCCGATGATCCGAATCGGGGCATTTGGAAAAGCAAAGACGCCGGTAAAACCTGGCGGCAGGTGAAGGCCAACATCAATTTCTCCGGAAATGACAAAGCCCGGCACGGCGGCGAATGCCTCATTGTTCACCCGAAAAATGATTCCGAGATCTGGGCCGGTTCGAACAAGAACGGCTTGTGGCAATCAGTCGACGCGGGAGCAAACTGGCAGGAGATTTCAACCGAGAAATTCGGAACTGTGGTCATCACCGGAATCACCATTCACCCCAGTTTCCCAAATCAAATCTGGGTCTCCGGTGAAGGCGGGCTTTGGATCAGCCCGGATCGCGGGGCCAGTTGGCAGCAGGCCATCAAAGCCGAAGTGGTCTTCCGGACCGCGCGCCACAACGATGGGTCCGGTTTCGCCATCGGCGGAAAATACACCCCCTCCTCTCCTGCCGACACCAAACTCTGGCACGTCACGAAGGATGATTGGGGCAAACCCGGGATTCCGGAGTCAACCGACCGCTGGCCCAACTACGTCTCCGCTTTCAAAAAAGCCCAAGGTTACGAGCCAGTGGATCAAGCCGCGGCCCTCGGACTCCTGCGCGACGGCTCACTCATTACCGCCGGTTTTTTCCGGGCACCCGCCATCAGCAACGACAACGGAAAAACCTTCAAAATTCTCCCGCCGACTTCCGAAGGAAAACTGCCTGTTTGGGCGATTCCTGATCGCGGCAATCACCAGGGCGGATGGAATCAAATTATTCAAGACGTCAAAACCGAAAACTCCTGGTTTTCGACTGGCGGCTACGGCCCTGGCAACAGTGACAACTCAGGGAAGACCTGGAAATACATCACCTCCGGGATTGGAGAAGTTGTCACCTGGCGCACCCAATTTCACCCCACCGATAGGAACGCCATTCTCATCCCAAGTGCCGATCACGGACTGGTGATGGCGAGTTACGAAGGGAAAACCGGCATGGCTTGGAACACCATTTCAAAATACTATCCCTATCCCGACGATATCCTGACCTATGTTCATTCCTCCTTTGCGATGGAAAAAACAATCGTCGCCTTTGGCGGGGCTGCCATTTCTGGGGAAGCCCGGATTTGGAGATCTGACTCAGCGGGCAGTCGTTGGAGAAAACTCCCTGCCAAAGGCTACCCCCAAAAGCACGGGCACATGTGGGTCGAGATGAGCAGTTCTGCCAACGAACTCATCGCACTCATGGGCGGCGAAATCGGCCCCGGCAAAGGAGGTATCTATCGCTCGACGGACTATGGCTCCAGCTTCAAACAAGTGCCCCTTCCCGTGGAGACAGCTGGCGAAGATGCCGGTAACGAATTCGTTTGGCACACCCGCCTCTGCGCCGATGGCGGTGATTCTTCCCGCCACTACCTCAGCATCCGAGATAAGGGCATTTACCGAAGCATCGATAAAGGCTTCACCTGGGAGCGAGTCCGTCAGGAAGGCCTGCCCACCACCCACGGTTACCTCGGCACCGATCACCAGACGAAGCACGCCCTCTGGTTCGCAAGCAACAAGGGACTCCATCGCAGCGAAGACAGCGGAGACTCATGGCTCACCATCGAAGGATTCGAATCAGCCTCCGATGTCGATGCCGTCTACGGTCGAGTTGCCGTCATCGGAAAGTTAAAAGGCGACGACTTTCAAAAAATCTACTACTCCGACGACAACGGAAAATCCTGGCGTGAAATCACCCGCAAAGGATTCCGCTTCGGCAACACGACCGCCGTCGCCGTCGATCCCAATCGCCCGGGCCAAGTCTGGATAAGCACCAGCGGCCGCTCCACTGCTGTCTTTACTCCCACCGAGTAGACTCACGAAACCGGAAGCCGACTATACATTTCGCCTAACTTTGACATAGTGTCATTCGTCATGAAGAGGATTGCTTTCATCGCGCTCGTTATTTTCACCGGAGTACTGGCTGCCGACGAACACCCGCTGGCAGCATCAGATCCAGCACTCGGCAGGCAGGCTATCCGCGCTTATGTCGACAAAGGGACAGAGGCTCTTCCTGAACTCAGGAAACTCGCCAAGTCAGAGGATCCCCGTCTTGCCGTCCGCGCCAAAGAAGCGATCGGCGGTATTACCGGCCACTGGGGATCTCAAGTTGATCTCATTTGGAAGCGCTCCCTCCAGGAGGCTACAGGAAAGGGCAAACCGATCCTGCTACTCCAGCTCTTCGGAAATCTGAACGAAGAATTTTGCTGAGCGAATGCAACCCTCGCGAGAACCGTGACGTTCTCGGATTCACGTGTCGTTAAAATACTTCAAGACGACTTCATCCCCGCGTGGGAATCAGTCGCCCCAGTGAAAATTGTCACCTTTGATCTTGGCGAAGGACGCTCGCTCAAAGGCACCGTTTCCGGAGAAATCGCGGTTTACTTCTGCACTCCGGACGGCGAGGTCTTCGATATCCTCCCTGCCCTGCAATCGCCAGCCGCTACCCTTGCAACGATGAAGGAGGCGCTCGCCTTTTATCAAACTCACAATGGAAAGCTCACCGATGAACTTGTGAAGGACTACCACCTCAAGAGAATGGAAAAGATGGCTGAAGGACATTTCGACCGAAATACATTCGCGCTCGGGGCCACGACCTCATTTGGGAAAGAACACGGAAAGTCCGCCATTGGACTATTGCGTCGCGAAGATTACATCAAGGAAGCAGTCGATGCCGCCACACGTGATCTCAGGACCATGTCCGGATCAAAAGTCCGGACCGTTGGAAGTGATGAGGAAATCGTGATCGTTGAACCCGGAGGTCAAGGCTACTTCCAATGGGAAGTCGACCGCCGTTTCGTCAACAACGTCCTTCAACGGATTAAAATCCCAGGCATCCCTTCCCAGGAATCAAAACCCAGCGACTCTCCACCCCAAATCCTTCCACTTAAAACACCCGACCAATGGAAAGTGGAACTCTTCGAGCGAGTCCTGAGACAACCACTCAAAGGGGGCAAGGTGACATATGACTCTTCCTCTTTGGAAGCCATCCGCATCATCGGCGAGTAGTTTTTTTTCAAAACCTGACCTCTATTTCAATCATGGGCCTCCTATCCTCCTTCAATACTGGTCGTCAAAACTTCGACGTAAATGCTGCCGACAGCAAACTCATCGTTGACCTGTCGCTCTTCGTCATCGACGCAACCCCTCTTGGAAAACCTCCTTGGGATGGCGACTTCTTCTCCATCCCTCTTCAGAAAAAACCGATTCTCAAACTCGACGAACTCGGCTATGAACTTGGGGTTGAAGATGGGGTTCTCGACTATGTTTTCCTCACCATTGAAAATTTCCAAGGAGCCTTCCTTCTGAAGAAGGAAGCGCTCCCCATCAACATCAACACAACCAGCGAAGAGGTGATTGATTGGTTCGGAGAGCCTTATTGGACCGATCTTGATGACGACGGTGAGATCATTCTTTTTTACGAATATAAAAACGGAACCATTGAGCTTCAGTTTGAATTCCCCAACGGCAAAAGCCTCGCATACATCACCCTCACACGAGACGGAGTCCTTTCCACGAAAGAGCAACGCGAAAGCTACGGAGTCACCAAACCCTGGCCTCCCGAAAAAAAAGAGTGACCGACTCGTAACGCAAACTGTCTGACGGGCGTCTTCCAAAGCCGAACCCAAACCCACATCAGACAGCCATGTTACGAAAACTGCCCACCACCTTTGCCCTCCTACTTCTCTGGCTCTTCGGCTCTGCTCTCGCGCAGACCGACGAACCCAACCCCACCTCATCGCCCTGCCCCACACTCTTGGCCCGCGATCTTCTTGCACCAACAGACAGCCATCGGGTCAGCCTCGTTTTTCCACTTCTGAGTAACGTCGATCCCGCCACTCTTGGGGATGGTGACCTCATTCTTTACGGGGCCAACGGTACCGAAGAGAGGGCACACTTTGAAGGCTTCTCTCGCGAGCACCTTCCAGCACAACCCAATGAGTCATTCACGGATCTCCGTATGCCCGAGCCCCGACTCATTGCCAGTTACACCTTCAACGGCCCCGGTGGAAATTGGGACGTCGAAAACAACGGGCTTTATCGTGTTCGTCTGGCCGAAGAAGCCATTTCCAATCGCGATGACCGCTCTTTCACCTCCAAATTCCTTGGAGGATTTCGCTGTGCCATCGAAAAGGTCGCGCCTCAAGCGATCCAACCTACCAACACCCGGATGACCTTCCACCGCACCTTGGTTGGCGGCGAGGTCCAACACCTCGCCGATGTCACCCTCACCTTTAATACTCCCCACGTTCGTCTCGATTGGGGATCACTCGTGAATGACGGAACAAGTTTCACTACCAACACTACCGTCCATCGAATCCCGATTCCGATCGTTCCCGTCGAGATCGTCACCGCCGACGAAGTCGCGTCAAACACGCGCCCCCCCTGTTGGAACTCGCCCCCCTCTTCTACCCACTTTCACCCACACTTATCGTCTCGGAGCACTCGAACCAGGCACCTATGATCTTCTCGCCCGGGTCAACGAAATCAGGGAAGGTCGCAATTCGTTCACAATTCCAAGCGACCCTCCCGTCGACACCGAAGCTCCATTGGCAGAACTCGCAAGACGCACCATCACCGGGCCTTCGGACCACCCCCATCAATTCACCGTCACTTATGCCGACCCATCGGGAGTCGCCATCAGCACCCTCGATAGCCGTGACCTCCTCGTCTTCAGCCCCTGCCTGAGTCACCCCGTTCTGGCAAACGCGGAGTGCACCAGCGATTGGAAAGCCCAACGAGCCCGCCTCGTCAACGTGACTCCTCTTGATCGCCGCCTCACCAAAGTACGAGCAACCTACGAAATCGAACCTCCGACCGGCGGATGGCGCGCGCGAAGCAATGGATTCTATCCCATAGTCCTTCAGGCGAAGCAGGTCTGCGATCAAATCGAAAACTGTAATCGCGCCCAGCGCCTCGGTGGCTTTGAAGTCGCCATCGACATCGTTGAACCTCCCATTGAAGCTCGCACCGAGATGCGCATCGACGCATCCAACCCGGCCAAAGTCGTCGCAAAAGTTCACGTGCATTTTGCCCTCCCCTACCAAATCACCGGACAGAATATCCGACGCGACGGCAACCGTATCTATCTCACTTCCAAAGCCGAACTTGATCCCCTCGTCGATCCCATGCGCCCCTTTGCAACCACTCAGGAGAACCTGATTTACGAAATCGGTCCACTTCGACGCGGAGAATACTTCGCCCGATTCTTCATCAATGGTCAACTCTTCGGTCGCCAGAGTTTTAAAGTTGCTCCAGCTCCTCCCATTCCGGCAGACGTCCGACTTTCAGTGAATTCAGATGACCCGGACAATGTGACGGCTCGGGTTGAGATTCAATTTCGCACCCCACATCGTACGAGCCAGGGCGAGATCACCCGCCAAGGTCCACGCATCATCCTACCGACTAAAGCCGAGCCGCTTCCGATTCCGCTCGATGCTTCAATTCGCCCACCCGTCCCGGCGCCCATTGTTCTCGAATACGAAATCGGAGCGCTTGAGCCAGGTGGTTACCTCGCTGGATTCGTCTTGAATGAATTCACCTATGCGACCGAAGACTTCGTCATTGAAGATCCAGGCCCGCCTATCGATGCCCGCGTGGAACTTGGAGTGGAACAGACGCCAAACGGCCCCACGACCGGGGTGACTCAAATCACCTTCGCCACACCCCACCTCATCGTGGAGCGCGACATTCACCGCGTGGGCAACCGCTTCATCTTTGAAGCTTCCGCTCGCTCCATCACCGATCCGGCCATCCGGGCCACCAACCAGGTGACGCTTCCATTCCCTCTTGGTGATCTTCCTGCAGGCGACTACTCGGCCACCTTCGTGATGAATGGCTACCCTTATGCGCGGACCGAATGGGAAGAAGTTGATGCACCCTTTGAAGCCCGGGTCGATGTTGATCTCGAAATGACGGACGACGGAACCTGGCAGGCACTCGCTAGCATCAAGTTCGAAAACCCTCAAGTTCGCATCACCGATCCCGGCGAAGTCGTGATCAATGGCGATGTCATCATGATCAACGCGGCCGCCACGATCTCCGATGCCTTGGACGCTCCGGAAATCTTTAAATTTCGCTACGACCTTGGACAACTCTCCGCCGGTCCAAAGTGGCTCAAGTTCTTCATTAACGACCACCAGGAAGATCAGGTCGACTTCGTTATCCCGGCAGTGCCGGCCCGCGTTGATCTCACCTTCGCCACGGAAACCCAACCTTCCTCGGCCACGGTCACCATTCAGTTTCATAATCACTATCGCGTCGTCAATCCACGGATTCGCCGCTTTGGAAACTTCATCGTCCTCCTGGCTGATTCCGAAGGGCCCCTTCCCATTTTGGCACCACTGCCTCCGGCACCCGTCACCGTGACCTACGATCTCGGAAACCTCTCACCCGGAAGCTACCTTGGCGCTTTCGTCATGGATGGCCACCTCTATGAATACGATTTCTTCTCAGTCGTTGAGGAAAGCTTCGAAGCGGAAACCTCCCTCAAGGCTGAAGTCGAGGACACCGTAACCGTCACCGCCAAGGTTGATTTCAAAGATCCCTTCATCCTGATCACCGATCCCGGAGAACCTCGCATCGTTGGCAACATGATCCACATCAATGCCACCGCCGCGCGCGTCACCTTCATTCGTCCTCCCTCTGGCGAACCACAAGTGATCGAGTATGATTTCGGCCGTTTCCGTCCCGGACGCTACCATGTGGTTTACACCATCAACAACGAGTTTGGAGCCCGCGCCCATTTTGCGGTCAAGGAAACCTGTGAACCCATTCCGCATCTCGCCGGAATCCGCACCGGCGAGGAGGAGGGTCAATGGTTTTCCAAAGTTGCCCTTGCCTTGAATCCCAGACAACAAGTCCTTGACTGGGGAACCGTTCATCGGAGCGGAAACGAGTTCCACGTCAACGTCACCGTTGTTTGCCAAGACTCGCCTGCCCTCCCTGTTCCGGTTGACCCGGTTCCGGCAGACGAAATGGCCGATGGCTTCCTCATCGATGCCGAAGGCCGCCCGAACATCGGTGGCGCTCCCATTCGACTCGTCTCAAATCTCTACCGCCTCGGCGCGCTTGAGGGAGGCTGCTACAAGTTCTGTGTTCATTCACGTGGCCAGACCCTCGGCTTCCATCGCTTCCGTGTCGCCGGAGAT
>CBFHQJ010000101.1:0-17364 GCA_965657795.1 Akkermansiaceae bacterium
GAGGTTATGGTGAAACCGATTGACCGCTATACCGAGGTGCTTGATGAAAACTTCGATGCACTCGCCATCGGCCCCGGACTGGGGGAAACTAGCCAGGATATCCTTTCGGTCATCAATGGATTCATGGGACCTACAGTGATCGATGCTGATGCCTTAAACTTGATCGCCCGAAGTTCCGATATCTCAACTCTTCGCACAAACCACCTTGTGACTCCCCACCCGGGCGAAATGACACGCCTTCTTCCTAGCGAAGATTGTCCGGGCGAAAATCGAGCCTCCACTGCCCGGAAATTCACCGCAGTGAGTGAAGCAACTCTCCTGTTCAAGGGCGCGCGCACGATCGTCACTGATCAAAACTCTCCCTTGGCCTATAATACGACCGGCACGCCCGGAATGGCCACTGGTGGGCAGGGTGATGTTCTGTCAGGACTTCTCGCAGCCCTGATGGCTCGGGGGTTCGAGCCTTTGGGTGCCGCCAAAATGGGCACTTGGTTGTGTGGGAGAGCATCCGAACTGGCTTTGTCCTATCATTCCGAGGAGTCCTTATCAGCAACCAACACGGCGGAATTTCTCGGATCGGCCTTCAAAAAACTTCGGTCTGCACCGATTTAAAAAAATCGCCGGGTCGAGTTCATTCGTTTGACGCCACCCTCCTTGTCGGTCACCTTGAGTGCGGAGAGTGCTGCGTGCCTGGTGGTCGCCGCGGTTTTCAAAACCGTTGAAGGGCAATCTGTCCTTGGTGGGTTCAATTCCTTCCCTCTCCGTTACTTTCTTACAATCAACGCCTTATGGAAAACACCCCATGAGGAGTTGTTTTTTACCCACTTGTCCAGGAGCAAGTAAATGCCAGTAATTGCAGGGAATTCGGGCAACAAAAGGACAACGGAAATTCGCTCAAACGGACAGCAGAACAAACCCGTCCTCGCTCCCAGTGTCCGCCTCAACGGGCATTGAGTAGGCAAAGAGAAGGAAGAAGCCCAAGAACTTACCCTAAATTGCCTCAATATCGTCCGTGTTTTGGACGGGGGTAATTGGTTTTGAGAAGGTTATGATTGCCGTTTCCCTTTCCCAAAAAAGAAGAAATCACTTTTTCTCGATTAACATGAACGATACGTCCCACCCTTGATAGCCGTATTGGTTCATTACCTTCTCCATTTTTTTGACGGGAAGTTTACTTGAACCCAATAGCACAGTTCCGCCCCCCCTCGGAAACGACTTCAACCTTAAACATTAATTTGTTCACGACAGGTAGCATACTGGCTAAAAACTGAGATGCCAACGAATCTCCCGCAACAGTGACACCGATGTTCTTCTGGGACTCTATCTCAAGCTGGGGGCTGGTTATCAAATCAATGAAAACTGGAACGTCGAGGGATTCTTCCGCTATGACTGGAACGAGGATCTCGAGTCTAAAGTAGGACCAACGAGCTTCGAGATCGACCTCTTCGGATGGAGCCTGGGATTAGGTGCCGGATACTCTTTCTAGCACATTTCCTTCCTGCTCGACCTTTGGCACCGGCGCCGATAGCTTCGGGCCAAGGATGTTATTAAAGAGTGACCGCTACATTACCCGGCAGGTATTCGCCACGGCGCTTTATGCGGTCCTTATCCTAAGTGTCGTCCTCGTTCTTGGGAACATCTTCAAAGAAATCAATGAACTTCTCGTCGAACGCCGTGCTCCGATCTCTTTTCTGGGAATCTTCATTCTGAAGCTACTGCCTGTCTCACTGGTCTTTACCATACCCTGGGGATTTTTGGCGGCAGTATTATTGGTTTTTGGGCGCCTTTCCTCGGACCAGGAGATCAATTCACTGCGAACCGCTGGTCTGGGACTTTATCGCATTGCATCACCTGTGCTTTTTCTTGGCTTTCTTCTCTCACTTTTGTGTCTTTGGCTAAATGCGACAGTTTCGCCGAGATCTAAAAGTGATCTCAAAGTGATGCTCTATGAAGAGTTCAAAGAGGACCCACTGCGACTTCTGGACCCGGGAGTCGTTCAGTCTCGAATGAAAGGGCAACGGATCTACATTGAAGCCAGAACTTCGGACACCAGCTTCCAAGGATTCCACGCGTATGAACTTGGAGACGAAGAAATCAGCCAATGGCCGGCCGGTTATCTCTATGCCCGCGATGTCGCATCAATCACTACTGACAAAGAGGTTGAGAAACTTGAGTTACGACTCAGCGGAGTTTGGCTGGAAAAATATGATGAAGAGCAAAAGCTCCAGCAGGGCACTGCCGGAAAGATTGAACCTTGGATCCTCCCTCTCAAGGCAGGCAGATCCCGCCGGGTAAAAGCCAATCGCCTGGATAACGAAGAGATTCGCGAACTTCTGGTAAACCCTCCCGCAAATCTGACCAATGAGAAACTGGATGAATTTGACGCCGAGCGGATTCGCCGAATCTCCTTTTCCTTTGCCCCTCTCGCCCTCGCCTTTGTTGGTATCCCTCTCGGACTCTCAGCACGAAGAAAGGAAACATCCTCCGGATCAGGGATGAGCCTGGGAGTTGCGATCGCCTATTTTTTATTCTTCATCATTGCCGATGAAACCCAAGGTTCAAGCCTCATGCTCACCAAGACCCTGATGTGGATTCCAAATCTTGCGTGTCTCGCTTTCGGGATTTTCCTCTTTCGCCGTGCAACCAAACGCGCGTAGATTACAGGCATGGAGAAGGTGATGCGGCAGGCCAAACTCGCATATCGCGCTTTTGGCAAATGGGCCGCCAGCAACCAGCTTCGCATCTTCCCCTTCCGCAAAAATCTTTCGGGATACTCTGCCCTCGATGGCAAAGCTGACTTCCGGGCGGCGATGAACATTGCTCTTTTAGCGATTCCCCAAGGGATGGCCTATGCCGCCATTGCCGAGTTACCTATCCTTTACGGCATTGTTTGTTCCGCAATCGCGGCAATCATCGCTCCCCTTTTTGCCAGTTCCAAACACACCATTCTTGGCCCCACCAATGCGACTTCGCTAATGGTTTTCAGCTTTTTCGCCGCGGGAACTTACACCACTGGCGAAAAACTGAATCTCATGCCACTTTTGGTTCTCATGGTGGGTGTCATTTGTCTGATTGGTGCCATCCTGAAAGCTGCCGAACTGGTCCAATATGTCAGCCAGAGCGTTCTGGTGGGCTATATCACCGGAGCGGCTATCTTGATCATGATCAATCAAGGCAAGCACCTCTTTGGTGTGAGCGAGATCGTTGCGCCTGCCAGTAATTTCTTTGGGATGTTCCGTGAATTGGTCGCCGCCAATGCCGCCTACCTTTGGCAACCCGCAGTCCTTGGCTTTGGCACTCTTGCCGTCTATCTCGCGATGACCAAGTGGCTGAAAGCCCTGCCAAATTTCGCAATCTCATTGGCTCTTGCCTCGCTTGTTTCGACTCTTCTTTCCTCCTATTCCCCCGGCTGGGCAGCTGCAGTCCCCACCTTCCCTACCTTCTCGCTGACCGACCTGACCTTGCGTCTCCCCGAACCAACCAGAGCTGGTCTCCTGGGGGACATTTCAAACCTCCTCGGAGTTGCTGTCGCCATCGCTTTTCTGGCCTCACTGGAGAATACCGTGATGGCAAAGTCTCTCGCATCCCGAACGGGAAGTAGAACCGAAATCAACCAGGATATGATGTCGGTGGGAATGAGTAATCTCGCCTGCGCATTCACAGCGGCAATGCCAGCCTCCGGTTCACTCACCCGCTCAGCGTTGAACTACGAGTCAGGAGCCCGTTCGGGGATTTCCTCAATTCTCTCGGGTATTTTTTGTATGGTCGCGCTCTTCCTCTTCGCATTCTTGACCCCAAACCCGGTCGCCTTCATCCCCAAGGCCGCTCTCGCTGGATTGGTCATCGCAGTGGCGGCCTCCCTGATCAAGAAGAAGAACATTCGGATTTGTCTTCGCTCCACTCCCGAGGATGGCGGTGTCTTAATCCTGACTTTTTTAACCGCCCTGATCTTCCCACTTTATGTGGCAATTTTCATCGGCGTTTCCTTATCAATCTTCCTATTTCTTCGGAAAGTCTCCCGACCGCATCTTGTCGAATACGAGGTTTCAGATGACGGTGAACTCCGCGAGTTGGATCAAAAACAAAAGCGCCCTAATCCCGCGATCTCTATCGTTCATGTCGAGGGTTCTCTTTTCTTCGGGGCCGCCGAACTATTCCAGACCCAAGTGCAGAGACTCGTCGTGGATCCCAACATCAAGGTCATCATTCTGAGGCTGAAGAACGCACGTCACCTAGACGCCACCAGCGTCATGTCTTTGCGCGAGCTCATCAGGTTCGTCCGTTCCCGCGACCGCCATCTCATCATCTCGGGCGCTACTCGTGATGTTTACAAAGTGCTCAAAAGTTCGGGCGTGTTGCAGACTCTTCAACAAGGATGCCGGCGCGAAGAAGGCGAAACCAATCTTTTCTTCTATGCACCCAGCAATCCCAATATTTCAACGCGAGACGCCTTGATCCGGGCGCAGGAATTGCTGGGCACCAAAAAAGCGGATGTGAAAATCTATTACGACCCGTCCCACGACAAGAAAGGCTCATCCTAGACTTTTACCCTCAATGCGATAAAGTTCTCACGTGACCGACGAATTTGAAGATCGCGCCCGCGAAGCCCTGGCCCAACCTAAAAATGTTGGGGAGATGAACGATGCCGACAGTGTTGGGACCGTTGGTTCTCCCGATTGCGGCGACATGCTTCGCATGTGGTTAAAGTATACTGAAAAGGACGGGAAAAAGGTGATCGATCGAGCTTCTTTCCAGGCTTTTGGCTGCCAGACTGCGATCGCGGTTGCCTCCATGGCTACTGAACTACTAAAGGGTAAGACTCCTGAAGAAGCCCGTGACTTGAAACCAAATGAACTTTCCGGAGAGCTTGGTCCTCTTCCTCCCATGAAGATCCATTGCGGCCAATTGGTTGAACAAGCACTCAAAAGTGCGCTGGATGGGAAAGATGGCCCGGCTAAACCCGCCACGGAAACACTGGCCGGCAACCTTCAACCCGCTTCTTCCGGGAAGATCAAAATCGTCCCCCTCGAAGATGAATCGAGCAGCTAGTTTCCTGTTTTTCCTCTGCTCTCTTGCCAACTCGTCAGGCCAGGCGTGGCCTAAAAAAATATCCCCACCGACCGGCGCCGGAAAATATTCGGTAAGAGCCGGAGCCGAGGGATTTGTTTATCAGACAAAAAGCTTCCAGATTGAGACATTCGAGAGACACGACCATACTTTGATGACAAACTTTACGAAGTGTCTCGAATCGGTCCCGCTGGTCTTGCAAAGCATTCCAATTCCACTCTATGCTCCCCCTGCACAAAAGCAGGGCCGACTGCTCCTCACAGCCGACGAAAAAGCCTATCTTGATGCCGGAGGAGCCAAAAACACTGCCGGTTTTTATCACGGAGCGCAGAGCAAGATCATCATCAACTGGGATCAGTTCAAAAATAGCACGGTAGAAACACGAGTAATCCAACACCCTGCGTTCGATCTCATCATCCATGAGATTACCCACCTCTCGATGCATGAATTGATGTGGAGATGTGAACCTTGGCTTACCGAAGGCATCGCGGAATACATGGCGGCGGCCCACCTCGGCCGGGGCAACTTCGATTTCGATAGGATTGATCGAGCGGTTCGGATGAGGATCGAAAAGCACACCAAATCCGGAGTTGCAGGTAATCCCGTCATCAATATCTCGAATCTTGTTTCGCTTTCATCGAGAGCTTGGCTAAAAAGGACTGCTGGTCTTGACCCTTGGGAGACCTTAAAGGCCTACAATTGCGCCCTACTTCTGACCCACTATTGTTTCCACGGTGGCTCCCAGCGTGTGGACCGCACCCGCAGACACTTTGAAGAAATCCACTCGATCAAAACGAGAAGACAGAAGATTCCCCGCCTTTTCATGCCGAACGAAGCAAAGCAGATCGAAGCAGCAATCTCCGCCTATTGGAAAAAACGAGGACTGACCGTGACTTTTGAGGAAGACCAATAGGTCTTCAAATTATTCGTTTGCTTTCACTGTCTTGTCTGCGAGCCCCAGTTCCTCATCAAAAAAGTGATGCCTTAAAAATTCAATTACGCCTCTGTCCACTGAAACCCCAAACCCCTTGCCATGGCCACCTTCGGCTACAGACAGTAGAATTGATGGCACCTTTAGCTCGTCCAATTTTTCATCCAAGGCCTTGCCTTGTTGGTAAGGAACCAGAGGATCCTTGGTTCCATGAACTGTCAGGATCGGAGCATCGTCTTTGGAGATCTGATGAAAAGGCGAAGCAACCTTTGCCTTTGTCTTTAGAGAAGAGACCTGTCCTCCCAAGAGCAGCCCCTCCGGTGAACTCGCGGCGTTGTGATCCATCGAACTCCCCTGATCATTCATCAGCAAGAAATCGGTTGGCCCATAGAAATTCACGATCGCTTTCACAGAAGTGGATTGATCTAGATTTGATCCCAGTTTTCCATCCAGCTTCGGGTGATTCTGGGTTGCCCCAAGAAAAGTGGCGAGATGCCCACCTGCTGAGGCTCCCCAGATTACAATTCTATCCCGATCGAAGTGATACTTTTTCGCATTCGCCCTCACCCACCTTAGCGCTGCCTTGCAATCGTGAACCTGTGCGGGCCAGCTCTCTTCCTGGGTGAGACGATAATTAACGGAAGCGATTACACAATTCAGCCCCGCAGCTTTCAAAGCTCTTCCAGGACGATCCTTACTCCCCTTGCGCCAAGCTCCACCGTGGATCCAGAGCAGTACTGGAGAGGCCGATTCCGCCTTTTCCTTTGGGAGATAAAGATCCAAAGTCTGGCGCGGATTTGCATCGCCGACATAATCTATATCTTTGATCTTCTGTAAATCAGGGACGGCAGATGCGACACTAAATCCTGTTAGAAAAACCATCAGTAGCTTTTTCATGGGAAAAAAGTGCCACAATCCGTAAGCGATAAAAAGAAACGAATCGAATCGCCTGACAGACTTGAACCTTTGGCCGGCTGATTTAGGTCGCTTCACCGTAAAAACAAAGACACTAGGAAGGAAGGCATCGGCAACTGGGACCGGATCGATCAAACGCTCGCCTCAAAGCGGGAGAAAATATTGCTCCGCAACTGCCTCAGGCCGATGAAAATCGGCAGCGTAACCAAGGGAAAAAGTCTGCAAAAATAAGATCCAATGATCGTCTAGTGCGCCAAAGTAATCTAGATCCGCGAGGAATGATCACATGGTTGCGATACTTCGCGTCGAAACAATAAGCCGCCCAAGATACGATGGAACCGGTGCTTGGTTTGTGCTAGAGAGCGATCACCCGGAAGAAAAGTTTTGGCTCTCCCGCATCTTGAACAATGGTGATCAGTTCACCAGTTCCAGTGATAGCACCGCCAACTGGCTCCCAGTTCTCAGCGGTCAAAGTTGTTGAGCTTTGAACCTGATAGTTCACTCCGAGTGCGCTGCGGAAAGATATGGAAAGAGAATTTCCGGAAGAAATCGTAGTAAATGTTGGCACGGCCGAAACCACGGCGGGCGCAGGTGTGAAACGAAATGCGCTAAGGGTAAAGCCGCGCTTGTCCTGTTGGGTCGCAACTGCGAACACGAAGCCCGGTGAGCGAGCCTGTTCCAAGGTAAAGACCACGGGATCACCTCCCTCCTCTGCTCCGCTGAAAGCTTTGACCGTCACCGGAGCGTTCGCGGTGCCGTCTTCAGCCAAAGTTACCGACTTCAACTCGCGACCGGTATAGTAAACGAGATGGTTGCGACGAACGGCAACGACGTCGGTAAAACCGCTTGTTGCCTGCCAACCTGATGTCCAGAGTGGCGCATCCGGCGAGGTGCCGTCTTCCTTGGCACGGAGCCAGAAGACCTGATTCTCAAGATTTCCTCCTCCTCCGTCGCCACGGGTTACGACAAAGGCAACACTTCCATCACTTCCGGCGTTCATGGGAGTAATAAAGACCACCTGCTTACCTGCTTCGGTTTCGTCGTAGGAGTAGCCCCAAGACGCTTGAAGAGATTGGGAATGAGCCAAAGTCGTCAGAGCGACAATTACAGTAAGCAGAAATCTGAAAATGGAAGCTTTCATGGTTCAATCAGGAATGGGTTTCTAGAAAGAGTAGCCGACCTGGAAATAGAACTCCCCATCACCGGCTTCGACATCCTGAACGGGCGAATCGATGTCGCTCAGAACGAATCCGTAACCAGTGGTCGCGCGGAGATCTTCGTTCACCTTGGCATCGAGACCAATTCCGACCGACCAGAGGGTTTCATCACCTTCGAAGAAGAGGGCATCTTCATTTTTCACGGCAGCAAAATCACTGAAGAATGTTGCAGAGAGGTCCAGCGGGAGACCTCCCATGTCAATGGTGTCGAAGTGATACTTGTAGTCCAGCTTCACCATAAACGAGTTATCACCGGAAGCGATACCAAGAGGATATCCTCGCACAGTTGGGAATCCACCGGCCACATTCAAGAAGGATGGCGGAAGACGATCTCCAAAACTAGTGTTAGCGGTTACAAACGCTGAAAACTCATGATCGCGACCGTCCTTGCCAATGAAGACATCATCGAGGTAGCGGCGGTAGGCTGCATAGATCGAGCCAGTCACGAATGAGTCCTCTGCGAAGAGACGGCCCTGCTGATCCAGTTCAGTGCCCGAGTCGGTGTTGGCGAGACTTGAAAGGTTGAATTCAATACGTCCCCCCATGATCAGCGAACTGTTTGCGGTTGTCCTTGAATAGCGTAATCCAGCAGAGGGCAGAAGGAAGCCAGTGCTGGCTTTAGGCACTCCGATGCTGGTTTGATCCTGGGTTACATCAAGATAACGCAGTCCCAGAATACTTTCCAAATACTGACCGGTGTCATTCCAGAGAGTCTTTTCCCAGCTCATGCCAAGGTTGAAGCTGTTGCCTTCGAAATCGATTCCAGCAGCACCGGCAAGACCGACATCTTCAGCCACGAAATTGCTGTAAGCAACGTTGAAGGCCAAACGACTGCTCGCGATGTTGTCGAGGGGCAGCATATAGTCAGCACCGAAGTAGTTGCTGTTTCCCTCGAAAGTTGTCAGCGCCTTGAAATGGAATTTGTCATCAGGTATAATGGAATTCCAATTGGTGAAATCGAGAGTCACCCGCTCCCGGCCCAAGCGCTCGGCCCCGTAGTTATCGATCGCAAAAGTAGTGATGGATTCGTCGAGCTGCTTCACCCGGTATTCCAGGACGAGGTCTCCTTGTTCAGGAACCAGAACAGGACGAACCTGCTGGCGGCTGAAACGATTCATCAAGCCAACGGTGCCATCAAGCGCCTTCGCTGAAATGGTCTGCCCCACTCCGATGGGCGCGGCTGACATAATTCGGGCTTTTTTGGCCGGAGAAACAATCTGATTCTTCTCCGCCCCAACGATGCGGGTCTTGCTGATCTTACCCTCGATGATTTTGACTTCGAGAGCCTTCCCCTCCAAGGACGCCTTGTAGCCCGGAGCGGTCACGACCGCTCGGGTCGCGAGGATTCCCCTCTCCTGATAGAGCTCACTAATTCCCCGAAGAATCGCGGAAATCGAAGCTGGAGCAAGCTGGGTTGCGTCGATACTGCGGAGTTGGTAGGAACGTCCGAGTGGATCGGGAACAAGTCCACCCTCTCCCTCTTTGAGTTGGACGGTGACACCGTAAAGATCCTCGGAAGGAATAGATGCATTACCGGAAAACTTCAACGGTCCGGCAAGCGCGGAACCGGTGAACAGGGCGCCAGCGGTAAGACCGGCGATAAATTTTGCGAGTGTGGTCATGTGCAAGAGTGGCAAAGGTTGGAATAAATAGATCAATGCTTATTTGACCTTTTTGATGAGTTCTTCGGCGAGTTCGATGGTCTGAAGATGCAGCGGCACCGCATCAAGCGAGCGGAGCACCGCCTGCTTCCTGGCGCCCGGGAGTTTCACCCAGGAGTCGAGAGTAATGAGACGAAGACCAAGGCTCTGGGAAATGGCGTAGCTGTTTAAGAACGGATTTTCCAGATCGAGGCCAATGTTATCCCGGAGCCACTGCTCAAAGTAGACATCCTGTGCGACGGACGGAAGCCCCGGATAAGGATCGATCTTGAAATCACCCGGAGTGACTGTGATGTCATAGTTCGCGAGGCTGAATCCGTTCGAACCAATCGCCGAAGCAGGATTAGCAGTCAGTTCTCCGAGGTAGAGTCCCATCGGTGAGCTTGGATCTTCGGCAACACCGGTCAAGCTGGTGATGTCCAAGGTGTCGATGGATTCTCCATTCGGAAGGAAGGCATCGCCATCAAGATCGATGGTTGCGAAGGCGGCTGGATCGATTTCGTAACCTGCACCTGCGAACCTATCATCTCCAGCAATCACAAGTTCAATCGCACGGCGGTTGATGGTGTAGTTTCCGGGAGTATAAGAAATGTCGTAGTTTGAAGCAGCAAATCCACTGCCACCCACCTGATCTGCGATGCTAACTTCATCAGTGTAGACTCCAGCTGAAGCGGTGGTGTCTCCCGGGACAGTTGTGGGATCAAAGACCACAGTATTGACGATTTCTCCGTTTGGCAGAGCACTTCCTCCGCCGCCAAAGGTATCAGCGACGGTAAAGGCGGTGTTGTCGAGTGTCTCGGAGTTTCCGTAAATCTTCTCCTGATCCAGAGCAGTCAAAAGGATGGCCCGCTGATCAATCGTGAAGTCGCCGGTCACCCGGGTGACGTCGTAGTTGTTTTCATCGAATCCGTTTGAAGATGCCACGATATCGGTAGGAGCCAGGTCGTCTGTGTAGGTTCCAACGTTCGCAGTGGAATCACCGGCAACACTGCTTGTAATCGTAATCGCATCAATACTTTCCCCGTTTGGCAGTGCGGAACCACCATCCAGATCAACCACCGAAAAACTCGTTGTGTCGAGAGTGATGGTCTCACCGTAAGTCTTCGATTGGGGAAGAGCGGTCACGGTGATTGCCCGCTTATTGACTGCAAGATCACCGGAAACATAGGTGATGTCGTAGTTACTCTCCAGGAAGCCGTCGCCCGTTCCGGGAGTTCCCGTGACCGGGCTCTCGATGACAATTTCATCAGTGTAAGTTGCTACGTCCGAGGTCGTGGAAGCATCCACTCCGGTGACAGAGTTGATGGTAACATTGGTCACCACCTCCCCGTTTGGAAGAGCTGTTCCTCCGTCGCGATCAAGCGTTGTGAAGGCGGTGTCATCGAGATTCAGAGTGTTACCGTAAATCTTTTCCTGCTGGCTTGCGGTGAGAGTGATCGCTCTCTGATTGACGTTGAAGTCTCCCGTTCCGTAGCTAAAGGTGTAGTTCTCCTGGTTAAAGTTCGCCGAACCAGTGATGGTCGACGTTCCCGTGCTGGTCGGCGTCACTGAGATGTTTCCGGTGTAGGATCCGGCATCCACATCGGTGGATGCATCAACTCCATTGGCACTCACCAAGGTGACGGCATTGACAGTCTCGCCATTTGGAAGAGCTCCTCCGTCCCGATCAATCACGGTAAAGGCAGTGTCTCCAAGGTCGTGAACATCACCGTAATCTTTTTCTTGAGCGGAAGCGACGATTTGAGCCGCTCTCCGGTTGATGACAAAGTCCCCCAGATTCGAGAAATCGAAGGTGTAGTTATCAGCATTGAAACCATTGCTTCCCGTCCCGAAGGCCGTGATCTCAAGATCATCCTGATAAGTGACCGCATCGCTGGTGGTGGAAGAGTCGTGGCCTCCCAGGCTGATGATGCCCACGGTGTCAATGGCCTCGCCATTTGGAAGCGCCGAATCGCCATCAAGATCAGTCACGCTAAAGGCGGTGTTGTCGTTGGCGAGAACGAGAGTATCACCATAAGTCTTCTCCTGCTGGGTCGGGGTCACTGTGATGGGTCGTGGCTTCACGAGAAGATCGCCACTCGTGAAAGTGATGTCGTAGTTACTCTCCAGGAAGCCGTCGCCCGTTCCGGGAGTTCCCGTGACCGGGCTCTCGATGACAATCTCGTTAGAGTAGAGAGACGCATCTGCGCTGGAGGAACTGTCAACCCCTGTTGCCGAGCTGATAGTGACAGTGGATACTTCCTCTCTATTCGGAAGAGCGTTATCAAGAGCATTGCCCTGATCCACGACTGTAAAGGTAGTATTGTCGAGGGGTAGACCGTCTCCATAAAACTTCTCCTGTCGTCCTGCAATCAACTCAATCTGTCGGGGGTCGATGGTGAGGTCTCCGGTAAGGAAAGTCACATCGTAATTATCTAGATTGAATCCGTTGGAACCGTCGGCTGAAGCAAAGGCATTATTATCAATCCCGATATTGTCGGTGTAAGTAGCGGCGTCGGCGTCGGTGCTGGCAGCAACACCACCAGTGCTTACAAGGGGGACCGTGTCGATCTGCTCTCCGTTCGGGAGGGCTGCGTCGCCGCCTTCTGTCAGACGATTGTCAAGAACGGTAAATGCAGTTGTTCCGAGGGGAAGCACATCACCATATTCCTTGGACTGAGCATCGGGCGTCAGGGATATTGGGCGACGAGCGACAATCAGATTACCGTCAACGAAAGTGAGGTTGTAGTTATTTACGTCGAAGGTCGGGTCCCCGCTAACACCAGTGATGCGAAGTTCGTCATTGTAGGTACCAACACTTTCCGTGGTGCTTGCTGCCACATCAACCGGAAGCACACTTTGCAAGCTCACGGTGTCTATGGACTCCCCGTTCGGAAGGGTGGACGAATTGCCGTCCGAGTCGGTAAGTCCGTTGTCAACGATCGTGAAAGAGGTCTGGCTGGCGTTCGAAGTCAGATCCAGAACATCCCCATAAAACTTCTCCTGTTCGGACGCTGTGACCGTGACGTTCCGGGGATCGACAACAAGGTCTCCCGTTTCATAGGTGATGTCGTAGTTGTTGGCATTAAACTCAGCATTACCGGACTGACCGGTGATACTGATTTCGTCCCCATAAGTCGTCGCGCCAGTGGTGGTCGAACTGTCCACTCCGGTGTTGGAAACCAAAGTCACCGTGTTTACGGTGTCGCCATTGGGAAGAGTGCTATCTAGATCAAGATCGGTAACAGAGAAGGCGGTGTCATCGAGAGACAGAATATCTCCGTATTGCTTATCTTGCTCACTGGCCGTCAGGGTGATCGCGCGTGGCTCAACTGTAAGAGTGCCGGGAGTATAATCAAAGCTATAACCATTGTTGCTCGTTGCTCCGGTAGCGGTGATATTATAATCACCGACATCTGCTGTGGTCACCGCACCGGCGGACGTTGTCGTCACACCACTGAGATCAAGTGAATTTGCGCTCGTATCGGCGAGGAAGGGATCACCCAGAGGAACCGGCACGAAATCGCCGGTTGCGACATTTACCGCTGCTCCACCGCTTGGCAAATTGAAGGTGTTCCCGTAAATCTTCGAGCCGTCCTTGGCGGCAATCCCGACAGTCGGCTGGAAATTGTAGTAATACTGGTTTCCTGAAATCCCACCTGCTTTCACCGGACCAAAATCGGTCACATCAAACAGGGCCCGGGCACCACTTTGGATTCCTCCATAAATGTGATTTGTTCCAGAACCATTGTCCTCGGGATTTGGAAGGCGAATTCCAAAGAAACTTTCCGCCAAATCAGTTCTGGCGATGGCAGTGGAACCGGTATTGTTCGTCAGGAGGGCGGTGTCGATGAAGACATCAGCACCCCCAAAAGTCTGAATATTACCTCCCGCAAAATTAACTTCACTGGCGGCAGTAATATCGACACTCGCCGTATCTTCACCGACAAGTCCGCTGAGAATACTGCTGCTGAAGTTAAACAAGGTAACCTCGTCGGCATCGATAATGACAGAGCCGCCATTGGCATCGATGATGGTGTTGTTGAGGTAAACTTCACCTACTGAGGTCATCGCAATCGACCCCCTGCCGGTCTCTCCATTCGTTCCAGAATGTCTGACATCTCCATTTAGAATAATGTCACCACCAGCCTGGAAATCAAAAACAGTCTCACCCGGGGCAAAGTCTTCCTGGAGGTTTTCCACCGTCACCCCACCGGCAACGATAATATCACCATCGGCATCAAGCTTGAGTGAGCCCTGGTTTCCGAGATTGTTGGTCGGGACTTGGATATTAGCATCGACATTGATGTTGCCGTTACCGGGGATATTTGAATCGGTCATCACCGTCACACTAGTGCCGCCATCAAGAAGGGTCTCAATTGAGCTGGCGTTGAAAGGATTGGCCGGATTGGTGTCAATCGTGATTTCCTCTGGGTCGATGAGGAAATGACCTCCCGATTCCAGAATGATGGTTTCCACCAGACTATTAAAATCAAGCGTCTTGCCGGAAGCTTCGATAAAGCCACCGTTGCCACTGCTGCTGGTAGCATTGGCAACACCATCAAACTGGGTATGGCCGCCGGAATAAACGACGATATGTCCTCCGTCACCAGATTCCGAACTCGCATCCAGAACGGCAGTTTCAGCGATGGTCGTGCTCGAAGAGACCGGGGCGGTCTCCGCTCCAAGATCGGTGCCACCCACCTCGATTCGGCCACCTTGTCCGGATTCATTTCGAACGCTGATTTCTCCTGAAACCTCCACCGCACCTCCATCCGATTGAATCTTTGCGCTCTTCCGGGCTGAAACCTTTCCGGACTGTTGAATAGCAGTTGCGAACGCATCACCTGCGGAGAACATGACTTCCTCACTATCGACAGTTCCGAGATTTTTTATGCCGGTGCCACTCTTTGTGGCTCTCGCCGAATCGGTGACATCCACGGAAAGTCCGGTCCCGCCCTGTCGAACATGCACCTCGTCTCCGCTTGCAACAATAGCGTAGCCATTCTTAGCCACGATCTCACCGGCATTCTCAACCTGTTGCCCGAACAAACCAACGCCACGCTCGGTCTTGATGGAGCCAAAATTCTGGATATTGCCAGTGAGACTGAAATTCTGAATGTTGTTCAAGAAATCCTCATTCGACATCTGACCGGCAGCCGCCATAAAAACATCGGCACGAATCACGGAGTTCGCTCCAAAAGTAACACCTGCAGGGTTCACGAAGAAGACCTGGCCGTTGGCCGTCAGGGTTCCGTTCAGCAAGGAAGGATCAGCTCCAGTGATCCGGTTCAAAATGGCAGCATTGCTGTTTGGTTGGATGAACTGAACCGATCCACCTTCGGGGATATTGAAGTGGGAGTAGTCAACAATCGCCTTTTGAGAGGCCTGATTGATGATCGCACTATGCGTATCAAGGCCAATGAAATCAACCTGTCCAGTCACCACGGTCGGCGTCGGATCAATGGGATTGGCCGCTAAAGGAGCGAGGGTTGCCGCGAGGCAGGACAAACTCAGCCGGGGTACAAGTCGATATTTCATAACAGGAAAAGGTTTAAGTGGCTATAGTCTACGAGATTGGTTTACAGGAAAGAAAGAAATAGAAAAGACAACAATCAGACTTCATCAAATGATCCGAATTGATAAGAAATGGGGCGGATATTCTCCTCAAGATTGTATCCGTCAACCATGATAAGAGTGCCACCGGTGGAATCTTCAGGTGAATTCAGAACACTCCATTCAAGATAAAGAACCGCGATCCCGAAGGATGGACTAAAGGCGCCGATTCCAAGCGAAAGAAAGGCTCCGGTCGAAATAGTCACCTTGTCGGCGCCCAGACCGGCAATGATCCAGTCGGAAGTCCCGGCTGAGGTGATTTCATCATCACCACCAAGACCAGGGAACGATGAGGCCATGCCGATCACCGAATTCACCCCAGTTGAGGGATCATAGTTGAAGGCGATTTCTCCAAGATCTCCCAGAATGAGTGAGAACTCATCAATCCCGGTAAACCCAGATAAGATTCCGTCATTTCCGATGCCGCCAATCAAGTAATTGACGCCATCACCGCCCGAAAGCAGGTCATCGGTGCCGGCCTGATCAAATGAATCCATGGATTCGATCAGGGCAAGACGCCCGGATTCAAAGAGGATCCGGCCGCTGTCCCCAATCAGGACGTCGCTTCCGTCTCCCGAACTGAGTTGGTCAGCCCCCAAACCACCAATCAAGATGTCATCACCATTGCCCGAAGTCAGCACGTCTTCACCCGCAGTTCCACCATTGACTGAGATGACTTCCAGCAAGCGGTAGTCTCCTGACGGTAGACGCTCCTGTCCGGTGTTCCGGCTGTCGATGGTCACCTCACCGGAGACCGACTGGAATTTCACGATGCCGTCATCACCGAATACGATATCAAAGTCGGCACCCAGTTGGTTTCCTTCGACCGAAGTAATCTGATCGCTACCGGAGCGGCCAAAGACGATGTCGTCACCCCGACCAGAATCGATAATATCGTCAGACTGACCACCAATGATTACGTCATTGCCACTGCCGGTAAAGATGCTCAGCGGAAGCGTGGACCCGGAGGCGTTCACAAAGTCATCGTCGCGCTGTCCCAGAGACTGAATTGTCTGGAATTCGCTGAGAATTCTTGTGGCTTCCCAGACAATATCACCATTGCGGAAGAAGTTGAAACGACCATTGAAGACGAGGATGAATTGCTGCGGACGGATTTGGTAGAAGAAGTAGTCGGCACCTTGGTGCAGTTCCTGTCCAGCGGAGAACAGCTTGACCGTTTCATCCGCGCGGAGCTCGTAGTCGATGACGTATTCACGCTGTCCCGGAACTTCCGACACTCTCCCGCGAGTGACTCTGGAAAGCTGGGCCTCAACAACACTGTTGATTGAAAGGTTTCCGTCAATCTTCAGATCGATGGCATTCTGACCGATCACCGCGCGGAACTGATCGCTACTGAGTCTGACACCATCAACAATAACCGAAATCTCATCCTCAGGATTGGTGAGATCAGCAATATTCAGGCCGCTGCGCATGCGCATCCGGTAGTTGAACTCACCCTCGGTACGAATGATAAGCGGTGAATTGCCCGTGGCAGTCAGTGAAGCAAAGACATTGTCGTTACCGAGTCCGGTCTCGAGTTCCATTTCCGCAGCATCTACGATCCGGTTACGGGAAATGGTGCTGGTGATATTTACGGTGTCATCACCCGAGCCTGTCTCGATTCTGAAGCCCTTGCGGAAGGCTCCATCGACGCGGTCAGCCTGAATGGAGATTGGTCCTGGAGACGCTCCGATGATGAAGAGTTCGGCATTTCCATCAAGCAGAGTCAGATCCTCACCCGGCAGTCCGCGGACCGGCAGGCGGTCGATGACTGATACAAAGTCTCCATTCACCGAAGAGGCATCCGAGATCAGGAGTCTCTGGTCTCCGGTTCCCCCATCGATATTCAGAGTGCCCTGGATTCCGTCAAGATCGCCAATGAAGGTCGGCTCACGCTTGCTGAAATCGAGATCGCTCAGAGATGAAACATAGATTTCATCGTCGCCGCCACCCAGGTTGACATTTGTCGTCGCCGTGG
>CBFHQJ010000102.1:0-17059 GCA_965657795.1 Akkermansiaceae bacterium
AGACACTTTCTGGAGGCCGTCACATCGAAAACATGAGGCCAATCAGTCAAGTTTTCCCTAGCTGGATGACCCTGCTACCAGCCCAGCATTACACGAATGCCCGGCTCAATTCCCCCGCTTTTCCGGGAGCACAGGAATTGGCTCGGTGACAATGCGAGGTCTCACCGTGCCACGAGTTCCGGAGCGCTTCGAATTATAGAAAAAGCACTGCACCCGCTGCCCCTCGGGGACACTGATCTGGTTCTCCCAAATGAGCTCCTGTTCCTGACCATCCAGATATCCCAGCAGAACAGGATGACTTCCAACTCCGATCGGTTTCACCAGGCTTCTTTCGGGTCGAATTCCAAAAACCTTTGCCCCGAGTTTCACGAGAACTATTTTAGCCGAAATATTCACGAAACGGATTTCGCCCACCTCGAAAGACCGGGCATCATCATCGAGCAAGAGGATCTTGGGATTGTCCCACTTCTTGGTCACCGGGTCCGGACTCAGCACGGCGAGAGTGAGCGAATCCGTCGGTCCGGGACAACGAAACCAATCAGCTGAAGCCTCAGCTTGAACTCGTTTCACAACCAACTGCGGGCCCGAATCCGGCACGGTGAGTATTTCCGTGAAGGAGCGTAAATTGAGCTCAAAGGAAACAGACCGATCTCCCGCAACCAATAGATTGGAATTGGGGGGCACGCTCCACCTGGGAGGCGGGACTCCAACGCGAATCCCCTTCACCAACTTATCCTTCCATGGTGGCAGTTCTCCGAGAGCAATAAAGCGCAGGTGCCTTGGAACTTCCTTCTCTCTATCGGGCGCGAATCGAAAGGGCGCAACCGCAGATATTGCGCTTAAGTAAAAGATGATGAAAGCAGCCCCTTTCATAGCATGGTCGGAACGCTACCAAGCCGACTATCAACCTGCCAGCGAAAGCTTGTTGAGGATCCCATCCAGGCAAAAAAACGGACCGACCTTCCAGTAAGGAAAGTCGGCCCGGTTTGAAGGTCGTATCGAAAAAGAATTCTTAAGAGCTTTTTGGCACTCGTGGCATCGGCTCCGGCGCAAAGTAGAATCTCACCGCGCCGGTTGCCCTGGGGTTTTGAGCTTTATAGAAAAAGCACTGAACCCGTTGCTTACTCAAAACCTTGATCTGGTTTTCCCAAATCTCCTTCTGGGTCTTCCCCTCGAGATAGCCCACTAAAATTGGATTTTGCCCCTCTTTGATTGACTTGATCGCGGTCTTTCCGGGGGCGATACCGAAGGCTCCCCCTCCAAACTTCACTAATACCGTCTTGTCAGAGACGTTAACGAAACGAATTTGTCCGGCTTTGAAGGACGAGGGATCATCTTTGAGCAAGAGCATCTTGGGATTGTTCCAGCTCATGGTAGCTGGATCACGAAAAAGCACACCGAGGCTCAGTGGGGCTGCGGGCCTTCCCGCTGTAATCCATGGTGTCGCCGACGTGTCCTTTCCTTTTCGGATCTCCAGTTTGGGAGTGGTCGGAGCAATGGTAAGAACGTCGGTGAAGGCGCGCAGAGTCATTTTAAAAGGAATCGGCACATCTCCGGAAAGGAGGCCGGTATCTTCGGGAGGAACCGAACCCAGGGGCGGCTTGAGGCCTTTACGAACCCCATCCTTCAACTCTTCTTTCCAGGCCGGAAGTTCTCCCAAGGGAAGAAAGCGAATGTGTTTCGGTGGATTATCCTGGGCGCTGACGGATGACGCCAGAGCACAAATGCCGACTGCGGTAAGAAGAATGCGTTTCATAGTCTTTCCAAGACTAGCATTTTTCAGAGCCCGCCTCCAGCGAAAGGTTTCAGCGATTTTTCGTCGTAAATTTGCTAAACCTCATTGCGATTCAGCCAGCGGAAGCTTTTCACCCGGAATCGCCGCCCGAAATTCGGAAGCCCCTCGCCCTGTTCCGGATTCAAACCAGAACTTTCAGGTCTGAGCGGCTCGGGCAGTCTTTGCACCACAGCTTCACACCAAGCCCTGGCTTTCACCTGCCCTTTGACCACCGATTCGCCGTAGCAGCGGATGACGAAGCTATCCGACCGGGCTGAAAGCCCCGAGCCAATCGCTTGTAACACATCAGCTTGCGTTAGATAAACCGGAGCACCCCACGCCTTGCTCTCAGGCTTCAAGGTTTGCTCCAGCAAGGTGGAGTCTTCAATATTATCCGGATGGTCATAATCCTCCAACGATCGTTCGTTGGTGAGGAGAAATCGTGAATCCTGATTGAGCGGCTGATTGATCCCGGCATTCTCAATGGCAGCTTCAAGAGCCCCTTTCTCGCCCGCAAAGTCATCAGTCAGTCGACGGTTCACAAAATCAGCAAGCGAAAGAAAAGGTCCACGCTCATGCACCTCTTCAACGATGGCTCGCGCAAGGCGATCAATTTCTTCATCATTCAAAACCCGTGTACCATCCCAGGTCTGGTCCATCGTCACCGCATCCTCCGAGGTCCATTCCTCCCTCCCCTCGCCGATGATCCTCGGAAATGGAGTCTCTCCGTTGCTTCGCCGGTTTGCAGAAAGAACTGCTTTCCACACTTCGACGCTCGTCGAGTTCACATTGAATACCCCCTCATTCATTAGCGCCAAACCAGCTCGATGAAAATCGTAAATCTGTTCATGATCCGCCCCCCTCACCGGGCGCATGCGCGGGTTGGGAAGCTCACCCGCCACTCCCTCTTGGGCGACATTCCGGAGCTGATCTTGCGAGCCTGAACTCAGGAAAAAATCATCCCAAAGCGTGTGGTTCACTTCGTAAGAAAGATCGTAAACAACATTCGAAGTCTCGGGGACATCGAGAAACAAGCCCGCCCAAGTGTCGCGGGAAGTCCCCCTCTCGGCATTGTCGGACCAGCCGATTTTCCCGGCAGAGAAAGCCATTGGATTCCCGCTCATCTCCCTGCAAGAGAGGTGCCGTCCGAACCAATCCGTCCAAGCCAAACTTGGGATCAGCCAGCGAATTCCCAATAGCATAGGAAGGGTGCCAAACGTATTCCGATATCTTGGCGTGCTGAAATTGAGCGAGTGAGATCACACCAAGCTTCCGCCTGGGCACATCGAAAAGGACGTTTCTCTTGGCCCCTGCAATTGGAAGACCGAAAGGATTGCCACGGTTCCGGTTATCCGAACCCCGAACCGGAGTTTGCGCCCCCCAGCTCACCGACTCATCGTAAAGATCGCGGGTGTAAATCCCAAAAAACCAAGGCCCACTTGCGACACTATCGCCCTTGTTGCCGATCAAATTCTCAAATGGGGAGCGGGAAGAATAGGCCGCGCGCAAATTCCAGTTCGCCAGATAGGCTTCTTCCCAAACTTCCGGTTGATCAGAGAGTTCGTTCCCCCCGATTCCTAGATTCGAGGCGTGCTCATTGAGCCACCGCATACGGTATCCCTGTCGGGTACGCCGGTCGGGAGGCATGCTCACGATCGGAGTGACCATATCGAGAAACTCAATCTGAACTCCACTGTTTGGATCCGATGGATCATGAAACCAGGCTTCCGGAGGCTCGCGGCCCGCCCCGAACTGCAGAGAGCATGAGACCGAGGCGATCTGTGGTAAGGTGTCGAAATCTGGAGGGGCGACCTCGGAACGACTATCCACCTTTTTGAGAATCATCTGACTGTCGTCACTCTGGGTCAACTGGCCATCACCTCCAAAAAAGGCGTCAGACGGACTATACCAAAACCGCTTGGGATACCACGCCATCCCGCCAACCTCGCCAGGGTTTTCTTCATCAAACTCGGAAGCTGAGTGGTAATAATTATTGGCAAAATCGTAGTCCGCGCTAGCCGACAGAGTGTTGTTTAAAACATTCTGCCCGTCGTATTCCGCCGCTTTATCAGGGAGAAAAATGAGACACTCACCCGGCTGAAAAGTCGTCTCCTCCAACTGGAAATAATAACTACCGGTGTAGGCGTCATCATAAGCCGAACTGCCGACAACGGGGCCATCAGGTCTCGTTCGCCCGCCAAAACTCAGCCAAATCGCAAAGCCAATAAATCGCTCTCCGCCATCCGGCGTCGGTTGCCACGCATCCGTCCGAAAGCCCCGACGACCATTGACCTGAAGCATGGCGATCGTCGCTGGTAACGAGATCGGAACACTATAAGGATTCCAAAGAACCACCTTGGGAAAATCGTGGCTCCGGATGTTGAAAGGGAAACGGCTCCCCGCCGGATTACGATGCGTGCTGAAGGTATTGAACATTGAGCCTTCAACCAGAATCGGGGTGAGGCTGGCCTGATCAATATCGGTGAGCGCCGCGGGATTCAGATTCTGCGAACTTCCCTGGAGTTCGGTCGGCACTGCGAGGTTCTCCTCGGTCTTTGGAAGAAGCGCTTCGACCTGATTGCCCAGCAAAGTCACCCGGTCACCGAGTCGGGCCCAATTACGAAGCAACCCGAACTTCGGCGAAGTCTCAACGTGCCGGGTGTCCTGCCAATCTAGTCCCAGCTCCGCCGCAGCCTCCGCATTCGGAGGACCAACCAAATTGTCATTCACCGAGAGGCCCGGACTAAGAATGCGTCCATCACGACGAATCGGCTCAAGATCGGTCTCTCGATTGAGAAACACCGTCAAGTTCCGTTGCAGGCCACCGTCACGAACATTGGTCAGCACGCCTTGGGAATGAATGGTCACATCGTGAAATCCCGAACGACGCCATTCTTCTCCCTGACTATGGACCAGATCCACGGTGAGATCCGAGACGATGCGGGACTTGGTCGGCTCGCCAAATCGAACCCGGTTCCCTGCCTCACTCTCAACCCCGGCAGCTTCCGGCCCGACACCTCCAAGCAGAGGTAAAAATTTCTCGGGGGAACGGTCCCGGTCATGTGGATTGCTCACTGTAATATTCGCCTTCACACCAAGATCTCCCACCCAGAACCCGTAGCCACCTTTCAGTTCCTGCCCCTCATAAACTCCAACTTTGGGCACAAAGACCTCATCATCCGGATCTCCGTTGGTTGATCCATCTCCGACCATGAGAACCCCATTGCTCTGGTTCACCGCCCCGGGCACATATGGAATCGTCGAATTACTTCGTAGCCCTCCTTCATTCCCACTGACCAAATAATTCAGGGGCTCATCCCATCCCTCCTCCTCATTCCGGGAATCGCGAAGTCCCCCGTTCAAATCATCACGAATCAGAAAAGAATCTCCGTTCCGCCTGGTCGTACGGTAAATGGCAGTCCAATGCTTCTGCCGCTGACCGGACGGCGAACCCAATGACGAGGTCGCCGTCACCCGTTGATCCGGGCCGGTCTCACGCTGCAACTCACCGATGGCAATCATCATCGCCAAGCGGGCGTTGGCCCGCGCCTCTTCCTCAAACCGATCTCCCCGGGAATTGCGAACCTGCACTGTTGCAATGCTTAAAAAAGCAACCGCAACCAAAGTCAAAAGAGACAAAAGGATGATCGCTGAGATCAGAACAAATCCGGAACCGATTCGAAACGAACCCATTTCCAGTGTTTTACCTGATAATCTTACATCCACAATTGGCCGACACTACATAGCACATACAAATTTTGCAAATGAGATTGCCTCATTTCAACCCCAGACAAGGTCATAAAAAAGGGCGGAGGAAGTCACTCCCCCGCCCTGAAAATTGACTAGAAGCCCGATTTACGACTCGGCTCCCGGCTCTTCGGTCCCTTCAGCTTCGCCTTCTTCAGGCTCTTCCTCTGATTCCTCATCTGGCATCACGCGAGCCACTGCCTGAAGTTTTTCACCTTCATTCAGCGTCACGAGCTTAACACCTTGGGCATTTCGTCCGGTCTCCCGAACCTCGGAAACACGGATCCTGATACTTTGACCACCGTCGGTCATGAGCATCAGCTCGTCGGTCTCTTCAACCGACAAGCTTCCAACAACCGGACCGGTTTTCTCGGTGCACTTCATCGTAAGCATTCCGATTCCGCCGCGATTCTTGGCCATGTAGTCCCCAAATGGGGTCCGCTTACCAAGACCATTTTCGGAAGCCACCAAGAGGCGGGCATCGTCAGTCACGACCGCAAGCCCAACCACGAAGTCACCTTCGCGGGGCTTGATTCCACGAACACCCGCAGAGTTCCGGCCCATCGTCCGGGCCTGATCTTCGTTGAAGCGAATACTCATGCCCCGGTGGGTCACCAACATGACATCGTTTTTCCCGGAGGTCAGACGCACGCCAATCAGCTCATTGCCTTCGTCCAACTTAATCGCAATCGTGCCGGCCTTCCGGTAGTTCTTAAAGTCGAAGAGACTCGTCTTCTTTACCTTCCCGGAGCGAGTCGCAAAGAAGACATTCCCGGCATCCTCGCGGAAGGTAATATCATCGCCACTCTCTTCATCGGTGATGTATTCAAGCCGGAGCACCGCTGCGATGGTTTCCTCGGGTTGGAGATCGAGCACGTTCTTGATACTCCGGCCCTTGGAAGCACGGGAGCCTTCCGGTAATCCGTAAACTCGCTCCACATAAACACGCCCGGTGTTGGTAAAGAACATGAGGTAATCGTGAGCCTGGGCTGTGAAGAGGTGCTCGACAAAGTCGTTCTCCTCTTCCTCGTCCGTGGATTTTTGGGTCACCATTCCCTTCACCCCTTTTCCTCCGCGAGCCTGCACACGGTATTCGCTGGCCGCCGTCCGCTTGATGTAACCCCGGTTACTCAAAGTCACGATCATGCCATCATTGGAAATCAAATCCTCGATGGCAATCTCACCTTCGTCAGGAAGGATTGGGCAGCGACGAGGAGTGGCATATTTTTCCTTAATTTCGAGAAGCTCATCCTTAATGATCGCCAGCACCCGCTCCTCGCGAGCCAGGATATCCAGCAGGTCTTTGATTTCCTCAATGATGGCGTCATACTCAGCCTTGATCTTGTCCTGCTCCATCGCAGTCAGCTGATAGAGACGGAGTTCGAGGATGGCGTTCACCTGACGGTCGGTGAAGATATACTTGTCTCCGACAACACTGGCTTGCCCCCGGATCAAAACGCCAAGAATTTCGGCGGCAGGCAGCTCGAAATGATACGCCTTGAGCTTTTTACGAGCCTCATCGCGGTTCTTGGAATCGCGAATCATCTTGATGAAATCATCAAGGTGACCGAGCGCGAGGAGATAAGCCTCGAGGTTTTCCGCTCTTTCCTCGGCCTTCTTCAACAGGAAGCGGGTCCGACGAATCACGACCTCGCGGCGGTGTTCGATAAAGGCATCAAGAGCATCGAGCACACCAAGCTGCTTCGGACGGCGCTCGTGAATCGCGAGCATATTGACGCCAAAGGAAGTCTCCATGGCAGTCAATTTGAAGATTTGGTTCACCACGACCTGTGGACGGGCGTCACGCTTCAGGGTGATCTCAATGCAGGTATCGTCTGCCGAAAGGTCGCGCATTCCCGAGATATCGAGCAGGACCTTCTCGCGTACGAGTTCGGCGATTCGCACCTGAAGAGTGGCACGGTTTACGCCGTGCGGCACCTGGCGGATGATGATCTGGCTGGCACCTGTTTTACTCTCGGTGACCTCCATGACGCCGCGCATTTTGATACTGCCACGTCCGGTTCTGAAGTAACTATCGATTCCCTTGTATCCACGAATTTCACAAGCAGAGGCAAAGTCCGGGCCCTTGATGTATTCCTTGATCTCATCAACCGTGATGTAGGGGTTGTCGATTCGTGCACAGACACCATCGATCACCTCCCCCATATTGTGGGACGGAATATTGGTGGCCATACCAACCGCAATTCCGGTGCCTCCATTCACCAGGAGATTGGGAATGGCAGCGGGAAGTACGACAGGCTCCTTACTGTTTTCATCGTAAGTCGTTTGATGATCAACCGTCTCTTTTTCAAGATCAGTCATCATGGCCGAGCCCATGTGGGTCAGACGGGCCTCGGTGTATCGCATCGCAGCAGGCGCATCGCCCTCCACCGAACCGAAGTTTCCCTGTCCATCGACCAGAGTCTCACGCATCGTCCATGGCTGGGCCATATTCACCAGAGTCGGGTAAATGGCACCGTCGCCGTGAGGGTGATACTTACCCATCGTCTCACCCACAATACGGGCGCACTTCAAGTGCGCCTTGGAAGCGGAAAGGGAAAGATCATGGTGCATCGCATAGAGCAAACGTCTCTGCGATGGCTTTAGCCCGTCCCGCGCATCCGGGAGTGCTCGTGAAATAATGACGGACATCGAGTAGTCCAAAAAGGACTTCGACATCTCGTCAGCGACATTGATGGATTCAACGTAGTCGCGTGGCGGAGTAGGATCTTGAGTGTCGTCAGACATGAAAATTAAAAGGTTCGATTAAACGTCGAGGTTTTGCACATTAAGCGCGTTGTCTTCGATGAAGCGCTTCCGGGGTTCGACCACATCCCCCATGAGGACATCGAACATCGTCTCCGCTTCAATCTTGTTTTCCCCGTCAAACTGCACACGGAGCAACTGACGGGTATTCAAATCCATAGTGGTGGCGTAAAGCTCCTTGGCATTCATCTCACCAAGACCCTTGAATCGCTGGATTCGCATCCCCTTCTTACCAATCTCGAGGACGCGGCCCAAGATCTCGAAAAGGCTAAAGACAGGAGTGATCACTTCGTTGTCACCCTCTCCTTCCACCAGTTCGTAAATCGGTTGGTCTTCGGAAAAGAACGGTTCACTCTTCACCCCAAACTCACCAAGGCGTTCGAGAAGCTTGGATATACCGATCGCTTCACCAAGTTCACGGCGCACCGCACGGCGCATCTTACCCTCAAACTTTTCTTTGAACTGGGCTTCCTCTTCTTCCGTAATTTCCTCGCCGAACAGACGGAGATCCCGATTTTCAGAACCAAAAGCCCGGACTTCGTCCTCGCTCTTGAAGTAGTGCACTTCTTCCTCGTTCCCGGTGCGGACCCGGATCATGTAGGTCGGCAAATTGTTTCCATCACGGGCTGCGAGGAGATTGCGGAAATCGCCTCCGTGACCTTCGAGAGTCCGCACGAAAGTCTGCAATTTCGCGAGCGTCGCAAGAACGCTTTGGAGAAGGTCCGAGTCAACCGAATCTGTCGTGCCAGTTTGGCGCAACAAGACGTCGTCGGAGCCCAACTCGATGAGGATTTTATTCATCGCCGGATCGTCAGCCACGTATTCCTCCCGCTTCTTTCGCGTAATTTTGTAAAGAGGTGGCTGCGCAATGTAGAGGTAGCCAGCTTTCACCAACTCTGGCATGTGCCTGCAGAAAAAGGTCAGCAAGAGCGTCCGAATGTGAGCTCCGTCGACATCTGCATCGGTCATGATGATGACCTTGTGATAACGAACCTTTTCAATATCAAATGCTCCTTCTTGATCACCATCGCCAATGCCGGCACCAATCGCGGTGATCATAGCCTGGATCTCCTTGTTCTGAAGAGCCCGGTGCAAACGAGCCTTCTCAACATTGATCACCTTACCTCGGAGAGGAAGGATGGCCTGGGTCGTGCGATCACGTCCCGACTTGGCAGAACCACCAGCGGAGTCACCCTCAACAATAAAGATTTCCGACTTCGCCGGATCGCGCTCGGAGCAGTCTGCTAATTTACCGGGAAGTCCGCCTCCGGACATGACCGATTTGCGAACCGTCTCGCGGGCTTTGCGCGCTGCTTCCCGAGCACGGGCCGCATTGACGGCCTTATCGATAACGGTTTTGGCCAGATTGGGATTTTCGTCAAAATAGTTCTGCAGTCCTTCGTAAACCACCGAACTCACCACACCCTCAATCTCGGTGTTGACCAGCTTATCCTTGGTCTGGGAACTGAATCGTGGATTCGGCATTTTCACGCTGATTACGCAGACAATCCCTTCCCGGACATCGTCACCGCTCAGGGCAGGATCCTTGTCCTTGAGAATCTTGTTGGCCTTCGCATACTGATTGATCGAACGGGTTAAGGAACCGCGGAAGCCGGTCAGGTGCGTTCCCCCATCCGCATTGGGAATGGAGTTTGCGAAACAAAGAATCTGATCATTGTAAGAGTCGTTGTATTGGAAAACGACATCCACGAAGACATCGTCCTCAACGACTTTACCATCGTAATCGACTTCAACCTTCCGCTTCCCTTTCAAGAGAACGGGGTCGTCATGCACCAAGGTCTTGTTCTCACCCAACTGCTCAACGAACTCCTCGATGCCACGCGCGTAGAAGAAGGTCTCTTTCTCGGCAGACTCGGCACGGAGATCTTCGAGGTTGATTGTCAGACCCGGGTTCAGGAACGCCAACTCACGAAGACGCTTCGAGAGCCGATCAAACTTAAACTCGGTGGTGTCGGTGAAAATCGTCGCATCCGGGAAGAAGGTGATTTTGGTTCCGGTGACTCCGGCTGGCACCTTGTCGACAACCGCCAATTCCTTGACGGTCTTGCCTCGCTCGAAGGTGATTTCATGCAGCTTTTCTTCCCGGGAAACCTGGGCAACAAACCAATCAGAGAGTGCGTTCACACACTTGGCACCCACCCCGTGAAGACCACCGGAATATTTGTAGGCACCTTGCCCGAACTTACCGCCGGCGTGAAGACTCGTCAGGACAAGCTCGATAGCAGGTATCCCAAACTTCGGGTGCATGTCGACCGGGATTCCCCGGCCATCATCCGTAACACTGCATGAACCATCCTCATTGATCGAAATATCGATCGTCTTACAATAGCCGGCGAGATGCTCGTCAATTGAGTTATCAAGAACCTCAAAAACACAGTGGTGCAGGCCCCTTTCATCGGGATCACCGATATACATTCCAGGGCGCTTACGGACCGCGTCCAACCCTTCAAGTTTATCAATCTGCCCGGCACCATATTCCTGGTCACCAGAGACTCCGACATCGTCGATTTCCTCTTCCGGTTTTTCCTCTGCCATTAGGCCCGAATTCTCAGAAATTTCGGGGGTTGCGGCAAGATTGTTTCGCAAATTTTAAGTGTTTTTTTCGAAGACTCTGTCGCCAGGAATTCCCTACGAATTGAAAGCCTGAAAACCAAAGTAGGCCGCCACCAAAACAACCACCAAAACGATCAATCCCACCAGCAATAACTTGGTCACCGCAGCAACTTCTTCGTGCTCTCTCTGGGTTTCCGAAACCACCCGCTTCGACCTCCTTTTGGTGCGATTATAATCCGGGGCTCGATTCATCCCGACTTCCCGATCCACCGAAGTTCGGACGCTCTCCCGTCGCTGCCTAAAATCATTGGCACCTCGACCTGAACTCTCCTTGAGCCTTTGATCGGGCGCCTTTGTTGGCTTACCGCAGGAAGGGCAAGGACCGGACACTCCCGCAAGAGAATCATCAACCGTCAGGGAGATTCTACAATGCTCGCAGGTGAATTGAATCACCCCATTTTCCTCGGTGGCCATATCGTCAATTTCTCACGAAACCTGAACCAAGTCCAACCCTAGAATTCAAGCAAGGACAACTGCCACTTGAGCAAAATTTCAGAAGGTTCCACCCGCCCCGAAACAATCTGCTCGAGCACCCCTCGCGAAGCAATGACCGAGGGATCAATGTCGAGTTCCTCGGCAATCTTATTTCGCCCCCCCATCACTTCCTTCAATCTTTCCTCAAAAGTTTCATCGAATCGCTGACGCACTCGTTTTGGCTTCACCGGCCAATCGGCTTCCGGGATTCCATGCGACCCCTTGATCGCAGACTCCAATCGCTGACGACGATCGGGCCGCAGCTTGGGCGGCAGGTTCGGCTTCCTTCCCTCGGCAAGATCTGTGGCCCATGCAATCAGCTGCTTATTCGACGCCACCATGAAACTGGGACGATTCCACGAGGCCGCCTCGCCGTCCCGCCAATTCCAAAGTGCCCGTAAAAACCGAAGCCCGGTGGGCTGCAAGCGACCACTTCCGGAAATTCTCCACGATTCCTTCTCCTCCCCCTCCCTGCCTCTCACCCGAACTTGAGCAGCTTCGCATGACTCCAGAAACCACTCATATCGCCCCAGCTCCTTGAGCTTTGTTTCAACCTCATGAGCCAAAGGGAGAAGATACCGCACGTCATTGCAGGCGTATTCCAGCATCTTGGGGCTCAGAGGTCTCTTGCCCCAGTCGGCCTTTTGGGAACTTTTCGAGAGTTCAACCCCAAAGTACTGCTCCACCAGACTGGCATAGCCAAATCGTTGATGACCGAGAAGCTGAGCCGCAATCTGGGTGTCATAGAGCATCGGGGGAACCATGTTCCACTCCCTGAGCATAAGCGTCATGTCATAGTCTGCTCCATGCATCCAAATCTTGGAGGAAGTCAACCAATCCACCAAGGGATCCAATGATTCTCCCGCCAAAGGATCAATGAGCTCCACCTCTTCGCCATAGCAAACCTGCACGAGGCAGATTCGCTCCGCATATCGATAGAGACTATCAGCCTCCAAATCCAAGCCCACCTGACCATCGCCTGAAGGCAGAGCCCCCATCAGTTTTTCAACGCTTATATAATGATCTACTGCCATGGGATAAAAAAAGGAACAGGGAAAATCCCTGTTCCTTTGAAGTTATATAAATAATTTGGAGAGAGTCAAATGATCGACGTTTGGCTGTCCAAAATTACTTGGCGGTGGCGACCACACGGTAGTAGAGGTGGCGACGACCTTGGGCCGCAATCACCGGGACGCGGTAGATCTCGTAGTCACCTTCTTGTCTGTGAAGACTTGCCAGCTCAACTGGCAGCCAGTTCTCCAGATCGGTAGACTGCTGGGCAGTGTAATTCAAATCGGCACGACTTGGGTCGATTCCGTATTCGATATAGCTAAGCGGCCCATCAACAATCAGCTGAGGAAGGTAGGAAGGAACGTCAGCAACCAAAACATTGCCTCCGAAAGCATACTCCTGGTGATTCGAATATCCATCACCGTCTGCATCAGCCTCGGGATTAGGGTCAAACCCATCGCCATATTGCGAAACAAAGGCATCGAAGTTGTTGTCCGGGATAAACTTAATATCATCGATCAACGCTCCGTCAAACGGGAGTCCGGTACTTGTGCGAATTGCAGCGTCGGAACCCGAGAAATCCTTGCGGAACCGAAGTTGGACGCGGTGACGCCCGGGGGGGATGATGCCAGCTGCACCAGGAGAGAAGAAATCGACCAAGCCACCCGCGGAACCAACTCCGGGACCTGTGGCAAGAACAACTCCATCAACAAGGAATTCCAATACATCGGCTGGTTCGGCGAGGTTCACTGCGATGAACGAGAACGTCCCCGGTCCATCCACCCACCCGGAGAGGGAGGCGGTTTGACCATTACCAATGGAAGGAGTGACCAAGGCGCTTGGAGCTCCACCCTCAGGCGGAGGACTAATTCCATCAAGAGTGGTTGGGAGCATTAGCGCCCGACTGTCCAGCTCGAAGTCGAACCCTTCGATATTCGCGGCACTTCTAATGTCCGCCATGAACTTATCGAGAGGCACGAGCTCAACATTATCAACCAAGCCACGGTCTTCACCTGAAGTCTCGGAATCGTTCTTGGTGTAAATCCAACGAACGTCGTTGGTTGCTTCTGGAAGCATCACCGCCGAGCGACCCCATGCTCTCTCTCCACTGATAAAGGCATCCCATATCTGGGGAACCTCACCACCTCGGTTGAACCAAAGTCGATCAGCACCTTCCTCGGAAGAAGTCTTCCAATCAAAGAGGAGAACGCCTGAAGCAAGACCATCAAAGCCAAAGATCGACGTCTGATTATCTTCAAGACCAATTGCACTGCGCGCCGAGCGAGGCTCGGGCACGTTACCGTCATTGGTGTCAGTGAGCTCAAAGTCCCAAGGAGCATCACCTTCAAAAACAGCCGGAATACCTTCGAGCCCAATGGCATCACCCAAGGCGATGGCGGTTGGGCGAACAACGACGTTAATGGTAAAGTTACCTTCGGTTCCCTCTGCGTCAGTCAAGATCACATTGATCGAATACAACCCAGGCTCACTTGGAGCCCCAGAAATCGTTTCAGCATTTGGATCGTAGACCAAGCCTGGAGGCAGGTCTGTCACCTGAATCTGAGTGGCTCCCGAAGTCTCGACGTTGTAGATAAAAGAAGAACCCTGATCCAGATCAATGACACGTGCACTTGTCAAAATAGGAATTTGATTCACAGGAGCATCAGGATCGACGCTTCCATTGATGGTCAGAGTGGCATTGTTCAAAACGGCCTGATTGCCAGTGACCCGGTCAGTCACACGCACCACCCAGGTCCCGGCAGAACCCTCGCCCCAATTGCGCACGGTCATAAAGTCCCAGAAGAAAATACTATCCTCCTGGTGATCCGTATTCACTTCCGACAAAATACTCTGGGTGCCGTTTGGTGAGATCAGAACAACTTCAAGAT
Source organism: Akkermansiaceae bacterium (assembly GCA_965657795.1). Classification (GTDB taxonomy): domain Bacteria; phylum Verrucomicrobiota; class Verrucomicrobiia; order Verrucomicrobiales; family Akkermansiaceae; genus SW10. The sequence goes on from CBFHQJ010000102.1 coordinate 14,296, forward strand.
CTGCACGATTCGGAGTAATGATTGTTGCATTAAACTCCACGTGCTCGACACGGAGATTCTCCAAAGGAGTGCCATCGCGACTTTCGGTCATGTCAAATGCAGCAAGAAGAGAACTACCCGTGTTGTCGGGAACAACACCTGTTGGCTCCTCGGGGGTTCCTACCGGATTACTGGTAAAGAATGCCGAACGAGAGTGTGCGACAGCCTCTCCAAGGAAAGAATTCGTGCTGTTAACCCTAAAAGCTTCTTGAACCGCTGCTGCAGCATCAACAAGTCCAGCTCCATAATTGTGGTTGAAGTCAAATCCGGCGGCATTGGTTTCCCATTCAGCACTATCCTCGTCAACCTTGAAGGCAGTCCGAATCAAAATGTCTTGGACATCACGCCAAGAGAGATCCTCATTCTCCTCAAGCATCAGTGCGACGACTCCGGAAACAAGAGCGGCTGAAGCCGATGTCCCGCCAAAGTCACTGATATATTCAGTGGTCCGGATCGGGTTATCATCTTCGTCAACATCCAAGCCGTAAGATGCGGCGAGCAAGCTCTGCGCTCCACCATCCGAAGGAGCAACCACGACAAGGTTGGCTCCCCGCTCGGAATAAACGGCACGCCGACCGGCATCGTCGATCGACCCCACCGCGATGGTGAATTTCGAATTCGCGTAGCCGTCATAGTTCGAGTTATCACCAATCGCCCCGCCGTCACCGGCAGCCCATACAAAAATATTTCCAAGTCCAAGTGGATTGGGATTACCAGGCGTGGCTGCAGCTGATCGCCCAAAAAGAATACCGTTCTCAAGAGCCGCCCGGGTCAAAGGACCTGGTGCCTCAAGGTCCAAGATGGTATCATCAGGCCCCCAACTTGCGTTGTAGATATCAATCGTATCATTCTCGAAGGAAAGTGCCGCTGCCTCGGTGACATCATCGGTAAGTCCGTCAGCTCCAAAAAGCCGAATGCCTGAGAGTGTCGCATTTGGAGCAACACCGGACATCCCCTCGTTATTATTGAAAGCTGCTGCAATCAAAGAACCAATACTCGTTCCGTGGGTTAAGGTCGCATCGAAAGTGGTAGGATCATTCTCCAGACCATCAAGCAAGTTCAAGTGAGGACCGCCCGCATTTGCAGCAAGGTCAGCATGATCAATCGACAAACCATCATCGATCACACCAACTGTTACACCCTGACCGGTCGCCCGGTCCAACGCAGCTTCGAGTTTGATATCGATGCTGGCAACACCACCGTTAACACCGATGTTATTCAGGTTCCATTGGTAGGCCCCGTCGTCACGAGGATTGTCAATCGTGTCATAGAATGGATCACTTGGGACTGCGCGCTTAAAACGCTTTCTCGAGAAAACAGGCTCTGCCGAGATCACTTCCGGATCAGCTGCCACACGAGCCAACTGAGCCAACACTCTTCCTGCTGACTCCTCTTCACAGATGGCGAGATTGGAACCTTCGCGAACCAACTCCATCGAGTGAATTCCGCAGCGTTGCCTAACTTCCTCCAGATTAGCCCCGTTTGAGAGCTTCACGATATAACGAGTCCTAAGAATTCGGCGGGCGTTTGGATTACGCTGTTCACCGACAGGATAGAAAACCAAATATTTTTCAGCACCGGGCTCTGAAGCTTGTGAGACAATGGCTGAGGTCGATCCCGCCGCAACCGGTGTGATCTTGAGCTTACCCGATTCATCGAGATGGCAGAGCTCGTAAGTGCAGAGAGTAAGATTATTAATCAGACCGCCCTGTGTGGACTGATGAGACCCGGACAAGCCGGATTGCCCGCTAACAATCGAGGCAGCGGAATCACCAAACGAACTGCCGGACAGCGCGATCAGTGAAAGAAGGGTCATTGATGACTTTTTCATGGAAAATCGAGGTGGAAATTTAAGTGAAGGGTTTCGAGCAATATTGGATTAGTTCTGCTCAAACTGAACGCGGAGGAAGCAAGGATTTACGTTATACGATTCACGACTCAAAACACTAATCCGCTCATCGTTATCAAACACCACAAACCAGTTGGGATCACCTTGTTCGATGTCAATCCAAGTTTCCAGGTCAAGAGAGTATTGAATAATGTAGTCCAAACGAGAACCAACCGCTGGTCGCTTGGCAATCTCGAGATAGCACTGGTCGTTGCCAATAAGGGTTGGCGTTGGGTTGGGGACGGAGGCTGGATCGATCGGATCCGTTTGAAGACCAAACTCCTCAAGATTGGTGAAACCGTCACCGTCAAAATCAGCCTGAGCGTTAATCACTGCGTCCGAACTTCCAGCGGGGAAAGTATCACCAACAAATCCAGAGTAGGTATCGAGAAGATCAATGTCCCACTGATAGATCCGCACTGAACGATCGACAGTATCACCGACAGGCTGCTCTCTCACAAATTCAATCTCGACCATCAACTGTTGGTTGGGACCGAAGAAATCGGGACCAAGCTCATATTCAGTCGGAATCCCAAGATCACTACTTCCGATCAATTGCGGGAGCTCGGGGTTGGGAGGGTTGTCTCCAGGAGGATTTGGGTTGGGAATGGGAGGGAAAAGAATCTTACGGGTCTCGCGGTCACGGACCGAAAAGAAAATACGGTCACCCGCGAGAAAGGTCTGGGAATTAAAACCTTCCCACTGAAAATCAAATACGATCCGTGGATCAAACTCCATCACTCGCCCATTCCAGCGATCATCATTGGTGACTCGGAAATCATTTCCGACACCAATACCTCCGCTCACCACACTGCGACCACCAGGTCCGGGAACTGC
>CBFHQJ010000103.1:0-16810 GCA_965657795.1 Akkermansiaceae bacterium
AAAACCGGGACCCATCCCAGATTACCTGATCCACGGAGCCCACGACCTCCAGCTGCCACTCCAAACCATTTACAGAAGTCCAAACGCCACCTCCCCAATCGGTAATAAGAAACTTCCCCCCGTCCAAAAGGGAGCGGAATACCCTCTCACAGCAGGCAAAAGAGCCTCTTCCCATGTTTCGCCATCACTAGTCACTCGAGCCAAACGCCCCTCCACGATCATACAAATCCGCCCGCCTCCAGAGGCCATTGGTCCACTCCGGGGAGATCTCACATCAATCGTCCAAAACTCACCATCGAGTGAAGTCGCCAAAACCGAACTTGCTGCCGACGCGAAGTATTGCCCGTTCAATTCAATAATTGATTTCGCATCATAAGGCAGCTGCTTCCTTGTCCAGGAATACCCGTCGCTGGAGGTCATAATCTCACGACTATCGGTCATTGCAACAAAGGAACTTCCGTCCCAATCCAAAGAGAGAAACTCCCCTGAAATTCCGGAATTATGATATTGCCATTCCCGTCCGTCCTCCGATGACAACAGCCGCCCGTTGGCCGCACACCCCAGATAAAGCCCGGCCCCAAAAGCTCCATCGATCAAATCATCGTTGTTCCCTGTTGATTTCTCCCAATTTTGCAAATCAACAAAGCTCCAATCGCTCTCGATTGAAACCCGGTCCGGCCCTGCAATCAGCGTGTCCCTTATTTTACCGATCACCCCGGACTGAAGCGGCACACTCGACCAAGCCTCCAGACCGGGAAGTGCCGTAAGCAAAAGATTACCACTCAACGCAAAAAACCGCTCTCCATTCCACTCGAGCGCCCTCAGCGACTGAAAAACTCCCGACTCCCAACGTTCCCATACCAAACCATCAGGAGATCTCAGAATGATCCCGTTGTCCCCCGCCACCACGAAAACACCTCCCCCGAAAACCACCTCGCGCAGTGCCGAATTCACTCCTGAATCAACCTCAATCCATTCATCGCCATTCTCCTTCAACAAGATCACCCCCCTTCACCAACCGCAACCATTGCATGTTTCGAAGCGGCAACCCCGTGAAGATTTGCTTTCGAATAGGTGCGCTCGAGATCCCAATTTTCATCCGATCCTCCGACCCAAACCGATCCTCCATCACCAACTGCAAAAACCACGCCATCCAGCGCACTGATGCCATTAAAAACAACATCATCTTTCGCATCAACTCTCTCCCAAACCCTCCCGGGAGGAACCTGACCATTGGCAGTCCCAGCTATCAGGGCAAAAAACAGCACGAAAAAGGAAAAAGAAGACATCATCGAACAAGGAAACAACTACGAAGCTAAAGAGACAAAAAAACATCTAATGACATGAGCTTGCTTGTATTCATTGATAAAGCAACCTTACAGCGTCGCCGGAATCACTTTTCGAAGTTGCGATCTCATTTCGAATAGCGACCTTCTTTATCATGAATCTGTCGGCACCAACTCGAAACTCCAGGTGGGTCTTGATTCTCTCACTTTTGGCATTTTTGGGTCTCATCACCATTTTAACCCTTCAAAAGGGAGCGCCGGAAACACCCGCGTCAGACAGTCTTCCACCATCCAAGTCGATCCTCGCCGCGCTGGGCCTCAAGCCTGATTGGTCGGACCTTGATCGATTTCAAAACACCATCTCCCGTGAAACCTTCCTCAACCGCCTGGAGACGATTTACACCAAAGATGATTCCTGGAGGGACTGGATCACCATCAATGAAGCGCAAAACCACGCCGTCATCGATGGCTATCAACTAAACTTTTCCAGCGTGGATCAACCCGTTCCCGGCTCGATTTTTGATTGGAAGACCCGGGCCGAACTCTCCGGCGACAGAGCCCTTCCGCTGGATGGGCTGATCATTGCAATCGACCCGGGTCACATCGGAGGAGACTACGCCAAGATCGAAGAACGTGAACACGAATGGGGAGACGTCACCATCCGCGAAGGATCGATGACGCTGGAAACAGCCAAACTCCTCAAGCCGATGCTTGAAGGACTCGGGGCCGCCGTCACCCTGGTTCGCTCCAAGCTTGAACCAGTGACAAAGGATCAAGCCAAGGACTTCGCTGATCCGAGGCTTTTTTACCGGACGTCTGAAATCCGCGCTCGCTCGGAGCTCGTCAATCAATCGATAAAACCCGACCTCGTAATCTGTCTCCATTTCAACGGATCAGGCTCCAGGATCCCCGTCGCCTCCCAACACTTCCACATTATCCTCAACGGAACTTACACTGCGGACGAATTGGCCCACGAAGATGAGCGCTTCGAAATGCTTCAACGACTCCTATCCGGCACCATCACCGAAGAACTCCCTCTTGCTCGCGAAGTAGCCTCCGCCTTCAATGAGCGAGTGAAACTTCCCGCTTATCGCTATCCTCGTTCATCCCAAACTTCGCAAAACCTCGCAAACCATCCCAACCTCTGGGCTCGCAATCTCCTCGCAAACCGCATCTATCAATGCCCCGTCATTTTCCTTGAACCCTACGTCATGAACAGCATCCCTTTCATCACCCGTTTTAGAAAAAACCCTACTGAAATCTATCGCGAATACGCGCAATCTGTTGCCGATGGCGTCACCCGCTACTACTCTTCCCAATGAAGCCCTCACTCCTCATCGCCGGCGCCGGCTACCTTGGCTCGGAGATCGCAAATCTGGCCAAAAATCACCACGTCAGCACCGCCACCAAATCGGGTGAAGATGGCCACGAAGCCTGCGATCTTTCATCCGCCGAACAAGTCTTCAGGCTCTCCCGTAAAATCCCAACTCCGAAAGTCATCGTACATTGCGCATCCTCCGGGCGTGGAGGCGCCGAGGCTTACCGTGCCGTCTTTATCGAAGGCGCTCGAAACCTCCTGGCAGCTTTTCCTGAAAGCCATCTCATCCTCACCTCCTCAACCTCTGTTTATCATCAAACCGACGGCTCCGACGTTGACGAAGACTCTCCAACCGAGCCCATCCGTGAGACCTCGCAACTCCTGCTGGAAGCCGAAAAGATCGTGCTCGATTCTGGTGGCACCATCGCGCGCCTCGCCGGACTTTACGGCCCCGGGCGCAGCGTCGTTCTTCGGAAGTTTCTGGACGGCACCGCCGTGATCGAGGAAGCGGGCCAGCGCATCTTTAACCAGATTCACGTAAAAGACGCCGCACTTGCCACCCTCCATCTTGCGAAAGGCAGACTCAGCGGAGTCTTTAACGTTTCCGACAACTCCCCCATTTCACAGCTGGAATGTTACCAAGGCCTCGCTGAATACTTCGACAAGCAGCTCCCACCGACCGGTAAAAAAAACACCTCGCGCAAACGAGCGTGGACCCACAAACGGGTCCTCAATCGTAAAATCCGTGAAACCGGATGGGAGCCTGCCTTCCCCCGGTTTTTCGATGCTCTCGACAGCCTCGCCTCCGACTCGTAAGCTGATCGGGAAATGAGGTCGGGCCTTCTAATTCTAGCCATGGCAACCGGGTATGCCCTGTTGCGTGGCTGGCCGGAGCAATGGCACACCATCGTGAGAATCAGTGTCGCCGTTTCCTTCCTCGTCGTCGCCTTTTGCTTCTGGGGCCACCGCGCAAAGCCCGTATCAACCCCGGCAAAGTCAGCCCGCAAGCCCAGACTTTTAGACTACCTCACCATCGGCATCGCCGTCCTCCTTATCGAGTGCTTCTTCCTGGTCTTCCTTTCCGTTGCGCCCCAAAAAGCAAGGGATCTGGCCATTGCCATCGATGATGCCCTGCAACCCGAATTCGATTTCGAAGAGGAAGAAATCAGCGGAGAAAACGATGGCGCAAGTGGAGGTCCCAACTCAAAAGTTGGAGGCTTGGTGACCTCCAATTGGCTCTTCTCCGGCCCCGGTCCACGATCTCTCAACAAGAACAAAAAGGTCAGGCCCTCGAACCGCCCCGAAGTCTACCTCTTTCCATTAACCCCCAATGACGCCAGTATTCTCCTGAAGCGGGAGCGTTTTGTGCGAAATTTCACCCTCGCCACCTACCGTGACGAATCCTGGCTCCCGCATTCGATGGTGCCTAAAACACTCCAGGCGCAGGGGGACACGATCACACGCGACATCATCACACCAGGCCCCAAGATCACCTACGAAATCTCCCACCAGGCCAATCGCTCGGGCCAAACCCTTGCGATCACAGTTCCCAATTTCACCTCCATCAAGCAACCTAGCCTCCGGGAAACTTCACCGGACACCTTCCGCCTCCCTCCAAAAACCGCCCAAGCCAAAGACTACCGTTACGAAATCACTTCGGTGCCATTTGACTTCAAAAGCGTCCTCGAAGTCATTCCCGGTGAATCCCCCTCACCCGAATATCTGGAGCTTCCCAACAACCCCGAACTCCGCGGAAAAATTCAGACCCTCGCGGCCAGATTCGGAGAACCGACCCGCAAATCCCTGCTCTCCCTGCGCCAATACCTGCAGGAAAACTGCCAATACTCTCTTGATCTTGAAATGGCCGCCGATGCCGAACCCGTCGACAGCTTTCTCTTCGAAACCAAAACAGGCTATTGCACCCATTTCGCCACCGCCACCGTCCTGCTCGCACGCGCCATGGGGGTTCCCTCACGCATCGCTTTCGGCTGGTCGGGAGGTCGCTATTTCTCGGCTCCCAACCTCTTTGTGTTTCGGGCGCGGGAGGCACACGCATGGGCCGAAATCTACCTCGAAGATCTTGGCTGGGTCATCTTCGAAACCACCCCGGCAACCCGTGAAGAGGGCTCTCCCTCGCTAGCCAGTGCCAATGAGGAATCACCTTACCCCGAGGATCCCGGCAACGAAGAACCCGAAGCGCCGGAACAAGACACCGCACCGCTTCTCAAGGCTTCACTTTGGATTGGAGCCTCCGCTTTCATCCTGCTTCTCGCAGCCCTCCTCATCAAGCGACCCGCCACCCGGACCAGCGAGCAAAACCCGGCCCCGGGCGTTTTACCAGACCCACCCACCTACCTCTCCGCCTTCCGCCGGGCCTGCGACACCCACGGCAACCCCATGCCTCCCGGCCGCACTCTCCGGGCTCACCTCGAGGTCATTCAGGCACCCGCCTTCACAGCCGACCTGCTTCAATATCACTACTCGGTACAATACGGTGACCAACCGAGAAACAAAGCCATTGAAAAAAAGCTTCTCAGCCAGCTTCGTCATTGGGAAAAAGAGGAGAACAAATCGTCATGAAACGCAGAACCGCTCTCACAACTATCGGAGCCGGACTCGTCCCGGCAAGCCTCCCCGCTCTGCTGGGTAATTCGGGAGAACCGTCTACCAAAAAAGGATGGGCGGGCTCCAAAACACAATTTCACAAAACCTTCGGCGCGACTTGGTATTACAACTGGACACCTGCCTGGCAGGCCAACCAGGGAGTTGAGTTTGTCCCCATGATCAAAAAAGGGGCCGATCTCAAAAAACTCGGTGCCGTGCGGAAAAACAACAAGGCCAAATTCCTCCTCGGTTTCAATGAACCAGAGCGCAAGAAACAAGGCAACCTTTCCGTCCAACAGGCACTCGAGCATTGGCCCGCGATCCAAAAGCTGGCGGCAGAGAAAAACATCCCGCTTGGTTCTCCTGCCCCATCCTCGGATCGTGCCGGACTCGCATGGCTCGATGAATTTATGACGCAGGCCAAGAAACAAGACCTCCGGATCGATTTCATGGCCCTTCATTATTATCGCAGCCGGGATCCCGACGATTTTGAGGACTTTATCGAGACCATCGCCAAGAAATATCGGCGACCGATCTGGATCACCGAGTTCAATAGCTGGGCCGGGAGCGAAAAAGAACACTACAACTTCCTCAAAAAGGCCCTCCGCTACCTTGAACGGAGCAAAGACGTCCAGAGGTATGCCTACTTCAACCCACCAGCTGGAAAACCTCACAGCCTCGTCGACAAAAATGGCGAGCCCACCCGCATGGGAAAACTCTATCAGGACGCCTGAATTTCGAGACCGCCCGTCGCATGGTGGCAGGAACAAAAAAGCACCTGTCCCCCCTTATATAGCCTGACTCTCTTTTCAACGCGGAGAGCCAGGCTTTCTCTTGCCAGCCCCAGCCGATCAGACACACTTCCACCATGAAACTTCGGGAGATCGTTCTCACCTCCATCGCCAGTATTCTCGTCGCTTGCAGCCCCGGACAAGCCCCGCAACCCGCTCCCCCCATTGCACCGCCGCTCGTCGTCCAACCCAATGTGGTCCGACCAAACCTGCCCTCCGTCACCACGCCCTCAATCAAGGCCAAAAGCGCGGTCGTCATCGACACCATTACCGGACGCATTCTCTTTCAAAAGAACGCCCGCACCCAGCGCGCGGTCGCCAGCACCCAAAAACTCCTCACCGCTCTCTGCGTTTATCGGGCCGGACCACTAAGCGATCCAGTCACCGTCCAAGCCGCCGACACCAAGGTTGAGCCTTCCAAAATCTACGTCAGCGCCGGCGAAAACTACACCCGCCAACAACTGGTCCAGGCCCTCCTCGTAAAATCAGGGAATGACGTCGCCAAAGTTCTTGCACGCGATGTCTCCGGGTCCGAGGAGGCTTTCGTCAACTACATGAACCAGACGGCCCGCTCGCTGGGCATGACCCAATCGAACTTTAAGAACCCCCACGGCCTCACCGAGGAAGGCCAATACTCCACGGCTTTGGACATCGCCATCCTCGCACGCGAAGTCACCAAAATCCCTTTCTATCGACAGTGCATGCGGACCAAGGAATACACCTTCACTTTTCCTGACGGCCGAACCAAAACCCTTACCAACACCAACAAGGTTCTCAAGCGCCTCCCCTACTGCACCGGCATGAAAACCGGTTACACCCGGGCCTCCGGCCGCTGCCTTGTTTCCTCAGGGGTTCTTAACGGCAAGGCCGTCATCGCCGTCGCTCTCGGCTCCACCAGTGCCGATGTCTGGGACGATTCCGAAAAGCTCCTCAAGTGGGCTCTGGAATAATATGGAGCGCAGGCATCCCGCCCTGCCCCCCATCCACCCGGCAAAGCGGGAGCAAGTTTCCTAAATTTAAAATTACTCCGGTTTCGTCAAAAGCAAGCCAGCCACCGACTTCTCAAACTCCTTCATCAAAGATTTCGGAAGCACCACTTTCGACGTCCAGGGAGCGTCCCGATCAAACTCCTGACCCTTCCGCTGGTTTGCAATCATCACTTGAAAATCAAAACCGGTTCCTAAAAATTCCTGAAGGATCACAGCACTAAATTCACGGCTGCCAACTTCCCACCACCTCTCCAAAGGATGATCTTCACCAACATCAAATAGGGCGTCGAAGGATTTGAAAGAAAACTCCCTTCCTACCAACTCTCTTCTGGCTAACAAAACCACACGGGCCTGTCGAATTTCCTTGGAATACATTTCAAAATCCACGGGGTCCCCTCCGGCATTCTCCTCCAAAGACATCGCAAACTGACGTGCCTCGTATACTGCGGTCACAAATTTCACCCAAGCATGAGCAGGCTCGGTCAGCACACCCTTCTTTTCCACCGCTTTAACCACCCCAAGTTGACCGAAAATCAACAACAGGCACATTAGTCAATCCATGCTCCGAGGCTACTCCTTCTGCTGTTCAAACACGATGATAATCTCTAAGTCGTTTTAGAGACTCCCTCACTTTCGCTTCGCTTGATAACGCCCTTCGATGTGCAACACATCTCCCTTCAAAACGTGGGTATAGCCTCCTTCAAGAGTCGCTGAATCCTTGGTCGCCGACCGGACTCGTTTCATCCAAACCTCCTCGTTTCCATTGCACAAAATGCAGCGCCCGTCAGAAAGAAACTCCCTCGTATGAGCTCCGGCGTAACTCCATTTCCCGAGTAAAGCATGCCCTTTCATATCTACCGGCTTCGGAGCCGGTGGAGGATTACCAACCTCGACCTCCAACTTGGTTTCAAACGGCGGCAAGACCCGGAGCCTGATGTTCTTGAACTCTATTGGCGCACCTTCCGACTCCAGACAGAGGTAACCGGCCGCAGGACTAATTCCGTCGCCGCCAGATACCTCCTCACCATTCACCCAAAGCCTCACTTCGCCATCGATGGCCCGCACATAGTAGTGGTTCCACTCGTTGATTCCTTTCGTCGTCTCCTTTGAAGGAAAACTCCGGCGACCATTCGGCGCCACCGGTGGGAACGGCCGCATCTTAATCGGCCCCACCGGGAAGACATCGCCATGGCTCGTAAACCAATCACCCTTCTTCTTGTATTGGGCCTCGTAGATTTCCTTGTAACCGAGATCCAGCACCTGTACCTCAACACCCTGCGGCAAACGCCCTTTACCCTCCATCAAACGATTGATCGACTGCGGCGTGGCCCACACAAAAACCCCGGAGTTTCCTCCCTTTTTCTTATGCATCCATTCGCAAGAGAACTCAAAATTAGTGAGCGGCTCGCGATAGCGAATCACACCCGTCGGACTCCCGGTGCACCAGGCATGACTGCCTTCCCACTTCCAGGTATCCGCCCGACAGTTCACGTTAAGAAAATCCTCACCGGTCAGCTCGACCCAACCGGGCCCCACACCACGGCTAAACTCCGGCTCCATCTTCACAGTCAGACCGCTATCAACTTCCCCCGCAATGTCGCTCATCAAGTAAGCCGCAATATCGCGCACGTCCTGATTGCCCAGCCCCATCGCTGAGGCCGATGGCATCCACGAGTGATCCTTAAGATACTCAATTTTGGCATTTGGCCGGCGATGCGGGACTTTCAAAGTCAGCCCACCCATCGTCTTCACCCGGATCGCCCCGGCATGCCAACTGTAACCTCGCGAGACTCCTTCCAGTCGATGCCCGTTTTGAGTCACCACCAAAGGCTTATCATAACCGTGTGCCAACTCGGCTGAAGGATCGACCATTGCCCGGATCACCTCTTTAACATCTCGTACTTGCCCCCAGTTCGTTAGATCAGGACCAAAGGCCGTGCCCGCTCCCCCGATCTGATGGCACATCAGGCACAAGGCAGACTTGCTGCGTCCATTGCCGGCATCAGCTTTGAGCGAAGCAATCTCCTCGACCGAACCCAGGTCGGTTGGAATGCCAAACTTTTTTGGAAAGAGATAACTCCGGGTCAGTGGCACCGGATCAGGATCACTGATGTCTTTCTCGATAAATTCGGCAATAATTGTCTGATACTCTCCGCCCTGAAAAGCCTCATGCTCTGCGAACTTCTTCATGAAGCTCAAATTTTCTTCTCTCTCTTCATCGGAGTAGCAAAGCGCAAAGGCATAAGCTAATCGACGGAAGGTCTCCACCTCAACTTTTTGCGCCATCATGCACTCGGCCAGATCAGCCAACGCCTCCGGCCCCCGGAGCCGCCAAGCGAGATTCATTTGGCGGACATTCCAGCTCTTGGGGTCAGGCTGTAACGGCTTGACCAATTTTTCATAAACCTTCTCTGGATAGTCATCACAAACCGCACCCAGCGCTTCAAGATACCATCGATTCTTCCCGCCATACTCCGCGATCAGCTGCGCTAACGGTTTGCGGATTTGCTCAAACCTCATCCCTCGCATCATTACCAATGTCTCCCGTCTCACAGCCATCGACGGATCATCCGCCATCTTCTCAATGAGAGGCAACACCGGCTCTCCCGCAAATCTCAATGCACGCATCGCCGCGATTCGCATCTGCTCGTCATTCGAATCCAGGATCTCTTTGACCAATGTTCCCGCATTCTCCTGCTGCAACTGAGCCATCACAAACAAGCCCCGCGCCAGATAGAATTGATTCCCATCATTCGTCGACATGTAGTCCACAAGCCCCTTAAAAACGCCTTCTTGTTTCTTGAGTCGCTCCTGCGCGACCCATCGAACTCCCGGAGCGGGACTCTTCAAAGCGTCGAGCAATCCCTCCATCGTCGTAAAGTTGATCTCAGGCAAACTCACCTTTGTTCCCTTCTTCGCGATCCGAAAAATCCCGCCCAAGGCATTCCCCGATCCCCGTGCATTGGTATGAGAATTCCAGTCACTCACGAACAATGCGCCATCCGTTCCCGCCACCACATCCGAAGGCAGAAAGCCTGACGCCGCTTTATTCTTCGATCGACGGTCGGTTGCAAAAAATGACTTATTCAAATTCACTAACTCGATCTGCGCATCCTTGCGTTCCAAATCAAAAGCAAAGACGGCCCGATGCACGGTCTCACTCACGAGATACTTACCGCGATACTCCTCTCCCAACTCATCTCCCTCGATGAAATAATCTCCCGTCGGAGCACCCGGCCCCCAAAGATTTCCCGGAGGAGTCACGCCCGGAAAGTGCTCCCGCCAATGTCCTTCATCGCGCCGCAGTGACGATTTGGAATGCCGCTCGTAAGCATCATTCATGATCTCAGCCGTCACCGTCTTCTTTTCCCAACTCTTCGCCGAGTCCTCCCAGGAGCGATTCCCGTCCTCCAAAGCGGCATAGCCAAAGTTCGAGTGCTCCATCACCCAAGCTGCTCGTGCATGAGCAGGATCATCATTATCAGCCTGCAGCACATCCCCAAAGGAAGTCACCGACATCGCGTGGGCATTGCGCGAATTTTGAAAAATCAGCTCGGCACCGCTGCCATCCGGATTCATGCGAAGCCCAAACCCACCGACATAAAGTCGTCCGTCAAAACTCTTCTTCCCGATGCTTTGCGGATTTTGACTGTAATACGAACTCGCATGAATTTTGCGACCATCCGCCATCGTGACATCGGCTCCAATGTTGCCATGATTCACATACCACTTCCCGCTCGGCCCGGGCACGACCGCGTGAAGAGCATGATCGTGAGTGCGGCCATGAAACCCCTTCGCAATGATCTCTTCTTTATCGACTTTCGGATCAAAAACATCATCACGATTCACATCAGTGTAAACATGGATATTGGGAGCCATCGAAACGACGATCTTGTTGTCAAAAACGCTAATTCCCATCGGCTTCGAGCTGAAAGTCGGACCGAATACTTTGACCAAATCCGCCTTCCCGTCGTGATCAGTATCCTCCAAAATCTTGATCCGGGCGTGGGGTCCCTTGACGTCCGATCTCTGCAAATCCTCGGTCACCCACACCCGTCCCCGGGGATCGACATCCATTGCCACCGGACTGTGAATCAAATCCGCCCCCGCCCAGAGCCTTGCTTCAAGGCCGGGAGCCACGGTGAAACTTTCGAGCATCGTGCCCTGGTCTGCGGAAACCAAACCGGGCAGCAGGACACCTGCAAGAGCGTAAAATGGGATCTCTGTAAATCGTGACATCAGACTGGAGACTACCCCAACCAAATTGCCTAGTCTCTCAATAATTCATCAAAACCGACAGAAAAACCAAAGCCCTATTTCTTTCGCTCACGTAGTAACTCTCCCACCAATTCATTGGGATACCTGCGACTCGGCGTGATCGCGTAAAAGCTCTCGGAGAGATCATCGAAACGATAAACCTCCTCCAAAAGTCCTCGCTTCAACTCGCCGGTCACCACCACTGGAGGCACCAGGGCCAACCCCGCTCCCTCCCGCGCCAGTAGTCGCAACATCGACATGTCATCAACCTCGGCCGCTATCACAGGTATGATTCCCTCGCGCTCCATCACGAGATCGAAAGCCGCCCGCAAATTCGTGTCTAGTGAAGGCAGCAAAAGCGGCGTCGTGCCGAGATCTTCTGGAAATTGAAAATCGGAATGCTTCGAATCCTTCTTCCCGACCAAAGCCACCGGCTGTTCCTCCAAACGGTGACTGTGCCATGGCGTTTCCGATTCCCGCCTCACCGGAAGATTCGAAAGCACCACATCCAAGGTGTGCGACTGCAATTGACTCAGCAGCTCACGTAAACTTCCCGAGCGAAGCACCAACTCCACATCATCGCGGCCGACAAAAGGCTGCAAGCAGCTCAGCTGAAAATTTCGCGACAGCGTGGCCACCGCTCCGACCCTCAGAACCTTCCGCTTGTTCGTCGGACGGTTTTGCAACACGCTCATCAACTCTTCGCCCGAACTAAAAATCGTCTCCGCATAATCGAGCGCGATCTTGCCCGCTTCCGTCAAAACCAGTGACTTGCTCTGTCGGTGAAACAGGGGCTGCCCGATACTTTCCTCCAACTGCTTCAACTGCACACTCAGTGAGGATTGCGCCACGCCCAGCTTTTCCGCCGCACCCGTCAAGGTCCCCTCGGTCGCTATCGCCCGAAAGTAGCGTAAATGATGATAATTAAGAAAAGCCATCGGTAATTCTGATTTTCAGAATTTTAAACAAGAAACCTTCACCTGAGAAGAATCTTCCCCAAATTTACATTCTCTTGACAGCAAACCCTGCCAAGTGGGTTCATGATCTCACCATGAAAATTTCTGTTCTTGGCCTATCGCTCATTTATTCCGTCCTGACCGTCAACGGACAAGACCACCTGCAAAGGCCGGTCAACCGGCTTGCCAAGATCGAGGTGAATCAGCTCGAAATGAAATCCTTGATCTTCGCCAAGTCATTCTGCGTTGCCATACGACGAAATCATCAGCCGAAAAAATCTTCCAAGCTCCTCAATTTCATCGATCCCGGCTACCTCGAAAGACACGGAATCAATCGTCAAAACCCAAACCTGCAAACCTTCCCCCTCTTCAACATTTACGACATCAGAATCTCAGCAGATCCCTCCACCATTCTCTGCATTGTCGATACCAAAAACGGCCCCCGCCAATCACTTCTTCTCCGCACCAAAATGGCAGAAGGAGAAGTTTACCTCGATCCGATCAGCCCCCCTTCGAAACCCAACAAGACTTTTTCTCCTTGGATTCTTCGCATGAACGCCGCTCCCGCCTCGCCCGCTGAAAAAATCTCCCTCATGAAGGAAAAGCGCCTTGTCACAGGCGTTCTAAAACACTTCCCGCAAAACGTGAAAAGCGTGGAGGCCTGGGAAGGAAGTGAGTTTAAAATCGGAGCGGCCACCATTATCCCGACAAAAGAAGTCACCCGCGAGGACCTTCTCAAGCTCGTGGATCAAGAGGTGAGCATCTCGGGGAACTGGAATCCTGGAGAGCATCGCCTTTTGACTGAAGAAGAAAAACTCCACTCCCGCCCGCTCCTCCCGGAGGGAACCATCGACATTGTTGGATCCGGACTCGAAGCCACCTCCATTCGGGAAATCAATTGAATCTATTTGGGTTCTTGGCACCTTCTGTCAGATGGCCTCGTTCTTCACCTACTTTACCAGCGGGATCGGAACCTTGGTCCTGTCTGCCTTCCTACTATCGTCCATGATCCAGAGGCACATTGAGCTTGGCTACTTCGGATTGTTCGGATTCCCATTGATTGCGCTTGTTTACGCCATCACCCGCAAGGCCATGGCGCCTGAAGCGACGACCGAAGCCATGCTCATCACAAGGAAAGCCAACGAGGCCAAAAAGCACGTTTTGTATCCAAAATTCGTTTCTGAAAATCCAGATCGTCAGTATCTCTGCAAGGAGGTTCTCCTCGGGGATTTTCAAACTTCGCTGGATCAGGAAAGTCAATAAGTTACATCTTCTTGATGTCCCTCAACCACCCTTCGAATGTCCTAAAGATGTCACGCCTCTCTCTGTTCGCAGCCCTCGCTCTCACCTTTCTTGCAGAACTCTTGATCCCAAGTCCCTTTTTTGGAGATGAGGGAACGCCCAATCAAGAAAGAGAAGGAAACCCCTCGCAAAAGAACATCGCTTCGGGCGATCTTCAGAAAGAAACACCCTCGCCCCACAGATCCAGAAGCACCTCCGATCAGCGCGATCTAAATTCACCGAGACGCCTAGATCTCCAGGTTGAAGTTGTTGAGGCCTTGATCAAAGGGAAAGGAATGGAGCGGATGCTCAAGCAGATGGAAGTCAGCGAGGAGGATATTCAAACCATTCTTGAGATCGAAGAAGAGGCGGAAAAAAGCCTCAAGGCTATTGAGACGCAACATGCCAAACTTCGAAAGGACGAGGATGGCGAATACTACGAGATCCCGGCCTTCCCGGAAGACCATGCGGCGTGGGTTGAGGGCATTGAACAGGAATTATTCTCCATTTTTGGAGATGACCGCTCCGCCGTCATCTCTCGGATCATTGCACAAAAGGACAATGACGAACAAACCGGGCTCTATTTTCGGAAAATCCGCGTATTAGAGAAACCTGAAAGAACTGTTATAAAAGAATCAGTCTTCAACGAACAAAACCATCTAATCGATGAAGACTATACCATTTACCGGGGCATCAACGAGAACCGGTGGGATCGCCTTTTAAGCCCCGAAACCACTCCCTCTTCCGAGTGAGAGGTAAAACAACAGCAGGCTGAAGTCTTTCCAGTTGCCTCCTTTCGCCATTCGGCCAAGTTTCTCCAGCCGCCATGAGCCCCCAAAAGGAAATCGCCATTGAATCTGCCCGCGTTTTACGCGAAGCAGGTCATGTCGTGTATTTTGCGGGCGGGGCCGTCCGGGACCAGCTTCTTGGAAGCATTCCGAAGGATTATGACCTCGCCACTTCTGCCCGTCCCGAGGAAGTACAGGCACTCTTTAAAAAGTCCGACGCCGTGGGAGAGCATTTTGGAGTCATCATCGTGAAGGGTGAAGGCGAGATGATCGAAGTCGCCACTTTCCGAACCGATGGCTCTTACAAGGACGGGCGCCGGCCCGAGTCGGTCGAATTCTCCTCACCCGAGGAAGATGCCCAACGCCGCGACTTCACCATCAACGGACTTTTTCAAGATCCCCTCACGGGAGAAATCATCGACCACGTCGGCGGCCGGGCCGATCTCGATGCCAGGATCCTCCGTGCTATCGGCGAACCTCAAAAACGTTTCGAGGAAGACGCCCTCCGGCTCCTCCGCGCCATCCGTTTCTCAACCACGACCGGTTTTGAAATCGAGAGCAAAACCTGGACCGCAATTCAGGAATGCGCTCCCCTTCTTTCGCAGATTTCACCGGAGCGGATCCGCGACGAATTTTCACGCATCCTTGTCGCCGATGATAGAGCACGCGGCCTCGACCTCCTCGTGGAATCCGGCCTCATCAAGGAATTCCTGCCCGAAGTCCTCGACTTGCGAGGTTGCGAACAACCTCCACAATGGCACCCCGAAGGTGACGTTTACGTGCACACCCGCATCGCCCTCTCCCTTCTCGATTCGCCTCCGCTTCATCTCGCTCTCGCCGTTCTCCTGCACGACATCGGCAAGCCCGCCACCCAAACCTGGGATCCCGAAGCTGAGCGTCTGCGATTTAATGGTCACGACAAGGTCGGAGCCAAAATGGCCGAAGACATTCTTCGTCGTCTCCGCTACTCAAACCAAACGCTCGAGGACGTCACCTTCATGGTATCCCGCCACATGCACTTCATGCACGTGAAGGACATGCGCACCGCCAAGTTAAAGCGCTTCATGGCCGCGGAGACCTTTGAGATGGAAACAGAACTCCACCGTGTCGACTGCGACAGCTCAAACGGCTTTCGCGACAACTACGATTTTGTTCGTACCAAGAAGGAAGAATTCGCCCGGGAACCACTGATCCCCAAGCCGCTCCTCACCGGCCACGATCTCATCCGCGATTTCGAGATCGCCCCCGGTCCGGAAATCGGCACAATCCTCCGCGACGTTCAAACCGAACAACTGGAGGGACGACTTTCTGATAAAGAATCCGCCTACCAATTCGTAAAAGAAACACTTTCACAATGAGCAACATCCCAACCGAACACGACGATCCCATCAACGCCAAGATTCTCAGCGTCTCCGAAGACCTGGTCTCCGGCTTCCAACAGGATCCCTTTTCCATCATCGCGAAAGAATCCGGAGTCGAACTCGAAACCGTCCTTGAGCGCATCCGCGCCATGCTCGAAGCAGGAGTCATTCGCCGCGTCCGCCAAACCATGCTCGCCACCAAACTGGCTCATGGCGCCCTGGTGGCATGGCGTGTTCCCGAGGAAAAGCTGAACGATGCCTTCGACTTCATGGCCAAGGAAGATCCCTTCTCCGGCCACGTGGTCATTCGCTCGACCGACGGCCAAATCTCCGGATCCGGCTACCGCCTTTGGACCACGCTTAAGGTACCTCAGGGTGAATCACTCGAAGAGCATGGCAATGTTCTCAAACGACTCGTTGGAGCCGAAGAATTCATCCTCATGCCTGCCAACGGAGTCTTTGCTCTTGGCGTCGGCCACGTTCGTCGCAAGGGTCTGGAACCCGGCGCCAAGCTCGATGTCCCGGCTGAAATGATGACCACCACCGTGGTCGATCTTACTCAAGAAGAGTGGGACGTTCTCCTCGCCCTCAAGGAAGAACTTTCCCCGGACGAAGTCATTGTAAACTGCTGGGACCGCCGCGCCGAGATGGCCGGAGTTTCTCTTGAGCGTTTCTACGAGGTCGCCCGTATTCTCGACAGCAAGAAGGTCATCGGTCGCTTCTCCACCTTCCTGGAGCATGTCAAACCATCCGATACCGGAAAGCGCGTGACTCGCTTCAACGGACTTTTCCACTGGGCCGTTCCCAAAGGGCGCGAGATGGAAGCCGGCGGCGAGGTCGGACGTCATCACTGCATGACGCACGCTTACTGGCGCGAGGGCGGCCCCAAATTTGGCGACGTCAATATCATGGGAGTGGTTCACGGAACCGAAAAAGAAAAGGTCCTCGAGCACAAGGCCGCCATCGACAAACACCTGGAATCGGTTGGCATTCCGGTCAGCTATACCAACGTCTTCTGGGGAGGTCGCTCCGAAATCAAGCCCTCGGAGATCTCCCCGAAGGTTTACCGTGAATGGCACGAAAAATATGCGGAGTAGCTCGCCAGGGTCATCCAGCTAGGGAAAAGTTTGACATAAGGCTGGTACTTTTTTGAACACCTGAAACACTGGCTGGATGCCC
>CBFHQJ010000104.1:0-16585 GCA_965657795.1 Akkermansiaceae bacterium
AGCCCGATTGCGCTGGCAGCTTGAATCCGCCAACCGATTGAGCATGAAAAGGGTGCGGTCCAATCGGTGGCGTTTGTGTCGCGATATGTTCTCGGTTTCGCCTACTTTATTTCTGTCGTTTACTACCTTGAGTTATTGGCCGCTTTCATCCTGCATATCCTTGGATTGAAGAATCAAGTGGAGGCCAATCTGATCACTTCGGGGATCTTGATCGGGATCGCCGCGGTGGGGCTCTGGCGTGGACTTGCTCTTTTGGAAGGAGTCGAACGGTATGCGGTTGGACTCAATCTTGGCATGATCTCCTCTCTGATTGTCGCTTTGGCGATCTACAATGTCATGCTGGCAAGCGGTGGAGAGTGGGCGCTTCCCGACCTGGATTCGTCGGTGAGTGGCAAGGATCTTCGTGTCCTGCTTGGGCTCCTGATCGTGGTCCAAGGATTTGAGACTTCGCGCTACCTCGGGGCGAAACATCCGGCAGAGGAACGAATTAAGACGATGAGATCTGCCCAACTGATTGCGAGTGGCATCTATTTGCTCTTCGTTTCGCTGGCAAAGGTTCTCTTCCAGCCTGGCATGGGAGGTGATGTTACTGCGATTTTAACGATGACGGCTCCGGTGGCAATCGTGCTGCCGTTTCTTCTTTCGATTGCGGCGGTCGGTAGCCAGTTCAGCGCTGCAGTGGCCGACACGGCAGGGGCAGGAGGATTGGTGGGGGACCTCACCAACCAGAAGGTCGGTGAGAAGGGCGCCTATCTTTTAATCCTTGGGGTGACCCTTGCACTGACCTGGGTGGTGGACGTCAACGAGATCATCGCCTTGGCTTCGCGAGCTTTTGCTTTGTTTTACACCCTGCAATGTGTGGTCGCGGCCTTGGTTGGATTTGGGAAACAGCACCACCGCCGAGCGGGAGGATTTCTGGTTCTGGGTCTGCTCTGCTTTATGGTCTTCCTCTTGGGGATTCCGTCCGAGTGAAGTCTTAGAGAGCTAGTTTCCAAGGGCCCGCTTGATGGCGAATTCTGTGAGGCTGTCCGACTCAAACCACCCGGGCCACATGTTGTGACCCTGACCTTTGATCAATTCGAATTGGGCCGGTCCCCCGAGCGCCCGGTAGCGCTCAATCAGGACCGCTGTATTATCCTCGTGAGGCACGACCTTGTCACTGTCTCCCTGAATATGGAAAATGGGAACACGGGCTTCGGCGAGAAGCTTGAGCCGTTCGATGGGATTCTGTGTCGAAAGCTTCTTTTTTAGCTCGTCGGCTGACATCTGGTAGGCTTCGGCAGCTCTCGGCAATCCGGGATAGCTCTCGAGATTGCACACCGGGTAAATTCCGGCGACTCCGGCAACTTTTTCCGGGTTTTCCACGGCCCAATTATAAAGCATCAGGCCTCCGCGGCTTCGCGCCAGCAGGCATGGTTTGTCTGAAAACTGTCGTTGGCTGGTGAGGTGATCGTAAAGCTCGCTGAAGGCTTTCCGGCCGTCCGGGCTACCAAAGGATTCACCCACATCAATTCCCGCGATGGCGATGCCTTTGGCGAGGAATCGTTCAAACATCCAGACTTCTGATTTTGCAGGGAGTCCGGGCAGAGTGGGGGCATACCAAACCCATGGGATCGTTCCTTCAATTTCCTTGGGGAGAATGATGAAAGCATCCTGACCATTGATGCGGAAAGCTTCACCGGCAAGTGGGAGTTTTTTGTTTCCCGGTTCGATCGTGATTCGTTCCAGACCATAAAATTTCATGGCATTGGTCGCGAATAGTTTTTGGGAAAGAGCCGGGCTTTTCTTGTCAAAGTAGGAGCGAGTGAGCTTAAGGACGGCGGCGTAGTCGGCGGTAGTCCGGGTCACCGGCCAATCACTGCCGAAGATGATTCGGTCTTCGCCGAAGCACTCCAGGGCCAGATCGAGAATGGGTTTGTAAAATGTCAGATCCAGCGGAGCAGGCTGGGCTTTGACCCGGCCAAAAAGAGCCGATACTTTGCAAACCACATTCGGGTGCTTTGCGACGGCGCGGAAATTCTCCACCCAAGCAGAATCGAGGGGGTCACCATCGAGGGTCACACCGCCAAAGTGATCGATGATGATCTTGAGGTCGGGCACGCGGGTCGCGATCGCAGAGGCTTCTTTCAGGGTGTAGCTGCCGATGAGAATATCGACCGTTTTTCCCTGCCGGGCGGTTTCTTTAAGGTCCTGATAGAATTTTTCAGAGAGGGTTGCTTTGGTTCTTCCCGAAATTCGGTAGCCCACGTAGCGGTCATCCCGACAAAGTTTTGCAAAGAGTGGTTGGAAATCCTCGGAGCCAATGACTTGCGAAAGGTTCCCCACGACACCGCGATAAAGCGACTTGTTATGAGCGGTGATATCGAGGTTCCACTGGTTGTCTGGCAGGTGTTGACCGGCCTGCACCACGACAACGCCATCGACTCCGTTATTGCGTGCGATGACCTCGTGGTCCTTTGGCATGAATGATCGATAAAGAGGCTTGTTGTCTTTTGGGATCCAGTAGATTCCCTCCGGTCGGTCGAGGTGCCACAGATGAACATGGGTGTCGATCAAGGTGGGCCCGGTCGCTTGCACGGCGGAGGTCCCCGCGACTAAAATAGGCAGGAGGTGGGCGAGTGTTTTTTTGAGCTTCTTAATGATCATCAGGGCTTTTTAACGGTGAGCTTGCCGGACCCGGCAATGCCCGGGTGGGTCTCGCTTGAGAAGACACCTTCGCCCTGATCTTTCCCATCAACGTAGAAGCCGCCGACTGTTTCATTGGATTTCAAGACCAACTTGTAAAGGACGTCCGCCTGGGCACCAGGGCCATTGACGCGAAGACTGCCAACCCCTTCGAGTTGAAGAGTCGCGGTGTCGGCAATGACGTCCGCCACATCCCTGTCGATGAACAACGAGCAATTTTCCTTAATCTCAACATTGCCAGTTCCAAAAGCAGAATCTGCCGATGCGACGAGGTAGAAAGGTTGATTTTGGCTGGAGTGAGCCATAAATCCTCCAGTGAAACTACTGGCGGTTTGGAAGTGGAACTGATTTCGATTCACGCCGTTGATCGTAAGTTTTCCGTCTCCTTTGATCTCTCCTTTAAAGTAGCGGATGCTGCCGTGGCCGCTGGTGGACTGGCCGCCATAAATCGAAGCGTCTTCGATCATGTGGATGGGGCCGAAGTTAGCTTCTCCACTTCGAAGGATCAGTCTGGCCCCCTGATGCATTTCCAGAAATGAAGGAGCCTTGGGTAGTGCGGTCAGGCTTCTCATCGCCCAAAGGGTGAGGGTGGAGTTTCGCTTAAGAACGAGCGATCCATTGTAGGGTTCAGGTGGCGAGTCCTGCACTTGGACGCTCAGGCCTTCTTCAATGATGACGTTGTCGTCTGGTCCCGGAAGTTGGTTTCCTTTCCAGTTTCCGGGGATTGCCCAGCCATCCCTGTCTGAGGGATTGCTTTTCACCATAGTGGCTCCCAGGACGGGAGTTTTGAGAAGGAACTCGTGAGTCTGCAGGGCCTTGCGGGTGAAGCGAAGCTCATCCAGAGCAAGGGCGGTGTTATTGCCAGGAGCTCCCAGGCGGAGGGGGTTGATTTGTTCGCCAGGAATGTCCGAATGCGCAACTGTGGCGGAAGCGACTTCGGCCCCGTCGAGGTAAAGCTTCATCTCACCCTCGTCGCTGCTGGCTTCCGGGTTCCAGATGATGGCAAAGTGGTGTGGTTCCTTGTCGGCTACGGTGACGGCTTCGGCGAGTGCCTGGACCCGCTTGGTGCCGGAATCATAAAAGAAGGCCATTTGTTCATCCCTACTTCCGCGGAAGGGTGGGCGGAGGTCGATGTGCCATCCCCGGTTGTCTTCACCTTTACCTGTTCTGGTCCCCAGAAGGAACACGGGGCGGCGCAGTTTGTCGGCAATAAACCATCCTTCGAAGGTGAAGGCGGTCTTGGTGTTTAAGGCGAAGATCTCATTTACTTTTTCTTCCTGCCAGATTCCCAAAACCAAAGCGGAATCATTCTCGGCCTGATTTAGTGGGACCGGATTAGGGGCGATGGCTCGTGTGCCTTTGCCGGAACGAACGGGGAGCAATTTGATTTGTCCGGAGTCATCGACAAGGGCGCTTTCCGCATTTTCTTTTTCCATGCGCCACCAGACCGATTCCAGCTTTTCGGGGCTCATTTTTTCGGCCACTTTTGGCTCGGGCTTGGTTGGTACCTCTTCAGGCTCGTCGGGAATGGGGTCCGGATCTTTCGGCTTGGGCTTTTTCGGTTCTTGTTTTTCAGGAACTTTGACGACTCCCATGTTCGGGTCATCAAGCTTTCGATTACCAGGCTTCGTGGGCTCTTTTTTTGGGTTTGGCTTTGCTGGCGGATCATCTTTTACCGTGATCACGGTTTCACCTTCTTGGGATGGTGACGGGTAATTGTCCCTCGTTAGCCAGAATATCAAGGCGCCCACGGTCAGGACTGCTGCCACGCCCAGCGCATAAAGGGGCGTGCGCG
Source organism: Akkermansiaceae bacterium (assembly GCA_965657795.1). Lineage (GTDB taxonomy): Bacteria > Verrucomicrobiota > Verrucomicrobiia > Verrucomicrobiales > Akkermansiaceae > SW10. The sequence goes on from CBFHQJ010000104.1 coordinate 4,481, forward strand.
AAGATTGGGCGCTGGCAAGCATCGAACCCGGACTGCCAAGCTGCACGATGTTTGAAACCTGGCGGAGATCAACAAGCGCAGCCGAGTCATGCGAAACCTGCATGTCAACCAAACTGCCACCATTGGAAACGACGACCTCGCGGCCTTCAACGACCTGCTCATAGACGCGAAGAAAGTAGGGCCGCAGGGCGAGCGTGGTCGATTCCAGATCCTGCCGATAGCCCACGATGTCGAACTCGACGTGTCGAAAATCGATCTCACATTTTTCGATATCATAGATCGCGTAGCGCGACCTAAGGTCATCGGGATTACGTGGCTCACCAACGGAACCCACATTGATGATGTAGCGCTTTTCCGGATCAAGGAGGCTGGTGGTATCGCGAAGCTCTTGAACCGACCCGTCGGATGACCGTTCGAACATCTTGGGGAGGTGGGTATGGCCCACGAAGGTCACGAAATGTTCGTTGGCAGCGAAGTTCTCCTTGGCAGTTTCGACGTTATCGATGTAGTCGAAGCGGCCCGGTTCGGCGATTTCGGCATGAACAAAGAGGATGTTCCCATCTTCGATTGCCAGAGGAACCTGAGATAGGAACTGCTTTGCGTCCGGTGAGAGTTCCGTCATGGTCCACTCGATGGCTTGTCGGGCGTGGTCGTTGAAAATGGAATAGTCCATCATTCCGACCGCTGCGGCATCGTGGTTTCCCAAAACGAAGTGGTCGGTCTCCGCCCGCACGGCTTCCAGCACTTCGGCAGGCTTGGGACCGTAGCCGACGACATCGCCGAGGCAGACGATCACGTCGATTTGTTGCGAGCGGATATCCGCTAGCACTGCTTTCCACGCCCTGATGTTGGCGTGAATGTCTGAAACGATGGCGTATCGCATGGCGTCAAACCCGACCAAACCCACAAGGCAGCCAGTTCCCAAGGCTAGCAGACTGAGCGAGCAAGTCCTCTCTTATTTCCGTAAAATTCTCGCTTTTTTACGCCGGGATATCGAATCGGACGGGTCTTATTCGTTGGTAAACTGGAATTGCTCTGCTCTAGTCGCACTAAGAATCATTTCTTCTATTGAATCATGAATATACGTCTTGCTGCCACCCTGGCTTTTTCACTCGGCTCCTCTGCGCTCGTGAACGGGCAAAACGCGCCGTCTCTTAAAATTCTCCAGGAAGGACTCATTCCCAAGCGTGAGACCGGGGTCCTGGATTTTCTCAAGAAGCATCCTGAATTCGACGGGAGGGGTGTGGTCATTGCTGTTTTTGATACCGGAGTGGATCCCGCTGCTTCAGGCTTGCAAGTGACCTCGACCGGCGAGCGAAAGCTGGTCGATGTCATCGATGCGACCGGATCGGGCGACGTGGACACCTCGCAGATTGCCGAATTGGATAAAGACGGCAAACTCGAGGGCTTAACCGGACGTAAACTCACCCTTCCCAAGAAGCTTAAAAATCCTTCCGGTAAGTTCCACTTGGGAATGAAGCGGGCCGGAGATCTCTTTACTGCCGGAGTCAATCGGCGAGTCGCGCGTCTTCGCTCGGAGAAGTGGGATCGGGAACTCGCAAGTCTTCGTGATCAGCGGGCGGATAAAAATGAGGCCGCGGAGAAAAAGGGCGGGCGAAAAGCTTTCCAGAAAGCTGCAGCAGATCTCACTCTAAAAGAGCGGGACCAAATTGCCCGCGAGAAGCTGCGTCAGTCACTCGAGGACGGATACACTTCTTCCGACCCCGGGCCGGTTTATGATTGTGTGGTCTGGTCGGATGGTAAGCAATTTCACGTGTTGATCGACACCGACGAGGATGGTGATCTTCGTGATGAAAAAGTTCTCCGACCCTTCGGGATTGCGGGGGAATACGGAAAGCTTGGCCGTGAGGAGGCGGCGACCTTTGCGGTGCAGGTTTATGAAAAAGGAAACCTGCTCTCGATCGTGACCGTCAGTGGGTCACATGGAAGTCACGTCGCTTCGATTGCATCAGCTCATTTTCCAAAGGAACCGCACCGTGATGGTGTTGCTCCCGGAGCGAGAATTCTTTCCATAAAGATTGGCGACATCCGGATTGGCGGAAGTTCTTCGGGCCTTGGTGAAATGAGAGGAGTGGCTGCTTGTGCGCAATATGGAGCAGACTTGATGAACGCCAGTTGGGGAGGTGCGAGCCAGTATCAGGACGGGAAGAATGACACCATCCGCATGTATAACCTGCTTGCTGAAAAGTATGGTGTGACTGCTTTCGTCTCGGCAGGGAACAGCGGTCCCGCCCTTTCCACCTTGGGAAGTCCGGGCGGCGAGGCCAGTTCGATCATCGGGGTGGGGGCATATGTTTCCGCTGAGATGTCACGGGTTCTTTATAGCCAGACCACGGAAGGTCCGAGCACTGCCTATCAATTCTCAGCCCGCGGTCCGGCTCGAAACGGGGACTTGGGTGTGGATATCATGGGTCCCGGAGGCGCACATGCCTCGCTGGCTTATGACGAGCTTCGCAAATCACAACGCTACCACGGCACCTCCATGTCGTCGCCTTCAGTCGCCGGGCTCGGTGCTCTCCTTGTGAGTGCCGCCAAGCAAAGCAAGGTGTCCTACTCTCCGGCACGGATTCGGGCCGCGCTCATGAATAGCGCCCGCTTTGTCAAAGGGGTGGAGGTTTTCGCGCAAGGAGCTGGATTGGTGCAGGCACTCCCCGCGTGGGCTCACTTAAAGGCCTGTCAAAAGCAGTCTGCCTGGGATCATTTTTATGATGTAGAGACCAAGAGCAATACTTTCAGTTCCGGACCCGGGCTTTACCTCCGCGGTGAAATTCCTGTCGGTAAGCGGGAGGTTCGTTTTGATCTTTCTCCAAAGTTTACAGCCGACGTGACGGCTCCCGAAAAATTTGACCTCGAGGATGATTTGGTTTTTTCAACGACCCAGCCCTGGGTAAAGATTCCGGGGTATGCCCGTCTTGCCAATGGTGGTATTACGATACGTCCCGTACTTGATATCCCCGAGTCCCGCCCGGGTGAACCCCTTTATGCCGAGATTCATGCCAGCCTTCCCGGTTCGCCCAAGGCGGGGCCTTTGGTTCGGATTCCAATCACCATCGTAAGGGGTGAAAAAACCGAAGCGCACCTTAAGCATCGGGGCGGATATGGTCTCGAGATCGAATCAGGCAGAACCTATCGTCGCTTTTTGCAGGTTCCGGCAAACGCCAGTCATGTAAAAGTTCGCCTTCGACGTGATGCCGAGGACCCCCTTGCTCGATACCTCATGCTGCATGCTGTCACACTGGTCGCAGACTCCAGCTACTATGCTTATAATTCCCTTGAGTATCTTCGTTTCGAATCAGGCGGCGAACAGGAGGTGGTCGTTCCCGTTGCAGCTGGAAAGACAGTGGAGTTTGCACTTCATCAACCTTTTTTCTCAGTTGGGAAAACCCGGGTGGATGTTGAGTTTGAGTTTTTTGGAATGACTTCAATGCAAGAACGGGTCGTGTTTCATGCCAACGAACAGCACGTTCCATTTCAGGTGGTGTCGGCGAGCGATGAGGAAGTCTCGGGTGAGGGGCAATTGACCCGCGCCCATTTTACGAAGTTGCCCAAAAAGGCCGGATTTTTTTCGTCGGATCAGCGCAATTCGTTTCCTCCCGGACCGATGGAAAAGCAGGCGGTTTCTCCCATGTTCCTGCGTCAGACCTTTGAGGTGACTGTCGACAGGCCAACGAAGATTCAGCTGACCCCGGGCCGGCGTTATGACGCCGAGGTTTCCGGTTCGATGATCACCGTTTACCATGAATCAGGAAAAAAACTTTATGAGGGAGGAGATTCACGAAACGCTCGTGTCGCGCTGCCTAAAGGAAAGACCATCTTTCACCGGGTCCTTCACAGCCCGGAACGTTCTTTTTTGGAAGCGGAGAAGAATCGCCCGTTGAACTACTTCGTAAATCTTGAGAAGCCGCGCAAGTTGTCTCTTTACGAGAATCATCGCGCGGTCAATCGAGGCAGGAAGGCGGGTGCGTTGAACCTGGTCGCGGGTCGCAATCATACCCTAATGGTCGGTGGTGAGAATCTGGCCTCGATGGCCAAGGCGAATGCCGGGGCCGATTACTTTAGTGGTAGCTTCAAGCTGAGACAAAGTGATGGCAAAAAAGCCGAACTTCTGGAAGTGAAGGTTGAGTGTCGCCCCGGTGAAGAGTTTGGTGCTGTCGCCAATCAAAAGAACCAACCGGTTTCCCTCGATCAAAAGAAGTCGCAGGTTGAAACGCTGGAAGATGACCTCTTTGAACGAGGTCTGGCCTTCCTGCGGGCTCACAAAAATCCGACTGATCAGAAGGTTCTCAAAAAGAGAGATGAATTGCTGGAACACTTGTTGAAGCAGCGGCCCAAAAACGTCGAACTTCTCCTCACCGTGGCCGAAATCCGATTGGCGAAGAATGGGGTAAAAAAGGGTTCGTTGAAAGCTTTGCAGGGCCATCTTAAAAAGATTCGGGCGCAGCTGAAGGCTCAGGAAGTAGCCGCTTATTTTGGGGCCAAAAGTAACGACGATGATGCTTCGCTTGAGGAACGAAAGAAGGATGCCGCCGTGCAGAAAGAGATGACAACCCGACGCCAGCAATTGGCCCGGCTTGCTCTTTTTGAAGCCCGCATGTTTCTCAAGGCAAAGAACATCAAAGGAACTCGCCGGGCTCTCCGTCAGGTCCGACGCTGGGAGGAACAGCCATCGAAGGATTACCGCAAGGCCGAGTATGATTTATTGATTGAGCAGAAGCTTTTCGGACTGGGATTGCAGAACTTGGAAACCCGACTTAAGGCTGCTCCTTTTGACCAGAAGTTACTAGATGAAAAACTGTCACTCTACGACAAGCTCGGATATGACAAGCGTTTCGCGGGGAGGATTCGTCTTCAAGGAAAGATGCGAGAGAGATTCGGCCAATAGGGCGGGAACCCTACTGATGAGTTCACAAAAAAGGCGGTGCTTGCGCACCGCCTTTTTCATGGGGGGGAGCATGTGACTTGGAGGCAATCTCCGGGTCACTGCAGGAATAAAGTTTACTTTGAAAGAAGCTCGACCATCGCTTTCCCCATGGCTTCACCAATGTTCATGTAGGTCTCCGGGTTGCCGCTGTAGTGACCGCTTGAACTTCCGCCTTTGGAAAGGGGGTGGCTGTATACGAAGCCAACCTGGTCTTTTAACTCGGGGTCGCTGCTCTTGGAAACCGACTCCATGGCATCGAGGATCTTTCCATCGCCACCGCCGGATCCTTTTTTGGTTTGTCCAAGAGAGGCAGAGACAAATTTGGCAGAGGGTGCGTTGAAATCCTTGCGGAGGGATTTGATGAGTTGGACGAGATTCTCTTCATATCTCTCGGCGTGGGCAGCATTTCTCATGTCCTTGTCACCCTGCCACCAGAAGAAGCCCGCCACTTCATATTCCTTGGCGCCCGGGTAATATTTATCGAGGTTCTCAAGGACTTTCTTGGCTGCGGCGACGTCGCCGTCATACTGGCAGCCGGCATACCACCCTTTGGACATGTCGCCTCCGGTGTCGCCATCGGGTTCGTCCGGAGTGCCACGGTAACCAGGCTGCATTTTGCCACCATGTTCATAGGGTTCACTTCCCGGAGGAAGAAGATCCCAGCCCAGACTACGGTTGCCGATACAACTCTTGAGAATGAGGACGGGAGCATCCGTTACATGTCCGACATGATGCCCGATCCCGATCTCGGGTCCGATATTGCCTTGGATGGTCATCCATCCATTTCGTTTATCCTTGGCCGGTGAATTTCCCGAGCACATCACAAAGACATCGCGCACATCTTTGCGAGTGGTCCATGCTCCTTCGTCGTCGACGAGGTAGGGATACTTTTCTGCCGCAACTTCCTGAAGTTTGCTTGGTTTTCCAAAACCCAGCATATTGGATTGCCCCATGAGAATGTAAACTTGAACGGGTTTACTCATATCAGCGTCCTTGCCATCAGGATCGGGTAGAACGTCGGGCAGTTCTCCGACCGATTGAGATGATTTTCTTCCCTGTGAATTCAGGAATGTAATGTCGTCAGCAGATAGGAAGGACTTATTAAATTTTCTTGTGCGCCCATTGCGGAGCGAAACGACGACTTCGCCGGTTTCGGCATCATACGATTTGAACTTGGCCTCGAAGGTTTTTGAGCCATCGGCGCTGGTCCAGGTGCGGCCGTGTGCTCCGGTCAAAAGTGCGGAGCACAGAAGGAGAGTTCGAAGACGGGGAGATTTATTGAGTTTCATAAATGTGTGATGATTTTATCGTTAAAGATAAGGAGGAAGGTTGTTCCATCTTTCGAGAAACCGAGGTGTGTTCGGGTTTATTTGCGAATAATAATCTCTTATTTGCGACATCTTGGATTGTGATGAATACGTTTTGTCTTTATGCTGACGTCTTGTTGAATGAATCCGGACAAGAACGGCCTCGTCGGGTGGCGATCTCGCTGGAGATGGATTGGGGTTTTAAGCACCATCTGGAGGTTTATGCCGGCTGCCAGAAGTATGCCGACGAGGCGGGGTGGGATTGTCGGATTCATCCGGCAATCGACAAGGTTTTGGACCGGGAGGAAGATTCAGTTCAACTGGACGGCATCATTGCCCGGGCGAAAGCGTCTCATGCGCGAGCGGCCAAGAAGACGGGGACTCCCTTGGTGAATGTTTGGCTCAATACGCCGGCCAAGGGGCTTTACGGGGTCTTTCCGGACTATCGCCGGACCGGGGAGATTGGGGCGGATCACCTTTTGGGAAGGGGCTTGCGGAATTTCGGTCACTTGGGATTCATCGGGGATATCGATGCCAGAGCGCAGAACGAAGGATTTTGTGCCAAGTTGGGCGAGTCCGGCTTTTTGTGCAGCTCACACTATTTTTCGCAAACGGGGGTGGAGCGAAATGCCGCGGGTTGGGAGCAATTCGTCTCGGGCGTCGAGGAGTGGATCGCGACTTGGCAGTTGCCGATGGGGGTGCTGGTCTGCAGTGATCTATTTGCGCGCTACCTCGTCGATATCTGCCAATCGCGAGGGCTGCATGTTTCCCAGGATGTTTCGATTGTCAGCACCGCAAACGAGCCGCTGATCTGCGAGTCTCCTTCACCAAGTTTGACCAGCATCGACATGGGCTTTGAGCAAGTGGGCTATCAGGCTGCGGCGATGTTGGATCGTTTGATGCGGGGAGATGAACTGGAAGCCAAAGTGCAATTGGTCCAACCGGTTTCGCTCGTGCCTCGCGACTCCACCGATCTTTATGTAGCGGATGATCCGCTGGTTTCCAAGGCGCTCAGGTTTATCGCTGAGAACAGCCATCGCCGTATTGAAGTGCGTGATGTGGTGCAGGCGGCAGCGACGAATCGGCGGGGGCTTGAGAGGAAGTTTCGAGATTCGTTGGGGCGAACGATCGCCGGTGAGATCACCCGGCTGAAATTGGAACGAGCCAAGAGGCGAATGAGTGAGACCGACGTGCCCATGAAAGATGTCGCGATTGATGCCGGATTTCGGAACGCGGATCATTTTTACAAGGTCTTCATGCGAGTCGAAGGTATCTCGCCCAGCACATACCGGAAGGATCGTTCAAGCGGTTAAAAATTACTTCCGATTTCCTTGGCGCAATTGCTTCCAAAATCGAAGTTCTCGCGCAAGATTTGCAAGCTTGAAAGATTGGCAAACTCGGGTGAGTTTAGAGAACCAACCTCTCGTCTGTGAAGTCTCTCACTACCATACTCTTACCCTTTCTACTTCTGAATTCCGCTTTGGTGGCGCAGAAGACCGATGACAATTATTGGGCATACCAGTCTGTGCAAAAAGTTTCCGTCCCGGTGGTCGATGACTCTTTTGTTCGTGGTCCGATCGATGCTTTCATCATCACCGGGCTGCGCGAAAAAGGTATTCAGCCCAATGAAAGGGCTGACGAGGCCCAGCTGCGTCGTCGCCTTTCTTATGATTTGACCGGACTGCCTCCGAAGGCGAATGAGATGAAGTGGTCGGAGTTGATCGATCACTATTTGGACTCGCCCCGTTTCGGCGAGAAATTCGCCTCACATTGGCTCGACCTTGTGCGCTATGCCGAGACCAATGGTTTCGAGCGCGATAGCATGAAGCCGGAAATTTGGCGCTACCGTGATTATGTCATCAAGTCGTTTAACGGGAACAAGCGCTATGATCGATTCATTTTGGAGCAGCTCGCCGGTGATCAACTTCCGGATAAAACGCTCGATAGTTGCATCGCGACTGGATTCATGACGCTCATGCAGCGGGATGATGAACCCGCCGACCGACCCCAGGCCCACGCCGACCGTATTAGTGATATTGTCGATGTCACTTCCGAGGCTTTCATGGGTACGACGATGGGTTGTGCCAAGTGTCATGATCACAAGGTTGATCCTATTTTGCAGGCCGACTACTTTTCCATGATGTCGTTTTTTGACGGCATCAAGCAGGACCTTTTTAAATCCGCGAATCATACCTGGATTGATCCGGAGGTGAGCCGCAAGCGTGAAGAGGAGCGGCAGGCGAATCGTAAGGAGATCGAGGAGCTTTGGAAGCAGGCGGATCTGAAGTTGCTTGAGCCCTATCTCAAGCGTTCGAAAGATCCCCGTGATGTCGGGACCAGCTGGGTATCCCTTTCAAGAGTCCCGAAGAATCCCGGGTGGTCACTCCCTTCATTCGATGCCGATGGCGCTGGCTTTAAGAATAACGACCGCTTGCCGCGCAACAAGATGGTGACCTTCCGATCCGAGTTCGGACTTCAGGAAATTCCCGGACAGTTTTTGGTCTATCTCAAGGGCGACTTGCAACACCTCCAGATTTTTATTAATGGTGCTCCGGCTCATGAAGGGGTGATTGAAAAGGTGCACGGTGAGATTTTCGTGCCGCTTCCCATCGAAGAGCTGACGACCGGCAAGAACGTCATTGGCGTGATCACCAAGTTCAACAGGAATCGTCCCGAGATCAGAATCACGCGTGAGCCTGTGCACGATTTGAACTCCGATCAATTTGCTTCTCTTCATCCCAGCATGATTGCGGGAATCTACGGAGAGAGTTTCGGAGCCAAAATGAAGCCGCTTCAGCAGAAGCGGCGTGAACTTGAGCGTCCGATTGAAGGCGTGCGGTATCACGGCGTGCGTGAAGAAGGGCAGGTCGCAGCGCCGAGGATTCACACTCGCGGGAGTGTGCATGCCCAGGGCGATGAGGTGCCGATTGCTTTTCCGGCGGTTCTGGACCCAGAAACTTTGAAGCCCAAGCGCAACCGCCTGGAGCTCGCCAAGTGGATTGTTTCGCCGCAACATCCGACCACCGCCCGAGTCTGGGTGAACCGACTTTGGCAGTATTGCTTCGGGGCCGGCCTCGTCGAAAGTTCGAATGAATTTGGGAAGCTCGGAACGGGAGCCTCCAATCAGAAACTTCTCGATTACCTGGCAGGAGAGCTTGTGAAATCGGGCTGGGATACGAAGCATATTCTTCGAATGATTCTCAACAGCTCAACCTATCAGCTTTCGTCCAAGGGGATGAACGACAAGGATCCCACCAATCGCTTGCACTGGAAATACTCCTCTCGTCGCCTCACGGCCGAGGAGATTTGGGACAGCTACCTTGTGCTGACCAATCAGATGAAGTTTGAGATGGGCGGTCCTCCGGTTAGGCCCAAGATGCCGGACGCAGTGCTGCAGACATCTTCACGTCCTGATAACGTGTGGCGTCCATCTCCCGGAGATTCGGCGAATCGACGGGCTGTTTACATTCACGCCAAGCGCTCGATCAAGCTTCCTTTGCTGGCAAACTTTGATTCGCCCGAACGCGATTTTTCCTGCCCGTCACGGTTCGCCACCACCGTGCCAACACAGGCCCTGACCATGCTTAACAGCGATCGTATGAATGCGTTTTCGGATCAGTTTGCCGCGCGCTTGACTGGATCGCTGGAAGAAAAGATTCGCGAAGCCTTCCGCCTCGCGACCAGTCGGGAAATCACCGATGGCGAACTCCACGAACTCACTGGTCTCTCCAGGGACCTGAAAGAAAAACACGGGGTGTCCGATGATCAGCTGATGCCACGGATTTGCCTTCTCATTCTCAATTTGAACGAAACCCTTTACCTCGATTAATCATGAAAGACTTTTGCGGACAAACCAACCGACGTGAGTTCATCTCAACTGTCGGAGGCGGCTTCACCTCGCTTGCCCTCGCCGGGATGATGGCGCAGGGAAAGAAGAAGGAGACCGACTTTGCCCCCAGGGCCAAGAGCGTCATTTTCCTCTTCATGTACGGCGGCCCGTCGCACATCGATACCTTTGACTACAAGCCCGGGATGAAGGGGATGGATGGCAAGACGGTGAAGGTGAAAACCTTCGGTCGGGGAGGAAAGAAAAATGAGGGCCGCATTGTCGAGCCCAAGTGGAATTTCAAACAGTATGGGCAATGTGGAAAGTGGGTCTCTGATCTTTTTCCGAACGTGGCCGAGTGCGTTGATGATATTGCCTTTATTCATTCACTCACCGCAGAGTCGCCCATTCATGGCTCGGCGATGTTGAAGATGAACTCGGGTTCGCTTATCAGCGGAAAGCCATCGCTGGGAAGTTGGGTGAATTACGGATTGGGTAACATTAATGAGAACTTGCCCGGATACGTCGTGATGCTCGACAAGACCGGAGGGCCGATTTCCGGGGCCAAAAATTGGTCGTCCGGCTTCATGCCTGCCAACTACCAGGGCACAGTTCTGCGCTCCAAAGGCGATCCCATTCTTGATCTCAAACATTCGCGAGGCATGGGCCGTGAAGAACAATACCGAATCATCGAGTCGCTCAATCAACTCAACGCCGGTCACCTTTCGCAGCGCCACGGGAACACGAATTTGCAGGCGCGCATCGATAGCTATGAGCTCGCGTTTAAGATGCAATCGACCGCGCCGGAAGCGATCGATTTTGATCAGGAAAGCGAAGCGACCAAAAGGCTTTATGGCATCGACGAAGGTCGGACCGAGGACTTTGGAAAGAAGTGCCTGCTGGCACGCCGTCTTGTCGAACGAGGCACGCCCTTCATCCAGATCTATTCCGGTGGAGCTCACAATGACGACAACTGGGACGCTCATGGTGACCTTGAAAACAATCACAACAAGCACGCCGGGAATACCGACAAGCCCATCGCGGGTCTTTTGAAGGATCTTAAACAGCGTGGACTCCTCGACGAGACTCTTGTCGTTTGGGGTGGTGAGTTCGGTCGTCAGCCTACTGCCGAGTATGCCAAAGGCACCGGCCGTGATCACAACTCAGCAGGCTTCACGATGTGGATGGCCGGTGGTGGAATCAAAGGCGGAGTCAGTGTCGGTCAGACCGATGAACTCGGTTCGGCCGCCGTGGAGAATCCGCTCGAAGTGAAACACCTTCACGCCACCATCCTCCATCAACTCGGATTTGATCCAAATGAACTCCACTTCCACCATGCCGGCTTGAACGAGAAACTGGTGGGTGTTGAGGGAGCCGATCCAATCGCGGAGATCATCGCTTAACGGCCTTGATCGACCCATGAAATCAAATGCCTCTTGGTGAAGTAATTGGGGAGATTCTCTTCAGAGGAATCATCGAATTGATTTTTTGCGGGGTCTGCTACTGGGCCGGTTGGATGGTTCTCAAGGTCGCTTCGTTTGGAGCGGTCCGGATTGCTCCTTTGTCCACGATTTACGATCGAAATCCATCCGAGCAGAAGCGCTTCTTTAGCAAGCGGAGTATCTGGCTCCAGCGGGGCAAAAAGGCGCGGGCTCTGAAGGCAGAATGTGTGGTTGTCGTTGGGATGCTCTTTTGGGCGGGCGTCGCTCTTGTTTGGTGGTTTGGTTTTAATCGCTAGGGAAATTCTTCCTTCATTCCAAGCTTTTGATTCCATTCGTGTCATACCTTTAATGAGAAGACAAATTGCATGCCTGGTGTTGGGATGTCTAACAGGGGTCCTGTTTTGGGAACTGGGATGCCGCTCCCATTGATGTTCATGAGTGGGGGGTGAATACCTTCGATTGGAATACCGGGAGTCCTTTGGTGCAAGAGCTTCCAGATTATCTTTACACTGCTTGGATTCAAGAACCTAACGCAATTCGGGGTGGTGAAAATGCCAGGGGCGGTAGAGGCTTCTGGTTCAATCACCA
>CBFHQJ010000105.1:0-16125 GCA_965657795.1 Akkermansiaceae bacterium
CATGGCCATTTTGCGCCCCCTTCTTGTCGCTTTTTGCACGTCGCTCGCTTTCGCCGCTCCCAGCGCCGACGACCTCCTGATTGCCCAAACAAAAGCACACCTCACCAAGGCCAAATTTGATCTCAATGACAGGTTCGCCAAGGCCCTCCTCTCCTCAAAAGACTGGCAGCACGAATTTCTCGACTCAGGTCCCGTTACCCAACCCGCCGAATCCCTCCAAATTCTCTCCGCCCTCTGGCTGGCCGATCCCGCCCTGGCCACCGACTCCATTGATCGTAGTATGGCCACCGCCTGCGCCCTCGAATCCCCCCGGCGCAAATGGACCATCGATGAAGTCCTCCCCCGCTACCAATACTTCCGCGACAAGTGGGATCAAGGACTGCTGAACATCATGTATCGTGACCTCTCGATTTTCGAACGCCGCTACCTCGCCCGCGGCGTCCAGCAAACCCGCTTCAACAGCCTCGCCTCGATGCAATACCACAACGACGAGGTCTGCCTTCCTTCCGAAAAATACACCGGAGCCTGCTGGTATGCCCGCTGGATTCTCCACAATCCCTTCGGCGATTCCATTCACGGCCCGCTTTACTACGCCCCCTACATAAATGCCTGGGGAAACTACGCCGAAATCGTTCGTAACATCGGCGGTGTTTGTGGATCACTCTCCAACTTCGGAGCCGCAGCGGCCCTCGCCAACGGAATCCCCGCCGTCACCATGGGAGAACCCGGCCACTGCGCCTACGCCGTCATGACCAAGCCCGGCCACTGGCAACCCGCCTACTCCCTTTCCTGGAAACGCGGCCTCCATACCTCTTTCCATGGAGGCTCCTGGGGATGGCACATCCTCACCACCTCCGCCCAGCAAGATGTCAAAGCTACCCGTAATTCCGGTGATTTACGTCGTCTCGCCAAACACTATGCCGACCGGAACAACTTTAGCCAAGCGCTCGCGACACTCAAATTCGCCCGACAAAACCAACCCGAAAACTGGGACAACTGGTCCCTCTCCGTCGACATTCTTGAGAGATCCCAATTACACCGGGCCTCTTGGCAAAGTCTCCATCAAGACATCTTGAATCACCTTCTTCCCATCAGCGGAGAGGCGGCATTCGATCTGCTCCAAAAAAAAGTTTACCAAAATGTTCTAACTCCGAACTATCCTGAAAAAACTAAAGAAGTGCTCGCCTCCGCTCATCGAGCCCTCGATGGATGGGGCACCGGCCGCTGGGACTTCCAACGCACTCTCAAGGAGCAACTCAAATTCTTCGATCAAGACACCGCCGCCCAGGACCGCTATATGGCCGATCTCTTCGCACTGCATGCCGAGAAAAACGTTTTCACTGCCGACATTCTCAACCTGCAGCTCGAACGGACCAAGAACGACCCACAACGCTTCCAGTCCTTCATCGGCTCCATCAGCAAATCTCTCGCCAACAACAGCCCCTCGAATGATGGTGATTCTTACAAAAATGTCATCCTCACCCTCGCTCGCTCCGTTCTCCCCAAAGCCGCCGCTTCGGGAGATAAAGCCACCTTCCAGGCCATCGGAAAACTCACCGCCGACGTCTTTGACAAACAATCTGTCTCACCCGAGAAATTCCCCGGCATCCTTCTCAGCTCAGGGGGAACCTTCGCCATCCAAGAACCTGGCAATCGCTGGGATGACCCCTCCCGCCACTGGGGCGTCATCGAAGAACACGGCGGTGACTTCCACACCAACATCACCCCTGCCACCGCCACCATCCAACTCGGTAATTACGGCGACCTCACCGGCATCGTCCTCGTCACTCGTGGCGGACAATTCCAACGCCTTGTCGGAGCCAAACGACAAACCTCCATCGATGGAACAGAATGGACCGATGTCCACACCTTCACCAAGCGCGGACAAGTCCACCGTATCGACCTCCGGGGCAAGAAAATCTCAGCTGGATATGTCCGTGTCATTGATGAAGGACAACCCAGCCTCCACTTTCACAAATTTCACGTTTACGGGAACAAGAAAAACTAAGCTCCTTTCAATATGAGACCCCTCGTACTTCTACTCGTCCTCCCCCCCTTGCGCCGGGTCAGGCCACCCGCTCGCCCAACTTCGTCGATGCCACCGCCTTAGCCAAAAAATCCGAACGCCCCATCGCAGTCTATGTCCATGGAAGTTCGTGGCACCCCGCCAGCAAAAAATTCCTCGATCTCATCTGGCAAAAACCAACCTTCGCCTCCGCATTGTCCTCACCGACATCGAAATCAAACAACAGCTCGAAAAGGAAGAAGCAGAAAAGCACGCCGCATCCTTCAAGGGTTGGAATCAAAATTCCGTCCGCACCTACCCCGCGATTCAACTTTACGGATTCGATGGCCACCTTCTCCACACCCTCTCCGGGGCCGAACTCCGCAATCTCGCTTCCCCCGTCTCCCTCGCGCAGTACCTCGACACCTTTGCCCGGCATGCCGGCCAGCGTCGCAAACTTCTCACCCAAATCGCAGCCGCTGGAGAGACTGAAAAGCTTTCCCTGCTCTCGCAACTCGCCGAACTCCCCCTCAACAATGAGCCCAAGATTGTCGAGCGACTCAAAGCTCTCGACCCCGAAGACACGACCGGATGGCAGGCCCGCCTGAGTTTCAAGAACTGGGACTTCGTCCGCCACATCACCGGCCTCGTCAACAACGACAAACACGAAGAAGCTCTCACCGAAATTGAAAGACAACTCAAGGTCCCGGGCCACTCTCCCGAACGACTTGCCCTCATTCACGGAGCCAAAGGACGCGTCCTTGCTGCCGATGGTAAACTCACCGAAGCTTGGACCGCTTTTCAAAGAGCCCACCAATACGACCCCAAAGGTCCCAACGGCATCGCCATGCTCGCCTACGGCAAACGGGTCGCCGGAGTCCCTCTTCGCGAAGCCCTCCCCGACAACTCCGCACTTCTCGGAAAAGAGATCGGCGAAAACATCTCACGCGACCACGCCACCGTTACCCTGTCCTCCGCCAGCAGCGACGACCCCAGCCAGTATCAGTTTCTTTTCAAAGGCCCCTATGCCAAAGTCGGCTTCGCAATTCACACCGATGCCGAAAAAGACGCCCACTGCATCATCGATCTTCAAGCCCCCTGCACGATCAAAGCCCTTCGCATCACCAACCGCAAAACCCAAGCCGTCCGCGCCAAAACCCTGACCGTCTGGGCTTCCGAAGATCAAAAATCCTGGCAACAAATCTGGGCCGCCGAAAAAGAAGAACCCGCTTGGGACATCCTACTCGAAAAGCCGCTCATCGCCCGTTACCTCAAAGTCGGCCTCAATGCCCCGAAACCAGAATACCTGAACCTCCAGGCCATCGATATCTTCGGCTCGCGTCTGAAAAATTTGAATGACAAATCCTAACAGATCACCCTCTTAATCCTAAATTTGTTTGCCAAAGCATTCTGAATCAGCATGGTCCGCCTCTCCCCGGAAGACCCGAATTTCAAACATGCTTCAACTTCTCACCCCACTCTTTGGTTTCCTTGGCCTCGCTCTCGCAGCCGCCATCTTTTTCTCGATCAAGAAACAAAGTGCCGGAGGCGGCAAAGCCGAGAAAATCTCAATTCAGATTCAAAAAGGTGCCATGGTATTCATGACCCGCGAGTTTAAACTCATCGCCCTTTTTGCGATCGCTCTTGGAGCCGCCCTCTTCCTTTTCCAAAAACCCGAATACCGCGGACCTCAATCACTCGCTTTCTTCATGGGCTGCCTTGCTTCTTCCGCCGCCGGGTACATCGGCATGAAGACCGCGACCCTAGCTAATGTTCGCACCTGCATCGCGGCCAACGAAAACGGAGCCGCACCCGCTCTCAAAATCGCCTTCTCCGGCGGAGCCGTCATGGGACTTACCGTAGCTTCGATGGGACTTCTTGGTCTCGGTAGCCTTTTCGCAATTTACTCCGAGAGCAAGCACCTCCCCGAAATTCTCGAAGGCTTTGCCATGGGAGCTTCCCTTGTCGCCCTCTTCTACCGGGTTGGCGGCGGAATTTTTACGAAGGCTGCTGACGTCGGCACCGACCTCGTCGGCAAAGTGGAAGCCGGCATTCCCGAGGACGACCCTCGCAACCCGGGCGTCATCGCAGATAACGTCGGCGATAATGTCGGCGACGTCGCAGGCATGGGCTCCGACATTTTCGAATCCTACTGCGGAGCACAGATCGCCACCATCGCGATCGCTTCTGCCTCGGCTGCCGCCGGAGTCGGCTATGCTGCAACCGTCGGAGCCAGCGAACAACTCCTCCTTCAACTGCCACTCATTCTCACCACCGTTGGTATCGTCTGTTCAGTTCTCGGCATTCTCATGGTCAACCTCTTCGCCAACAAGGATCCGGCGGCATCCCTCCGCATCGGAACCATTGGGGCGGCCGCTCTTTTCATCTTCGCCTCTTACGGTATTACTTCCTACTTCAACCTCAGCTCCAACCTCGCCACCGCCGTTCTCTGCGGAGCGGTTGGCGGTGTCCTCATCGGTCTCATCACCGAGCACTACACCGGAGGAAAACCCGTCCGCACCATCGCCTCTCAAGGCGAAACCGGTGTCGCCACCCTCGTGATCTGCGGACTCTCGGTCGGCCTCCAATCCGTTGTCGCCCCGATTCTAACCATCGCCGCAACCTTGTATGGTGCTTATGAATGCGCCGAACTCTATGGCGTCGGACTCGCTGCCATCGGAATGCTCGGAACGGTTGGCATCACGATGGCCATCGATGCTTATGGCCCCATCGCAGACAATGCCGGTGGTATTGCTGAAATGGCCGAGATGGGTGACGAGACCCGCGAAATCACCGACTCCCTCGACGTCGTCGGCAACACCACTGCCGCCATCGGCAAAGGCTTCGCCATTGGCGCCGCCGGACTGGCGGCCCTCGCGCTCATCACTGCCTTCATTCAAAAAACCGGCATTAGCCTCGACCTCGCCGCGCCCGATTCCCTTCGCTACTTCTTCGTCGGCCTCCTCATCGGTGGCGCCGTTCCCTTTTTCAATGGCTCCATGACCATGGATGCCGTGGGTAAAGCCGCTGGCAGCATGATCGAGGAAATCCGCCGCCAATTCCGCGACGAACCAGGTATTCTCGAAGGCACGGTGGAACCCGATAGCAACCGCTGCATCGACATCGCCACGAAAGCGGCCACCCGTAGCATGGTCGGCCCCGCCCTCCTCGCCGTCGGCACTCCCATCGTGGTTGGCTTCGGCTTCAACTTCATCGGAGCCGAAGGCGCCCAGGCCGGAGCAAAGACCCTGGCCGGCTGCCTCGTCGGAGCCCTTCTCGGCTGTGTTCTCCTCGCTCTCTTCATGTCCAACGCCGGTGGCGCTTGGGACAACGCCAAAAAGCACGTCGAAGACGGTAACAACGGCGGCAAAGGATCCGACACTCACGCCGCCAGCGTGGTCGGCGATACCGTCGGTGATCCACTCAAGGACACCTCGGGCCCCTCCATGAACATCCTCATTAATGTCATGGCCATCGTGAGCCTCGTCATTGCCGGACTCCTGTAAAAGACCTGCCACTATCCGGCTTCCGACCTCAAAACGACGTTCACAGGAACGTCGTTTTTCTTTTCCCCTCATGAAATTGTCAGACCTCCTCCGATCCTTCTCCACTTCTATGTAAAACTCGTGTAAAAAGGGCCTCAAAGCCGAAATTAGATTCCCATAATCAGGTAATAGAAACGTTAAACATTTGGACTCATGAAATTGCTCCTACTCCTCCTCACCTTCACTCTCCCCCTTCTTGGGGCCACCCGCCTCTCGCTGAGCGATCAGATCATCGAACCGGACACCAAGATCGAACTCATCTTCGACAAAGCCATGGTGGCTCCGGATGCAGTTGGCAAAACCATCGAAAACTCCATCCTGACCATTAAGCCGGCCTGGAAAACCAAACTCATTTGGCGGTCCCAAAACATTGCCACAATCGTCAGCATTCATGCGCCGAAGGTCGCCACAAAATACGAGTTCAGTCTTTCGAAGGATCTCCAAGCAATCGACGGCACTCTCGTCCCTGCCCAAAAATTCAATTCCGCCCAATCCGAACCCTTCCAGATTGTCCGTTCACTTCGCAATGGTTCCGTCCGCACCGGCAACAGCGTTTTGGTGTTTAACGACCACGTGAGCCCAACGACCGCCGCTCCCTTCTTCCAGTTTGTGAGTCCGAAGACCGAGGATCAAAGCGAGCAAATCGTGGCCGCCCGCACCCGCAAAGCCACATGGGGAGATCTTCGCAGCCGCTACTACTACCAGCCGTCATGGCAGGAAAGGTTCTCCGGAAAAAACCGTCGTTATGGCAACCCCGCCCCGGATCCCACCGAGGTCATCAAACACGCCCTCGTCGTCGAACCCGTCACCCCCCTTCCCATTGGTAAGCTCTGGTCGCTTCGTCGTCTTTCCTCCCTCCCAAATGCAGAAGGCACCGCATCCATAAACGCCATCAATCACTACGCACTTGGAAACGTCATTCCTTTTACCACCAAGCTCGTGGTTCCCGTGACCACTCCCGATCAACCCCGCACCGTTCGGATCACCTTTAACCAAGCCCTCCCAAAAGACTTTGAGTCAGCTGATGTCCTGAAGCATCTCGAGTTCAAAGATCCAGTCGCAAACCTGGAAGCGTCCTTCGACTACCGGCGCACCACCGTCTTCCTTCAGGGCGACTTTGGCAGCCGTGACAACTATCGCCTGACTCTTTCCAACTCTCTCTTCTCAGCAGATCGGCTCCCTCTCGAAAAGACCGTTGTGACCAACTTAAGATTCGTCCGGCTCGCTCCTAAAATCCTCCTCCCAAGCTGGGATGAAGCTCAACTTGCCCGTGGATCGCGCACCTACCAAATTCAATCCATCAACAACCAATCACTGCGAATCCGCATCAAGCGCCTCAGCCCGAAGGACCTCATCCGCAGCTCTCTGGGATACCGCCACTACAGCGGCGACGGACCGAATTCGGAGCGCTTCAAAAAGCGCATCCCCATCCCCTTCGAACTCATCACCGGCAAGATCGTCGCCGACGAAGTTATTGAGATCGACGCCGACATCGACACCACTCACACCCACAATTTTAACTGGAGCAAGTATCTTCCCAAAAACCAAATTGGCGGAGCCTTCTTTGTCTCCGTCACCGGTACTGCCGCCGGGCATCCTGACCTCAAAGACTCCGATCAAAGGGTCGTCCAATCGCTGGTTCAGCTCACTGACATCGGCCTTGCCTGGAAGCTAACCGATGACAGCGCCTTTCTTTATGCCTATTCCTGCGAAACCGGAAAGGCCCTCCCCGGCGTGGAGTTTGCCCTCTTCGGCGAAGACGCCGCTCCTTTCGAGAAGGCCGTCGCCGATGCCGATGGCACGGCCTTCTTCCCCCGCAACGACGATCACCGCCTCCTGCGCGCCCGCTACAAAGGCGATCTTCTCATCCTTCCTTTTGACAACTCATTGTCCACTGTCTCGATGTGGCGTTTCCCCATTAATTTCGACTGGGGATCTTCGCCCGCCGACAAGCGCATTGTCGAACTGTTCACCGACCGTCGTCTTTACCGTCCCGGCGAGACCGTCCACCTGAAAGGCATCGTTCGGAATTACAAAAAGGACGACCTCCACCTCCCCATGTCGATCAACCCCAAGCTGGTTCTCATGGACCCCATGCGCCGCGTTGTTGTTGAAAAAGACCTCACCCTTTCCACCTCCGGTTCCTTTGATTTCACCCACACCCTTCCTGACACCAAGGTCGGCCGATACTACTTCAAACTCACCTGGCCTGATGA
This sequence comes from Akkermansiaceae bacterium, assembly GCA_965657795.1. GTDB lineage: Bacteria > Verrucomicrobiota > Verrucomicrobiia > Verrucomicrobiales > Akkermansiaceae > SW10. Next base: position 7,767 of record CBFHQJ010000105.1, read on the forward strand.
ACTCGAAGCCGCTGAGGAAATGGAAGACTACTGGGCCAAACGCGCCGCCAAGCAGTCCGCGTCATTCTCGCACTACTTCTCCGTTCAGGAATTCAAGCGCAACACCTTCGAGGTAAAGTCCAGCCTCACCGAAGAACTTGCTTACAAGCTAAGCGCCAAATACTTCCAGGGCACTCCCGTTGCCAAGGGCAAGGTGCGATGGTATTTCAACACACACTCTGTTGGGTTTTACCCGGCTGATTATCGTGACTTTCTCTTCGGAAATCACGGAGGCTATGACCCCTATTACTGGAGTCACTACTTTGGCTACTCCGAAGGGCGAAACCTTCCCGGAGATACCGACTCCGAAGGACACTCAAGAAACGGCGAAACCGAACTCGGAGAAAATGGCAAACTCGCCATCGATTTCGAGATGCCCGAAATAAGATTCCCCTCACCACGGCTAGCTTCTGTCCAATCGGAGGTCATTGATGCCAATAGTCAAACTCTCTCCACCAGCGCAAGAACCACTCTACACTCTTCGGACTTCTATTTGGGAATGCTTCGCCAGGATCAAATCACGAGAGTTGGCAACGAGATTCCCTTCAAGCTCGTCGCAGTCACGCCGGAAGGAAAGCAGCATGCCGCGCCCGTCACCGCTACCCTCACCGTCGAACGTGAAGTCAACAAGCAGATCAAGTCCAAAGCACCCAACGGTCGAATCGTTGTAAAAAACGAGTCCTCCATCGTTCCGGTCACCACCCGGGAAATCACCCTGCCAAACGGCAAGCTTGATCTCCCCTTCACTCCGACCGAGTCCGGGAAGCACTTCTTCACCCTCACCTCAAAGGATGCCTCCGGTCGTCTCGTCAAGACCCTCATCACCCGCCAAATCTATGGCACCGACGAATACCCTTGGGCTTACGAAGCCGGAATGCGCATCAAGCTTGTTCCGGAGAAGCGTCGCTACCAACCCGGTGAAACCGCCCGCATTCTCGTCCTTTCCCCCATCGAAGGGGAAGCGCTCATCACCGTCGAGCACAAGGAAGTCTCTCGCAAGTTCCGCAAGCAACTCACCCTCGACAACCCCATCATCGAAATCCCGCTTAACGAAGACGACGCTCCCAACGCCTTCGTTTCGGTTCTCATCATCAAAGGTTCCGCGGATTCCAAACGCAAGGACCCCGAACCGCAGCTCCGCCTTGGATACTGCGAACTTGCCGTCGACCCCGCTGAATCGCGTCTTAAGGTCGAACTCGCCACTTCCCAAAGCGAAACCCGCCCCGGCGATATCATCGAAGTCTCCGGAACCGTCATCAACCACATGGGCAAGCCTGTTCCCGCTGCCGAAGTGACCTTTTATGCGGTCGACGAAGGCACCCTCGCCGTTATGGGTTATGCCAACCCTGACCCTCTCTCCACCTTCCACCAACCTCGATTGATGAGCTTAAAAAACGGCACCTCGCTCACCAACTTCATCCCCGAATCCCTCGACGCCCGCGAGTTCGGCAACAAAGGATTCATCATCGGAGGGGGTGAAGCCGACGCCTTCGCTGCCTCGGATGGCGGCGGAGAAGAAGAAAAGAAAGTCCGCTCTGACTTTAACCCCACCGCTACCTGGATGCCCGCTCTCGTCACCGGAAACGATGGCAAATTCTCAGCCCGCTTTAAAGCAGCGGACACCCTCACCCGTTACCGACTCATTGCCGTGGCCACTCACGGCTCCTCCAAATTTGGAAACGGCCTCGGTGAGGCGATCGTGAACAAGCCCTTCATGCTCGAGCCTTCACCTCCCGCCTTCGCACACGAAGGGGATTTCGTTAAAACAAAGGCTCTCCTGCTCAACACCACCGAAACCACCGGCACCTGGAAAGTCGAACTCAAGCTCGACTCCACCACCACCGCAAACAAGACGCTCATGACCGAAGTCGAAGTCCCTGCCAAAGGACAAGCCTCGGTTCAGTTTGGCGTCACCTTCGCCAATACCGGCACCGCCAAGTGGCAATGGTCCGCCGAACCCATTGCGCTCGCCAACCGCAACCTCCCTCCCGCGCTCAAGCAAAACCTCTCCGACTCCGTCGAGTCCACCTTCGAGGTCCGTTACCCCATGCCACTACTCCGCGAAGTCCAATTCATAAGCTTCAATGACCCGGCCAAGAAGTTCAATCTGCTCGATGGCTTCTCCAAAGAACTGGTCGCAGGGCGCGGTCACCTTGAGGTCGAGTTTGCCCGCTCACGCCTCCTCGAAGCCGGCGGTGCCATCGACTACCTCCTCCGCTATCCTTATGGCTGCGCCGAGCAAACCACCTCGTCCACCATTCCGTGGATCGCGGCCAAAAACCTCCGCCATCTTGCCCCCGGCTTCCAAGCAAAGACCGTGGCTCAAATCGACAAAGCCATTCAGGCCGGAGCAGATAGACTTCTCGGCATGCAAACCTCCGATGGTGGCATCGGATATTGGAGCGGCACCGACTCCTCATCCGATTGGGCCTCATCCTACGCTGGCCTTGGTCTCGTCCTCTGCAAGGAGGCGGGAGCCGACGTCCCACAGTCCTCGCTCGACCGCCTCGCCGGCTACCTCTCCTTACAACTTCGTGGACTCTCCAGTCTCAAGACCGCTTATGACTACGAGCGATATGCCCGCGGACTCTATGTCCTCGCCCGCCTCGGAAAACCCGAAAACGCCTACCACTCCAAGCTCCTCGAAAAGACCACCGAGCTTCCTGATTCCGCCCGTGCTTTTCTCGCCCTCGCCATGCACTCGGCTCAGCAAGACGGAGCTGATAAGATCCTTGAGATCGAAAGTAGCGCCGACAACAACACCGGCTACTGGATGAGCTATCGTAACGGCGACGCCATGGCCCTTTTCGCCTGGTCCACGATCAAGCCAAACTCAAAAGGCTGCGAAGACAAGCTCACCCAACTGCTCGGCAAACGTTCTCCGCGCGGTCACTGGCGCACCACTTGGGCAAACGCCTGGTCACTCCTGGCCATGGGCGCATACGCCCAGGCTCATGAAACTTCACAAGAAGACATCGAACTCATGGTGGAAAGCTCCGATGGTACGAAGAAGATCGTAATCCCAAAAGACAAGCCCTCCTACACCATGAAGCTTCCTCTCGAAGGCGGATTCAAATTCCTCGCTTCATCGAGCGATAAAACCTACGTTTACAGCACTATCGCCGCCAAACCCAAGATTGCGCCCATGCAGCCCGTTTCCAAGAATGGCCTCTCGGTCATTCGGGCTTACGAGCGAGTGAAGGCCGATGGATCCACCGAGAAGTTGCAGGATCCAAAAATTGGTGACCTTGTGAAGGTCAGCCTCACCGTTTCCCTCCCTGACAAGTCGATGCACTACCTCGCCATTGACGACCCACTCCCTTCATCCTTCCAGGCCGTTAATACTGACTTTGGAAGCCAGGCTGGACGGGTCAGAAACAAAAACAATTGGCGCATCTCACACCAGGAAGTTCGCACGGACCGCGTCCTCTTCTTCGTCGACAACCCACGCCGCTCCACCAATGTCACCATGACCTACCACGCTCGTGTGACTCACGACGGCGAAAATTTCGTCCCATCCACCAAGGTCGAAGAAATGTATGACCCTTCCAGCTTTGCCCTCGGAGCCACCCAAAACATCAGCGTCAAATAACCTCGATACCAAGGAGCAATTGCGGAATATGGACTTCGGTGTGTGGCCGGCTCCAGAGCGCGCCGCTCAGGGCCCATGAGTCACCCCTCCCTAAATTCAGTATTGGACCTTCGTCATTCTGCGTTTATCATAATTCAATGAAACTACTGGCCACCTTCCTTCTCACCGCTTCGATTATCTTCGCCGCCCCGGAAATCGAAATCACCGAGACCTACAAGAACCAGAAAATCAAACTGCCCGTTGCCCTCGCCATCCCACCCGATGGCTCCGATCGGCTCTTCCTCGTCCAGCAGTTCGGAAAAATCACCATTCTGCCCAAAGACCGCGACTCCGACAAGGAGATCACTTTTCTCGACGTCACCGACCGCCCCCTCATCAAGCAGCAATTCGAAGAAGGACTTCTCGGTCTCGCCTTCCATCCCAACTACGCCAAGAATCGCAAGTTCTACATTTACTACTCGCTACAAGATCCCAAGCACACCCGCGTCAGCGAAATGCAAACCTTCACCGACAATCCTGACAAAGCCGACATTTCCACCGAACGGGTCCTCCTCGAAATCCCCCAGCCATTCTGGAACCACAACTCCGGCAACATCCTCTTCGGCCCCGACGGCTATCTTTACATCGCGATTGGCGACGGCGGAAAAGCCAACGATCCACAACGCTTCTCTCAAAACACCTTTGTCCACAACGGAAAGATCCTCCGCATTGACGTCAACACCCGTGCCGGCCGCCGACCTTATGGCCTTCCCGAAGACAATCCCTTCCTGAACAAGCCCGGCCACCTTCCCGAAATCTTTGCCCTCGGGCTTCGCAATCCGTGGGGATGCACCTTCCACCCCGAAACCGGCGAGCTTTGGGTCGCAGACGTCGGTCAAAACGCCTGGGAGGAAATCAACATCGTCACCAAGGGCGGTAACTACGGCTGGTCATTCAAAGAGGCCACCCACTCCGCGAACGCCCGCTCCGATGCTCCGCCCAAGGGCGTGAAATTCATCGATCCCATCCACGAATACGATCGCAGCAGCGGCCTCTCCATTACCGGAGGAATCCACTACCGGGGAAAATCAGCACCCGCCCTGCAAGGAAAATACATTTATGGTGACTTCGTCCATGGCAACATTTGGGCTCTTGATTTCCAGAACGGCAAAAAAACCGGCAACACCAAAATCTACAAACGCACGAAAGGAACCATCAAGCCGACTGCTTTTGTCGAAGATGCCGAAGGAGAACTTCTCATCCTTTCGCACGACCACAAAATTTACACCATCTCACCGAAGAAATAACGAACGCGAGTTCACTCCCCTCGCGTCAGCTTTCGGTGGTTGGGCCAGCCACGTGAAATGATCCTTCCGCCGTCAGCTCCGCGATTCTTCGCTCTTCTTCTCCTCCTTCCGGTCATTCCCCTGATCGGGCCGCTCCCCGACAAACTCCAAAGCCCGCCCGCCGCGCACGGAGTTCTTCTCGACCGCCACGGCGAGGAGCTGACCCACTTTCCGCGTAAAGACTACTTCCGCCATCAACCGGCCACGCTGGAAGAAATTCCCGACCACCTCGTCAAGGCCACCCTCGTGGCCGAGGACAAACGCTTCTTCGAACACCCCGGAATCGACTACCTGGCTTCCGCACGGGCGCTGTACGAAAACACCCGTACCAACCGCATCACCTCCGGAGCCTCAACCATCACGCAACAGCTCATCAAGATCTCCACCCCCAAGGAGAAGCGAACTTTGGGTAAGAAGCTCTCCGAAATGATGCTCGCCCGCCGCCTGGAATCCCGCTGGAGCAAAGATCAAATCCTCACCGCCTACCTCAACCGGCTCGATTACGGATCACATCGCCAGGGCTGCGCCGAAGCTGCCAACTATTTCTTCAAGAAGCCACTCGCCGACCTCTCCCTCGCCGAATCCGCGCTCCTCGCCGGACTCCCCCAAGCTCCCTCCCGGCTCAACCCGCGCCGCAATCCTCAGGCCGCTCTTGAAAGACGAAACTGGATTCTCGACCGACTCGCCTCGGAATTTGATTACTCCGCTGACACCATCGACTTCGCCAAATCCGAGCCTTTGCATCTCGCTAACCCGGAAGCCGAAAACCCCATCCCCCACCTCACCAATCAATTCAGCGAAAGCTCGCGACTCAGCATCGATAGCAACTTGCAACGGGAGACCTTTGACATTCTCGACTCGGAGCTTGCGAAGCTGGACCAAAAAAACGTGCAGCACGGCGCCCTCGTCGTCATTGAAAACGCCACCGGTGAAGTTCTCGCCTTTCATGGTTCGTCCGATTTCGAAAGCGCCAACAGCGGCCAGGTCAACGGTGCCCTCGCCCTCCGCTCCGCCGGCTCCACCCTCAAACCCTTCACCTACGCCCTCGCCTTCCAAAACCAAGGCCTCTACCCCGGCACCATCATTGCCGACATCCCCACCGACTACCAAACCGAGGAAGGACTCGACGCCCCCAAGAACTACGACCGACGCCACCACGGCCCGGTTTCCATCCGCCACGCCCTCGGAAATTCCCTCAACGTCTCGGCCATGCGGATGCTCAACCAACTCGGCGGCCCGGAGCCTCTGCACACCCTCCTCAACGAACTCGATCTCAAGCTTCCACGCGAAGCTTCCGAATACGGACTCGGCCTCACTATCGGCAATGCCGAAGTCTCCCTCCTGTCTCTCACCAATGCCTACGCCACCATTGCCCGACTCGGTGAACACCTTCCTCCCACTCTCATTCACGACACCCAAAGCAACTCCACCTATCCACTCAGTCGCGAATCCTGCTACTTGATCGCCGACATTCTCGCCGATAATCAAGCTCGCTCCGCAGCTTTTGGGAACGATTCCATTCTTCGGCTCCCTTTCCCATGCGCGGTCAAGACAGGAACATCCTCGGACTTCCGAGATAACTGGTGCCTGGGGTTCACCGCTGAATTCACCGTCGGAGTCTGGGTGGGCAATTTCGATAACACTCCCATGGCAGGCATCTCCGGTGTCACCGGAGCCGGGCCAATCTTTCATCAAACGATGATGGCTCTGCATCAGGATCACGGGCCCATCTTCCCATCACGACCATCCTCTCTCGTCACCATTTCTGTCGACGAACGAACAGGTCATCATTTCCCCATTCCTCCCAAAAAAGGAACACCCTATTACAAACAAGAAACCTGCCCCAAAGAAAGACTCCCTCTGCCGGTTTCAAGTCAGGATTATCACCCCGATAAACGAGCTCTTCTTTCGCTCAACTATGCCGAGTGGTTTCAATCGGATGACAATGTCAAAGGCCACGCTTTCGCCCTCTCGGACTCTCGGCCGGTCGTAACCTTGAACCTCCAATGCCTCACCCCTCTCCCCGGCGCCACCTACTATCTCGACCCGGAACTTCCGGGCTCCACCGACCAGCTCAAGCTAATCGCAAACCTCCCAAACGTCACTTGGACCTCGGGAACTCTCGGCATCTCCGGCGAAAAAGCCACCCTCACTCCGGGGATCCACCAACTGCAACTCACTCACCCTGAGACAGCACAAACGATTTCTTGTGAGTTCAAGGTTGAGGAACTCTAAATTTCCTTGGCGTCCCTGTGTTCCCGATTCAGCGTCCTAGGAGTCTGTCGGACTGAAATCAGCTGACCATTGGAGCGGGCTCTGCTTGACTGAGGCATGGCAGCCAAGTTCGTCAATATCGCTCGTGACACACCCATGCTTCTTCCGCCCGATCTTCGGGATTGGGTGGGCGAAGACGATCTCGTTCACTTCGTCATCGAAGCCACCGAACGTCTTCCTCTCGACTACTTCCGCGTCAATGAGCGAGGCAGCGGCAGCGCTCAAATGCCGCCTCACATGATGCTCGGTCTCCTCGTTTACTGCTACTGCAACGGCATCTTCAGCTCTCGAAAAATCGAGCGCGCCACCTACCGCGACGTCGCCGTACGCTACCTCACCGCCGACACCCACCCCGACCACGACACCATCTGCAAGTTCCGCCGCGAAAACCTCTCAGCCATCAGTGCGGCCTTCGTCGACATTCTCGAACTCGCCCGCACCCTCGGACTGCTCAAGCTCGGCAAAGTTGCCACCGACGGCACCCACCTAAAAGCCAACGCCTCCATTGACCAGAACGTCACCTACAAGCGTGCCCAAACCCTCCGTCAGCAACTCGAAATCGATATCGCCGAACTCATGGCCCAGGCCGAAAAAGCCGACCACACCGAAGCCGACGAGCAAGGCCTCCCCGAAGAAATCTCCCGTCGCGAAACCCTCAAAGCCAAAATGGACCAAGCCATTGCCGAGCTGGAAAAGCGCGCCGCCAAAGAGCAGCAGAAAAAACAAAAAGACTACGACCAGAAAACCAAAGCCCGGGCCAAGCGCAAAGGCAAATCCCGGGGCCCAAAACCCAAGCCTCCCGGCAGCATTGAAGAGATCGCCCAAGCCAGCACCGCACAAAGCAACCTGACCGATCCCGATGCGAGAATCATGCGTAAAAACCAACGCGCCAGCTACACCCAAAGCTACAACGCTCAAGCCACCGCCGACGTAGAAGGCAGCTACCTCATTGTCGGAAACCACCTCACCCAAAGTGCCAGCGACGCCAACGAACTGCTCCCCAGCTACCACTCCATCCCCCCGGCCTCGGCAAACCGACAGGCCATCTCGTAGATGCTGGATACGTCAATATTCCCGCCATCACGACCCTCCAAGAACAGGAGGGTTGCCCGGTTTACTGCAGCGTTCA
>CBFHQJ010000106.1:0-15489 GCA_965657795.1 Akkermansiaceae bacterium
GTACGCAGGATTTGGATGGAGGGGAATTTACGGTTACCCACAATAATTTGGATGGCGCGTTCCACCGATGGCGGGTGGCGCATGACAGCGGTGCGGGGCGGTATCATGTATGGCGGGATGGGGTTCGGTTGACCCCGGTCGAGGGGGCTTCCTACGATGGTGTCGCTTCGGATAGCAGGGTGGTCTTGGGCGATCGGACCGGGGGGGCTTTTGGCGACAACTACGACGTCTCGATTGCCTCGGTCTGCTACGACCAAGGGGGCGGGTATTTGCCGAAGGGTGCCGATCTGGACGACGATGGAATGTCAGATGAATTCGAATACCGGTATTTTCACGATTTGACGGCGGCTCTCGCTGGTGACGATTTCGATGGCGATGGTAGAAGCAACTACGAAGAGTATGTCAGCGACACAGATCCGACGAATAAGGCATCGAAGCTTTCGGTAAGTGGAGTCGGAGAGTTTGAAGGAAGATTAAGAATGACTTTGAACGGCACCTCCTCAAAGCGTTATTACCGGCTCTTTCATTCTGATGATCTTGGTGCATTCGATACATGGGTGTCGATCGTGGGGCCTGTCTTCGGGACTGGAGGGGCGTTGAGCCTGGGTGATCCCGAGTTGATGAACGATCGTGGATTCTACCGTATTCAGGTGACGGTGCCCTAGTGCTCCGATCAGCTTAAAATGACGGATGTCCTCTATCGACCTTAGAGATGGCCTTGTTGTCAGCCTTTTTGAGAATCCCGATTCACCAAAGGCCTCCGCCTCGCCCTCTCGACGCTCGTCTTACGATGCCACCCACCATTTTAAGCCGAAAGAAGCACCAGGTGGAAATGGTTTGGAGATAAAACCAGATGTTCTGAGGGGCTTCGCGGCAAAATTAAGGCACTATTTTTTGAGATGAAACGAATGATTTTCGCCCTCTTTCTCTCAGGGACTATTCTATGTGACGCAGAGGATTTTGAGCAATTCCCAACAGGAGCTTTTAAGGCTCTTAAGAGTGAATTGGGAGAGTGGTCGTCTGCTGAAGGTGAAGCCGAAGTTCATGGAGATCATTCCAAGGGGGGGCAGAAATCATTAAGGATCCTGGGGGGAGAGAATCACTCGGTGGAATTAGAGTTGGCCAAGGTTCCCAGGGAGGATGCCGTCCTTTCGTTCTGGGCGGAAAGGTGGACCAGCAGAGCTCCGTTTCAATTCCGAATTGAGGAGAAGCGGAACGGAAAGTGGTCGGAGGTCTACAATGGAGACAAGGCGATCAAAGTGGGGGGCTTCTTGACTCTGGTGGAATTGCCCATCGAAAGCGGAATCGAGGGGCTGCGGATGATCTCGACGACTCCTGCGAAAAGCGGGGTCATGATTGACGACTTTTTGTTGGAGAAGGTTCAACCAATGTTGATCGAGAAAGTGACAACTGTGCAGCCGGTGATTCCGATCTTGATTCGCAAGAAGAATAATCCGGTGATTGGTCTGAACGTCGTGGCGAAAGGACGTGGAGAGGCCAGGAAATTGACAGCGTTGAAGTTTGATTTCGAAGGCACGAGCGATGTGAAGTCGATCAAGACGGTCAAAGTTTTTACTGCCGGAGGCATTTCCAGGGCGGGAGCTGGTGAGAGTTTTGGAGAGGCCCGGAGAGAGGGTGGTGTCTGGGTTTGTGAGGGAGATTCGATCCTCCAATCCGGCGACAACTACCTCTGGGTTTCAGTTGAGTTGAACGACGATGCTGATCTTGATGGACGAGTCGATGCGAGGATTCTGGCGGTGAAATTTGGAGATGGAAAAGTAGTCACTCCGGCTGTGTTATCACCGGAAGGCAGCCAGCGAATTGGCTATGCGGTGCGTCAACGCGGGGATGATGGATCCAAGGCGTTTCGGATTCCCGGGTTGGCGACAACCAACAAGGGGACCTTGATCGGGGTCTATGACGTGAGGTATCGGACCGGAGGAGATTTGCCCGGAGATATCGATGTTGGGATGAGCCGGAGTGCTGATGGCGGACAGAGTTGGGAAAAAATGAAAGTGATCATGGATATGGGGAATGACCCCAAGTGGCGCTTCGATGGCATTGGTGATCCTTCAGTTTTGGTGGACTCGGTAACAGGGCGAATTTGGGTGGGCGCAACCTGGAGTCACGGCAATCGGTCCTGGCATGGGTCAGGGCAGGGAATGAAGCCGGAGGAGACCGGACAGGTCATGATGGTTTACAGTGATGACGATGGCTTGACTTGGTCGAAGCCCATGAATTTTACCGGGCAGGTGAAAAAGCCTGAGTGGCATTTCTTGCTCCATGGCCCGGGCGCCGGGATTACCATGAAGGATGGGACTCTGGTTTTTCCGATGCAATATCAGGACAGCGATAAGCGTGCCGACGGGCGCAAGAAAGGAACTCCATATTCAACGATTATGTATAGCAAGGATCGCGGCAAAACCTGGGTTATGGGAACGGGGATCAAATCAGACACAACCGAGGCTCAAGTTGTGGAATTGGAGGATGGTTCCTTGATGTTGAATTGTCGCGATAATCGGGGAGGTGCCCGGACGATTGGGGTGAGCAAGGATTTGGGGAAGACCTGGGAGTTACATCCGACAGATCGGAAGGCATTGAACGAACCCGTTTGCATGGCGAGTTTGTTACGGATGGGAGATCGTTTGATTTTCTCGAATCCGAATACCCGGCGCGGGAGGTATAACATGACGATTAAGGTTTCTACGGACGGGGGAATGACGTGGCCCGAAGAAATGCATACCTTGTATGATTCTCGGAATGGAAGCGGGTATTCGTGCTTGGCTCCCGTGGCGAAGGATCATGTCGGGGTCCTTTATGAAGGGCCTACAGAAGTATATTTCCTCCGATTTTCAATGGCTGAATTAGTGAGGTGAAGGGGCGGCCTGTGCTCTGTTCGGCTTGATTCTTCAAATCTTGGGTTTCAGATAGAATATCAATGTGGAGCAATTTGTTGTTCGGTTAATCAGTCATCAGTGCCATTGAACTCCTGAGACAATGGCCGGTCCGGTAGAGTTGAACTTCACGTGGCTCGCATCTCGATTAGTTAAAAGAGAGGGAGTTAAACCTCTAATTTAGTTTGGTGGGATGGGGGAAAGGAGTCAGTCACGTTGCGATGGGAAGATTTCGCAGAGTAAGATTGGGATGTTTGGAAAGGAGCGTTTATCTGGTGTTGAAATAAGACCACTACATTTTTTCCAGGGAATCGAGTGATTTGGGAGATTCTCGACTTGATGAGTTTTAAGCAGACATTTGGCTTGGCCTTCCTAGGAGGTTTAATGAGCGCGCATTGTGGTGTTGTTCTCGACTATCAGTCAGGAATTTCCAGCGGGACATTTACCGGTGCATCAGACCCAGTTTCCCAAGGTTGGACCTACACAGGAAGTGCTTCAGGTTTTTCGGATGGATTTGATGCAGGAACTGGCGTTAGTTCGAGTATTGGCGGGGGATGGCGCACTGTTGACGGCACGAGCGGTGCTCAGTCGGTCTACACGCAGGACACCTCAACAATCATTGATGCGATTACAGCGGCAGATGTTTGGAAGATGACTTGGACGATTGGACTGGACAAGGATGCGATTCGAACCAGTGGGGCGGCAGTAACCGATTACTACAATGCTCCCAACAACAGTCGTCAAAATGCACTACTTCTTTATTTCGATATGGACGATACGGACAGCTTCCGCGTGGTTCATCGGGTGAACTCCTCCGACGAAGTCCTTCTGGATGTGAGTGGAACGCAATATAATACAGGTGTAGGTCTTGATACCTTTGCGACCTATTCGATCACCTACAGCAAGGCGAGCGGCACGGCGGTTTTGGACTACGGTGCCGGTACTGCCACAATCAATCCTTCGACGGTGGATCCCAACCGAAGCACCATTTTTATGGGGTCAGGATCGACTGGCGGCCAAGGTTCCGGTGTCTGGAATTCCATGGTGATCGAAACGAATCCAGTTCCGGAACCGAGTAGTGTGCTTCTTTCCCTTCTTGGAGTGTCGATGCTTCTGTATCGTCGTAGATAGAAAACTCCAAATGATATTTCTCAGAGCCACTTCTTTGAGGAAGTGGCTCTTTTTGTGGGGTTGAATCAGTCTGGTCTAAGTTGAAAACCAGAAGAAGCATTTTTGTCCAATCTATCGTGTTGGGCTAAGCTCACGACATGATTAAGAAACTTAGATTTACGGCCTTTTTCATTCTTTTAAGTTTGGGTTTCGGTAAGTCACTTGGAGATGTCTTGTTGAGTTACGAATCGGGAATTACCACGAGCGATGTCTCCGGTGCCGCGGATCCAGAAAGTCAGGGCTGGACCTATACGGGGGCGGGGAGTGGCTTTTCCGATGGCTTTGACGCCGGACTAGGTGTTGAGAGCAGCATTGGTGGAGGTTGGAGAACTGTCGATGGAACGGGAGGAGCCCAATCGGTTTACACACAGGATACCACATCGATTATCGGTGCAATCACGGCAGCTCCAAGTTGGAAGATGACCTGGACAGTGGCGGTGGATTTGGACGCCGTGAGACAGGGCGGTAGCAAGGTGGTAGACTACTATGGTCAGCCGAACCAGGGGCGTCAGAACGCTCTTCTTTTGTATTTTGATATGGATGATGTGGATAGTTTTCGGGTGGTGCACCGAGTGAACGAACTCAACGAGGTTCTGTTGGATGTGTCGGGCACGCAATACAACACGGGGGTGATGCTTGATGCCTTTGGAACCTATTCCATTACTTATAATTCCGTCACTGGAACAGCGGAATTGGACTACGGTGCGGGAACGGCCGTCATCGCCCCTACAACTGTTGATCCTAATCGCTCCACAATTTTCATGGGTTCAGGTTCGACCGGAGGGCAGGGGTCCGCGGTTTGGAATTCCTTGGTGGTGGAGACAATCACGGTGGACCCGCCATCGGAGCCAGCGGTTATTGTCACGAGCGGGTCTGGCTTGAGCGCGTCTTCTCTTAATATGACGGGCGAAGTAACTGACAGCGGAAATGAACTTCCAGTCGTCACTCTTTACTACGGAGCTACCGACGGCGGAATTGACGCTGCGGCGTGGGATCAATTTGTGGATCTGGGACGACAAGGGGGGGGGTTTTCCAGTTTGTTGGAAAATTTGAGCAGCAATGAGACGGTATTCTACCGAGCTTTTGCCGAAAACAGTGCGGGTAGTGTCTGGTCACCTTCGACCGAATCGGCGACTTCATTACAGCCAACGGCACCTGTGATTGTAGTGACTGTCGGAACATCGGAATCTCCCGGTCAGGCGAACTTCAACGGAAGAGTGACCGACAACGGAAATGAGGATCCAGAAGTGACAATTTTCTATGGGACCACAGATGGTGGCACGAATCCCGCAGCATGGGATGAGATTATCTTTGATGGAGTTTCCGGCGGTGATTTTTCCCAAGCAGTCATTGGCTTAGCTGGAAATACGACATACTTCTATCGTGCTTTTGCTGAGAATTCGGTGGGGGCGGCTTGGTCGGAGACGACAGAGTCAGTGACGACGCTCGGTTTTACGGGGGTTCCCAACATCCTTGCTTCAGATAGCTTCGATTATCGTTACGAGATGGATGTCAATCCGGGCAGTCAGGATCTTGATACTGCCGGTAATATATCGGACTGGTTCGCAAATCCGGCAATAGGTTCGGGCGTGGACCAAGAAATGTGGACTCCGCAAACCTACGAGGGTGGCATTGCTTCTTCGAATCAAGAGGCTGTGATTCCCGAGGCTCTCTTTCGGAGTGACTATGGAGGAAGTATTACTCGTCAGTCGATCGCCGGAGATTTTACGGTGGAAGTTGCTCTTCGGCTCAAGGAAGGCACGATTGTATTTCCTGATTTTGACTTGGGAGGATTCGCGATGTTTCTCAATCCGCCGGGGCAAGACTCGCTACGGCTGAACATCAACGAAAACGAAATGAGCACAGGATTTGGCGATGCTGTGACCGCTACCGCAAGCAATACCGGTGGGATGACTGTCTTCCGGGTCGCTTATGTGGAAGCCGATCAACGATTTTGGGTGTGGCGAGATGGAGCCTTGGTTTACGGAGATACCCCGGGTGCCGGAGGCGGAGTTGAGGGTTCCGAGCCATCTGTTTACGCAGGTGGAGGATTTCTCCTCGGAGACTTTGCGTCCGATATTAGCGGGGATTGGGATCTCGAATACATTCGCGTCCACAATGAAGCGGTTGCTCCTACTGGAGCAAATCTCTTTGGTGAGGTCGCGATTACGGGATTTGGTTTTGTGAATGAGACTACAGTCTTCATTGACTACCTCGGTGAGTCCGGTCGGGCCTACAACGTCCTGAGTTCCACCAATCTCACCGATTTCACCTCCGCCGAAAATCCGATCAACGGAACGACAACGACAACGAATGCCGAGGGGATCGGGAGGGTTGAGATTGGAGTTGCCGGCAGGGTTCCGGGCAAACTCTTCTTCAGGGTTGAGAAACCTTAGGCCAGAGCCCTTTCCATAGGAAATCCAAGAAGGCCCGGCGGAACCAGTGTTCGCCGGGTCTTTTTGCTTCCATGAATCTCCTTGAGGAGGTCCGGTTAAAAAAAGGTCGTTCTTATGGCATCCGGACTCTGAGCCTAAAGAACTGGTGCACAGTTGAATCCGAAAGTGGCGATCGATAATGGTAGGTTGCCGAGGTTCCGGATTGGCGGGAAATGCTAAGAAGCTCGTCTTGTTCCAGAGGGATCCAGGATTCCAGGTCCACCGAGTATTCGACGGTGTAGTTGAGTTGCGCGGCAAGGTTACGCTGGAAGGTGAAGACAGGAAAATCTCCACCAAGGTCCAGGTTTGGAAGCGAGGGCGAGCTTCCTGAATTGGTGAGGGCAAACTGAAGGAGGTTATCGATGTCGTCGTGATTGTCATCGCCGTTGGGATCTCCGACAAAGGGGGTGAGATTAGAGGAGGAGGGCGAACCGTTCAGGCTGGGAGAAGATTGCCAATTTAAGGAGGCGTTCAAATCCATGATGGCCTGCGGGGTGGTCAGAACGAGGGAGTAGCCCGCTCCATCGGAAGACTCCGGCCACGGGAATTTGTCGTTGTAAGTGACATCAAGAAAGGGGAGCCCATTTAGAGTTAGGCTGATTGTTTCTCCACTGTTTGCGAGGGAACCGTCATACTCTCCTGCAGTTGAAATCGCTCCGTATCGCAAGGTGAAAGCGGTGGCGTTGCGCACCAGAATGAGGCGCCCTTTTCCGGGGATGACACGACCGGCGGGAGGCAGGGTTGCGAAGTCAAAACGGATCCCGGCGGTGAAAGAGAGACTTGTGAGATCGAGAGGGTTTGGTTGGGTATTGGTGAGTTCGATGAACTCAAAGTCATCCTGATCGGTAAAGCCAGCCAAGATTTCATCGGGACTGGCATCGGCCGGGTGGTAGTGGATCTCGCTGACAACGAGGTCTCCGGGAGTTGGAGTGTTACCGGTGAGAAAATCAGCTTGGGTCAGGGCGGACCATTCACCTTCATTGGATCGGACGCGAGCGAGGAGAGAGGTGGGCTCCGAAATTAAAACGCTCGAACCGATGGAGGCAGATGGAGAAGCATTTCCTCCCTGAAGGCGAGGGTCGGTTCCGTCGGTGGTGAAGTAGGTGGTGCCGCTCTCGTTCGGGTTTCCGAGGGTGATGCTTGGTCCCGGCGAAATCGGCCCACCGTGTTGAGAGAAAATGGGGGCTTCGGGTTCTGGGTAGAGGTTTGCCGACCTGAGTTGATTGAGAAAGATGTTGGTGCGTGCCGGGAAGTAGCTGTTGATCTTCTGGCTCACCAGGGGACCGAATTGATCGATGGTATTCATGGGTGGCTCTTCCCGGGAGTCACCCCAGCGGGCCCCTTCGGCATTCATCGCGGATTGGATCTTGTCGACGATTCCTTGAAAGCGAGTGATGTTTTCCGAAGGAGTGAGGGCGCCCTCGTTGAAGCAATGATTACGGACGCGATCTGCGAAATACATCATGAATTCCTCATTCAGTCTAAGGCGACTCCAAATGATACCTGGAGAATTGTTGACCGTTGTGTTGAGTTGGCCGGTGGCATTGGTGGCGAAAATGAAATTTTCCACATCCCAGGAGATGAAGGTGAAAGGTCCGTTCGTTGGTCGATGGCGAACGGCATACCAGTTGTTGTGAGGCCAATCGATATTTGCACCCCAGAAGTTCAAGATGAGGTAGTCCGCGAATGAATCGACATCGAGTTGCTGCCGGACCGAGTCATACACCGGCTGACTGGCAATGTTGCCATTGAGAGTGGAGAGAAGAGTATTCCAGGCGACGAAATCGCCGTTAACGAGTTCGGGAGGTGAGCCGTTTGATTGTCCCCGGGGACGTTGTTTTAGAACGTCATACTCCGAGTCGTCACCACCAAAACGATCTTCGGCGAAGTGCTCATCGACGCGCTCGTGTAGGTTGTAAACTCCCCAGTAGATTCCATTGAAGTAAACGTGGGCCCAGTTTCCTTGGACGACGGGATAGGCGCCCATGGCCTTGTGGGACTGTCGCCCGAATTCATCTCGAAAAAGAAGGGCGTTGCGACGACCGATTCCTTCGTTGCCAGAGCCGGACGTGTGAACGCTCCATGAGTCAAAGTAAGCTCCCCGGAGGACGATGTTATCCAGCTCATTTGCGGCTGCCGAACCAAACAAGGGGTAGTCCAATTTTGATTCGCCATACTCGGTCCGGAAGGCAATGCGGAGGGATTTCTTGCCTCGGTCACGAAAGCGTGATCCGGCTCCCTGAATGCGAATGCCGGCGTCCTGTTGAAATCCTGATGATCCGTCGGGGAGGAGATACTCAACCGAGCAGGCTCTTTCCCAAGCGGCTCCGGATTCCCGGGGATTGGCGTAGATACCTTCAGGTCCCCACATCTCATCGGCGGGCAGGCTGACTGACAGCGTGGGGATCGCCTTCAGGTCATCAGTCAGATTGGGATACCTTGGATCGTTCACAAGATTGGGATCCATGTCATAGTCCCAGATGGAGGTGCTGTTTGAGGGAGAAGGAAGGCCGGCTCCGTCCTGAGTGAGGACATCGGAGTGAAAGAGATAGGTTTGGGTGTCGATGTTGGTCGGGAGTGCATTGCTGCGGATGGCGATGGCACGCAGGACGGTCGTGGTGTTGATCTTGACGGAAGCTTGAGCGGGAGTTTGCGCATCGGGAGCAGGGGCCCGGATTCCATTACCCGGCGAAGGGATCGATCCGTCGGTGGTGTAAATAATAGTCGTGCCGGGATCGGTCGAAGTGATGGTCTCCGTGAAGGGCGAGGAGTAGAAGCCGCGGCCAATTTGAAACCTGGTGTCTCCGAGAAGCGCATCGAGATTAGTGGCAGGATTTTCAGCTCCCGGAGTGGGAGTTTTAAAGAAGCCAATGGTGGGTGGAACGGGACTACTGAGAGTGGCAATCAGCTCCGGCCGAATGAGAAAATCCGAGCTGTTGGAAAAACGGTTCATTCCGTGAATCGCGAGGAGGTTTCCGGAAGCAAGAAGGTTTGGGATACTGGCGCTGATGTCAAAGTTCTCGAATTGCAGTGCATCCGAATCTGTGACGTCGCCATCGGCGTCGGAATTCCAAAGAAGAGTGGCTGGATCGTTTGCCCCGACGACGTAGGTTCCGTTGATGAAAGCGGCGAAGCCATCGTCGTATTTCATTCGTAAAACGAGAGATAGTATGCTTGATGGATCAATGGCGTCGGGGATGGGCACCCGGACGTAGGTCGTGGAGTTCCGGGCCCAGGCTTTTTCGACATCGATCCCGAATTCATTTTGAAAACCATTGGAGCGTTCAAAGCCCACTCCCAGAGACCCGGCCAGCCAGGCGGATTCATCGAAGGCTGGATCATTGCTTCTCCAAGTCGTGCCAATAGCGTCGTCATCAGCCAAGGTCGGGACCAGAGCTTTTGCAGAAGAGGACTGGCTGACCAGAACCAATTCAGAGCCGGTCTTGGTGGGGCCAAACGACACGTCGGACGTCTGATCCGGGTAGTTGAAGGAAGAGGAGATCGTTCCCTCGGGCGAGACGAGCGCGAGGTAGTCGCTGGAACGGGACAGGGCGAAGTTGGTGTGAAATTCGGATCCGCTTACAGCCCGATCGTTTCCCGAAGCGAAGACGAGCAGGTATTCGTCCGGTGCCAGAATGTGAGAAGGGAAAGTCCACTTGGTCAGGTTCGTCGAGTCATCGGTGAGGTGCCATCCGGAGAGGTCGATGGGAGTGGGGCTTGGATTGTGAATTTCAATCCAGTCCGAGCGCTTGCCGTTCTCATCCAAGTGCCCGGAAGCATTGGAGGTCAGGAATTCAGTAATCACTGGTGAAGCCGAAGCCCCGATTATGAGGAGAACCAGTAAAGCAGGAATGTGAATATAGCTCATAGCGAAAGGGAATCGACAAGAGAGTGACTCCTTGAGGTCTCGAACCATTGCCAATGGGTAGCCAATGCCGAAGATTGGCTTTCTGGTTGGTTTGGTGGACCAGATGATTGGGTGTCAGATGCTTTCATGGATGAACGTAAGCTTCACTATGAGTTGGGGCAGGGCAATCGTTTGTATGGTGGTGTTTCACTCGAATTTGCTTGGGGAAGAAATCTCAAAAGTGGATTCAAGTGAGGGGAAAGTGATTTTTGAAGAGCGGGATATTCCCGAGGGCGTGGCACGGGAGGGGCATGGCAAAGACGCCAAGAAATATGGTTACCGGATTCCATCGCTTCTAACGACGTCAAAGGGTTCGGTGCTGGCTTTTTGTGAGAGGAGGTTGGGGCTTCACGATCATGCCCAGAACGACATCGTGGTGAAGCGTAGCGAGGATGGCGGGAAGACGTGGGGAGATGAGATCGTCGTTTTTGAGGATGGCGTGAATTCGATCAACGATCCGCTGACGGTGCAGCTGGCAGACGGGCGAATCATGATGATGTTTGCTCGATTCCCGTACGGGCGTCACGCCCGGACATCGGGTTGGATCAAAATCGCGGATGAGGGCTATGACGACCCAAAGGCGAACGTTTTGACCTATGTGACTGAGAGCAAAGACGATGGGAAGACATGGTCCGAACCGCGTGATATTTCGCGAATGGTGAAGCCGGAACATTGGATCAATGCGAATAGCCCGGGTGCGATGATTCAGCTTTCACAAGGGGAGTATAAAGGACGAATTATCACGGGCCTGTGGGGGGCGGTTAATGAACCGGGACAAAAGGGGAGAGCATGGGAAGTGGTCGTTGTTTTTAGTGATGATGGAGGGAATAGCTGGAATCGGACACTGCCCTTGAAGGACCCCAAGAAAGGGTTCCCAAACGAGTGTCAGATCGCAGAGGCAGCGAATGGGGATTTGGTTTTAATTTTAAGAAATCAAGGAGGGGAGGTGCTGCGTAAAAAGGCGATTTCAAAAGACAGCGGGAGAACATGGTCTGTGATCGAGACTGATGAAACACTTCCCTCGGTGGCGTGCATGGGATCAATTGTGAAGGGGCCAAAGCGTGGCGACGGGTGGGATTTATGGGCTTCGTTTCCTTCGGCAAAGGGAAGAAGGAATGGACAGATTGCAGTGTCGCAAGACTTCGGAGAGAGCTTTGAGATCCGGAAGATTGTTTCGGGTGATTTCGGGTATTCTGCCACGCAGGTTTCGCCTGATGGGAAAAGCTTGCTTTGTTTCTATGAGACCGATGGATACAAAGTGATTCGTTTCTTGGAGGTTCCATTTGAGGGGTTGGAAGAATCGAAAAGACGAAAGGAAACCAAAAAATGATGAGGGGGCGACGTGGGGTGAGCCCGAGGAGATAACGGGCATGGTGGGGCGGCAGGCGCACTTCGGAGCGAGTGAAGGCCGGCAGCTGACGGTGGGTGAGAACAAAGGGCGTCTTCTCTTGCCTGGTAGTCGAATAGATCTGAACGAGAATGGCATCATCATTTGAAAGCATCCGGGAGTTTGGCTCAGTGATGATCACGGTCAGACTTGGAAATTGAGCAAGATCCCGGTGACTGCGAAGACCGATACTCCCCCGGAATCTTTCAAGCGAGGCCCGTGTGAGTGAATTGGAGGATGGAACCTTGATCTACAACGAGAGGACACGGAATACGGGACGCCAGCTTTCATAAAGCAGTAATGGCGGAGAGAGTTGGAGT
Source organism: Akkermansiaceae bacterium (assembly GCA_965657795.1). Taxonomy (GTDB): domain Bacteria; phylum Verrucomicrobiota; class Verrucomicrobiia; order Verrucomicrobiales; family Akkermansiaceae; genus SW10. Next base: position 12,114 of record CBFHQJ010000106.1, read on the forward strand.
GAATTGATCCACGCCGGAGATCTTCAAGTGACGCAGTGTAACGGGAGCCTTTTGACTCTCAGTAGGAACGACGGGGAATTGACGAATGTTCTTCTCTTTAGCGGACCCTCGGCGGGCGGTCGGATCAACGGACTCGTCCATGTCTCCAAGGATGGTGGCAAGACATGGCCCATCGTTAAGAGAGTCGTAAAAGGAAATTTTGCCTATTCGGCACTCGTGCAATTGGAGGGGGGAAGGTGGGATCGTTCTATGAAACCGGGCAGTATCGAACGATCGCTTTTCTTTGGCTGGATCTGGCAATGTTGGTCTCTGAGTAGGACAGGATTTACCGGGTCGGAGTTTTTACGGGTTGGGTTCCTCTCCAGCCCATCGCTTCGGATTGCATTTTGTGGTGAGCGTTGATGAGTTGGGCTTTGAGCTTGTTGAAACGAGCAGGCTCCTTTTGAGATAGGTCGGTTTGTTGGGTGGGGTCGCTCAGGATGTTGAAGAGCTGGAAGCGAACGAGTTTTTCATTCTGAACGAGGTAAAGGTGGGATTCTTTCCAGCTTGAGCGCTTGAGTTGGCTTTTAGGGTCGTAGAATCCGCAGATAAGATAGTCGCCCACGCGGATGACCGCGTTGGGATTGGGAGAGCTGATGAAATTGGTATTGTAGTGGTGCCACTGAAGAGGCTTTTGACGCCGGAAGCGTTTGCCAAGCAGGAGGGGGAGGTGGCTTTGTCCGTCGAGATTGAGATCCGATGGGAGTGTTGTTCCAGTGACTTCGCAGATCGTGGGAAGCCAGTCAATGGCACCGGCGGGGGTGCTGATAATGGTTTTTGATTTGATTCGGGCTGGCCAATGGGCGACGCCGGGGACGTGGAGTGAACCATCCCAGAGGCCGTATTTGTTTCCGCGATAGGGAGTGGCAGTGCCGTAGTTACGATCTTTCTTTCCGGGGCCGAGTGAAGACGGTCCGTGGTCGGAGGTGAAGAGAATGAGGGTGTTCTTGGAAAGCTTGAGTGATTTGAGGGCTCTGTGAATTTTACCGATCTCCCGATCCACGTTGGTGATGGAAGCAAAGTAGATTGCCTGGTTTCTATTTTTGGTGGCGGATCCATAGTATTGTTTGGTGATCTCCTCCGGGGCATCGACATACCAATGGGGTTCGTAAAAATGAACGAATTGAATAAATGGCTTTTCCGGATCGCGTTCCTGGGTGAGCCAGTGGACGGCTTCGGTTCCGACGATATTTGCGGCGAGGCCGGGCTTGGTGCCTTCGGTTTTTCCATTCCGGATCCATCCGGGTTTGTTGCGCATCTTGGCGTTATCGTCGGAGCAAAAGTAGTAGTCGAAGCCGTAGAGATCCATGGTCGGGATGTCATGGAGCCCGGCTTTGGCGCGGTTCTTTTGGACTTCGATTAGAGAGTTGTGCCACTTGCCAATGATAGCGGTTTGGTAGCCGTTCTTGCGGAGGAGTTGGGGAATGGTGACCTCGGTTTTAGAAAGGTGAGTGAGGCTCCCGGAACTGCCGCCGATGAAACTATAAATTCCGGACCGGTGGGGCATGCGCCCCGTCAGGGTGGCGGCTCGGGAGGGTGAGCAAACCTGTGCGGGAGAATAAAAGTGGGTAAAAGTCGCGCCGCCCTTGGCGAGTTCGTCCAGGTATGGCGTTTTGATATGGGGATGGCCGGTAAAGCCGAGATCTCCATAGCCCAGGTCGTCAGCCACGATGACGATGATGTTGGGTTTATCCGCTCCGGCTTTCATCATGGTCAAAAAAATGAAGGTAATGAAAAAGCGGGCCATTGATTTAGCGGTTGGTTTGGAATGCAGGGTAGCTTGATTTGGTGCTCATTACGAGCACTCCAAACGAGTGGTCTGCATGATAGTCCAGCAGAGACTCTTGTGTTTGGGGCGGCTTGTGATTTAAGCTTGAGGAGTGCGACTCGTGGAGATCTTAATTCAGGTGATTCTAACAGCTTTGTTTGTGCAGGCCCGGCCAAATGTGCTTTTCATTGTGTCCGAAGATAATAGCGAGCATCTCGGTTGCTATGGAGAAAATCGGGTGCATACCCCCGTGCTGGATGGGTTGGCGAAATCGGGGATCCGCTATACCAGAGCTTATGTTCCTTACCCGGTTTGCAGCCCGTCGCGGGCTGTTTTTTTGACCGGACTTTACACACGGCAAACGGGCCACATTGGATTGGCGACCCATAAATTTGCGATGTGGCGCGATTTCAAAACGATGCCGGCTTACTTCAAAGAAGCTGGGTATTTTACGGGCTTCCTGGGAAAGACGCATGTGAATCCCGAGCGATTGGTGGAAGATTATGTGGATCACCGGGCTATTCGAAACTCGAATTTTGGAAAGAAAATCAGTATTGCAAAGTATGCCGAGCAGGCGAAAGCGGTGATGGAGAAGGCGGGGAAAGCGAAGAAGCCGTTTCAGTTAATTATCAATTATGCGGATGCGCACCGGGAGTTTGTGGGAAGGTCGAAGAACGAATTTCCGTCGGTGTTGGCGACGGATCCGGCAGAGCCCTTTCCGTGGATCGGGTCGGACAGTCCCGGGCTTCGAAAGGAGATTATGAATTACTTTAACTGCATGAACCGGCTTGATGAGGGCATTGGGATGGTCTTGAAGGAGATGGATAATTTGGGAGTTAGGGAGAATACTCTCATTGTTTACATTGCGGATCATGGGGCTGATTTTCCGAGAGCAAAGGGGAGCGTTTATGAGAGCGGGACGCGGATTCCGATGATCGTAAATTATCCGCAGGCCTTTTCGAAAGGGAAGGTCGAGAATGGAATGGTTTCGACAATTGATATTCTCCCAACGATGCTGGAGGTGTGCGGGATGGATGTTCCGGAGGAGCTTCCGGGGAGGAGTTTGGTGGAATTGGATCTGGGGAAACGAAACGGTCGGAAATATATCCACACCTTTACGACCGGTTCATCGCCCAACCTGCTTTACTTGCAGTTTGGAATTCGGGGTGAACGTTACAAGCTGATCTATAATCCCTATCGACATGTAAACCATCTCGCGGTGTCTCGCTATGTGAACAGCAGGTTGCCGGACGAGGAGCAAGTGGATGGCTTTATTAATCCTCCGGAGTGGGAGCTTTATGATCTAAAGAGCGATCCCTACGAATGGAGGAATCTGGCGGAGGAGACGGATTTTACAGGTAAGAAGCAGGAATTGCTGGAAGCGATGCAGGCTTTTCAAGAAGAGATCGGAGACCCTTTCGTGAATAAAGAAAATCGGGATGCGTTTCAGGCAGAGCAATTGAAACACCGGGTCAAAATGGCTTACCGAAAGCAGGAGGGATTTCGTTGGCCCCACTTGAAGATGTTTGAAGATGCAAGAAATTGGAACTAGGGAAGCGCTGAATAACG
>CBFHQJ010000107.1:0-15464 GCA_965657795.1 Akkermansiaceae bacterium
GCTGGGCTGAAACCTTTCACGTTCTCAAAACCGATGTTCTGGCCGTCCGCGATCGCGTCGCATCCGGCGAAAAATTTGCCATCGGCCTTCGCCTTTCCGCCCAAGCCGCCCTCGAGCTTCTCGAAGACGATCACCTCGACCAATTCGAAGCATGGCTTGAAAAGGAGAACTGCTACGTTTTCACCATCAATGGATTCCCATATGGGGCTTTCCATGACACCCGGGTGAAGGAAAACGTTTACAAACCTGACTGGACCCAAATGAGCCGACTCGTTTACACCGAGCAGCTCTTCACCATCATCGCCCGCCTTTGCCCCGCTGAATCTGGCGGCTCGGTCTCAACCCTCCCCGGATCCTTCAAGGAGTTCGAAGCCGATGAAAATCTCATCTTCGCCAACCTCTATTCCTGCTCGATCACCATCCAAAAACTCGCCGAAGAGACCGGCAAAGACCTCCACCTGGGCCTCGAACCCGAGCCCCTCGGCCACTTCGAAAACACCGAAGAAACCCTCACCTTTTTCGAGCGATTCTTCGCTTGGTGTATCGTGCAGGAACTTGATTCGAACCCGGTCAAAAAACACATCGGCATCAATTACGACACCTGTCACTTCGCGCTGGAATTCGATGACTGTCACCAATCACTCAAAGCCCTGACCGACGCCGGCCTAAGAATTTCAAAAATCCACCTCTCCAACGCCCTCTCCTTCGATCCGCAAAACCCAGACGCGCTCGAGGCGATTCGCCAGTTCGACGAACCGACCTATCTCCATCAGGTCATTCTCAACACCGATCCCCTCACCCGCTTCAAAGATCTCCCCGAATTCGAGGGCTCGACAACGGCAACCGAAGGCCGCATCCACTTCCACGTCCCCCTTTATTCCGAGCCCCTCGCTCCCCTGGCATCCACCCTCGACCACGCCGAAGCCGCCCTCGCTTACCTCAAGGAGCACCCCGAAACCTGCCCCCACCTCGAAATCGAGACTTACACTTGGGGCGTCCTTCCAGACCAACTCCAAAAACAGCTGACCGACCAAATCAGCGCCGAATACGAATGGGTGCGGTCGCGCTAAAACCTACGGAGCTTGAGCTTTAGCCCGAGTCACAGGTCAACAGCAATGAGGCAACAATATCATCTCCGACCTTCGCCCGATGGCCTTCTCGCCTGGGATGTTTTCAAGCTAATAGACCTGAGCAAAGATCTCTAACCCAAGCGCGCTGCCCTCAAGACATTTTGCGAAATCGATGAAGCTTACTGGTTTCAGGAAGAAAAAAGTCCTCCGACCTGTCGTGCCATCGCCGCGCATGCTCGCTTGATCGAAGAGGCTGATTTATCCTTCCCAATCATCCTGGACCCCGACGGCAGAGTCATGGATGGAATGCACCGAATTTGCAAAGCCCTGAACCTCGGTCACGAACACATCATGGCTTTCCAGCTGAAAGAGTTGCCCGATCCTGATTTTGTCGGCGTCCCGGAGAACGAACTACCCTACTAAAATACAATGGGACTCGATGCCGTTGAATTAATCATGGAGACCGAGGAGATCTTCGGGATTACCATCACCGATGCCCAAGCGGCCTCCATCGTCTCGGTCTCCGATTTAATCTCGCTGGTTCAGAACGCAGTGGGCTCCAAGGATATCGATCGCCCTTGCCTTTCCCAACATGCCTTTCATCGCATTCGCCTGGCTCTCACAAGAGCCACCAAAGCTCCCCGCTCTCGAATCAAACTCACGACTTCAATCAAGTCGCTTTTCCCACCCCCCCGACGAAACCAAACATGGCTGCATTTCCAGCGCCTCGTCACTCCACTGAAACTCGCTCATCCCTCGGATTCACTCTTGATCTGGATGCCGGGCACCGTTGCCGACCTCATCCGAATGGAACTGGTCCGAAAAGCACTCATTCTCACCGCCAATCGCGATTGGACTCATCAGCAAGTCCGCCAGATAGTTCGCATGTTGGTTTCTGAATACTCGGAATCCCATCGTTTCCGCGATCATGCCAGACTGGTTCAAGACCTCGGCCTGGGTTGAGAAAAACCAACTTTTCAAAGATTGTTGCTTGCCAATATCCGCGTCTTTCCTAAAAGTCCGCCCAACGCGGAGGGGTGGCAGAGTCTGGTTTAATGCACCGGTCTTGAAAACCGACGTAGCGCAAGCTACCGAGGGTTCGAATCCCTCCCCCTCCGCCAGAACCCCGATCCAGCTTGCTGGGTCGGGGTTCTGGCGTCTCGGCGAAGGCCTTGAGAACCAGGGCGAGCCTCAGCGATCCCGTTCGAGTGCAAAGTTTCAACAGCGCAGCGAATGAAACCCCAAACCCTTTGCCGACAGGCAACACCCCCGCACAGCCTGCGCAGCAGGCAATCCCTCCCCCTCGTTTGTTCCTCCTAAAAATCTACCAACAAAATCAACCTCAAAGGGCATTTTATCATTAGTGAAACTCACCCTCGGCAGCCTCATTTCCACAATCATCCTCGCGCTCTTATCCCCATCACCAACACCAGCTTCAATTTCGGATAAACCACCCACTTTCACTCCACAAATCGAGACCTCAGAAGAAACTACAAAAATCTTGAACACCCTTCTCAAGATTCAATACAGCGATCTTAGCCAGAGGCTTCGCCTAAAAGAGATCATTTCCGCTTCTTGCATCGACGGCTACACCTACTTCACTCCCCATTTAGTTCCTCTCGAAGAGACGGTAAAAGAAATCCAAATGAAGTTGCCAGAATTTAGCAAAGATCCCCTTTTTAGGGTCCTTGCGATCCCAAGATGGCACCGCTTGCTTATCCAGGGCGAGCAAAACTCAGTCGACGAAGCTTTGAAGTTCCTAGAAACTCTCGAAACTAAAGCAGCCAAAACAAGCTCAAGGTAATCTCTGCCGCCCTCCCCATCAAACCTGCTCCGGCAGCGTCCCGAAGAGCGCAATCTCTTTGAAGAGCTCGACGTGATCGATGGAGACTTCGGCATCTTCATCCAAATTCAGAAGCTCATCATAAACCTCTTCGAATTGCTTCATGAGATTTGGAGGAGTCCCGGCCAAGCCGCGCACCACCATATTCCATGTCATGAGCAAGCGCACCTCGTCCTGCACTCCGCAGACCAGTTTAACCACGGTATGGCGGATGTCTTTTTCAATCTTCTCATAAAGTTCACGAACAGACTCCTCGCGCCCTTCCAGAATCTGAAGGATACGGTCCTCGTTCACCACCAGAAGACCGGTCACATCTCGCGCATTATTGGCCTCGACCGACTTGCTTTCAATGTCGTCAAGAACTTCATCGGTAAACGGTATCGTCGGCTTACTCAGATAGGTCAGGCGAAAAATCGGGTATTCTTCCTCCCTCTGAATGGTCTCCCACAAGAGGCTCATGCGTGATAACTCATCTGACATGCTCTTAAATTGCCACAACTGGTATCCAAGGGCTAGCAAATTGCCTCTCAGACATGCGATGAGAATCAGCAAAATTTTTTGTAATGGGCAGAATCCGACCAAATACTAAGATAACACCATGAATCAACTTCCACCTGCCAACCAGCAACAACCATCGCACCCCTCCGGAATTCCAGATGCCGAACGCCAATGGGGCATGTTCTCGCATCTCTCGGCTTTTTCCTTCTTTCTTATTCCCCTTGGCAACGTCGTTGGGCCGTTGGTTATGTTTCTCATCAAAAAGGACGAATATCGTTTCGGCGGGGCTCAGGCAAAAGAGGCACTGAACTTTAATATTTCCTGCACCTTATATGGCATTATCGCCTTCATCCTTTGCTTCGTCTTTGTGGGATTTTTACTTCTTCCGGCGCTCGGCATCTTCTGGCTCATCGTCACCATCCTGGCCTCCGTGAAAGCCAATGAAGGAGTCTTCTATCGCTACCCTTTCTGCATCCGCTTTGTAAGCTAGACGATTGGCCCTCGTCCTGCTTCAACGCCTCCATGCGCGTCCTCATTGCCAACGACAAATTTAAAGGGTCACTCGCGGCCCCCGAGGTCGCGCACGCGGTGCAGCAGGGATTGCCCTCGGGCTGCGAGATCGATCTCTGCCCCATCGCCGACGGCGGAGAAGGCTTCACCTCCACCATGCTCGCCGCTCTTGGCGGCCGATGGGTGGAATGCGATACCGTCGACGCCCTCCACCGACCACTCAAAGCTCGCTACGCCATCACCGATACCGGCCTCGCGGTCATGGAAATGGCCTCCGCCTCGGGCTTTGAACTCATTCCGGAGAACGATCGCGACATCCTCCAGTCTTCGACTTACGGCACCGGCCTCATGATCCGCAATGCCGCCGGAGAAAAAGAAGTCCAGCGCATCCTCATCGGCCTCGGCGGGTCTGCCACCAACGACGGCGGCGTGGGAATGGCCGATGCCCTCGGCGTCCTCCTCCTCGATTCCGAAGAAGAACCACTTTCCCCCTGCCCCGCCGGATTGGATAAGCTCTCCATCATTGACCGCGATCAACTCATCAAGCTCCCACCCATCGATGTCGCCTGCGACGTTGATAATCCTGTCCTCGGACCGAACGGAGCCACTGCCATCTTCGGACCGCAAAAAGGAGCAACCGCTGCCGAACAGGAAACACTCGAGGCATTTTTGACCCATCTCATCAAAGTCACCGGAGCCCAGGAACTCGCCGAAAAACCCGGAGCCGGAGCTGCCGGTGGTCTGGGCTTCGGCATGATGCATTTCCTCGAAGCCGAACTCCACCCCGGCTTCGACCTCGTCTCCAAAGCCCTTGATCTTCCCTCCCGGATCAAGCAAGCCGACCTCGTCATCACCGGGGAAGGATCACTCGATGCCCAGTCGCTCTCCGGAAAAGGCCCTGTCGGCATTGCCCGACTCGCAAACGAGCTCGGAATTCCCGCCATCGCCATCGCCGGGCACATTTCCGATGAAGTCCGCAAATCCGGCCTCTTCGAACATTGCGGAGCACTCACCGACTTCGGCCTCCCGCTCGAGACCCTCATGTCCGACACCGCCGAGCTCCTCACGCGTAAAGTTCGTGAGCTAAGTGACTTGCTCCCCCTGCACGGACAGGGTTAGCTCGCTCCCACATGAGCAAAGCAGTTCTTCTCTTCTCCGGACAAGGCGCCCAAAAAGTGGGCATGGGCCAGGACCTCGTCGAAGCCTACCCCGGCGCCAAAGCACTCTTCGAAAAAGCAGACTCCGTCCTCGGTCGCCCGCTGACCGACGTCATGTTCAACGGCCCTCCCGAAGACCTGACCCGCACCGGCAATTGCCAACCCGCGCTCTTCCTTCACGGACTGGCCCTTCTCGAAATCCTTCGCGAAAAAGTCCCTTCACTCGAACCCGCCGCCGCCGCCGGACTTTCCCTCGGAGAAATGACCGCGCACTGCGCCGCCGGCACCTTCACCTTTGAAGAAGGCCTCAAACTCGTCGCCCGCCGCGGCGAACTTATGGACGAAGCCTGCGAAGCCAATCCCGGCACCATGGCAGCCATGATCGGAGGCTCCGATGAAGACGTCGCCCGCCTCGCCGCCGATTGCGGTGTCGACGTTGCCAATCTCAACTGCCCCGGCCAAACCGTTCTCTCCGGAAAAGAAGAAGGCATTGATGCCGCCGTTTCCAAAGCCAAGGAATACGGACTCCGCATGGGCAAGAAACTCAAAGTCGCCGGAGCATACCACTCGCGCCTCATGGCCGGAGCCCAGAACCAACTGGGAGAAGCCCTTGCCGCCACCGAATTCAACGAGCCCCGGATTCCCGTCATTTCCAATTTCCTCGCCGCGCCCGCCGAAGGCCCCGACGACATCCGCGCTTCACTGAAAGATCAGGTCACCGGGTCGGTTCGCTGGATCGAATCCATCCGCCTGCTCCGTGAACAAGGTCACGATCTTTTCATAGAGCTCGGACCAGGCAAGGTCCTCGCCGGATTCATGGCTAGAATCGACAAAGAAGCTCGCATAATTTCCATTGAAGATGCCGAATCTCTTGATGCTGCCGTCGCAGAACTTTCCTGAGTTAAAAAAAGTGCGATTTAGAACAAAATAGTTCTTGTTCGTATCGGCGGGTCGTACTAGCTTCCCGCCGTCCTAACCGGCAACGCGGAGCGGTAGCTCAGTTGGTTAGAGCGCCGGCCTGTCACGCCGGAGGTCGCGGGTTCGAGTCCCGTCCGCTCCGCCACTTTTTCTTAAGTGTTTTGCCACCTCACCAAACTCTCCATACCGGAGAGTTTTTTTGTGCGCTCAAATCAAGCGCAGCGAACGGGACAAGAACCCTTGCCACAGGCAACATGGGTTTGAACACCGATGTTTCAGCCCATGAAACGAAGCTCCCTCGTGAGCGCAGCGATTACCCTTCAATTTAGCCAAAGACGATTCCCCCCCAGAACTTTCTCATCCTCGCTCCACCGTCCCTGAATACTTAAAAAGCACTTTGCCCGAGAACAAGAATTCCAGTCGCCAAAACAACAAGAGCGAAAATCAACCGCAGGCGGGCAACCGGGAGTCGCGAGGCAAAAGCACCACCTGCAATGACACCCACGACCGCAATTCCAGCAAAGAGAAAAGAGAGCCCCCAACGGGGAGGCGCGTCCCCAAGGTGACTTAAGAAGCCAATAAATGAATTTAGCGCGACAATCGCAAGCGAGGTTCCCGTCGCGATGCGAAGTGGAAGTTTTGCAAAATGCATCAGTGCCGGCATCAACAAAAAACCACCGCCCACCCCAATAAACCCAGTCAGGAGACCCACACCTGTCCCTGCCGCAAGACAATGACCAGGCTTGCAATTCACCTGCCCCACAACTTCACCCCTTTCGCCTGTCAACATGATGATGGCCACAAGAATCATCAACACCGCAAAGAGCAACATCAGAACAGCTTCAGGCACCAGCGAGGTCAGCCTTGAGCCACCAATGGCCCCAACCGCCCCCCGATCCGCCCGGAAATCGAGTGCTACGTTTTCGAAACCTTCTCCGGAAACAAATTCAGAAATTTCATCCGGTGCCAGCCGCCTTGGTTCGGGAAGTTTCCCGTCAGGTAACAACGCCGGCCCGGTCTTATTTTCTATTTTCATCCGGGCAAAATATCGCGGCGGCGCAGGTTGCCCCGCGAGGATCTCTCCCACGAACAAGTCTTCATCGCCACTCATTGCCTGCCGGAGAGCGCCATTGTTGTGCCTCTCGTATCCAAGAACACTGGTTGGGATTGCTCCCAAAGATTTTCCACAGGCACTCCCCGCACCATGAGCAGGTAGAATCTGAATATGGCCGGGCAGCTTCTCGGTCGCCCGCAAGCTGGCAAAGAGCCCAAGTTGCTCGCTCATCTGACCACCCTGCCCGACGGGAAATCAGTCCGTTTCTACCGCCCGCTGCGAATCTCAGAGACCTGCCTCAAATGCCACGGCGACCGAAGAAACATGTCCGAAAACCTGCTCAACCTACTTGAAAAAAACTACCCAAAAGACAAGGCACACGGTTACAAGCTGGGAGAGCTCCGGGGCTTGATCCGCATCGAACGTAAAATTGAGCAAAAGAAGTAAAAGCAGGCCACAGAGTTATTGAGGACAAGGAACACGCTCACTCCTCCAACCTGAAAGGAAGCCCAGCAATTTTGCCAATCGTAGCGGCATAAACTGCTTTCGTGGCCTTAGCATCCAAGGATGGATGATAGAATCAGCCCCCCCTTCCTAGGAACGCGGCGGTGTTACCGTGCCTCCTCTTATCCAATTCCAAACCCAGGCTTCCAGACCATCCGCGACCTCAAGCGAGGAAAACCGGACCAGGTTCACATTCTCCGGACCGCGCAGCTGAACCTGATAGCGCGGATCCCCGTTCGAATGCCCAACCTGACTCTTCACCACCTCGCGCACTTCCGCACGAGGCCAAGAGCTCTGCTTTGAAATCCGACCACCTCGCTTCACCGTCGCAAATTTGAACCGATCCTTCTCGAAGGCATACTTTTTCACTTCGCCGAGTTTCAAGGATCCGCCAACCAGTAAAACCACTCCGCCAAGGGTTGCGACCAGGCCCATTACAAATCCAAAGCCTGTGAAGACCCCGTCGATCACCCGGAAGAACCCGGGAGCATCTCCACTGCCATCAAACAATCCGGAACTCAGACAAAAGACGAGCCCCACCACCACATGAAGAATTCCGGCAAATAGCATCCAAAGGCCAAAACGCCCCCGCACCGTAAGACGAAAGCACTCACCCTTCATCGGCTCCAGCTCCACCAAACCATCGTCAATCGCCGCTCCGGTGAATTCATCGTCATTCGAAAGCTGCCCGACCTCCCTTGGTGGCAGTCCGACCGCCTTTTGCCACTGCCCCAAAAGCCATCGTTTTTCGTCTCGTGAAATCTCAGGATCCAGCTTCAGATCCTTACCCTTTTTGTTGACGATCACCAACTCCAGCGTCGTTCCCGATTCGTTCCCAGAATCCACATCCAAGCGAATTTCTTCCAGCTGCTTCGCCGGAATTCTCTTATCCTTGATCCGCCCGAACAAGCGGCGGGTCACCTTGAAATCATCGCCATTAACTCGCACCGCCACTTCGCCCCAACACTTCCAGGCGCCCGTGTAAAACAGCCAAAATCCGACCGCCGAGAAAGGGACTATAAAAGCTGCCACAATCAAAATGCCCTGCCAGCCCGGACCTCCCCTTGCCAACAGAATCGCCCCAACAAAGACCGCACAGGACAGCAGCCAAACGGTCCCAAAAACCAATTCGGCATTGCCCCTCCCTGTTCCCGGAATCACCCAGCGGTAGTCGCTGGATCGAATGCGACTCCCAACCGGCTTTACTTCCAGCGGACTGACCGGCTGGCTTCCACTCCCCATTACATCGATCAAGCTCCCCCGCCAGTCGCATCGACCGCATGCCATCTGCGCCTTGAGCCCGCCCTGCGGCATTAGACGAGGCAAAGGCACGGATTGTCCGCAGTCCGGACAGGACACACCTTTTTTGCGCAGCAATTGATAGGTTTTGCGCGATACAAATTCCTTCAAGCGATCAATCACACGTCCACCCTCTCAAATTCTCTTTGTGAGAAAAAGAAAACAGCAAAGCTGGAGAAATAAAAAACCGGCATCCTGAAGCTCAGGGCTTCACGATACCGGATTTTTCGATTGAGTTACTTTTCGGGATCTTTTTTAGCTGCTTTTTTAGCAACTTTCTTGGTGGCTTTTTTCGCCACTTTCTGGACAGCCGATTTCTTCTTGGTCGCAACCTTTTTAACGGCGGCATCCTTGACCGGTGGTGGCGGCGGGATCTCATCATCATCACTTCCACTGTGGCTAAGAATGAACTGGAGATCATCGACTCCCAGATTACTGGCGAATCCTTCGTCGCCCAAAATATTGGTCACGAGGGCCGTCTTCTGGTGCTGCAGGATGCGGATTTTCTCTTCCACGGAATCGCGGGTGAGGAGACGGTAAGCGATCACCTTGTTCTTCTGGCCAATCCGGTGAGTTCGGTCAATCGCCTGATTCTCCACGGCAGGGTTCCACCATGGATCATAAAGAATCACGTAGGACGCCGAGGTCAGGTTAAGACCGGCACCACCCGCTTTCAGCGAGAGCAAGAAGACCGAGGCATCTTTGGTGGTCTGGAACTTCTCGATCTCCCCTTTCCGGTCCTTGGTCTGACCAGTGAGGTAGTTGAACGGACGACTCTCGACTTCAAGACGCGTCTTAATGATATCGAGCATCGAAACAAACTGCGAGAAGACAAGAACCTTGTGTCCCTCTTCGCGGAGTTGATCGAGCAGATAGAAAAGAGCATTCATCTTGGCGCTCTCCTCCTTGAGCCACTTCGGATCGATGAGACCCGGGTGACAACAAATCTGACGGAGTCGCATCAGCCCCTGGAGAATGGCGAAGCTGTTCTTCTTCACCGCCTCGTCGGAATCGAGTCCCAACAGTGCCTGTTGAATCCGCTTGAGCTCCACCTTGTAGAGTTCCTCCTGAATTCCCTCCATTCCTGCGAAGACTTCCTCCTCGGTTCTTGGTGGGAGATCTTTCGCCACCTGCCCCTTGGTCCGGCGAAGCAGGAAAGGACGCAGACGGGCCGCAAGACGGTTTTGGCTGCTGGGATCTTTACGCTTATCAAAGCGCCGCTTGAAGTAAGCCCGGGTTCCGAGAACACCAGGCATGGCGAAGGCCATCAACGACCACATGTCCATGAGGCGGTTCTCAATCGGAGTACCGGTGAGGACCAGTCGATTTTCAGCATCCAGCTCGCGGGCGCATTTAGCGGCCTTGGAATCCGGGTTCTTAATTTGCTGTCCCTCATCAAGAATCACGGTCAGCCAGCGAACTTTGTTCAATTGATCGCCGCAAACCCGAAGCTGGGCGTAGTTGAGCACGAGGATGTCGAGAACGTTGTCCACTTCGTCGAGATCAAGATCGTCGCGGGTGCGGAGGACCTTCACCTTAAGTTCAGGAGCAAATTTACCAGCCTCAGTCGCCCAAACATCAAGAACCGATTTCGGACAGACCACGAGGGCGGGCCCGATCTTGGTCTTCGCATCCTTGGTCTCCTCGATGTATTTGCGGAGCCACAGAATGTAAGTGATACTCTGAATCGTTTTACCGAGACCCATGTCATCGGCAAGAATTCCGCCGAACCCGTTCGTCGCGAGATAAGCGAGGAACTGATAACCTTCCACCTGATAAGGTCGCAGGGTTGCGTTGAGTTCCTCGGGAACATCCGGCTTGATATCGATCTGGATATCGCGGGCCCGATCTTTGATTCGCTTCCAGGCCTTCGGATCGAAGACTTCGGCCGCCTTGGGGTCGGCCAATTGCATGGCGTGCATGCGGTGGGTCTCGCCCGAAAGATCGAAGGGATCGAGTCCGAGACGGGTGACCGCATCGCGTTGATCCGGGTCGAGCTTGATCTCAAGACGCATCCAGGAACCATCGTCCATCCGGACGTAACCACCACGGGCAGCCACAAGCTGACGGATCTGGGCTTTCGAAAGATTCACCCCTTCCACATCGATCACCACGCGGAGGTCGAACCAATCGATCTCCTGGTTCACGACCTCGAAGCGGATCGCCGCCGTGACAGGGTCGCTGAGAATCGTCTTCAGCTTGGCCTCGATATCGAGTTCAGCCGACTCGGGCATACCTTCGATCCACTCGGCAAATTTCTCCGGAAACTGTTTGGTAATCCGACCTTTAAAAGCCTCGAGCTTCTCGTCATAAGTCAGGCCCATCTGGAGAAGAATCTCCGGGATCGGGTAAAGCTTCTCACGCGCGAAGCGAAGTAGAGCTTTGCCCTTCACCGGCTCCTGCTTAATGAGATCCCAACCTGCTTTGATGAGTTTCTCTTCGCGACGTCCTTTCGCTTCGAGAGCTTTGACATCGACAACCAGGTGCTCGGTCTCGGCGGCGGTCAGCCCCTGTTCCACCCAAATTTTCAAGTGAGGGAAGAGATCCAAATCAGTCACCCGCCGCTTCATCGAAGGCGGCAAACTTGCCCCAATCTTGCGAAGGAATTCCACGCCCTCGAGGGAATCAATCACCACCTTCGGGATCGAATAACGAGGCATAATTTCGGTATCCTCCAACCAGCGCGGAGGTCCGGGGAAGACAGTTTCATCGGACTGATAAAGCTCGGTCCGGCCCGGCAGCAACCGCACCGAGTGGGAAACATTTTCGCCGCTCTGCGTCACCAACTGCAGCGCGAAGGAATTCGGATCCATGGGATCGTCATCACAGAGCCAGCGCAGCGGCTCATCCACGACCCGGAATGGATTCTCATCAAGATTCACCATGTAACCCTTCAGCTCCTTCTGGTGGAAGAGAAGGTTCATGAAGCAGCATGCATCTTCATTCTCAAGATCGAGATAAAGCTCACCAGTCTTTTCACTATAGCGAAGAAAGTGTTCCCACAAAATCTGGCTGGCTGCGTCCATGCGCAAAGCCGAGGCATCAAACAATTTGAGAATACGCTCAATCTCTCCTTTTTCGCGGAGAGACACCCACTCTTCCTCATACTCTTCGCGGGCCTCTACGCGGGCCTCGTTGATAGTGGAAACCAGGCGAAACTCGATCTTGTGCGGAATCTCCTGGGGAGGACGTTCGTTGACACTTTCGATACGGTCGTACCACGCCGCAACTTCCCTCTCCTGCTCCCAGTCGCGCATGCGCCGCTGAACATTCTCGAGGTCCGTAACCGCGTCCATGAAGTCGGGGTAACGGAGATTTTTCTTATCAAAGGCGTAGGCCAGATAATTCCAGAATTCCAGGATATCACCCGGAGGAACCGGCCAGAGCTCCAAAGGTTCGTAACTCGCGATCTCCCAACGGGGATTCAAGCGCACCATATCGTGATCGTGGATTTCGCCCTCGATGACATATCGACGATAACGCTTCTCCACTCGGAAAACAAAATCCGCCTCCTTGTCATCGAGCTCGCGATCAAGCTTTTCCTCGATAAGATCAACGATGGGCGTGTCGTCAAATTCGTTGGGCGACTCGGGGAGATCTTCTCCGCGGTGAAGTCGCTCGAGCATTGCCGCAAACATCACAGCTCCGGCGGTTTCCTCGTCCTCGGTCGAGCAGCTGCCAAACCAACGATTACCCTGAAGTCTCAAAGTCGTGCGATGGACTCCGCCCTTTTCCTCAACCCGTCCCTGAATGAAGAGGTGGTTACCAAAAATTTGTGTTACTGCCCCTTCTTCCTGAAGATGCTCACCGCGTTTGCGGGCAGCTTCCGGGAAACTATTGAGGAAATTCAATGTCGCCCGGTCCGGGTTGAGTGCGGTCATGTTACTAGCCATTATCGTCTCGTTGATGCGTGAAAGAAAACCGCAGCCAAGCACCCCAAAGAGGCCGTTAGCGACGGCGAGGGATTTATATTAAGGGCAAGTTGTAAAAATACGCAACAGAAAGCGTCATTGAATTCATCACTGAATCGGGTCACGCCTGAAAGATCCTTGATTCTATCACTGTTAGAACCCCCACAGTTTAATCTTCTTTATCATTCTGCGTTATGAAAGTGAGCTCCCGCGGTGCCCTAATGGCCGGTTCTTGGCTGATTGCCCTCGCAATCGGGCTCTTCCTCGGGCGTCAATCCATGACAACCACGGCTTCGGCAAATGATGCCGGATCATCGGAGTCGGTCGGCTCCTCCCGCGCCTCGGGCTCACCGGATTCCCCATCTTACATTGCAGAGGCCCGCAAGGCCGGCCGGCGAAAAGTCACCGCGGGGACCGGGTCCGGGACCGATGAAGAACTCATCCACCAAAGTATGGTTGAACTGGCCGATGTCCTGAACGTTGGCAATCGTGTCGAGCGCACCCGCCAGATGATTGAATTCATCGACCGCCTTGAAGACGGCGAAATGGCCGACATTGTCCAAAATTTCCGTGAAGCTGGCTGGGTCGACTACAATCGCGGTGAATTCTCCATGCTCATCTCCGCGTGGATGGACCGAGATCCCTTCACCGCCATCGCCTTCCTCGACGAAAACGAAAGCGACGGCTGGACGCGCAAAACCGCCATCTCGGCATGGGCAGCCGACAGCCCGGAAGCCGCTGCAGCCGCGATTCAAGGCCTCGAAGACAGCGGCGAGGTCAATGACTGGGTCGTCGGCCTCATCGAGGGAATGGCCCGAAATGATCCAGAGGGTGCCTTACTTGCGCTCAAGGACATCGAGGACGGGAATACCAAAAATCAAGCGATTCGCGAAATCCTGCCCGAGGTCGTTATCAGAGGTGCGGAATTTGCAGGAGAATGGATTGAGCAGATCCAGGAACCCAAACTCCAGCGTGACACCGCCAAGCGCCTCGCCAGTTCACTGGCACGCCGGGATCCCGAATCCGCCTCCGATTGGATCAGGAACATGACCACGGTCGCCACCCGACGCGACGCTTCCGAGGTCGTCTCGGAAATCTACGCACAGCAAGATCTTGACGGAGCAAAACTGTGGGCCGAAAGCCTTCCTCAGGACACCATGACCGAAGCCGCCGAGGGAGTCGCCAAGCACCTCGCCCGGGAAGATCCGGTGGAAGCCGCGCTGTGGCTGCGTAGCCTGGGCGATGATCCCGACCTCGATGGCGCCCGGATTCGCTTCCTTCAGGAAGCCGGCCGGCAGGACCCGCAGACGGCTCTCGAAAACGTCCCTACCCTCTCCCGCCCCAACGATCAGGAACGCTACTATCGCGACATTCTCAACCGCTGGCGCAAGACCGACCAAAACGCCGCCGTGGCCTGGGCTACCGAAAACTCGGAATCACTGCCTCCGAAAGTGCTCAAGGGAATTCTTCCCAAGCCCAAAAAGCAAAAGAAGAACTAAGCAAAAAAAGAAGGGTGATCGATCAGACCACCCTTCTCGTTTTAAATCTTTGGATCCGGCAAACTGCCGGAAGTCATTAGCAGCCTCATCCGCCGCCTTCACCTTCGCCACCTCCTCCTCCGCAGCAACCACCGCTGGTTGCTTGCGCAATATCCTCGGGGGTCGGGACACGGCCCAATTCCAAGGTCATCCCCACCATCCGGCTCACGCTCGACTGAAGAGTTTCAAGAGTCTGCTGGGCTTGCATGAAGTCCGACGCGATCGGGTTGTTCAAAAGTTGCGTGCGTGCACTTTCGAACTCCGCAATTTCGCTCTCGGACAGCTGAAGCCCGGATTGCTGCTTCTGATTCAGAGCCTGGCCACTTTCGTGCACAGATTGATAGCTAAGGCGGGCTTCATCATCGCCCAGGAACTTCTCCACTTTCTGGAGAAGGTCACGGTAATCCGAGTCGCCGGCGATGGTTTCACAAAGATCACGGGTCTTTGCCATGACTACTGAGTCGTCCTCTAAAAGGTTCATGGGTGCGACATACGCCCCACTGTCTCCTGCCGCAACCGCAGATTTATCCTTTATTCCTAACCACCCAAACCAAGGGATCCGAAAAAAAGACACGCCCGGTGCCGTTTACAGGTTAGTATTTTCACATCATGAATTCAAAAACCGGACTATTTGCCGCCGCTTGGGCGGTCAGCTGCGGGGCTGCCTTTCTCGTCGGACGGGGATCTTCAGACTCTCCGGAGATGGCTGAGAATCCTGATTCTCCAAGGAATCCTGCCGCTTCCAGCTCCAGAAGCGTCTCTCGCGGGGGTCCATCCAATGGCTCCACCTCTTCCACCGGCCGGATTGCTTCCACTTCCACCGGAAGCTCCAGCCTTGGGCAAATCAGCGCCGTTCGCGAAGAGGCCCAGGCGCTCAAAAATATGACGGACCCGATTGCGCGGGCCGAAAAATTTCTCGAATTCGTTAAAAATCTCTCTCCCGACCAATATCTTGATGCGGTCGATGCCTACCGCGAGGGCGGAATTGAAAACGAACAATTTGGTGAATACCGCATGCTCCTCTCCGCCTGGGCCCAAGTCGATCCCCTTCAGGCACTCGATTACGCCAAGGAGAAGACCGGAACCAACTTTGCTCGTCAGACCATCCTTTCCGCTTGGGCCAAGAACGACACCGAGGGTGCCGTCGCCTGGGCCCGCGACA
>CBFHQJ010000108.1:0-15364 GCA_965657795.1 Akkermansiaceae bacterium
GCGGCAGCGGTGAGCTTTCCGATGATTCTAATGACCTTCGTCCACGCTTGGACTCGGGACTTTGAGAAGCATCGGAAGTTGGCAAAGAAGACCTTTCCGCTATGGCTCTATGTCGCGGTGACCGGACCGTTTTGCTACTGGATGCTCAAGGCTTTTTACCAGTAGTCTTTTTTGACGAGTGGGAGAGATAAAAAAAGAGCGGGCACAAAAGGCCCGAACCCATAAGGAGATAGAATACCGTCATTTTTCCTGACCTGCCGGATCGTATGTCGTCATGATGGGGTTTGGCCAGAGGAAGAGGGTCGGTTGAGCGGATGACAAAACGATTTTCGACTGGTCTCCGGTATTGGCCCTCCGTCGGATGGAGTCCGGTTTCGAAAACGCGGGTCGTTCCTTTTTCGTCTTCGATCAGGATTTCACAAAACTGAACGTCATCCCAGTCATAGTGAAACGTGCGAGTAGAGTTCGGTGGGATTTGGAACTGACTCGACTGACCTGCGGGCCACGAAAACTTTCCTGAAACCGATAGGGGGAGTGTTTTCCGGACGCCTTTTTCTCCGACCGCGCCAACCGGAGTGACCGTCACGGGCTGGTTGGTCTGATTGACGACTTCGAAAGTTGTCAAAAACGCAGTCGCCATGGGGTTGAGGGCGTTGACGACCAAGAGTAGGAGTAAAAGGAAAAAAGGGATCGTTAAGACTCCCGCGACGTTAAAGATGACCCTGCGGCGAGACCATCTGGATTTTTTCCTTTGTCATTCTGGATTCGCTAGCAACTCACTTTGCCACTACAGCCGCAGCCCGCTTTTCCGGCCAACTTCTCGGCAATGCTGTGGGCCGTTGGAGTGATGGAAAGTCCTCCGAGGTTGGTGCAGCGGAGCTCGCGCGGGATCTGATGGGCCACCTTGTTCATGGCGACAACGACTTCGTCAAATGGGATAAGGTGGTTGTATCCGGCCAGAGCCATATTGGTGCAGGAGAGAGCATTGGTGGCGGCCATGACATTTTTGCCAAGACACGGCGCCTCGACTCTGTTGGCTATAGGGTCGCAAACCATGCCGAAGGAGTTTTGCAGAGCCAGGGAAGCGGCAGCCATTTGTTGATCGTTTGTTCCGCCAGCCATCCAAGCCATGGCAGCGGCGGCCATGGCCGATCCCGATCCGCATTCAGCCATGCAGCCTCCTTCTTCAGCGGCAAAGGTGGCATCGAGGGTGATGAAAACACCAATCAGGCCGGCCAGCAAAAGAGCGCCGCACTTTTCTACGTTCGATTTTCCGAGAGCATTCGCGACGGCAAGAACGGCGCCTGGCATTGCTCCGCAAGATCCTGCGGTTGGCGCGGCCACGATGACTCCCATCGATGATTTGACCTCCATGATGGCAGTCACTGAGCGGATAATGGCATTCGGGATTTCGGCCTGAATCAGGCGGCCTTCTTTTTCGGCAGCTTGAAAGCCTGGCGATTGGGAGGGGAGAATGCGGTCTTCGTAAGAGGTTCCTCCGAGACCGGTCTCGATAGCGGCCTCCATGATGCCACGAATGTGATCCATCTGTGCCATGACTTGTTCCTCGGGTATGCCGCCGCGTTCTGCTTCGTATCGCAGCGCCATTTTCCAGAGTGGAATTCCCTCGGCGTTTGCGGCTTCCAGCATTTCACCGGCGCGTGCAAAGGGGACTTTGATTTCCTTGCGGGCGAGAACTGGAAGGACGGCGGGGAGTAGTCGGACTTTTTTTGGTTTGAGTGCTTTGGTGAGGCGTTCGATTTCCTCTGCCGAGGGCTCTTCACGCAGGCTGAGGCTGAAAATTTCACCGTGGATAGGATCCCAGTGATGAGACCACTCCTCAAACGAGGCGAGTTTTCCTGGGTTTTCTGCCGAGGTGCCAAAAAAGAGAAGATGATGATAGTCGCCCGCCGATTTGAAAGGGATGCCGTTGATTGCTATGGTCTCGATCATGCCACCACCAGTCGAGATGGCATCGAATTGATAGACGGTTCCCGACGCGCCGTGGGCTTCAAGTCGGTAAAAGTTGGGGTGGGGAGCATCGTAGCTTTCGTAGCGAAGATCGATTTCGATATCTTGATCTTTCAGAGCCTGCTCGTAGGTCGGGAGGCGCGGGTCGTCTGGAGTCCAGCCAAGGATGCCACCATAGAGTCCGAGGTCGCTGCCTTGCTCCTTGTGCGTGGTGACGAGTGAGCCGTTGGGATCATAGCGGACGACCAGTTTGGCGATTTTCTCTCCGGCGAGGGCTCGCATGAGGCGACCGATCCGGTTGGCGGCGGCGCTGTGCGAGCTGCTGGGGCCACGCATTACGGGGCCGAGGACGTCGTTGAATATGCTGGGTGGAGTATTCATCTGCTTTCTTGCAGGAAAGATGCCCCACGATTAAGGGCCGCAACAGGTCGGATTTACAAAAAAATTCCGTGGTTGTCATGAGCTTGATCGCGGGGGGATTCAGGCCTAACGTCGGCAAATGACGGAGATTTGGTATAGCGCGATCATGGGGTGGGGAGTTCTCATTATCGGTCTTTGCGTGGGGTCGTTTTTGAATGTGGCTATTCATCGCCTGCCGCGAGGGCTTTCAGTCAATGATCCCAAGCGATCATTTTGTCCGCACTGCAAGACGAGTCTCCCGGCCTGGCAAAATCTCCCTATCATTACGTGGGTGATTCAGCGAGGTCGATGCCGAAGCTGTCAGGCACCTATCGCGGTCACATATCTTTTGGTGGAAGCCCTCACGGGAGCCCTTTATCTGGCTGCCTGGATGACCCTGCCGATGGTCAGTGCGATTCTAGCCATTGTGCTGTTCACTATTTTGGTGACAGTGACTTTTATTGATGCAGAGTATCAGCTGATTCCAACTTCATGGACTACTGCAGGATCGGTGATTGCTCTGGGTGGTGGTTTTTTTGTCCCCAAGCTCTTGGACCTCCCGGGGCAGGAATTCGACTGGATTAAGGAAAGTGGTTGGATCGGTATCAAAGCTTCCGCGATCGGATGGGCGACAGGCTTTGGGTCGCTTTTGCTCGTCGTTTTACTCGGAAAGGCGATTTTTGGCCGCTTTAAAATGGATTTTAAGGAAGCGGCGCCCTGGAAGCTGCAGGAAGGGCACGGGGACAGCGAACAGTTACACTTCGTTATCGATGGTGAAGCGCACAGCTGGGATGACTTGTTTTACCGTGCTTCCGATCAGTTACTGGTTGAAGGACATGGTTTCAAGGTCGACGGCAAACGCCAGCCAGCCAAGGAGATACGCATCCGATGCGACGATTTGGAGATCGATGGACGGACCTGGAAGATCGGAGAATTGAAGTCCTTGGAGGGCAAAGCAACCAAAGTGGTCATTCCGAGAGAGGCCATGGGTATGGGGGATCCTCACCTTTTGGGGATGATTGGGGCATTTCTGGGCTGGCCTGCCGTCATTTTCGTAATCTTCTCAAGTTGTCTCTTTGCGATCGCTGCGGCTTTGGTTGCGAGAGTTGGATTTGGGAAACCGTTGCCATACGGTCCCTTTCTGGCTTTGGGAGCGTTGGTTTGGATTTGGGGGGGGTGGGAGGCTTGGAATTGGTATTTTGAAGGGATTCAGGGTGGATTTGCCCTTTAAATTCCGAAGACTGCGCTATCTTGGAGGTGGAAATCTCCCGATTTGACAGGGCCCGCGAATTTTTCATAACCTTCAAGATCTTCCTCCTAATAACACCAATCACCAACACGTTCCCTTAATTATGAAGAGTAAACTTTTCTGTGCTCTCCTTTTCGGTGGCATTGCCGCTCCACTGGCTGCCCAGTCGACGAAGGACCTGAAAACGCCTGCTGCGCTTAAAAAAGCGGCCTACAATGTCGACAAGTACGTCGCCGAGATTTTCCGTCGGAAGAAACTATCTGTCCCCAAAGTGGTGGACGATCCAACTTTTCTCCGTCGTAGCTTTCTGGTGGCAGCAGGCCGGATCCCAACTCTTGAAGAAGCCTCAAGCTTTCTGGAGATCGATGATCCGGCGAAGCGCGAGATGTTGACCCAGTATCTTTTGCAAAGCGATGGCTATCGCAGCCACATGCAGAACTACACCTTCGACCTTCTGCGGGCCAAGGATAACAACCGAAATGGAGCTGAATCTTATGCCGCTCCCTACATGAATTTCATTCAGCAGTCGGTTGCAAAGAACACTCCATGGGATGAGTTTGCTCACAGTCTGGTTTCTGCAAAAGGAATCGCTTGGGAAGACGGAAACGGCGCTGTGGGATATTACATTCGCGATAAGGGAATGCCTTTGGACAATCTCGCCATCACGATGCAAATCTTTACCGGTGAGCGCCTCGAGTGTGCCCAGTGTCACGATAGCCCCACCAATAAGTGGGAGCGTATGGACTTTTACGAACTCGCTGCATTTACCCACGGTCAAGGTGAGATCAACGGTGGCGTCTGGAACAAGGCGATGCGGAGTTACGACGACAAGGCCTACAAGGACGGATTCCGCCGTTCGGATATCGGGCGTCTTTTCTACTGGCTCCGTGACAACATTCATTACGGCACCATTGCCGACCAAGGCGCCGGACGCATCAAGCTCCCAAGCGACTACCAGTATAAGGATGGAGATCCCGGCGAGATGATCGGTGGACGGACCCACTTTGGAAAAAAGATCCGTTCTTCCGACCGTCGTGACAGCGGCAAGTCCCGTGTTGAGTTCGCTGAATGGATGACGAAGAACAATCCCAATTTTGACTACATCGCAGTGAATCGCATGTGGGAGCGTGTGATGGGAAGCCCCTTGACTTACCCTGTGGATGCCTACGTCAAGCCGGAGAAGACAGCTTCGCCAGCACTGACAAACTATCTGACCCGTCTCATGGTCGATCTCGATTATGATCTCAAGGCTTTCCAAAACGTCCTGTTTCTGACCAAGACCTTCCAGTTCGCGGCAAACCCCAAGGCTTTCGAAGCCGGAGTTCCCCAGGCTTTCAACGGTCGTCAGCTCGAGCGAATGAGTGCCGAGCAGATGTGGGATTCACTCGTGACTCTCGTCGCCGAGCATCCTGACAAGCTCGCCAAGCGGAAGTTCAGCAACAACATTTACTACAACAACAAGCCGATCCTCGTTGGTAAAAAGACGATGTCGGATCTTGCCAAAGAAGTGGTCGCCATCAAGGACCCCAAGCAATATCGCGAGTATGCCGAGGCGCTCCTTGAGGAGATCAAGTCCAGCGGTGGCTCTTCCGCATCTAAAGACATGATGATGATGGCTGCGAAGTCACGTCCGGGACCAGCAAAGGGAATTGCCCGGGCTTCCGAACTCTCCGCTCCCGCTCCGGCTGGCCACTTCCTGCGTGAGTTCGGTCAGTCGGATCGCGAACTGATCGAGTCGTCGACCAAGGAAGCAAACGTCGCCCAGATTCTCGAGATCATGAACGGTCATGTCGAGAAGATGGTCGTCGCCAACAAAGGAGCCTCGGTTTACGACGCTCTGAAGAAGGGGACTACGGAAGCTGACAAGGCCCGCTACATTTACTACGCCATTCTAAGTCGCCCGCCGAGTAAGTCGGAGATGAACATGCTGATGCGTGACGTCATCGATGGAAGCAAGGAGAGTTATGAAAACCTCGTTGCCGCTCTCGTCCAAACCCACGAATTCATGTTCGTCCAGTAACCGCAAAGATTCACCGAAACCGAACCCTACTAAAAATAATGGATAATAGTCCTTTTAATAAAGCCGATGAGCTTGGCCGCCGTCAGTTCATGATTAACGCCGCGCGCAGCTACCTTGGAGTGAGTCTTGCGCCCATGCTTGGAGCCGGCCTCGCCGGTTCAGCCTTCGGACAAAAACACGTGGGCGGTGCCAAAGCCGAGCACGTCATTTTCCTGAACATGGGAGGTGGTATGAGTCATCTCGATACCTTTGACACCAAGCCCGGAAACAAAGATGTCCAAGGCCCGGTTGAATCCATCGGCACTTCCGGTGATTTTCAAATCTCCCAGTATCTGCCTGAGAGTGCAAAGGTCGGAGACAAGATGTGCGTCATTAACTCGATGACCTCCAAGCAAGGTGCTCACAGCCAGGGCCAATATCTCCTTCACCGGAGTTATTCGCCTCGCGGAACCATCGTCCACCCGGCGATCGGTGCCTGGGTTGTTCGTCAGAAAGGCCGTAAGAATACGACTCTTCCCGGATTCGTGACGGCCAATACCAGCCCTGCCGTTTCCTCTCCTGGCTTCTTCGGTGCTGAGTTTGGTGGCGTGCCACTCGGTCGCCCTGACGAAGGTTTGAAGAACTCGACCCGTGCGGGATCTGTCACCGAGGAAGATTTCAAAAAGCGCCTAGCCATTGCTGATGCTCTCAACAAGACCTTTGAAGAAAACTATCAGACTCCGGCCGTCAAAGCCTATGACAGTCTCTATGAGGAAGCTGTGAAGCTCATGCAGAGCAAGGATCTTGAAGCTTTTGATATCAACAAGGAGCCAGGAAATGTCCAAAATTCCTACGGTAAGAATCGTTTCGGCCAGGGATGTCTCCTTGCCCGCCGTCTTGTCGAATCCGGTGTGCGCTTTGTTGAGGTTTCCCACGGAGGTTGGGACACCCACTACGATAACTTCACCAACGTTGAAAACCGCGCCAAGACCCTTGACCAGGCTTTCTCGACTCTTGTTGCCGACCTCGATAAGCGAGGACTCCTCGAGTCGACTCTCGTCGTCATCGCCACCGAGTTTGGCCGTACTCCACGGATCGTGGAAGAGCACAACTCCGGACGTGACCATCACCCGGCCTGCTTCTCTGCAGTCATGGCAGGAGGAGGAATCGCTGGTGGTCAGAAGTATGGTGAGTCCGACAAGAACGGTGCGCGTGTTGCCAAGGATCCTGTCACCATTCAGGACTTCAACGCGACCATTGGTCATGCTCTCGGAATCGATCACGCTCAGGTTGTCAGCTCTCCAAGTGGACGTCCGTTCCGTCTCGGTGGTGCGGAAGCCGAGCTTGGCAAACCGATCACTTCAATCTTCGGCTAGAGCCGAAGTCTCGAAGAAACTTCATTTCAAAACGGTCCCTCGTTCACGCGAGAGGCCGTTTTTTGTTGGGCAACGAAAGATGGCCGGGTCAAGGCTTCAAGGTAACGAGTCTCTTAAAGGCAGGCTAAAATCGAAGTGAGAGCAAGGTTTGCAGGGTGAGGTCCGGAGAGGCTTCGGTCAGTCCGGTTGCTGCGCCAACGGTGAATGAAAAACGATCGTTCACAAAAGATGTGCCGGTCAGAAATAGAAGATGCTCGCCGTTGGTATCGAAATCGCCGGTGGCTTCCAGTCCAAGTGCGAAGTGCTCTGAAAATCGATGACGATAGGCCACCGCGTATCCCCACCGGGGAGAATCGTCTTCGGGGAATACCGTAATGGAATTGAGGACGATTCGATCTTTCGGAGTGGGACGAAGTTCGGCGACCAGACGAAGGAAGCCATGGCTTTCGCCGTGGCGATGGATTCCATCGTGACCATGTCCGTTCTCACCATGTGTGTGATTAGCTGCATTTTGGTTCGCCATTTGGCAGGCTTGGAAGAGCGGCGGGATCCCAACAAGTCCCGAGCAGTCCATCATGGGAGCCGAACTGTGATCGTGACCATCTTCGTGCCCCCCGTTGATCGGGAATTCCCAGCCTCCGGCAACCGCGAGCCGCAGCGACGATAGCGGGCCCTCCAGCTTAAGGTCGGGAATGTTCCATTGCAACATGGGGGTTGCAGATAATGAACTCCACGAGCCTGCGCCATCGTCGGCATACCGCAGGATGGATATGAAAGTCAGGCGGTGAGGCAAACCGAGGACCATCGACTGGGTCACAGAGCTTTCGTATTCACCTGCATACTCGGAATATTCACCCCCAAAGGTGCTGCGAAATGCCCACGGATCATTTTGGCCGGCATCGATGGTCACCAGGAAATCTTGTCCGTGGTGACCATGGGCTGCTGCGGAAAGTCCGAAAATGAAGGCAAGGGTCTTCATGGTTTTAGCGCGTACGGCGTCCGAGCAGAAGGAAGCTCCCAAGAAGCATCAACATCGATGAACCTGGCTCGGGAATCGCAGTGAGACTCATGCTGTAGGCGACATTGACGGCATCGTTTTCTGACAGGGCATTTCCACCAAAGAGAATGGTGTAGTCACCAGCAGGAAGATCCATCAATTCATCAATTTCTCCAGATACCGAGTTGTTGTGATGCCCGATGTATTCCAGAAGTTGTGAGCCCACCTCCCATTGTAAGTCGCCTGTGTTCGACCCAAAGTGTGCGCCTTCCGAGGTGTCGTTGAAGCCACTGAAGATTGTGAACGAGGGAAAGAGTTTGATGTCCGCCACCGGATCATTCCGCTCGGCTTGAATGCGGAGAATGGAATCTTCGGTTAAAGTGACCGCAAGCCAGTCGGATTGATGCCGCCAGAAGGTATTGTCTCCTGGAAGGCGGGAGTCTTCCCAACTCCAGCTTCCTACCGTGCCCTGAAAGCTACTGGTGTCTTGGTTCGCAGCATTAAGGACCATGTTGTATGTGTAGCCCTCGCCGCCGGCAGGATTACCGTCTACCGGAGTGATGGATGCGGCTTGAGAGCTGGCGAGCAAGAGAGAGCTCGAAATGATGCTAAGTGTTTTGGTTTTCATTGATGAGTTTTAGTTGGTGTTTCGGAGTCGGAGGAATGCCCGCCGCACATCCTGCGGAGGGTTTTGGAAGAAAAGTCCGTTTTCGCGCTGTCGAGGAGTGGTGAGAGGAATCCAGTTTTTAAAATCTGTGGAGAACTCCGGATACCATGAACTGGCAGATCGCACCCAGTTGATCGCTCCTCCGGGCTGAATCTGAAGGGTTGGAGGTGGCTCGGATCGATCGGGGGTTTGATTCAAATTGCGATCTGTGGAAAGCCGGGTCGCGTCTGCGATCGGAACTCCGGTAAAGGTAATGACGTCGTTTTGGTTTAGCCTCGCGAGGAGATCGACGGCCGAAGCTGGGGGCTCATCCGCGAAGTCAGGACGATAGCAATCAAGCTCCGGGTCATAATGGAACGAGCGAGAGATGCCATTGATGAGACCGTTGGCGATGACCGCGACCTCGCTGAATTCTCCAAGAGACGATTGTGCTTCGAGAATCTCAAGGCGAGCCAGTTTTTCAGTGTTTCCAGGGTCTTCTGGCTGGAAGGTTTCGCTGTGCCCGATGGCCGGAGCAGTGCCACTGTCGAAGGCTAGAATGAAGGCGGTAAGATCTCGTTTCTCTTTTTCTCTGACCTCAAGGGGTCGATTGATGTCGTCCAAAATGTGGAGAGAATAGGGGTGCCCGATTGGGAACTCGTGAAGGCTGCCGTCCGAGCCGATCCCGTAGCCACTCGGCGAGATCCCACCGGGGGTTGGATCGAAGTGGACCCGCTGGTAAGTTGTTCTGAATGGGGTATCTTTGAGAGGTTGGAATGAACCGACGGTCGATGGAATGTCGATGTTGTTACTGGAGCCGCTGGGAAGGAGGTGGCAGGCCGAGCAATGGTTGTCGAAGAGGGTGTAAACGGCGATGCCATCGGTGGGATTTCCACCATCCAGTTCGGCGGGGAGATTGCGATCAAGGCGGAGATTTGGATTTGGGTGATGTCGCAGTTTGTTCAGATAGCTCGCGACCAGATCCATCTCCGAATCATCAACTAACTCTGCTGCGAGGAGGTCGGGGAATGTGGCATTGAAAGATTGGATGCTGGGCTTGTCACCCCGCCAGTGAAGTTTGGCTTGTTCGACCAAGCCGATCAGGGTCTGCGTGACCATGGGGCCTTTCATCGGATGCATTTCCCGGTCTTCAAAGATGTCGGGGGCATGGAGTGAGAGGAAAGCGCCGGGGACTGAAAAAATGTCTCCTTTGGGATTTCCAAGATCCCAGGCCATGCCGTCGCGTTCCAGATCGATATGGCAGGAGGCGCAGGATACCGAACCGTTTCCCGAGAGGCGGGCATCAAAGAGGAATGCCCGTCCAAGTTTAAGGGATGGTTCCAGATCCGGTGACGAGCCGACTGGTGTTTCCGCAATGAATTGGAGGGTGTTCCGGTCAATCGTGGTGAGGGTATGGGAGAGTTTGTTGAATATGTAAAGGTGAGGGAGGTCCGGGTGAATAACCATTCCACGAGGACCACGAACGGTTTGACCGTTTCGCGCCATCGCTTGATCGTTGCTACGCAGGTCCACCTGCTCAGTGATGGTGAGGTCACTCACCCTAAGTCTTGCAAGGCGGTCGGAGCCGAATGCCGCAAGCCAAACGTAGTCGCCATTTTCTTCTGGATAAACAGACATTACCTGAGCCAAGGCTCTTGCTGCGGAGCTGTGATTTACCTCCGGAAAGCTAAGGTCAGGGTCCGGATTGAGATTCAATTGCTCAACTTCATCGCCATCGCAAATCGCAATTCGGCTGAGCGCAAATCGTCCCCGTAACTCGGACTCAAAGGTGATAAGATTGCGCGCTTCAGAATTTGGCACGAGGATCCGGCCATCCGGTAGAACGGCTAGGTTGAAGATGTTGGTTCCGATTTTTCCTACATAGCTGGTATTTGAGTTTGTGAGATCGACGATGGCAAGATCGTGATCCTGAACCTGATAGGGGATGTCTGGGTGATCAACTGAGACAATTTTTCCGGTCTGTGGTGGTTCCGGTAACTCGGGATTGACCCATGCCGGGACTTCCTGGGGTGGAGCAATGGATCTGGGCAGGATCGTCGTGCCGTTGCTGGTCATTAGGAATGAAACGTAAAGCTGGGATCCGTCCGGCGAGCTTACAATCGATCGAGGGAAAAGCCCTTCCAGTAGGATCTCACTCGTCTTCTCAAAAGTTGCGAGATCGATGACATCAAGTCGATTGTCTCGAGCGCAAGTCACGTAAGCGTTACCGCCGGCGAAGGCAATATCGCCTGGTTCGTCTCCGGTTGGGATGGTCTTCACGACTACTCCTCGCGAGAGTGATACCACGGAAATGGAGTCTGAGAGCTCGTTGACGACCCATGCTTCGTCAGGCGTTCTAAGCCGAACTGAAACAGGTAGGAGCCCGACCGGAATTTCCTTGATGAGAACCGGTGCTGCACCAGTCGCAAAAATAGAGAGGCGTGCACTGGGAGCATCAACGGCGAAGAGTCGTGAGCCGTCCGGGGAGATTTCCAGCGGATGAGTTTCTCGAGCGAAGAAGAGCTGTTCTTTCGCGAAAGCGTTATGGTGAAAAGCGAGGAGAGAGAGGAAAACGAGGATTCGTTTCATGAAGTAATTGAGGAGCAAAAATTGCGAAGGATTCCCACTAGAGCGGGGAAGAACGAAAGCCGAATCGGGCTTTCAGATCGGAGTGAGATTGACTCCTCTCGGATGGTGTTCGCTGATGCCCGGGAAGGGTTTCAAGCGAGCTGAAAACAAAACCGCATGCCGACTGAATAGCTGCGAAACTGTGGTGAGAGATTCCAATCAGCAGTGCTAAACTTGCGGAGGAGGCGTGGGGACACGCGGGTAGCGTGTCAGAGGAGTCGATAAATTTGCTTCACCCGGTGACGGTGAGGCAAGACTGACAAGCCAGCGAAGATCGTCGCTTTGGTCATCTCTTTCGAAATTGAGATCAAATCGAAGGTTCAAGCGCTCTTCAGTCGGGGACGGTTGGGGGTGATGATTTTCGCTCTCTTGGAACTTCGCTTCGGCAATTCGCCGACACATCTCGCAGGGGTAGTCACCGCTGAAAGTCATCTCGGCGGCTTCCGAAAAATTTCGCTCCGTGCTGTAGTCGTGGAGCATGTTTCCCCACGCGATTGTCTGGAGCACGTTGAAAGGTCCCACCGCCACCACCAGGCAGCAGGTCAGAAGAAAGAACGCACGTAACTTCTCTTTCACGAATGCCCGTACGCTAGAAAGGACAGTAAATGGGGTCAAGAAATGATTCTGTGAAGATCGTTCAGCAAGATCTTCCGCCTTCATCACCAGATGATTGATCGAGGAAATTTTCGAACTCGAGAACGCCTTTTGACTTTTTCCAGACCGAGATGGCTTCAGCGATCATCCAAACCTCGATGATGATGGTGGTGAATCCGAAGCCGAAGAGAAGCCAGCTGTGATTGTCCGCAAAGTCCCTGAGGTTCATGGACATCGCGATGGCCGGAAGGACGAGCATGAGAACCCCGGGAATGAGCGCGAGAAAATAGGGGAGTCCCCGACGTCTTAACCAAAAGGTGATCACCAGGAATGCGAGCCCGGCGAGAAGTTGATTGATGGCACCGAATAGAGGCCAGAGAAGAAGGCCTCCGGTTCCTGCGGCCTTGCCTTCCCCTCCGGGAAGTTGGGCGATGAAGAAGGCGACGGTGATCGCAAAGAGGGTAGCGACATGGCGATTGGTGAGCCAAAAGAGAGGGTTGCCATCCACATATTCACCGGTCCGTTGACCGTTGACCCGATGGCGTGGCGCGAGGGTTCCAGCGAGTTCCTGCACCACGTATCTTTGTAAACGGCAGGCGGTATCAAGAGTGGTCGCGGCAAAGGAAGCGACAAAAACGCCCATCAAAGCGATTGAGAATTCTGCCGGCAGTCCGAGTGATTTGAGGAAGTTGGCGCTGCCTTCAACAAAGGCCCCGACTTTCGCTCCCAGCCCCTTTGCGGCATCCCAGGAAGCATAGCGGGCTTCGAAGGCGGCTGAACCGGAGAGGTAGCCTTCACCGCTGCCGGTTCCAAGTCCAAGCCCTGCGATGCAAGCGAGAATTACAAGGACGGCAAGGAATCCTTCCGTCAACATGGAGCCGTATCCGACAAATTTCGCATCGCTCTCGCACTTGAGCTGCTTGGAAGAAGTTCCTGACGAAACCAGGCAGTGGAAACCCGAGATTGCGCCACAAGCAATTGTGATGAAGAGGAAGGGGAAAATGGAAGGAGCACCTTCCGGAGAGAAATTGAAAGCGGGGGCGACGATTTCAAGGGGTGGCCGTTCCGCTCCAGAGGTCGGTGCGGCTCCACCAAAGATACTGGCGGCAACCAGTCCGAGAACGACAAGTCCGAGTGCTGAGAGAAGCTGAAGGCTGTTGATGTAGTCACGTGGCTGGAGAAGTGTCCAAACTGGAAGCACCGACGCCACATAGGAATAGCCGAGCAAGAGAACAACCCAACTGATGACCGTGAGTCCGTTGCTGTCAGGGTTGCTTGGGTCGCCTCCCAGAAACTCGTTAAAGTCGCCTAAAAACCCCACGTCTCCGAAAGCCACGGTGAGATACATCACGGCTAGAGAGATGAGCGATGGAATCAAAATGCTAGCCCCCTTGCGATGAAGGGTCAGCCCGATCACCACAGCGAGGGGGATTTGAATCAAGCATGGGAAAATTGCCTGGGGATAGTTTTTGAAGACACTGGCAATCACCAAACCAAAAATGGCCAGGACGATGGTTAGAGCCAAAAATAGCACGCTAAGAAACAGGATCCGGGTGCGCTTCGTAATGACCCGCCCGGCGATATCTCCGACGGTTTGGCCCTTGCTCCGAAGAGAAACGACAAGGGCGCCAAAATCATGAACCGCGCCAATCAAGATTGATCCAAAAAGCACCCAAAGCAGGGCGGGGACCCAGCCCCAAATGACAGCAAGAGCCGGTCCCACAATTGGTCCTGTCCCTGCGATGGAAGTGAAGTGGTGACCAAAAACGATCCCCTTGTCAGTGGGGACAAAGTCATTGCCATCTTCCAATTCAATCGAGGGAACTTTTGCCTGTGGGTCGAGACGAAAAATTTTCTGACCGAGCCACTTTCCGTAAGTTCGGTAGGCGATGAGGTAAAGGACGAAGGCTCCTAGAGCGATGGCGAGAGTGCTCATGATGTCTAGTGGGGGTGCTTCTCCTCAAGCGCGTCAAAAACCGGAGCTGGAACATACCGGCGAACCGTTTTTTCCCATCCATCGGGACCAATCAATCCCATCACCATACTCGACGAAAGCTCGGCCTTATCGCGGGGTGGCATCAAAAAAACGGTGTTAATATCTGGCGCCATGTCCCCGTTGATGTGCCGCATTACCCTCTCGTATTCATAGTCTCCCGGTGACCTGATACCTCTTAGTATGAATTCCGCATCGACCTCTTTGGCGTAGTCGACGAGGTAGCGATTGTCGAAATGGGTGATGATCAGCCTCTCGCACGAGGGGATGGAAGCGTGGAGAAGTTCGATTCTTTCCTCGGTTGAAAAAGTGTAGTTTTTTGAGGGATTCTGGCCAATCGCGACAACCAGACGGTCGAAGAGTTCGAGTCCCTGACTGATCATCCAGAGATGACCGTTGGTGGGCGGGTCAAAGCTACCTGCGTAAACCGCTGTCTGCATAAGCAGTTAAAGCATTTTTTTGATCACGGCGCGAGAGCGCATTTTTTTCATCCACTTCTCGTAATTCAATGTCTTCTTCTCGGAGACCACCCGGCGCTTCATTTCCTCTCGGACCTCAGCGAAGGGCTTTGCGGGGCCCGGTTTGCGCTCCATCACTTGGACGATGTTGAATCCAATTCGGTCTTCCAAGGGGCCCATGATCTCGTTTCCTTCGGATTCGAAGAGGAGAGTGCCGAATTCCATCGCTAAATCGGTCCGCGGAATATCCTTCCAAACGCCTCCTTGCTCGGCGTGGGATCCATTCGAGTATTTCGTGGCCAGTTCATTAAAGTCTCCGCCGTTACTGAGTTTTTTAACAATTTCCTCGGCGAGCTGAAGCTGTGCAAGCGGTCCGCCGCCTCGATTTTTGTGAAGGTAGATCCGGCGGTAGGTTCCGACATCTTTGGTGCGGTCGCGGTTGGTGACCTTCCAGCGATCATACTCTTCCCGAAGTTCCTTTTCTTTGGGGACGGGAACGTCGCCGAAGTGCTGGGCTCGAACGATCTGCACCAGTAGCTCCTTGCGTTGTTGCTCCTTAAATTGATCCCGACTCAGGTGGGTCGCTTGCAGATACTTCTTAAAAAGCTCCTCGTCTCCCTTATATACATTTTGAATGATTCTCTTCACCTCACCCTCGATCTGATGATCGGGGAAGGCCCGGACACGGTCTCTGAACTCGGTGAAAATGATCGCTCGGTCGATCAATTCGTCCAAAATAATCGATTTTAATTCGTTCAGCTGTTTTGTGTAGGCCGCGCCCCGTCTCGGGTATCTCGACCTGAGAACAGATTGCTGCGGGGCTACTTTGATCATCAATTCGTTGAGTGTGATGACGTCTCCATTTACTTTGGCCGCGATCTTATTGACCAGCTGGGGCCCTTGCGGAGGTCGAATTTGATCATTGTCCGCGGCCGGCGGTGGAGCTTGTGAAAACGCAGGCAAAACCGTGGCCATTCCTAGGACAATGGCTTTTGTGAAGCTTGAATACATTTGGGAGTCTTAAATTTAGAGGGTTTTGAGCAGATGAACGGCT
>CBFHQJ010000109.1:0-15241 GCA_965657795.1 Akkermansiaceae bacterium
CGACACCTTCATGGGCTTCGTTTTTCTTGCTGCCATCAGCGTTTGGACCCGAAAATGATTTTGTCCATACTTCCTAGTTTCGATATTAAATTCAGTGAGCATTAACTTCTCCTAGAAAGGCTCTAGTTCATAGCTCCTTTTCCGTGATCCCCAAGACTTTCTGTCATTAGTGACGTAGGTGGATCCATTGATTATTTCTTGCTACTGTAAATAGCGCCTGCTTACTTCTGATACAGCCTTATGGAACAATCACCGACGGTCTCTCCAGAACTCCTAACTCGCGTGCGGGCTGGCGACGAAGAGGCCTGGCGCCGTCTAATCGATCTGCTCAATCCACTCATCTCCAAAATTATTCGTAACCAGGTTCGCCGCACTACAGACCACGATGACCTCGCGCAGGAAGCCTTTACCAAGATCTTTCTAAAACTTGATCAATTTGCCGGCAAACAGCCCTTTACTCATTGGGTTTCACGACTCACCGTTAATACTTGCTATGACTGGCTTCGCCGCCAAAAGGTCCGGCCTCTCGTAACCTACTCTGACCTTGGCGAAACCCAGGCTGAAATCCTTGAAAAAAAACTCGCCGGCCAAACCGGTGAAGACAAAGAAAGCCTCGCTGCCATGCGGGAGCTCCTCGACAGACTCATATCCACCCTCAACCCCCGCCAGCAAATTGTCATCAGGCTGCTCGACCTTGAGGAAAAGAGCGTGCAGGATGTTTGCGATCTGACCGGTTGGGGAGAATCCAAAGTAAAGGTTACCGCGATGCGTGCTCGACGGAAACTCAGCGAACAACTCAAAAAGCTCGAACCAGATCAGTAGTATGAACGACGAAGACGACCCTTGGATACGCCTGGTGAAAGCTGCTCAAACCCCGGCAGCCAACGATCACGCGAAACCCACTAGCCGCATTAATATTAAGAGTCTTCGCGAAAGCGTCCAATCGTTGCTTCTCGCATTTACTTGGCGTAAATGGTCGTTTTTCGCTGCAATTCTAGCGGCCATCATTTTTCTCGTTTTCTTTATCCTCCGCGATGACCCACCCGCTCCGGAACCGATCATCCCTACCGAACCTCCAGCCGCTCCCGATACGCCATGAAACCAACTCTGCGCGATTACCTCACTATTCTTTTTGCTCTTCTTGTCATCTTCTTTTGTGGTACCGGAGTCGGATTCCTCATTGGCGAAAAAAAAGGCCACCTAGAGGCTGAAAAGCCAAGGACGATCAAATCCAGCCACGATCACGAAGCGTGGGAGTCTCAAACCATGGAGCGCCTTGAAAAGCTTCTTAGCCTTGATCCGTCCCAACGTGACAAAGTTCTCGGCGAAGTCAAAACGACCTCCGCCGAGATCGGGAAAGGCCGCGAAGATGCCCTTGCCGACCACTACCACGCCATCTTGGGACTGCACGATCGCATGCTACCTCACCTCAAGCCGGACCAGCAAAAGAAAATACAAAGAGACCGTAAAAGTCTGCAGCGTGTCATTGATCTACGATTTAAATCGAAAAACGATCAATAGGAGCCTGAAATTTAGGAGATTTTGGGAGCGATACCACGATGGGCTTTTTATCTTCAATCATTGTAAGGCTCAGATTGCTGACTTTCATGTCGAAACTCTTTTGATCAGATTTGCAAGAGCGACCGGAATAACTAGTCAAAAAATCTTAGAATCGCACGATTTCTAGCCGCCAAAGCGGAAATAAGGCTCTTTTCCAAAAGTTAGCGCTGGCTGTCGCAGCTGGTAACGGAAAATCCACAGCCATTACAATGGTTTACGTCTTCCACCTCTTAGGAGTTTCACACGTTTTCCAGCTTAGAAAATTCCCTCGTGACCACGAATTAATCACACCCACGAAAAAAATTCTTTTTTTTGTAACGGACCTAAAATCAGCACGTCTAACCTTCCGAAACCACGAGTTCCAACCTTTTCGAATGTAGACGAAACTATGATAATTCTTGCAATTCCCTCTAAATCACGCGATGATAGCAGGGCGTTGGAATAATCGTAAATTTGTTAGTCGAAAGTCTAGTTCTCAAAAAATGGGCTCTAAAAAAGTATTCTAAAACCATGTCACGAATTTCCTTCATTCTTGCTGTAACTCTTCTGGTATTGTCAGGATCGTTGGTTTTCATGAAGACTTTCGATCGTTCGCAGGTGAGCCAAGAGACTTCTAACCTTGAAAGGACGGACAGGCAAAGGTCAGGACAACTCACCCGGAATCGCTCATCCGAAAAAAACGAGAAACGTTCGATCTCAACCCGTGATAAGGCGACACGAGTCTCGCTCCCAGAGCCTGCCACTGCCCATCTCACATCTCGGGAGCTAGCTAAGGTCAGCCGCATCGTCTCTCGGACTAATCAGGACGCCCGCCAAACCCTTGACGAATTTTCACGAAATTACGGTCTGAGCAAAGAACAACGACAGGACATCTTTCCTTTTATTGTGGCGCACCATGAAAATGCGCACCCTGCCATGATGGTAAATGGGCAACCACTTGCTCCAGTGGCCCCAGGAAGTAGCCTCGAAGCCAGCATAGCATCCTTCCTTTCCTCCCGCCAGCAAGAGGCACTAGCCGAGGATCTTTCCGATCACTACGCTTGGTGGGAGGATGTCGTCGGTCAGCTCGAAAACGATCTCGACAATGCCATCAGCAATGGAGAGATGGTGCCCGCCGATGAAGACTCCCCTAACCTCGAGATGACAACAGCTGCAGCTGCTGGTGATGGCGACGCATCCGGCCATTCAGGGGCGAATCTTTTCGACCTCCTTGGCCGATAAATGGACCATTGAAAATACTGCGTTCCACTAAAAAATCAAAAGAAGTATTTTTTTGTAACTTGAACTGCCAACCGTCCGTCCAACCTGTTGCTGGATTCCAGCCTCCCCCCAGAACCTTCTAACCAACTCCACAAAGCTATGAAACTAAAATACATTTTTGTCGCTGGAGCCTTACTTGGGGACATGTCGCTTGCTCAAGAATCCGGCAAATCATTTGGCGATGGCACACTCCCCGAGTTTCTCCAGAATTATGACGTGAACCAGGACGGCGTGATCGACGAAGAAGAGCGCCAAGCCATCAAGCAATTGCGTAAGGAAGCCCGCGCAGAGCAACGCTCTGCGATCGATGCCGATTCTGACGGGAAAGTATCTTTGGAAGAACGTAAGGCTGCTCAAGAAGCTATTCGTGAAAAAATCTCCTCCAAGCGTGCCATAAAATTCAGTGAGATAGCTGGCGATGATGGACTCCTCTCCTACGAGGAATTTGTAGCCATGCCGACTCTAAGCCGCATCTCTAAGGGGCGCGTTACCTCTATTTTTGCGCGTCTTGATCGAGATAACAGCGGTCAAGTAACTCTCGAAGAGTTCAATGATCGCCTTCGCGGACATGGTCAGGGCAACGGCAATGGCAACGGCAACGGCAATGGCAATGGCAACGGCAACGGCAACGGCAACGGCAACGGCACCTAAATCGCTGTAAAATGAAGGTTTCTCCAGCACCTTGAGCATTGCGAGATTCCGTCTCACTTTATCTCAACGGAAGCTCTGAACAGACAGACCGTCATGGAGTGGCCAAATTTGGCCGCCTCTCGGAGATGCCTCGTGCTCAAGTATAATCTCGTAAAGACTTCCCTCAAAAACTTAGTAGATCGAAAATTCATCGTGAGAATCATCACTTTACTTCTTCTCCTGATCTCAGTCTTAAAGGGGGAAATTATTTACGAAACCGATTTCGACGACTTCACGATTGGCCCAAACCAATGGGCTGGAAATAACGGTTGGATTTCGAACGATATCACAACCGGGGCACAGGCGATTGAGGAGGATCTCCTCCCTGCACTCCTAAATGTTGCCACTCTTGGTTTTGAACGCCCTAATTCTGATTTAACCTTCGTCGGCCTGAACCTAGAGTATGACCATGTTGCCACAGGAAAACCTATAATCGTAATCGATACCATCCTCGGTATCGAGGATTCCACCAACGACCAGCGGGATGATTTCTATTTCAGTATTTACAATGCTGGGGGAGATCGCCTTGCTTCTATTCGATTTGATAATCAGGACCCCAACGACTTGAATTCCCAATTTGGAATCTGGAGAGAAGATGGTGTTAATCAATTCGATACTCAACTCGACTTTATCCTCGGCGAATTATACAATATATTCGTCAAAATAAATCTTAACGACAATACTTGGTCGGCCGATATTGACGGTATTCCGCTTTTTGAGAATTCACAATTTTCAAACACCGAAGGGCCTATAAACCTCGGCTTCATAGCCTATGAGTGGGACCTGACGGCTGCCACCACTCAACAACATGGCGATAACTTTTTTCTCGTCGCTGATATTCTTGTTGAGGCTTTGGACGACCCCTCCGATGGGCAGGTCAATCCAGCGACGCTGACCCTGAATGACCTAGCGCAGATCTACGATGGAAACCCGAAACCAGTAACGGCGACAACCAACCCTGCCGGCCTTGCCGTAAAAATTACCTATGACGGGAGTAGTGAGCCCCCGACCGAGGCTGGCAGCTACGCAGTCGAAGTAACATTGGAGACCGCGAACTACACGGGCTCAGCGAATGGCACGCTAGTTATTTCTGCCGCTCTGGCAACGGTGACGCTAGACGATCTTGCACAGATCTACGATGGAAACCCGAAACCAATAACGGCGACAACTGATCCTGCCGACTTAGCTGTGACGATTACTTACAACGGGAATAGCGTTCCTCCGACCGCGGTTGGCAGCTACGCGGTCGAAGTATCGGTAACGGATTCGAATTACGTGGGCTCGGCCACGAGCACACTGGTAGTCGCTCAGGCCATTCCGGCCTTAACTTTCGAATTTCAACCCTCAGGCCAGATATCTCTGACCTGGCAAACCTCACCTGGTTGGACCGACCAAGTCCAGTATTCTGACGACCTGATTACTTGGTTCAATGACCTTCCCAGCTCTACTTTCACTAGCGATACCTCTCCCGGTATGACTACCTTTTTGCCAGAAAACGATCTAACTGTGCCTTGTAGATTTTACCGGCTCAGGCGCACTCAATCGCCCTGAGTCACGAATTACTCTGGCTGCTACCAGAAAAAATGGCCCACGTTGAATGGAAGGATTTGGTGGGGTCCAAATCCTAGAAAGTGGGTAAATAAAAAGGGAAGAGTCTACTGAGCCGTCTAAATAAGTGGTGGTTGGTAATCAGCATCCGACAGGATACAGGCGTTCTGACGAAAATTCACCGATCACCGTCGTACATCTAAAACTGAAAGCGGCTTTCTTGCAAGGCGCCGAATCCCAAACGAGCGAACTTTTCAACGAGAGGCTACGAACCTCAGTCTGACTCGTACTGTTTGCGGCGATGGAAGAGCAGATCCATTGTCCGCGAGTGCGCCACAAGGAAGGCGGCGAAGTCAAGCTGACGACCTACCAGCCGGCCTCCGGTCAGCGCAATCTATTCGCTTAACTCGTCTCCGCCCTTGGCGAAAGGATCTCAAGCCGTGGAATGACTTGGCACACCAAGGGAGCAGTGAGCAAGAGTGCCGCCTTCCGCATGTGGGAAGAGAAAAGCATGGAACAGCTCGATCTTTTGCGCACCCGGCCGGTCAACGAACTCGACCTCCTCTGCATTCAGATCGACGGTGTCTGGATCGGAAAACTCTACCTCGTCCTGGCGGTTGGAATTGATAGTGAAGGCACCAAGCACGCGCTAGATTTCGAGCAAGGCTGCAGCGAAAGCAAAGCTGTCGTGACCGCCCTGATTGAGCGACTCCGGGAGCGCGGAATTGAAGAAAGCGATGAGCGACGACTGCTCGTCATTCGCGATGGCAGCCCCGCCATTGAGTCGGCGGTGAGAAGCCATTGGCCTGCCGCGCTTCAACAGGAATGTCTTATTCATCAGGAACGCAACGTCAGCGACAAACTCCGCAAGCGTGACAAGGCCGAGACCATGTTGCGCTTCAAACGGCTCCGCGACGCGCAAGGAAAAGAGGCCGGAGAAGAAGCCTTTGCCGATCTTCTCGACTTCATCAGCGAACGCAATGCAGCGGCCGGTTTGGCATTTAAAGCACGAAAAGACAGCCTGCTCACGGTGCATCGACTTGAGATTCCATCGACTCTCAACGGGACCCTGACCAACACAAACATCATCGAAAATACGATCCGAAATTGGCGTGAAGCGACCAACAACGTGAAGCTTTGGAACGAAAAAGAAACAATGATTCCCCGTTGGGCTGCAAGCGGAATGCTCTGGGCTGAAGCAGGCTACCGAAAAGTCCGGGGCTACCGGGATCTCCCCGCCTTGGCCGCCGCGTTGGCGTCCTCCACTCC
Organism: Akkermansiaceae bacterium; assembly: GCA_965657795.1. GTDB lineage: Bacteria > Verrucomicrobiota > Verrucomicrobiia > Verrucomicrobiales > Akkermansiaceae > SW10. The sequence goes on from CBFHQJ010000109.1 coordinate 6,328, forward strand.
GGCCTCTTCGCTGCGCTCATCAGCCTGCGTTGCGGACACCAACGCGGACCAACCAGCACCTTGATGAGCAACTAACCTCATATTAGAAAACCTCATCCAGCTACCACTGTTTTAACGACTTCAGGGACATCCCCATTCATTTTCTGTAATCTTCTTGTGCGGTGCGCTTCGTTAGCCGTTCTAAAGTAAGCCCTTTGATCTCGGTTTGGTGTTCCAATATTGCTTTCGAAATTCTGTAAGGGCAATAACTAAGATCCCGTTTTGACTCTTCCTGACTACTGGCAAGCCTCGCACTCTTCACCATTCATCATGGCTTCAATGGAGCAGGCTTGGACTTGCTCGGGGGTGAAGGCCTTTTTCTCGGCTTTGGCGACGGTGCTCTTTTCGATGTCAGATGCCTGACGGGTGCGGAGGTAGTAGGTCGTTTTGAGGCCGGTGTGCCAGGCGTGGCGGTACATGTGGCTGAGGGACTTCATGTCAGGCTTTGCCAAGAAGAGGTTGACGCTCTGGCTTTGGTCGATCCACTTCTGGCGTCTTGCGGCGGCGTCGATGATGGCTTCGTAGCCGACTTCGAAGACGGTTTGGTGCTTCTGCTTGAGGTGGTCGGGGATGCCTTCGATGTTGGCGAGCTCGCCGTTAAAGTACTTGAGCTGGTCGATCATGTCGCTGTCCCAGAGGCCTTCTTTTTTGAGGTCGTTGACGAGGACCGGGTTGAGGACGGTGAAGTCGCCACCGAGGTTACTCTTGACGAACAAGTTGGTGTAGTTCGGCTCGATGCACGGGGTGGTGCCCATGATGTTGCTGATGGTGGCGGTGGGGGCAATGGCGAGGACGTTGGAGTTGCGCATGCCGTTTTGGGCGATGGACTCGCGGACGGGACGCCAGTCCATTTTGCCGCCACGGGGGACTTTGACGTCGACTCCCCTTTCGTCTTCGAGGGTGTCGACTGTGTCCTGCGGGAGGATGCCGCGATCCCATTTGGAACCTTTGTAGCTGTTGTAAGTGCCGCGCTCACCGGCGAGTTCACTGCTGGCGGAGTAGGCGTAGTAGCTGATCGCTTCCATGAATTCGTCATTGAAGTCAACGGCGGCTCCGGAGGCGAACTGGAGGTTCTTTTTGAAGAGGGCGTTTTGGAGGCCCATGACGCCGAGCCCGATGGGGCGGTGGCGCGAGTTGGCGGTTTTGGCCGCTTCGGTGGGGTAGAAGTTGATGTCGATGACGTTGTCGAGCGCGCGGATGGCGACGGTGACGGTCTCGCGGAGCATGTCGTGATCGAGCATGCCGTCCTTGGTGATGTGGGTATCAAGGACGACGGAGCCTAGATTACAGACGGCGGTTTCTTCGTCGCTGGTGTTGAGGGTGATCTCGGTGCAGAGGTTGCTGGAGTGGATGACGCCGGCGTGGTCCTGGGGGCTGCGGAGATTGCAAGGGTCCTTGAAGGTGATCCAGGGGTGACCGGTTTCGAAGATCATCTTGAGCATCTTTTTCCAGAGCTCGATGGCTTCGACTTTGCGCGACCAGATTTTGCCTTCTTCGGCCATCTTCTCGTATTCGAGGTAGCGTTGTTCGAAGGCCTTGCCGTAGAGGTCGTGGAGGTCGGGGCATTCGTTGGAGCGAAGGAGGGTCCAGCTTTGGCGGGCTTCCATGCGCTTCATGAAGAGGTCGGGCACCCAGTTGGCGGTGTTCATGTCGTGGGTGCGGCGGCGCTCGTCCCCGGTGTTGACGCGAAGCTCGAGGAAGTCCTCGATGTCGTTGTGCCAGCTTTCGAGGTAGGCGCAGCCGGAGCCGCGACGCTTGCCACCCTGGTTGACGGCGATGAGTTGGTCGTTGTGGAGTTTGAGGAAGGGAATGACGCCCTGGGATTCTCCGTTGGTGCCCTGAATGTAGCCACCGGTGCCGCGAACGGCGGTCCAGGAGCCACCGAGTCCGCCGGCCCATTTGGAAAGGAAGGCATTCTCGGCGATGCCACGGTGCATGATGGACTCGATGGAGTCATCGACCTTGTAAAGGTAGCAGCTGGAGAGCTGGCTGTGGAGGGTGCCGGAGTTGAAGAGAGTGGGCGTGGAGGAGCAGAAGCGGCGGCCTTTGTAGAGGTTGTAAAGTCGGATGACCCAGTCTTCGGCGTTGGTCTTTTCGGCTTTGAAGAGGCCCATGGAGACGCGCATCCAGAAAAACTGGGGCGTTTCCATGCGGCGGGGCTTCTTGCCGGTTTTGTCGACCTGGAGGTAGCGATCGTAAAGGGTGGAGATGCCGAGGAAGTCGAAGTCGAGATCAGCGGAGGGATCGAGGGAGTCGGCGAGGCGATCGAGGTCGTACTTATCGAGGATGTCCTGGCTGAGGCGTTTGATTTCGACGCCGTGGAGGAGGTAGGATTTGAAGTTCTGGCGATGGGCTTCCTTGAGCGACTCGATGCCATCGGTCTGGATGTTCCAGGGAAGGACTTCTTCGTAAATGTAGGAAAGGAGGATGCGCCCGGCGAACTTGGACATGTCGGCGTCCTTCTCGAGGAGGGTCTTGGAGTTGAGGATGATGGTCTTTTTGAGATCTTCGCGGGAGATCTCGGTGCCGATGGAGCGGCGGAGTTCGTGCTCGATCTGCTCTTCGGTCATGGAGAGCTTGAGGCCGATCATGGCGAACTGAATGCGCTTTTTGAGCTCGGCTCCGTCCCAGAACTCGGAGGTGCCGTCGGTGGTGACGGTGACGAAGGACTCCTGGGCGGGGTCTTCCATCTCGATGGGATTGTCGAGGCGGAGGCGGGCGCGCTCGTCGCGGTAGCGGACATAGTGAGCGGCAACCTTGAAGTGTCCCTGGCGCATGAGTTCGTCCTGAACGTGGTCCTGGACGTCTTCGATATGAACGAAGGCCTGGTCGCCGGTGCGGACGAGGTTGGTGACGGCCTGGGCGATGGCGTGTGCGGGGGTGGGGTCTTCCTTGAGGGTGAGGAAGGCACGAGAGACGGCTTGCTCGATCTTGGTCTCGGACCAGGGGACGACGTTGCCGTTGCGCCGGATGAGGCGAACGGGCATTTCGTGGGGTTCCTCGTTGACGGAGATCTCTCCTTTCATGTCGAGCGAGCGCTGGAAGACGAGGGACTTGGCGACGTCGTGAGCGTCGTTTTCGATGAGGGCCTTCTCGATGAGGAGGTAGAGGTCGTTTTGGGAGAGCTTGAGCTGGCCGCCGCGCTGGAGCTGGCTCATGAGAGAGGTGGAAACGCGATTGGCGACGGCGGAGACGAAGGAGCGGTTTTGCTCGGAGAAGATGTTGTCCTCGGGCTCGTTGCGGGAGATGAGGAGGTTGGTGAGGGAGCGGCCGATGGCGTCGGCGACGTCGGCGAGGGAGAAGATTTCGTCGGCACCACCGCGGGTGACGGTGATTTCAGGAATGGGGGTGCGTTGTTCGGTGGCGAGGGTTTCACGCCAGGCGAAGGGGTTTTCGGAGGCGGCGCGGTTGGCGACGGTTTCTTTGAGGGCTTGGTCTTCGTTTAGGGATAAGGAGCGGTACATTTGTGTGAGATGTGTTTTAATTAAGGAAGGGGAGGAAATTTGAGATTTGAACAGCGAGATTTGAAGGGCTTGGGAGGGTCGGTTTTGGCTCACGCAGAGGCGCGGAGACGCAGAGGATGGGTTGGGCTTGGGTGACGAGGGTCCGAAAGCTGGAGGTTTCGGCTACGCATGATGGAAGGCGCGGGAGTTGAGGCTTCAAACTGAACACTTGAAGCTTCAAACTCCCGCAGCAGGCGGGCTAGAGGTCGTCGTCGTCGTAACCCGTTTCGAGGGCGGTGGACTTCTGGTATTCGGTCACCTTACCTTCGAAGAAGTTTTGCTCCTTCTTGAGGTCGATGGCTTCGGAAAGCCAAGGGAAGGGGTTCTCGACATTACCACCGGCGAGGGGCTCGAGGCGGCAGTTCACAAGGCGGCGATCGGAGATGTAGTCGATGTATTGCTCGAACTCATCAATACTCAAACCGACCGAGGCGACGGGGAGGCAGTCGCGGATGAACGCTTTCTCAAGGCGGACGCCTTCGGCCATGGTTTGGCGGAGGTCTTCCTTGAACTCCGGAGTCATGATGTCTGGATTCTCGGTGGTGAGAGAGTTGAGAAGGTTGAGGAAGACTTTGATGTGGTTGGACTCGTCGCGCAGGGTGTAGCGGAACATTTGGCCAATACCGGGAAATTTATTTTGGCGGTAGAGGCTGAGGATCATGCCGAAGAGGCCGTAGAATTGGGTCCCTTCCATGACCTGGCCGAACATGAAGATGTTTTTGGCGAGGGCCTGCTTGTTTTCGAGGACGGTGAGGTCGACGTCGCGGCGGAGGTCGCGGGAGTTGGAAACGACGAAGTTGTTTTTCGCTTTGATGGTGGGAATGTCCTCGAACATGGCCTCGCATTCGTGCGGGTTGATGCCGAGTGAGGAAATCATGTAAACAAGGCTGTCGGCGTGAATGTTTTCTTCGTGAGCGTGGCGGCCGAGGACGAGCTTGAGCTCGGGGGCGGTCACGAGTTCGCGGACGACGTGAAGGATGTTGTCACCAACGATGCCTTCCGCGGCGGAGAAGTAACCAATGCCCATTTTGATGATCCAGCGCTCGACGTCGGAGATTTCACTCCCCTGCCACTGCTGGATATCGGTTTGCATCTGGATGTCCTCGGGCTCCCAGTGGTTGCCCTTCATGTCCTTGTAGAGGTCGTAAGCCCACTGGTATTTCAGGGGGAGGATATTGAAGAACATGGTGTCGCGACCGTTGATGACAGACTTGGCGGCGATGGCGGCGTCGGCTTTGGCTTTATCGAGGACAAAAGTGCGGTCGCCAATGGAGATGGTAGTGGTGTTGGACATGGTTGTTGCTTGGTTTTTCGGGAATTTCAGGCTGTTTACTTTGCAAACCTTGATTATCAGGCCAAGGCGCGTGTGGAACAGTAGACTAAATGAGAATTCCGTTTTTGAGCAAGGCCAATTTTGCTCATTTGGTATACACAAATTATTAACAATACCACATGTTGTGTTATTGCGATCTTTTCCGCACTTCGTGGATTTTCTGTAAAAACGAGTTTTTCTTTGTTCTACAAGCACTTCAGGGATCCACCTGCTCCGTGAGGGGCATGTGAAATCGAATCTCTTGGGCCCGAAAAAAATTTCAAATTGTTAGAGAATCGAGAGGTCTTCCGGATTGTTCAAAAAACTACGACCCGACCACGGATTGTGGGAAGTTTTGGGGCTGAATTTAAGAAAACCAAAGGAATAAAATTTTGAGAAAGGGAGACAGAGTTCCGGTCAAAATCATGGTCATGAATGAAGTTCGGTTTCCGAATGAGCGAAAGTTGGCCAATTCCGGAGATAATTAGGCCAGATGGCAGCCTTTTAGGTGATCTTTCACCAAGCCCATGGCCTGCATGAAGGCGTAGCACGTGGTGGGGCCGACAAAAGACCAGCCGCGTTTTTTGAGATCCTTGCTAAGAGCGATGGATTCGAGCGTGGTCGTGAAGGTTTGCGCCTTGGCCCAGGTGATCGGGGACTTCCGTGGCCTGGGCTGAAACTTCACAAAGTAGGAATAAAGATCGCCAAACTCGCCGAGAAGATCGAGAGCGCGGTTGGCATTGTTGATGGTGGAGAGGATCTTGCCACGATGGCGGACGATGCCGGCGTCGAGAACGAGGCGTTCGACATCGGAGTCGCCAAACTTCGCGACCTTGTTAAAATCGAATCCGGCGAAGGCCGCGCGGAAGTTGTCGCGCTTGCGAAGGATGGTGAGCCACGAAAGTCCGGCTTGAAATCCCTCAAGGCAAATTTTTTCGAAGAGGCGAAAATCATCCGTCACTCCCCTGCCCCATTCCTTGTCATGGTAGCGGATGTATTCTGCATCATCGCCGCACCACCAACAACGGGTCTTGCCATCGGAGCCGGTCACGAGACCATTTTTAGGGACTTTCACACAAGAAGGTAAAACAAGAATTCAAAGTACAGCAAACTCCGTAGTTACAAAAAAGCCCCCGGAACCAGTCCGGAGGCTTCTTCGCGGGGGGGACGCTGCAAGCGCTATGGGGTGATCTTTTGGCCCGCCTTTTTCTTGGGGAGATGTTTGAGCAACGGGTGCTTATCGATGGTGACCCAATCGTTTTTCAAAGCGACGAGGATGGTGTCGCTATTCGCGAGGTGGCGCACCTTGAGATAATCCTTGCTCACGGGTTTCTGCTTCTGGTTAAAAGGAGTGCTCACCTGGGTGATCTGGAATTCGCGGATTCCAGCCGGGGTTTTGGTGTCGGTTTCAACGATGTGGTAAGAGGTTTCAGAAGACGGCCCCTTTCGGGACATGAGCGCCCATCGCTTGGCTTGTTGCCTGAGCGGATGCACCAATTTCTCATTCAGCGAGACGAGCACGGGATCGCTTTGAGTCGCTGCGGACTGTTGGGCTTCGGGGGCGGGGTCTTTTTCACCCCCGAAGGTCGTCGGGATGAATGCGCCGGCCGCGATGACGGCGGCGACGAGGACGGGGTAGTAGGTTTTTGGGGTTTTCATTTTTTTGGTTTGGTTGTTTTCAGGAGATAGTATTCGCAAAGGCCGATGTTGATGCCGATGCTGCCCCAGAGGGCGCTTTGGTAGATTTGATCGTAGTCGTAGTTAAACTGCGCGAGCACGAGCTGCAGGACGCGAAAGGTGATGGCCGAGGTCATAAGAGCGAAGGAACGACTGATCCAAATCTGATGGGAGCGGAGGTTCTTTTTGTAAATGGCAACCATGCCAAGCAGCAGCGTGAAGAGAGTGGCGAAGGAGAGGAGGAGAAAGCCAAGCATTCCCGAGAAGCCGCCTTTTGCGACGAAAGCGAGTGCGACTCCGGTCGGAAAAACGACCATAATGATGCTGAGACCATAGATTCTGCCGAGATTACGATGTAGCCAGGCCGCGCGCTTGAGGAGAACTTTGGAATACTGCAGAAGGCTGGAAACGAGGCAGGTCAGTCCTCCGGCGACGTGAGTGAGGAGGGTGTAACGCCACCAGTCTTCGACGGCGAGATCGATGCGCTCCATCATAAAAGCATGGAGGCGGCCGGGTAAAAAGTAGTCGCGACTCTCCCAGACAATGATGGTCGTACCGGCGAAAAGAACGACGTAGAAAAACGCCATCTCAAATCGTTGGAACGGACTGACCCGGGAGCTATGCATCTCCCTTATAGACGCATAAGAAGACGATCCGTTAGGTAAAAGATTTGTAAACTCTTGATCCGAAGGTGGGCCGCCCCCTCAGGAGAAGCTTAATTTCCGGTCGAGAGAGCGGTATTGAATGGCTTCGAGAACGTGATCCGGGCCGAGCTCTTCTGCCCCCGCTAGATCGGCAATGGTGCGAGCCACCTTGAGAATGCGATCGTGGGCGCGGGCCGAAAAATTAAGCTGCTCCATGGCCTGCTCAAGGAGCATGGAGCACTCCGGGCTCACGGCGCAATGTTGTCGCATCACCTTGGGGCCCATGTCGGAGTTTGTTCGGACTTCGGGGATGCCCTCGAAGCGGTCGCGCTGGAGCGAGCGACAGGAACTGACCCGGCTGCGGACAGTGGCGGAGGGCTCGCTTTGCTCGTTTGAGGAAAGTTGCTTGTAGTCGATGAGGGGGACTTCGACATGGAGGTCGATGCGATCCAGGAGAGGCCCTGAGATCTTGGCCCGATAGGATTCGACCTGTCGCGGGCTACATCGACATTGCCTGACAGGGTCCCCAAAAAATCCGCAGGGACAGGGATTGAGGGCACAAACGAGGAGGAATTTTGAAGAAAAATTATAGGTTCCGGCAGCTCGGGAAATGGTGACCCGTCCGTCTTCGAGCGGTTGCCGCAAGACCTCCAGGGTGGAGCGACGATATTCGGGAAGCTCGTCCAGAAAGAGGACGCCATTGTGAGCGAGGGAGATTTCTCCCGGGCCGGGATTGGTGCCACCGCCTAGGAGGCCGACATCAGAAATGGTGTGATGAGGAGCGCGAAAAGGTCGACCGGAAACCAAACCTTCGCGGGCATCAAGAAGTCCGGCCACGGAGTGAATGCGAGTGGTCTCGATGGCTTCCTCTTCGCTCATGTCGGGCATGATTCCAGGCATGCGTTTGGCGAGCATGGACTTGCCGGTGCCGGGAGGGCCGACCATGAGGATATTGTGGCCGCCGGCGGCTGCGATTTCGAGGGCGCGCTTCACGTTGTGCTGACCTTTGACCTCATCGAAGTCGGCGGCGTGCTCACGATTGTTGGACTGAACGAGAGTGGGGCGGGGCTCCGGAGGCCGGGTGGAATCTTCGCCCGTGACGAATTTCCAGGCTTCGTGAAGCGACCTGAGACCATAAACCTCCAAGTCGGACACCATGGCTGCTTCACGGGCGTTCTGCTCGGGGAGGAGGAGCCGTTTGCGCCCGGCAGCCTTGGCGCCAAGCGCGATCGAGAGCGCGCCCTTAACCGGGCGCAGGGAACCATCAAGCGCGAGTTCACCGACGATCATAAGGTCACGGGCTTGCGGTAATTCCTCCTCCTGTTCGCAGGCGATCATGGCGAGAGCAATGGGGAGATCGAAGGACGGACCTTCTTTTTTGAGATCAGCCGGAGCCAGATTTACGGTGTGAACGCCATAAACAAAATTGAGAGCGGAAGCGAGGATGGCAGTGGTGACGCGATCCCCCGATTCGCGGACCGCGGCATCAGGAAGGCCCACGATGTTGATGCGTCCGGCATTGGCGCCATCAGCTTCGCGCGCCGAAACTTCAACCTCGACCTCGACGGCTTCGACCCCGCGCAGTGCGGCACTGTAGATCTTGGAAATCACACCAAAATTATTAGTGTTCATTTAAACACTCGTCACGCTTTTGTTTCGGGAAGTTTGAGCAGGGCCATCCAGCTAGGGAGAGTAAACGACGTTATCAGCCGATTTCCGCAAATCAAACCCACCTTGCG
>CBFHQJ010000110.1:0-15107 GCA_965657795.1 Akkermansiaceae bacterium
AGCCTCACCGCTCTCATCGCAGGCGGGCTTGTCTATCTGGGCCTGCGCCGAAAACACCAAACACAGCTTCAGTCCCTCGCCGCCAAGCAAGCCCTCGAACAAGAACGCAGCCGCATCGCCCGCGACATTCACGATGACCTGGGCGCCAGCCTCACACGCATCTCCCTCCTCAGCCAAACTCCATCAACTGAAAACGATCAGCCCAAATCCGCCATGGGGCAAATCCGATCCACCACCCGTGACCTTATGCGATCCATGGACGGCGTCGTCTGGGCCATCAGTCCGGAGAATGATCACTTCGATGACCTTGCGAACTACCTCAGCTCCTACGCACAGGAATTCCTAAGTGTCGCGAACATTCGCTGCCGACTCAACTTCCCCGTCGACCTTCCCGAGCGCAAACTCTCGGCCCAACTCCGGCACAATCTCCTCCTCGCTTTCAAGGAAGCCCTCAACAATATCGTCAAATACGCCCGCGCCAGCGAGGTGCATATCTCCCTGAAACCAGAAGTACGGTTCTTCCACCTGAAAATTCAGGACAACGGGAATGGCATCGATTCCGCCACTCCAAGCGATCGAACCCACGCCGGAAACGGCATGGCCAACATGGAAGAACGCATGAAAGAAATCGGAGGGAGCTGCCACTTTCAGAGCTCTTCAGAAAAGGGCACCCTCGTGGAATTCAAAGTGCCCTTTTCACTCAAATCATAAACCGTCTGTCACTAGAACACGGGACAGACAGCACTAAACATTTCCCCCTATCATCTCGAACAAGTGAGTGCTCCATCAAACGACATCGCCGTCTCTATTATTGAAGATGACCTTTCCCTACGTGCAATCTATGCGGACTGGATCAAGAAAACCGATGGATTTGATCTCGTCAGTCTTTACGACGATGGTCAAAAAGCTTTCGAAGGAATTCCAGAAGACAAACCCGATGTCGTCCTCTCCGACATCAATCTCCCCGGACTCAATGGAGTGGAATGCGTCCGCGGCCTCAAGCAACAGCTCCCCAAGGTCCAGTTTGTCATGATCACCGTTTATGAAGATTCAAATCGTATCTTCAAAGCACTTGAAGCCGGAGCCACCGGCTACCTCCTCAAGCAAACCCCACGTGCCCAACTCCTCGCCTCCCTCCGTGAAGTCTACGAAGGCGGCTCCCCCATGAGCAGCGGCATCGCCAGAAAGGTCGTCAAATGTTTCCGCAAATCTCCCCCCATCGCCGAGGAAAACGAACTCAGCCAACTTTCCAAACGCGAAGAAGAAGTCCTCGACTTTCTCTCACAAGGATACCTCTGCAAGGAAATCTCCGAATCTCTCGGAATCAGCACCCACACCGTCGACACCTACCGTCGCCGTATTTACGAAAAGCTCCACGTCCACTCCCGAGCCCAGGCAACAGCCCGCTACAACGAGCTCAAACCCGCATCGGTGAAAGCGCCACAAGAATAACAACTCACCGGGAGAGGTTGGGACACGCGCCTTTCTGCAGCGATCATCAGAGATCAGATCAACCGTGGCCGAGACGGGACCGATGGCAGGTTACTTCGTCATTACGTTAAACCAAAGAACGGGCCATCATCAAAACTGGGGCGTATGGAAGGGCCCAGACACAACCTGGACGATCGACCGTCTTAGGCATCAATGACGATGCCTGAGTCAAAAAACTTATGGCGAACCTCCTCAAGAACAACAGGAAAAAGCAGCCTCTCACCTCAACTGCGCCAACTTCCAGATCGAAAGTTGGCAAATGAAGCCCGCTGGCTCACAACAGTAAAGATTCAGGACAGATATGATTGCACCAAACTCCAAACTCCTTCTCTGGGCCGTCACCTGCGCCCTCGCCGGATTCATTTTCGGATTCGACCTCATTGTCATCTCCGGAGCCGAACAAAAGATCCAGACTCTCTGGGGACTCAGCGGACTGGAACACGGTCTCGCCATGAGCGCAGCGCTTTGGGGCACCGTCCTGGGCTCCATTTTCGGAGGCGGCCCCACCGACCGCTTCGGACGAAAGAAAGTCCTCCTCTGGATTGGCATCCTCTACTTCGTTTCAGCCGTCGGATCGGCCTTCGCGCCCAACGTCACCTTTTTCGCAATCTCCCGTTTTATCGGCGGCATCGGGATAGGCGTTTCCACCGTCGCAGCTCCGCTCTTCATCTCGGAGATTTCCCCGGCCGATCGACGCGGGCGCCTCACCGGCATGTTCCAGTTCAACATCGTCCTGGGCCTTCTCATCGCCACTCTTTCCAATGCCTTCATCGGGCAGATTCTCGGCAGCGACAGTGAAACCGCCTGGCGCTGGATGCTTGGAATCGAGGCCCTCCCCGCACTCATCTATTCCTTCATGTGCTTCAGTCTCCCTGAAAGCCCGCGTTGGCTCATCGACAACGGACAGCGAGCCGAAGGGAAACGCATTCTTGGCGAAATAAATCCAAGCCTCAGCCAAACAGAACTCGAAGAAAAAGTCACCGGAATCGAACAAGCCGCCGACCTTGAATCAGGCGACCCCAAGGTTCATTGGAAGCCACTCAAACTCGCTCTTCTTCTCGCCTTTCTTGCTGCCTTCTTTAACCAACTCTCCGGCATCAATGCCATTTTGGGCTTCTCCCCACGCATCCTCGGCATGACCGGATTTGCGCCAGGCGAGTCTCTCTTCAACGCCTCCCTGATCACCTTGGTGAATCTCATCTTCACCTTGGTCGGGCTTCGCCTCATCGACAAACTCGGACGCCGCACACTTCTCTATATCGGCTCGTTTGGATACATCGCATCGCTCTCAATCTGCGCGTGGGCTTTCCACAACTACAAAGCCCCCTTCGCCGATGCCGCCGACGCAATCAATTTGAAGAACAATGCTTCCGCCATCGCTGCGGACATTTCCCTTCTACCTGATCGATACGCTTCTCAAGTCACCGCCAAGAACCTCTCCGAGGACCACATCAAAGAAGTCGCCGCGACTTCACTCAAGTCTGCCAAGGTAGAAACCGGAGCGGGAAGCACCCTCGTTCTAATCTGCATTCTCGGCTTCATCGCCGCCCACGCGGTGGGACAGGGTGCGGTCATCTGGGTTCTCATTTCCGAGATCTTTCCTGCCGTCGCACGTGGCTTCGGACAATCCCTCGGCAGCGCTACCCACTGGATTTTCGCCGCCATCCTGACCTTCGCCTTCCCGCTGGCCATGGAAGCCTTCTCCGCGTCTCAGATCTTCGGATTCTTTGCCTTCATGATGATCCTGCAGCTCATCTGGGTGAAAATAATGGTCCCTGAAACCAAGGGTATATCACTCGAAGAAATGCAGCACAAATTGAGCAAACACTAGAGACCACTGCCTCTAAAAACCAACACCGCATCCCCCCGCTGGCGTTCCCAGACAAGTGGTCGAACGCAACCTCGCCTAAAAAAATCGGTAAATGGAGCCGCTGGACGGAATTGAACCGTCGACCTATTCATTACGAGTGAATTGCTCTACCCCTGAGCTACAGCGGCTTTTACACTGTAAAAGTGGGTGGGGCGTCGTCAGAAACGTTGATCATTCAGCGATTCCTTCGGACAGACTTTCTCTAGCAAAACGCTCGTGCGAAGCAAACGCGATTTTTCAGAATCGCATCATTGTCATCGCTTGCAGCCCGATTGCATGGCAAGGGAGCGGTCGGTTTGACCACTCCCTTGGGAATTCCTCTCACTAAATACTTAAGGGGTATCCCCCTCTTTTTTCAGGTTTGGCGTTCCATTTTCCAAACAGGAGGCAGACATCGAAAATTTTTCCGAGGACGCGGGGAACATACACACGAAACACCACTATCGTCCTCTTCCAAATCCACGATCACGACCACCTCCGCGGGAAGCATCTTCAATCACTTTTTGTTGCGATTCTTGAGAAAGTCCACTGTTGGGCAACCAAGCCTTGGCTTCGTCCGCATTACTGCGGACCCAGGAACGGGCCACCGATTCGAGTGTTTCAGTTCGCATTTCCTGGTTACCAATGGAAGCCGCCCATTCTGCCGCAATCGCCGGATCTTCCCGGTCAAAAGTCCGCGCAAACGAACTCACGGCAGCGTCACGAGCCGGTGACTCGGTCATTGTGGTCAGATAATTACCGGCTGCAGTAGGATCTTCGCGGGTCCAACGCCCCATCGATTCTTGCATCGCGCTCGCCTGGGTTGCTTCAGGAAGGTCCTGAGCCCAATTCACCGCGGCGGCAGCATCTGCTCTCGACAATTCTTCCGCGATCTCCCGCACAGCACGCTCCGCATATTCCTGATCGGCGTGCCCCTTTACCCACTCGGCGGCAGCTTGAGGATCACTCTGGGCATAGCCCTCAGCCACCTGATCAAAGGCAGAAGACTTCAAAGATCCTTCGGGCAATCCTTCAGCCCACGACGTCGCCTTACTCATCCCCTGCTGCATCTGAGCCTTGGCAATCGCCTCCATTTGACGATCCACGGCAAAACCTCTCCAACGATTGTCTCCGCCACCTTCGCCCTCAGCGGTCTGGGCCGCGTCCAGTTCCAACACAAAAGCCGTAGCAGCTTCGGGATCAGTCGATGCCAATCCGCTCACCACTCCCTGAGTCAGCATTCCTTTTTCAAATCCACCTTCAAGACCGCCAAGATGAGCCTTGGCTCCTTCCGGATCGGAACTCGCCCAACCTTTCATGGCTGAAATAGACGCAAAGCCCCGGCGGCGACCGTCGCCGCCAAGATCCCCGACGGCAGCCAGAGCGGCCTCACCATCGAGTTTACCCCACGCTTCCAGCAACAATCCCATTTGCTGACCGGTTTCCTCACCTCCCTTTTGACGTTCAATGAGAGCATCAAAAACCTCGCGGGCATTCTCCGGTCGCAGCTCCAGAAGGAGGTCTGCAAAAAGCTTATTAGCGAGGAGAGCATCTCTCTCTTGCTGATATTGGGCGACCGTAATTCCGCCACCTCCGCCACTTCGTCCATTCAAATCGCCACCTCCATTGACAGCCCCACCCTGAGAACGACCTCCGCTTCGGGAAGAACCATTTCTCTGGGAAAGTCCGGACTCCGAACGGCCTCCATTTTCCTGACCATCCTGTCCATCAACTGCGGGTTCTGACCGGCCAATCAGGAACGCGGCAACAGCCACTCCGAGCCAAACGAGATTAAGGATTGCGATATTTTTCATGGTTTTGAATGTGTGATTTAAAAGAAGGGATCCCTCCTTTTCCTCCACATGCGCAAAGGGAGGTTCAAATCCGCAAAAAAAATCTCAATCTTTTGCAAATGATTCAGGAATCCCCCTTCAGCCTTCGACTCAGCCACACCCTACCGTATTGCCAAATCCCTTCAGCCGTGCGCTTTTTCACCCCGAGAGCATCGGCCGTCTCCTGCATCGAAAGCCCGATAAAATAGCGCAGCTTTACAAGTTCCGCAGTCTGGGGATCCTCCTCTTCCAGTTCCTCCAACACCTCATGAACGGCAAGCAATTCGTGATCCGGAACTTCGGAACGAATTGCTGATTCTTCAAACTCAGCCGAAGAGTCTCCGCCCCCTCGCTTGGCCGCCAACTTTCTACGCGCATGATCCACCAATATCCTTCTCATGGATTCGGCCGCGGCTCCAAAAAAATGCCGTCGTCCTTCCCACAGTTCTTGAGAAGACTTCTCAAGATTCAACCATGCTTCATGAACCAACGCGGTCGCCTGCAGGGTATGCCCCTTCCTCTCGCGAGCCATCTTTGCCCGTGCCAATTCCCTTAGTTCATCATAGACCACAGCCAGAAGTTCTTCCTTCGAAGCCTCACCACGCTCCACCTTCGAGATAATCAGCGTAACATCGTCCATCCTTCCCCAAGGTCGCAAATTGGCAGGTGTTTGAAAAGTTTCGTATTCCAACTTCTTTAACGTTAGATTTTTTTGCGGATTTCGAAATTCCTTTTCGTATATTAAGAGAGGGGTTGTCTCCAGACAGCAGAAACAGGAAGCCCCTTCCAACCTAAAAAAGTGAACCAAGCCCGGGCAACATCAAAGAGTCAGAGCGAACGAGAGATCTTCGCAGAGGCTCTCGCATGCCCGGAGCCGGAGAAAAGGCGCGAATTCCTTGACCGGGCATGTGGTGAAAACTCCCCACTCCGCACCGCGGTCGAAGCCCTCCTCTCCGATCATTCAAGCCTGGGCAACTTCCTTGAACCTGTCGAAATTGAAGCACGAAAAACTACCGAGATCAAGACCGACAATCTCACCGGCACCTCTCTTGGACCTTACGCCTTAATCAAATTGATTGGCGAAGGTGGCGGAGGTTCGGTCTATCTGGCCCGGCAAGAAACTCCGGTCAAACGTCAAGTAGCCCTCAAGATTCTTAAGCTTGGATTGGACACTGCGAATGTGATCTCTCGCTTCGAAGCAGAGCGTCAAACGCTTGCCCGAATGGACCATGCAGACATCGCAAGAGTCATTGATGCCGGCTCGACTGATGAAGGCCGCCCATTCTTCATCATGGAATACGTCCCGGGGGATCCAGTCACGGAGTTCTGCGACAGCCACCGCCTTCCGGTCAGAGCACGACTGGAAATCTTCATTAGAATTTGTCGAGCCATCGAACACGCCCACCAAAAAAGCATCATTCATCGGGACCTCAAACCATCAAACATTTTGGTCCGCGAGCAAGAAGATCAGGCCCTCCCCAAGATTATCGATTTTGGAGTGGCCAAGGCGCTTGACCCGCTCGAAGGCGAGGCGATTGATCTCACCATCAATGATTTGATCATTGGAACCCCGGCATACATGAGTCCCGAACAAGCCGACTTGGGAAATCAGGACATTGATACCAGGGCAGACATCTATTCCCTCGGAGTGATTCTATTCGAACTACTCACGGGGAGCACACCCTTGCAAGCCTCCCTGCCGGACGGTGTTGGCACGGCCAAAGCTCTTAAAGCCCTGAGAGATTCCGACTCTCTGCAACCATCATCCTTCTTAAAGTCCTGCGCGTCTGAAAAAATCGAAAAGACCGCCGATGATCGCTCCCTATCTCCTGGTCGCTTGATTCACGAAGTTCAAGGTGACCTCGACTGGATCGTGATGAAGTGCCTCGAAAAGGATCGCACGAGGAGATTTGGCAGCGCCAGTGAACTCACCAGGGATTTGGAACTCTACCTCACAGGCGACCCAATCATGGCCCGTGCTCCGAGCTGGAACTATCGCCTGGGCAAATTCGTAAACCGGAATCGCGTCGCGGTTATTTTTTCAGGTGTCCTGCTCGCCTCATTGCTGGCCTTCGTTTTTGTGAGCTTCGCCTTTGCCTTGAGAGCAAGGGAGGCCGAAGCCGCACAATCGATTCTTCGGGAGCAGGCAGAGAATGAACGCAAGCAGGCCATTCAAAATGCCGAGGAAGCCCACCTACGGCGGTATGTCGCCAATATCAACCTTGCGCACCAGGCTGTTCTCAATGGCAACCTTTCAAATGCCCGCCTGCTTCTCGAGCCATGGTCCTCCCGTAAACCTGAAGAGAATGATCTCAGAGGATTCGAGTGGTATTACCTGATGGAGCAATGTCAGGGGGATCCTCATTTCGCGTTGCCCCAATTCGGACAGCCGATTGATTCCCTCGATTTTTCACCGGATGGAGCGTATTTGGCCATCGCAACCCGGGGACAGGTAGCAATCTGGTCGGTGGAAGAAAACCGAATCACCTCCACCTTCCCGATTGATGCTCAAACAGTGGCATTTTCGAGTTCCGGAAATCTTTTGATCGCGATGGGAAGAGAATGCTCCACCGTTCTCGATCTTGTCTCTGAAACCACCGCCTGGGAGCAAAGAGGCCACCACCTGAACATGGCGCTCGCTCCGAACGGACAGTCAATGGCGGTGAGTGATCGAAGTGGAACAACACTTTGGGACACCTCAAACTGGGAGCGACTCGACTTCATTTCCGGAGCGACCGGTTCTCTCGCCTACTCGCCGGACGGAGAATTATTGGCGAGCGAATCAAGCGACGGAATCACCATCTGGTCGGTCTCGGGAACCGCCAAACCCATCCTGCTTGAAGATTCTCCCCGCTTCTTTTTCGGAGGTCACAATTTTCATTTCTCCAACGATGGCAGACACTTGGTTTTTGCTAGAAACAGCCAACCCACCAAGGAGGGATTTTTCGTCGCCATTTACGACACCGTGACCGGCCATGAGATCGGATCTTTGCCTCGCGGACCGAATGGGGAAGCCCACACCGGTGCCATCTCATCGATGAGCTTCTCAAGGGATGGCACCACACTTGCGACAAGTAGTTGGGATCACTCGGTTAGACTTTGGAATCTGAAAAACGGATCGCTACAACGCACCCTCCTTGGACATATCGGTGAAGTCTGGAGTGTTGACTTTTCCCCTGATGGCACAGTTGTCGCAAGCGGCAGCAAAGATGGTGAAGTGCGTATCTGGACGACCAAAAAAGGTTCTGATTACTCCATGATCGAAGGGCCGTGGACGCCCTTAACTTTTTCACCCGATGGCACCAGTATCACGGCCGTCAATCGAGACAGAGTTTTATCACGACTGGACGTCTCTACCCGAGATGTGATCGAGACCCTGCAGGTTTCACCCTCTACTTTTAGACGAAGGAGCCGCAATGCGATATCGGTGGATCAAGAATTCCGAAAGATCGCTGAAATCAAGAGCAACGGAATCGTCTCACTCAGGAATTTGAAGGACGATGCGGTCACCCAATTCGAAACCGGCTGGAACCGGGTGGATTCAGTCCAGCTCTCTTCGGACGGAAAATCCTTGGTGGCCTCCCACCGCGAGAAGGGGCTGGCATGGTGGATCGTGGAGGAGCCCCTTGAGCCCCCGTTTCGCAGCAGTGCCACCTTCGCCCTCTTCTCAGCGGACAGCTCAACCCTGGTTTCAAGAGACGATGACTTACTCTCGATCTATGACGTCAGCAGCAGGAAGGAACGCCACCGCATTCCGTTCGAAAAAAGCCAACTCGGTTCGAGCTTGTCCCTTTCGCAAGATGGCAAGCTGATTGCCTTCACCCATGGTTTTCAAGACTACGAGAATGTCATCTCCTTGGTGGAATCGGACTCAGGCCTAAAAATTGGAACCCTGAAAGGTCACAAACAAGGGATCTGGAGTCTCGCATTTTCTCCCGACACCAAAACCCTGGCAAGTTCAGGAAGCGGTGGCGTGATTCGCCTTTGGAATTTGGACACCCAAAGCGAACTCCTGACCATTGGGCGGGCGGGCAGAGCACAAAGCAACCTCTTATTCAGCCCCGACGGAAGGACGCTCATTTCCAGCTCCCCGGGCTTTTCGTCGAATCCGAAAATTCAAATCATTCGCGGCCTGCGGAATGATTGATGGGCATTTGACCGCCCCTAATCCTCTTCGGTTTCGGATGAGAGAGCCCTTGTGACATCCTCGTCCCTCCCATAAACCATCAAAACATCCTCCGGTTCGACAATCGTATCCTTTTTCGGTGCACCAATGAATTCGCCGTTATTGCGATAAATCCCGAGCACAATCACTCCCGCGTCGGCAGGCCGAATCTGCCACAAGGCTTTGCCAACCCACGGATGTTCCCCGTGGATCTCTCCATCATAAACGCAGAAGCCATCTTGCAGATTCAAGAGATAATCGTAGTCCATAACCTTGCTCATTCCGGCCTTCTCCAAAGTCATCCTCATAAAGCGATCCACCGGATCATTGATCACTCTGAGATTGAAAAACATCCCCACCACAAGAAGCCCGAGTGCGATCATTCCCAACCACGCAAAAGTCATTCCCAGCCCCCTCTCGCTGCTCTCCATAAATGTCACAAGGAGCGTGGCCAGAGCAGAAGTCAGGCCGATATTTCCCGCTACAATGAGATGGAGAATAATTTTCCGCCTGACCGGATGGCTTACGACTTGCTCCGCCTCGCTCGTGGGAAACCCCACCCCAAAAAAAGCAGAAGCGGCCTGAAAGCTCGCCACGGGCTTGGACATCCCCGTCAGTTGCAACGCGCTGGAGCCGATTTTAACGACCAGCAGAGCACCCAACACAATGATAACAAGAGCCAGAAACGATCCCATGCTCAAGAATGAAGCGAAATTGTCCAGACCGCGACATATTTGTCCATAACTGAACTTGATTCCCTGCCACCAATGAGGAGACTTCCTCCGAAGTCATGACTGAGGAATCTCCCCCTGAAAACGCGACCGAGGATCTCGACAACGAGAATCTCGACGAAGGGGATTCGAATCCCGAAGGAGAATCGGGCGGCGAAGAAACGGTCACGGAGAAGGCCACCAATAAGGAGACACCCGAGGAGGACAAAACAGAAGAGCGTTATGAAATTCGAAGTAAAATCGGGGAGGGCGGCGTTGGAGCGGTCTACCGTGCCTTTGATAAAAATCTAAATCGGGAAGTGGCCCTGAAGCGAGTCCTCTCTCTTGAGCGCAATGACGGACTTGATGAGGCTACCGAAGCCATGCTCAACGAAGCTACCTCTCTCTGCTCGCTGCAACACCCCAATATTGTCACCATCTTCGACGCTGGCGTGGACAAAGATGGCCCTTACGTCGTCATGGAACTTCTCTCCGGAAAAACCATCGATGAGATGATCAAGGGTGGTGTCCTGACAATTACCGATTTCAGAGAGGTCGCTCTCCAAAGTCAGGAAGCTCTCATCGCGGCACAAGACCGGAATTTGGTTCACCGCGATATCAAGCCCAGCAACCTCATGATCACATGGCTGCCCAGCGGCCGCTTCCATATCAAGCTGGTCGATTTCGGACTTGCCAAGTTTTCCACCAGACCTTCACACCAAACAATTGCTCACGATGATACGGTTTTTGGGTCGATCCGGTTCATGGCCCCGGAGCAATTCGAAAGAAGTCCTCTTGACCAGCGCACCGACATGTATGCCATCGGCTGCGTTTATTATTACTGCCTGACCGGGAAGTATCCCTTCGATGGGGAATCTGCTCCGCAGGTCATGGCCGCCCACCTTCAACACAAGGTCACCCCAATCTCTGAAATCCGGCCCGATCTCCCAGCTTGGCTTTGCAACTGGGTGATGTGGCATATTTCACGAGAGATGGATGATCGCCCTTCTGACGCCAGACAATCCCTAACCCAATTCCTTATGAGTGAAAATAACCCCGAATCCGGAACGCCCGAAGTTCCTGCGAATAACGTGCAGCCGGAAGGCCAAACTGGCCTGGTAAGCCCGGCCACCGAACCGCCGCCCGTCCAGCCTCCCGCAGATCAGGCGGCCTCACTTCAGACTGCGGCGCAGCCAGCCCAGCCAGCCCGACCCAAGCTGGTCATCCCCGGACAAGAGCCGGCACCTGCTCCAGCGCCTGCCCAAGAGACTGCTCCCGTCCAGCCGGCACCGGTTCAACCGGCTCCCGCAGCACCGGCTGCGGCACCTCCTGCGCAACCGGCGGCGGCACCGCCACAACTGACCGCAGCTCAGCCAACTCAAGCCCCTCCTGCACAACCTGCACAACCTGCACAACCTGCACAACCTGCACAACCTGCACAACCTGCACAACCTGCACAACCTGCTGCGGCGCCGGTTCAGCCTGCGCCGGTGGCCTCCCCGCCACAACTGGCCGCAACTCCACCAGCTGCGCAGCCAGCTCCGGCCGCTCAACCCGCTCCAGTCCAACCGGCAGCGCCTGCACCACCAGCGCCTCCGCAGATCACCGTCCCTCTCAGTGGGACCGCTGCGCAACCGGCCGCCCCAGCGCAACCGGCAGCTCCGGCTGCAAATCCACTTTTGAATACCGGAGTCGCTCCCCAGCCTGCTCCAACAACTCCACCTCCAGCAGTCGCTGTCGCCGCCCCCTTGGCTGCAGCTCCACTTGCTGCCGCACCTCAACCCGGTGGAATTCCCGGACAACCTCAGCCAGGAGGAGTTGGAATCGGCTCAATCGCTCCCACCAAAAAGAAGGGTATGAGCAACGCGGTCAAAGGAATGATTGGCATCACTCTGCTCGCCTTCATCATCCTCGCGGCTGTTATTATCAAGGGCAATTCCGCCAAAAATGACCGGATTGAGAGGCTCAATGAGATCGTCGCGGCATTTGACGATTCCGACAACCTCCCCACTGAGATCCCCCTCTCGGAGAGTGACGTGCAACTCCTTTTGGACGAGCTGATCAGCGGTGGAGTCAAGGACACCATGGAACGACCAACCTACCTTCAGGCCCTCAACATTGGTAAGGCAACCGACGGCGTTGACATTAGCGCAAAGGTCGCAGCCTACGCCCGTGATGTGGACATGACCGGAGCCCTGCGGGTTAAACTCTTCGAGGTTGTCGGAGCACGAGGTGATGAAAGCGCCCTTCCCGCCTTGATCGAATTCGCTCAGAAGACCGATGACACCTCGGCCGGACAAGGAGCACTGAAGGCAGCCAAGGAAATGGCCACGACCTCCAACTTTGACAGCCTCCTTACCATCATCACCAACTCGGCAAACGCTTCCATTAAGAACTCCGCAGTCGATGTATTAGCCAAGGTCATCAGTGGATCCGAAGATCCCGGTGCCTTTTCCAACGCCATCCTTGGCAGCTACAACAGCACTGCCGATTCCGATGCAAAAATCGCTCTTCTACGACTCATGGGCTCGGCTGGCGGTGACAATGCCTCTGACCTCGTTGCCGACACCCTTCAATCTGATGACCAAAAGTTGGCGATGGCCGCCATTTTCTCACTCAGCAATTGGCCGGACGACTCCCAGTTTGAAACCCTTTTCGATTTTGCATCAGAAGAGGAAGATGACATCCTCCGATCCAAAGCCTTCTCAGGTCTTATCTCTTTCCTCGACGCCCGTTCTGAGCTCGATGAAGACGACAAGGCAATTTACTGGGAAGATGTTTCCAGCATTGCAGCAGGAGAAAGAGAGCAGCTTGCAATTGTCCAAGCCATGGCCAGGCAGTCCGATGCTTGGGCTGATGATATCCTCGACTATTTTATCGAAAGCGGGGACACGGAAAGAGTCGAAGCCAGCGCAGAGAAGGCGAAGCAGCAACTCGCCAACAGACTGAAGCGGGTCAAGCGTAGCGGAGCTTCTGAGGAAGAAGAGGAAGAAGAAGAGTCTGACTCCGACGAATAAGTTTCCTTCATTCCATCGATTTCAAAAAGGCGACCTTCACCGGTCGCCTTTTTTTTGATCTCTGATTTACTCCCGACATGACGCGTTTGATCCTGCCCCTGGCCTTGGGTCTTTCGTCATGTAAAAGCGAAAAAGAGAAAGTGACCGAAAAGCAAGAGCCCGGGCATCACGAAGCAGACACTTCAAAAGAGAGTCGTCAGGATAGAATTGATAAGCTCACCTCCATTTTTAGAGCCAAGTCACCACCAACCGAGCTGCGACTCGATCGAGATGATGTTAACCTCCTGTTGATGACGCTCAGGAACGATCCACCTGTCGACCAGAAAAATTGGGAAACCGCCCTGATCATCGGCGAGGGTTCTGACGGAATCGATATTGACCAAATTCTGATGAACCACGTCCGGGAAATTGCTTCATCCCAAACACTCCGCTCTCAGATTCTCAAAATCATCGAAGCCCGCCGTCAGCGGTCTTCAAAGTAACACTCTTCATGGCTGATATCGTCCCCATCCTTCCTCCGATCGTTGCCCTGGTTCTCATCCTGATTACCAAACGCGCGGCCCTCTCTCTCTTTTGCGCCGCCGTCGCCGGAGCCTTCCTCCTTGCCGGCCCCTCGCCCATCCTAGCCATCCGTTGTCTTTTTGAAGAACACCTCTTCCCTAAAATCGGCACCAGTGCCTGGAATCTCAGCGCCATTATTTTCACCTTCACCCTCGGGGCCTTCGCCACCTTGCTTGAGAAAGGCGGTGGCTTCACCACCATCCTCAACCGCCTCCTCGCCAATAAAGGTCACGACCCTAGGAAGAAACTCCTCTTCGGTGTCTATGGGCTTGGACTTCTCTGTTTCTTCGATGGTCTCGCCAACGCCGTCCTCCTTGGCCGCGTCGCCCGCCCCCTCACCGACAGCCTTCGGATCTCGCGACAATTTCTCGCCTACGTCATTGACTCCACCAGCGCCACCGTCGCTTGCGTCGCCTTCATCTCCACCTGGATCGCCACTCAACTGGCCATCATCAAGGAAAGCCTCGCCACCGCTCCCTTTGACGTCAATCCTGCCGCCCTTTTCTTCCACTCCATTCCGGCCAATCCCTACTGTCTCCTCAGCCTGATTCTGGTTCCCCTTGTCATCTTCAAAGCATGGCAAATTGGCCCCATGAAGAAAGCCCGCCCCGTCCCTCTTGAAGAAGAAGTAACAGAACTCGAAGGAAACTCACCTTGGTTGGCTCTTCTCCCTCTCATCGTCCTCGTCACCACCCTCCCCACCTTCATCTTTCTTTGGCAGGATGGTCCACCAGATGGTGGTCCTTGGTCCTGGAAGAACGCCTTCATCTCAGACGGCGTCCCCTATGCCATGGTCGCAGCCGGCTTCGTTGCCCTCACCGCGGCCTACCTTTGCTTTCCCAAAAGCAAAAAAACGGAAGCCCCCCAGCACATGCTCGATGGAGCGGCCTCCCTCTTCCCCGCCCTCATCATTCTCATCTGCGCATGGACGCTCGGGAGCATGTTTGAAAGCCTCGGCACTGCCGACCTTCTCAAACAAATGCTGGGAGATCAGATCAGCCCAATGTCAGTCCCTCTGGTCATCTTCATCATCGGAGCCATCATGTCATTCATGACCGGAACCTCATGGGGAACCTTCGGCCTGCTTATGCCCATGGCTCTGCCCCTTGTTCTCAAACTGGGTATCGACCTTCCCGAAGCTGAACTCATGAGCCTGATCTCAATGACCATTGGCGCCGTCTTTGGGGGAGCCGTTTTCGGAGATCATTGCAGCCCATTTTCCGACACCACCATCGTCTCCGCGCTGGCCTCCGGTTGTTCGCCCACCTCTCACGTGGCCACCCAACTTCCCTACGCACTCATCGCCGCCACCGGGGCGGCCACAGCCTACGGTCTCATGTGGATTGGGCTACCATCCTGGCTTGCCACCATCATCCTTGCCGCCGCTCTCGCCGCACTTGTCCTGAGTCGCAAAACGCCCGCGTCCTAAAACTCACAGTTGCCCGGCGTCCGCGCAAACGGAATCACGTCGCGGATATTCTG
>CBFHQJ010000111.1:0-15079 GCA_965657795.1 Akkermansiaceae bacterium
TGGCTGGTCGCATCCAGTTCATGCTGGATTCGGGCTTTCTGGAATTACCCGAACGATTCAAAACGCTAGCGCCGGATCACATCGCACTATTGTTGCTGGTTTATAGCTCGCTGCAAGGGGAAGACTCTATCCAGTTTAAAGGGGATAATCTGGCGTGGATCCCGGACTTTTCAGAGCGCCTCCAAAATGAGAGCCGGCATGCTCTTTACCTTCTCGCAGCAAAGATTCTGAAGGTTGTCTAGAATCGTAGCCAAAAGATTCCGCTTTTGAGTCCTCCCATATCTGCAAACCAAAAGCGGGAGCTTTCGGCTAGCCGCTTTTAGGTGAGGGCTTCTTTAATCGCTTTAATCTCCTGGGCGGCACAGGCGTCTGCGTCAGGTTTTGGGAAGACTTCAGCTGAAAGATAACCCGTGTAACCGATTTGCTTGAGCGCAGCGACAATAGGCGCGGCATCAGTATGGCCGAAGCCCATGGCGGAGCGGTTGGAATCGGCGAAGTGGACGTGCCCGGTGTGCTTGCCCGCATCGATGATCGCTTGGGCAACGTCGCTCTCTTCGATGTTCATGTGGAATAGATCGGCTAGGAGAACGATATTATCGAGATTGTTGTCCTCGATGTATTGGGCTCCTTCGGCAAGATGATTGATGAGGTTGGTCTCGTAGCGGTTGAGAGGTTCGTAAATGAAAGTGACATTGTGCTTTGCCGCTGCTTCCCCGGCGGTTTTGAGAGCGTCCGCGAGCCAAGTGAGGGCTTGTTCACGGGAGACATCACCACCCCACTTGCCCTGCATGGAGCCAAGGATAGCGGGCGCTCCGAGTTGGCCTCCGAAGTCGATCATCTTGAGAATGAAGTCGAGGGCTGTTTCGCGTTTCGAAGGGTCGGGATCGGTGAGGGAGAGACCATGTTTGACCATGCCTGCTCCGGTGCCGACGGCGGCAATGCCGAGGCCGTGTTCTGCTGCGAGGGCTTTGACTTCCTCCACGGTGATGAAGTCGGGTCCGGGAAAGAAGAGTTCGACGGAGTCATAGCCGTGCTTCTTGGCCGCGGCGAAACCTTCGGCGAGAGGTTGGTGGAAAACGAAGGGGCCGGCGGCTGCTTCGGGAACTTGTGAGAGGGTGATTGCAGATTTCACGGAAAGATTTGGGGTTAATTATACGGATTCGAGGATGACATTGCCATAGGCGGTGGGATCGCCGGTGCGGATGAGGCCAATGGCGTTGGGGACGAGTTTCTTGAAATCGTTGTGGGCGAGGCGGGTCACTTCGACTTCAGGATAGAGTCCCTTGAACCCGCCGAATTTGGCATCGTAGTCGGCGATGACTTCGGGAGGGTTTGTTCCTAGAAATTCTTCGGCCTGCCAGATGTGGCCGACTTTGAAGTTTTCCTTCAGGACTTCGAGGAGATCGGTGATCAGAGGAATACCCTTCGTGAGTGAGAGGTCGACGACCTCGATTTCATTCCAGTAAGGGAAGGCCCAGTCCGCGATGACCAGAGTGTTGGTATGACGGATTCTTGAGAGGAGATCGTTGACAGCCGGGTTGAGAATTCCTTGTTGAAGCATGACGGAAAGGAATTTGTCAGACTGATTTCGGATGGCCAGCAGATTTAGTCGAGGTCGGGATATGAGCCGAGGATTTTTACCAGAGAGCAGTGGGTTTCGAGAGTATCGAGGGCTTCTCGGACTTCAGGATCTTCGCAATGACCGGCCAGATCGACGTAAAAAATGTATTCCCAGTCCTTTTGTTTGGAGGGGCGGGATTCGATTTTCGACATGTTAATGGCGAAGGAGTCGAAAGCTTGCAAGGCTTTCACCAATGAGCCCGGACGGTCATGGACGGCGAAGAGGATGCTGGTGCGGTCTTTACCGGTGGAGGGGCAGGTTTTTTCGCCAATGACCAGGAAGCGAGTGGTGTTGGTGGCGCGATCCTGGATGGCGGTGTCGAGCATTTTAAGCCCCGCCATTTCTGCGGAAAGCGGTCCTCCCATGGCGGCTGCGCCATCAGCAGCGTATTTTTTTGCAAGGTGGGCTGCTTTGGTGGTCGAGGAACACTCGACGAGATCAGCGTCCGGGAAGTTCTGGAGAATCCAGTTTCGGCACTGCCCGAAGACCTGGGGATGAGAGTAAAGAGTCTTGATCTCTTCGCGCGGAATGGCGGCCATGAGCCCGTTCTCGATGCGCATGAGGATTTGCGCGCAGATTCGGAGAGGGGAGTCGACAAAAAGATCGAGGGTGGAAGAGACGGCCCCTTCCGTGGAGTTTTCGATAGGAACAACGCCGTAGCTGGAGTGGCGACGGGTCACGTGATCAAAGACTTCGGCGAAGTTCGGTTGGGCGGTGTATTCCACCGAGTGGCCGAATTTTGAAATGGCGGCCTGATGGGTCCAGGTCCCTTCGGGACCGAGATAGGCGATCTTTAGGTCGTCCTCGAGCGCGAGGGCGGCTGACATGATTTCGCGGTAGATCGCGCGGATCGATTTCTCGGGAAGGCGACCTTGGTTCTTGGCTGCGAGGGACTTAAGGAGAGCGTCTTCGCGCTCGGGTGCGTAGATTTGAAGTCCTTCCTTTTTCTTGATTTCGCCCACTTCGTGGACGGCGTCTGCTCGCTGCGAAAGTAGGTCGAGCAGCTGGGTGTCGATCGCGTCGATCGTTTTGCGGATGTCGTCGAGAGGCATGAAATCGAGTCGTTATTCTTCTTCGTTGGCAGCGGAATTGTCGGTGGGCGCCTCGTCTTCTGCTTCGTCGGATGGTTCAACAGTGTTTTCGGTTGATTTTTCAACAGCCGAGAGGGCGAGTTGTGTTTCGGCTTCCTCTGTGGTGGTGGGTGCTTCCCCGTCCTTTTTTTCGTCCTCGTCTTCAGTTCCGTCGGGAAGCTCGACTTTGCGTAGTTCTCCGATGTTGGGAAGTTCCTCGATGTCGGTGATTCCGAAGTGCTCGAGGAAGAGTTCGGTGGTGGCGTAGAGAAGCGGGCGTCCGGGAAGGTCTGCTCGGCCCGAGATTTTGACGAGTTCGCGGTCGAGAAGCTTTTGGAGCATCCCGTCGCAGGAAACGCCGCGGACAGCCTCAAGCGCGGATTTGGTAACCGGTTGGCGGTAAGCAATGATTGCGAGCGTCTCCATGGCCGGAGGGCTGAGGCGCTCGGGCTTGCGTCCGGGGAAGAGGAGCTTCACAAATCCGGCGAAATCAGCACGGGTGTAGATCTTCCAGCCTTTCGAGCGTTCGGCGACGACAAAGGAACGTCCGCTTTTTTCGTAGATCTCATTGAGCTCGGCGAGAGCGGTTTTAATTTCCTCTTCCCCGATGAGAGCAAGGGCTTCCAGGTCGAGGGCTCGCTCGGGGCTGTCTGGGGCTGGAGCATTTTCCGGATTTTCGGTGATGGAATCCTCTGAGAACTCGGCAGCACGGGCGCGAACAAGACGGGCCAATTCGGCGGACGGGAGGGGGGATTCCGAAGCGACAAGCAGAGATTCAAGAATAGAAGGAAGATCCATAGAGCGGGGAGCAGACTAGGGGGCTCGGGCAGGATTTCAAGAGCATGGTGGCAAGATGATCAATTGGATGCGGAAAATCAGCTTGCACCCGGACCTTAAAACAACTACTGGTCCCGCCTTTTCCAGTCTCCAGCCTCTTGTTAGGTTTTAAACTTGAATTAGATTTCCAGCCCCAACCCATTGATTTATGGCTAAGAAAGTTGCTAAAAAGAAAACTGCCAAGAAAGCGGCAAAGAAAGTTGCTGCCAAGAAGACAGTAAAAAAAGTCGCCAAAAAGGCCGCTAAGAAGACTCCTGCCAAAAAGGCGGCGAAGAAAAAATCTGTGAAAAAAACGGCTAAGAAGGCTGCCAAAAAAGCCGCCGTGAAAAAGACAGCCAAGAAATCAGCGAAAAAAGTCGTGAAAAAGTCGGCGAAAAAGTTCGTCAAGAAAGCTGCCAAAAAAGTGGTGAAGAAGGCAGCGGTCAAAAAGACGGCCAAGAAGGCAGCGGTCAAAAAGACGGCCAAGAAGGCAGCGGTCAAAAAGACGGCCAAGAAGGCAGCGAAAAAAAATGTCGCTGTCGCCAAAACTGAACCGGTAGTGAAGAAGGTGGCCAAAAAGGCGACCAAGCGCGCTAAAAAGAAGGTCGCGGAAGTTGAGGAATTACCACCGGTTGTGGTGAAACGCCGTTACGTGAAGCCGGAAAAGGTCGCGAAACTTACCATTTTTGAGAAAAAACAGCGTCAGCGCCTGCTTGATCTCCGTGATCAAATCACTGATGTTATGCACGGGATTCAGAGCGATACTATTAAGAATGGGTCCGAAGGGAGTGATGCGAGTGGATCAGGAATGCACCAGGGCGATGCGGGATCGGACGCCTATGATCGCGATTTTGCTCTTAATATGCTTTCCAAGGAAGCGAACGCGCTTGGTGAGATCGAGGAAGCTCTCCAGCGCCTCGAGTTGGGCACTTACGGGGTCTGCGAGGAATCAGGACAGAAGATTCCAAATCCTCGTCTCGAAGCGATGCCTTTCGCCCGCCTTACTGTCGAGAGGCAGGCTGCGAAAGAGAGGGAGAATTCAACTCGTGACTTCTCCAGCCGCGATTTTGGATTCAACTAGATGCAATTCTCTTTGTTTCATCCCGCGTTCGATTTTTTTTTTGCGCGGGTTTGCCTTATTCATTTAAAAGACTAACATCATGCCAGTTATGAATAGTTTACTCCCAATTGCAGCCTCTTGCCTGTTAGCGGGTGGAGCCATCGGCTACATCGTCGGAAATAGCGGCGAAGATATTCCGGCCAATGAAAATCTCGTAGAGAAGGGGACGTCTCGCTCGACCGGGAGTTCTCGCTCCGTGAGCCGAACCGGTTCAAGTTCTGCTTCATCAAATGTTTCACGCCCGGGTAAGCCTACAAATTATGGGGAAGTCTCCAACGTCCCGGGTCAGACTGCCCGGGTCCAGGCTTTGGTGGATCTCTATTCCAACATGAGCAGTGAGGAACTCGCTGAAGAGGCCGAAAGACTCAAAGGGCTTCCAATGGGGGAGCGTTTTCTCGCCGGATCTTTGCTTTATGCGGCTTGGGCCGAGGTTTCTCCTTATGACGCCATGGATCATGCCAACGGGCAGCGGGGCTGGGAGTCGATGATGATCAAGCCCGGAATCCTCCAGAGCTGGGCTGCCAGCGATCCAAAAGGAGCTGCTGACTATTACGCAACCAACAAGTCCCAGTTTGCGGGGATGGGAATGATGGGCCGCATGGGTGGTGGTACTGGAGGCGCAACGATTGCGAAGGAGTGGGCAAAGCAAGACCCGGAAGGTGCGCTTGCTTGGGCCAAATCTCTCGAAGGTCGAGATGGAAATGATGCAACTGCAAAGGTGCTTGCTCAAATCGCTACTACCGACCCCGAGCGTGCGGCAGGCTTGACCTCCGGTCTTGAAGGCGATGCCTTGAACAAGGCGAACGTGAATATTGCCAAAGAATGGGCCAAGGCCGACTGGAATGAGGCGGAATCCTTTATCAACGGGCTTCCTGCCGATCAGCGGGGCGATGCTCTGGGGGCGGCAGTCCGCTCTCTCGCCGACGAAAATCCCACTCTTGCCGCCAAGAAAGCGTTGGAAATCCCGGAAGGTGGTTCACGCGATGAAGCGGTCGAAAGCGTAGCCGAATCGATGTCTCGCGAGAATCCATCCGAAGCAGCGGAGTGGGTCGTTGCCAATGGATCTGAGAAGGCCCAACGAGATTCGATGCGCAATGTGATTGGAAACTGGGTGGACAAGGATCCTGCCGCAGCAAAGGCATGGGCTGTTGAACAGCCGGAAGGGGCACTTCGCGACTCCGCCGTTTCTTCCTATGTCATGAGCGATAACAGCGGTTCTCCTCAGGAAAATATCAAACTTGCGGAAACCATCACCGATGGCCGTTCACGTGGATGGTCGATTGGAATGACAACGATGCGCTGGATGGGGGAAGACCCGGAAGCGGCCTCAAATTATCTTGAGACCTCCGAATTCATCGACGAAGGGATGAAAAAGCGAATCCTCGGTCGCGGCGGACGATAATAGCGGACCCATTTGACAAGCCAGGAAACCATCGGCACCTTCTCTGAAGCGGATGGCTTCTTCAGGGGACAACTATGCTTTGGCGAGGATCGACCTTCCGGGGGTAAGTACCCACGGTTGGCAGGTTCGCTTGCAGCGCAGGGGCGTCAAGTATGCCAAATTTTTCGGAGACCGGGTTTATGGGGGACCGGATCTATCGATCAGGGCAGCTCGTAATTGGCGGGATCAATTGCTTCAGGAAATCGAAGCGAGAGAGCAGGCTCGCATTTGCACCCGCTCCCCTCGAAATCGCTCCGGCGTTGTCGGAGTGTCCAAGGTCTCCGTTACGACAAACGGAAGCAGTTACGAGTTTTGGCAGGCAACCTGGTCTCCAAGTCCGGGGCGTCGTCGCTGCGTGAAGTTTTCGATCCGTCGATACGGCGATCGCGAGGCCTTTCGCTTGGCGGTCATTGCTCGGGAAGACGGGGTCGGCGATTCCCGAGAGAGCTGATTCTCCGATCACGGGTCTTGCAAGTCGACGGGAGACTTGTTTTTCTCTCCGCCAACCTATGTCGAGTTCTTCCGAAGTGATTTGTCGTCCCACAAAGTGGTTTATCTGGCGTGCTATTCTGATGCTGGTGATGTTCGGCGGATTTGGCGCCTATTTCCTTTATGATTGGAAAATTGGATATCCCCAAAAAAACTATGTGGTAGCGAATTACACCGCTTTCAATCAGGCGGGTGAAGCTTGGACTGTTGACGCAAATCGCGCCAGTCCGGAGGTCTGGAACGCTTATGTCGAGAATCAGACTATTCCTTTTGGTGAGGATCGGTCGGTCTATCCCGCGGGCACTAACTTTGAGGAAAAATGGCCGGAGATTCTGAAGCAGATGGATAATCACAAGAGTGATGATTTGTGGGCTGACTACACCGAGGAAAAGGGCTGGGATCAGAAAGTAAATGTCGAGGATGACCCAAAGACCGCGGGCCAAATTCGTGAGCAACTGTATGCAGCGTGCGTTTGTTTTGCTCTGACAGCGATCGCCTTGTTCTTTCTGATCCGCACCAGGGGCCGGGTGATGAAGGTTGACAACCAAGGGTATTACCCTCCGGGCGGCGATTTGATCCCGTTTTCGGCGATTACCACGATTGATAAGCGCAAATGGGAAACCAAAGGATTGGCAACGCTAACCTACGAAGCCGATGGGGAAGAAAAAAAGGCCAAGATTGACGGGATGGTTTATGGGCAGTTCAAAGAGGAGGAAGGGGCTCCGGCGGAAGCTTTGTTTCGAAAAATTCTCGAAAACTTCGAAGGTGAGCTGATTGAGCTCGTGGACGAAGATGAGGACGGCGAAGACGAAAATGAGCTTGCTGAAGACGAGAATGAGAGCCTTGCGAAGTCGGGTAAGTCTGACGATTCAGTTGAAAACGAGTGAATTTTAGGAGTTGCCAATTACGTGGAGTCCCAGTAATCCAAAAGGCCATGGCAGAAAACATCCAAGAAAAAGTCACCGAAATCATCGTGGAGCAGCTCGGCGTTAGCGCTGATCAAGTGAAGCCCGAGTCCAAAATGATCGAAGATCTTGGCGCCGATTCCCTTGATGCAGTTGAACTCGTGATGGCTGTTGAAGAGGAGTTCGGTATCGAGGTCCCTGACGAAGAAGCCGAGAAGCTTATCAGCGTCGGTGACATCATTTCTCACGTTGAGAAAGCTCAGGCCTAGTTCTGACTTCGGTTCATCCCAACCAACTTTTCAGATGGCAGGTTCCCCTCGGAACCTGCCATTTTCATTGGCCAGTCTGCCCATGATGGGCGATACTCCTCTTGAAGATGCTCAGCCCAGATGATTTCCAATACGCAATGGAGACGACCCAGGTCATTCATGAACCGGACCGTCGCATTGAAACCTTTGGAGCCACTCGATTCGAATTCGAGATCCTGAGCGAGCCGATGGATAGCGTAGGGAAGGTTTGTATCCGGCGCGGAGAAGTGGAAGCGCAGAAGCCCCAACTCATTAAGCCGGATGGATTTAATGAGATCGAGCTGGAAGGATTTGATCCCAAGGTCCTCCGCGTGATTGAGCATTTCAAGGAGCAGGGGATCGACCTGAGTTTTTTGCAATATGGTTTTCAATTCAAACGCTCCGATGTTTCGAAAGAGTTTGTTCATGACAGGCTTGAAAGCGTGAGTGACAGGGCTCTGGAGGCCGTCAGAATTTCGGGAAACCCCTCCCTGGCCATCATTCAGAGTGTCGACGACGCCTGGGAGGTCGGGATTATGAAATTCACTCTCGACATGATCATGAAGTCACAAGATATCAACCGCTTCGATCTGAAGAGGCGCGGCCTGCTCTAGGATTGATTTTCGAATGAACGGGATCGTTACCATCATCAAGATTTTCGCGGTCCTTCTCGTGGTCGGAATCATCGGGACGCTTGTGCTTTTCCTGAAGAAATTTCAAGAGGATTTCAACGATCCAAAAGAGGTGGCCCGCAAGCCCTTGGAGGAGATCATCGAGGAGAATGAGCAGATTAATTTTGAGGCCGGGCAGTACGAATTTAATCGGGCCCTCGAACTTATCGCGCTGGATGACATCGAAGAGGCCAAGGAAAAGCTAAACTTGATCGAGAATCTTTATCCAGATTCCAATCACGCTCCGGAAGCTCGCCGCATTCTAGGAGAAATTAATTTGGATGAGATTCTTTCCATTGAGAACATGGAGAACAAAAAGATCCACCGGGTTTCGCCGGGGGAAGGATATCTGAGAATTGCCACAGAGAATAAAACCACGTTGGACAGTATGATGTTTCTTAATGGTTTGACGGAATTCGGGAATCTACACACCGGTGATGAGTTGGTGGTCATGCCCCTTGATTTTAAATTGGTGGTCAATATTCCCAAGATGCGTGTCGAGCTCTTCCACCGCGATCAGGAGAAGAAAGAGCACGTTTTTGCCAAGGACTATCCCATTCGTAAACTGGAACTCGGACGAATGAGCTCCGGTCATCATCAGTCGAAGATTTCCCGCAAACACGGACACCTCAGGGGGAAGACCTATCCGCCGACGCATCAGAGCTATCGTCATTCCAGCAAGGTCCTCGGGCTGAAGGTGGGGCGTTCGATGATCGAGCTACGTCCCTTGTCGGGAGACGAAAATCTTGATTCCGGCCCTGGAATCTTTCTGGCACCACCCGACATGGAGGAATTATCGATGTTGATTCGGGTTGGAAATGAAGTGGAAGTCAGAATCACCGGATGATAGAATACTCACGCCGCACAAATTATGGAACTGCTTGAATTTGAGAAGCCAATCGCTGAGCTGGAAAAGGAGCTGGAGCTACTTCAGAATAAATCCCGGTCGCAAGACATCGATCTCAGTGCGGAAATTTCGGCGATTGAGGGGAAATTGGTGGAAACCCGACGCCATATCTACGAGAATCTTACTCCGTGGCAACGAGTTCAGATTGCCCGGCATAACAAGCGGCCTTACATGTTGGATTATATTGCCAGAGCATTCACCGATTTCGCCGAGCTGCATGGCGACCGCATCGTGGGTGACGATCACGCCATGCCGGCTGGATTTGCCACGATCGACGGACAACGTTGCGTGGTGCTTGGGCATCAGAAAGGGCGAGATCTCAAGGAGAACTTAAAACGCAATTTTGGTAGTGCCCATCCCGAGGGATATCGCAAGAGCCTTCGCTTGATGGAAATGGCCAATAAATTTTCCCTCCCGATTGTGGCCCTCATCGACACTCCGGGAGCTTTTCCCGGGATCGGAGCGGAGGAGCGTAATATTGCCGAAGCCATTGCCCGCAATCTTCGTGAAATGATGTTATTGGAAGTCCCCATCGTAGCGGTTGTGCTGGGTGAGGGTGGATCCGGTGGAGCCTTGGGCATCGGCGTGGCCGACAAAGTTCTCATGATGGAGAACGCCTACTATTCGGTGATTAGTCCCGAGGGATGTGCCGCCATTCTCTGGAAGCATCGCAAGCATGCCCCTGAGGCCGCCGATGCCATGAAAATTGCCGCTCCGGATCTAGCCAAGCTCGGCCTGATCGATGGAGTCATTCCCGAAGTTCCCGGTGGCGCTCATCACGATCCCGATGCGGCTGCCGATGCGCTCCGTGAAATTGTTTCCAAGAATATCAAAGAGCTTTTGGCTCTCTCGAAGAGGGATCTTAAAGCCAAGCGCTACCAAAAATTCCGCAGCTTTGGCGAGTGGGATCAGCTCTAGGAAAGAGCGGACTCTAACGCTTCTCTGACCTGGGAATCCGTTTCGGGAAAGACCGTGCGGAGGTCGATCAAGAGGGCATCGTCAGTGGTATAGCCAACGATCGCCGTGGTTCCCAAGCGGAGCTTGCGGGCAAGCTTCGGGATCGATTGGTTCTTCGGCACGAGTTTGACCGCGATGGATGGAAACTCACTGCGAGGCATGGTGCCGCCGCCGGGACGGGCCAAGGTTTCTTCGATGGTGATTTCAATGTTTTCAGTTGGGAGGTCTCCAATGATGGCCTCGGCGCGCTGTCGAAGCTCTTCTGTCTCCGTCTGAAGAAATTTAAGAACCGGGACGTCCGCTTGCGTTGGGTCGGCTTTCGTTTCGAGGTATTGGTCAATCGACTCCTGCAGGGTGGTCAGGATGAGCTTGTCGCAGCGGACGGCGCGGAAAAAGGGCTCTTTCTTGATCTTGGCGACCATGTCAGCGCGGCCACCGATGATTCCGGATTGAGGCCCGCCCAAGAGTTTGTCGCCGGAGAAGATGACGAGGTCGATGCCGCGACGCAGGCATTCCTGCGGGGTCGGTTCGTGCTCAATCGGAGCGAGTGCGTCGGTGTTCATCATCGCTCCCGAGCCGAGGTCTTCGACCAGGGGCAGTCCGTGGGCGTGAGCCAGTTTGGCGATCTCGGGGATCTCGGGCTCACCGATGAAGCCATCAATGTAGAAATTGGAACGATGGACTTTAAGAATGAGCGCGGTTTGAGGGGTGATCGCCTTTTCGTAATCGTAAAGGTGGGTTTTATTGGTGGCACCTACTTCCACAAGTTTGGCGCCGGAGGTCTCAAGAATCTCGGGGATGCGAAATCCACCTCCAATTTCAACGAGCTCGGATCGCGAAACGATGACCTCGTTTTTCCCTTCCTCAACGAGAGTGCGCAGGGTCAGGACGAGAGCGGCCGCGCAGTTGTTTACGGCGGTAGCGGCTTCGGTTTCGAGGAGACAGGCCAGCGCGGTTTCAAGATAGCCGGCTCGTTTTCCTCGTGCGCCGGAGGGCAGGTCAAACTCCAGGTTCGAGTAGCCGGTCGCAATTTTTTCGAGAGCATTTGCAGCGCGTGGTCCCAGCGGAGAACGACCGAGGTTGGTGTGAATGAGAACACCGGTGGCGTTTATGACAGGCTGAAGCCTGGAGTTGGCGAATTCGATCAAACCTTGTCGGGTCGCTTTCTCGATCTCTTCGCGGTCGTGATTCTCATCCGCGAGCAGGAGTTTCCGGAAACGGTCGATTTCTCGTCTGACAAATAGGTTCACCAGGGGACGAGGAAGCGAAACTTCGGGAGCCAGGGAAGAGGCGAGTTTTTCGACGGAGGGGAGTGCGGCGAGTTTGCTCATATTCTTGAAGTGAACATGGCGCGGGATCATGCCCGGGTAAAGCCGGACTCTTCTCTAAACGCTAGCCGATCCAGCGGATGCCCCCGTCCTCGAAGGCAATTTTTCGTTTCTTGAACAGAGCGCCGGTTGCTTTCTTGAAAACCTTTTTGCTGACTCCAAGCTCGAGATTGATCGTTTCGGGCGATGACTTGTCGTCGATGGCCCAGAATCCTCCCCGAGAATTTAGTTCGCGTTCGAGTCGGGTTTCAAGGTTCTCGACCTTGGCATTCCCGGGCGCATACAGAGAGAGATCGACTTTGCGGTCGTTTCGCACCTGGGTGACATAACCATTGATTTCGTCGGCGTAGAAAAGCTCTTCAAAGACCTGGTTTTTGAAGAGTAGGCCGGAGTATTTTCCATCAACGATAGCCTTGTAGCCCATATCGGTCCTGCCGAAGACGATCATATCAACCTCGGCCCCATCAGGGTAGTCCGGGGTATCCATTGAAAAGTGGCGGGAGACTCGCTGGGAAGCGACCAGTCGCTCGCTTTTAGGATCGAGATAAACGTACACGACGACCGGTTGGCCGACCTTTGGCGGGTTGCGTTGCTCACTGTAAGGGAGAAGAAGGTCTTTGCTGAGCCCCCAGTCGAGAAAAGCACCGGTATTGTTCGAGGCCAAAACGCGCAGCACTCCGAAATTTCCCGGCATGACTTTCGGGATCTTTTGGGTGGCGATGGGAAGGTCCTCGGAGTCCCGGTAAATGAAAACGTCGACGAGTTCGCGCTCTTCATTCATCCGCTCGCCTTTTGGTAGCAGAATTTCGCCGAGTTCTCCTCCATCCAGAAATGAACCTGCGCCCACTTCCCTGAGATAAGGAAGTTTTGCGCGTTCGCCGATCTTTGCCATGGATCAAGCCTATCGGGCTTTCGTCGCCACGTAAACTGTGCTCTCGAACTCCTCGTCCTGAATCGGGTTATGGAATGGGACAATGTGTGATTCCACTTCGGAGAAAACCTCGTTCAGAGAATCCAGGAATGAAGCTTCAGGCGGATCGTCGGACCAAAGGCCAAAGATTCCTCCCGGCTTGATTCGTTCGGCGAATTTGCGGAGGCCTTCAGTCGAATAAAAGCGAGCATTATCCTTGGTCAACAAGTGGGCGGGGGAGTGATCGATATCCAATAGAATGGCATGATGGGTGGTCGCTTTCGTTTGATAGCCACCGCCCAAGGATAACTCAAAAAAGTCACCGTGCACATAAGAGCAGCGAGGGTCATCGTTGAGGCCCTTCCCGAGTGGAACGAGCTCCTTTTCGTGCCATTCGATGACCGGTTTGAGATAGTCAACGATTTGGAGCGAACCGACTTCATCGAATTCAAGCGCTGCCCGCGCGGTGTAGCCCAGTCCCAAGCCTCCGACAACGACGTCCAGCTTCTTGCCCGGAAAGCTCTTCTTCGCGGCAGCGAGGCCAAATCGTGAGAGTTCCTGCTCCACTACAGTAAACATCGAAGACATCAGGAAGGCATTTCCGAGGATGATTTCGTAGATTTCCTCGTTTTCCAGAGAGAGAACAGTTCGTTTGCGGAGAATGAGTTCTCCGAGAGGCGTTTTTTGGTAGTCGATTTCCTCGAATCGGGGAATGTGAGCCATGCCGAATGTGTACTGGGGAGCAGGATTGAGAGCGAGAGCGAAAAAAAGTTCAAAAACCTTCTTGCCTCAATCGGCTGGCGAATATACTTCCCCGCCGTCCGCAACGACAAAACGACCCGTTCGTCTAATGGTTAGGACTCCGCCCTTTCACGGCGGCAATAGGGGTTCGAATCCCCTACGGGTTGCCAAAATCCCAGTCTCGCTTGCGAGGCTGGGATTTTGTTTTGTAACAGGTTGGGAGTCGAATCCCGTCGAAGGGGGGCAGTGGCGATCAGCAAAGCATGGGGAGTTTTTAGAAAAAGAGCGGGGCGATCGGGGTGCCGTTGTCGGTGATGGGGACGGGGCGGGTGCCGGCAATGAGTTCGTGGGCTGGGTTGATGCCTAGGGCGGCGTGGATTGTGGCGTGGAAATCAGGGATGGTGACGGGGTTCTCAACGATTTTTTTTGAGAGGTTGTCGGTGACGCCGTGGGCGCCTTGGTGGTTTAAGCCTCCTCCGGCGAAGATCATGGAGAAGGCGGTTCCTTGGTGGCCTCGGCCGCCGTTGCCATCGAACTCGGGGGGGCGGCCGAATTCGGTGGCGATGACGATGAGGGTTTTATCGAGGAGCTTCTTCTCTTCAAGGTCGTCCATGAGGGTGGCGATGCCGTTGTCGAGGTCGCGGATGAGTTCGTGTTGTTTGAGCTGGCCCTTGCCGTGGGTGTCCCAGCCGGTGCCATTGAGGAAGCCGGGGTTGTGGGAGAGTTCGATGAAGCGGACGCCATCCTGGACGAGGCGTCGGGCGAGAAGGCAGCGTTGGCCAAATTCAGATTGGTAGCGATTGCGGAGGGAGTCGGGTTCTGAAGCGAGGTCGAAGTTTTTCATGAAGCCGGGACCGGCGAGGCGGAGGGCTTCGGTTTGGGCTTTTTGGTATTCGGCGATGGGAGAGCCTTTGAGCGATTTCTTTTCGAGGGCTTCGAGGAGTTTTTTGCGATCGAAGATTCGTTTTTCGGTAAGGTGATCGGGGCGGGTGAATCCGGCGGGTCCGGTTTTGAGGTCGGTGAGGTAGATGTTTCCGTAGGTAGAGCCGAGGAAGCCCGGACCTCGTGAGACGTTGGGGAAGCCGATGAGCATGTAGGCTGGGACGGAGGGATTGGCAGGACCGCGTTGGTGGGCGACGATGGAACCGATGGAGGGGTAAACGCTGGAGCCACTGGTGGGGCGGGCGGTGTGGACGAAGTTAGAGGCGATGGCGTGTTCGTCGATAAGGTGGTGGTGGCAGGAACGGACGGCGGTGATCTTTTCCATGCGGCGGGCTAGCTTGGGAAGGTGTTCGCAAACCCGGACGTCTTTGACGGCGGTGTCGATGGATTCGTAATCGGAGCCGGCCTTAAAAGGCTTTTTAGAGGAGCCTTGGGCTTTGGGATCGAAGGTGTCGATCTGGGACATGCCGCCGCCGAGCCAGATGTGGATGCAGTGCTCGGCCTGGCCTTTGGGGGGGATGGTAGTGTTTCCTTGTGTCGCCAGAGTGGCTAGGGCAGAGGTCGAGAGGAAGTGGCGGCGGTTCATGGGTTTAAGAAGATGAGGTGAAGAGTGTTATCGGGTGTGAATGAATTCGGGGGAGTTGATGAGAGACCAGATGAGGTCTTCGAGGCGTTTGCGCCATTCGGTGGTGAGTTGGTTAGTGGGCGGGGCACCGGTGCGTGCGGCTTTGATTTCCTGGCGCCGGATGTTGTCGGCGACGGGGTCGAGGTGGTTATACCAGGAGACGTATTGAGGGGGGCGGGTTTTCTTTTCGGGAGAAGGTGGTTGGGTGTTAGTACGGCGAATATCGTAATGAGGAAGGAGGTGGGCGAG
>CBFHQJ010000112.1:0-14992 GCA_965657795.1 Akkermansiaceae bacterium
GAATGTTGATTCGATTCAACTTTCTGTCGCCCTCTCCGGAGGTACCGGAGGCCTCAACGTGAGCCTCTTCGAAGTCGCCGATCCTACCGCTGCCACCTGGGTTCCGGGAACCTTGATCAAGAGCTTCACCATCGGAACTACCGAGACCCTTCCATCCTCCAGCCAGCGAATCGGCTTCAACCTCACCGGTGCTGACATCTTCAATCTTCCCGCCGGAAACTACGGCATCGAAATCTCCAACGGAGATGACACCACAACCATTGGGAACGTCCGTCACTCAAACTCCGGCACCGACACCTACACCGATGGCCGCTTCTATATCGAAACCGGAAACCCCAGCAATGCCACTCATCGCGACTTCGGCGTTGCCCTTTCCGGCTCGGCCATCCCCGAACCCTCCGGCGCTCTCCTCGGCGCATTCGGTCTTCTCGGACTCCTTCGCAGACGCCGATAAGCCCAACCATTCAAGCACTCAAGCACCGCCATCCGTCCTCCGGATTGGCGGTGTTTTCTTTCCCCGACCTTTTGCATTCCTTCACTTTTCTCCATCCCCTACTCTTCCCGGGATGCCGAAAGGATGCCTTGCCTTAATTGCCCTCACCCTGGCCATTGCCAGCTCCCGGGCCGCAGATTATTCGGCCCGAATCTGGCAATCCGAAGAAGGCCTCCCCGGAAATGTCGTTCGCTCACTCGCCCAGACATCCGATGGCCACCTCTGGATCGCCACCGCCGAAGGCATCGCCCGTTTTAACGGGATCGAATTCAACACCTTCCTCAACCGGGACCTGCATGCCTTCCGCATCTTCACCCCAAATGGCAATGACGTCTGGGTCTCATCCTATCGCGGCGGCCTCTCCCGCATCACCGACCACGGACCGGAAACCATCATCACGGGGACAGACCAAGTAGATCCGCCCCTCATCACCCACATCATCTCCTTCAACAAAAACATCTACGTCCTCCAGGGCGATGAACTCCAGACCCTCCAAAACAACACCACCCACCCCGTCCGCAATCCCCCACCCGAACTTCGGCAAGCCCTCGACCTCAATATTTCACAACAAGCAAAACGAGGCCGCACCCGCCAAACCCAAAGCCCCAAAGGCCTGACCGACCGCGCCGGAGGTTTCTGGTCAATCTCCGGCCAAACACTCTCCTATCAGGAACCGCACTCCGGCAAAGCCCGCGAAATCCTCCCCGAACTTCATCAACGCATCATCGCAAACGACCTCCTCGAAGACCTCGAAGGAAACCTCTGGATTGCCAGCCCCGTCCAAGGTCTCATCCGCATCCGCAAAGAACGCGTTCAACAACTCAACATCGACAACCAAAACTACGAGACCGCCGTTCAGACCTCCCTCCAGGCCGCCGATGGCACCTGGTGGATCAGCAAAAGAAGCGGTGGCGTCGATCAAATCACCGAAGGCACCATCACCCATCACGACCTCACCGAAGGCTCCTATCCCAGGCCTATCACCTGCATCTTCCAGGATAGTAAAAAACGCCTCTGGTTTGCCGCCCGGGATGGCACCGTCTTCCAATGGACCGGCGACCGCTTTGAACCCCGCTTTTCCCGGGAGCAAACCATCACCAAAGTCAACGCCATCATCGAAGACCCGCAAGGAACCCTCTGGTTTGGTGGCGGAAAAGGTCTCTTCCGATGGGACGGAGACGCCATCACCAAACACCAAGAACTCGAAGCGCTCACCATCACCACCCTGACCCTCGCCACTGACGGAACCATCCTCGCCGGAACCCGCGATGGACACCTCTTCTCCATCAAGAATCAATCCGCCACTCAACTCCTCTCTCCCGAAAGCCTCTCCCACCGCTGGATTTCCTCAATCCACCCCATCGCACCGAATGAACTCTGGATCGCCACTCTCGGCTCGGGACTCTTCCTTCTTAAAGATCAAAAACTGTCCCACTTCGGCACCAACTCCGGCATTCCCGACGAACGCCTCACCTCACTCACGACACACCATGATGAACACCTCTGGATCGGTTCCCTTGGCGGAATCCTGAGCGTCTCACGCGCCGAACTTCTCGAACACTGCAACTCCCACGACAAGGTCCCCGGATGGATTCGCCTCGACCGCACCGACGGACTTCTCAACCGCGAATGCGTTGGCGGATCACACCCCGGCGTCACCACCGACAAGCAAGGCCGCTTCTGGTTCCCAACCGCCAGCGGACTCGCCGGAATTGATCCCACCACCTTTAAATCAGAATCCACCCCACCCATTCTTCACTTCCAACAAATTAAAATCAACGGCCGCCCGCACCCCATCACCAAGCAAGCCATCGAAGCCGGCCCCGGCAAGCTCAGCCTCGCCATCAACTTCATCGGCCTCAATCTCACCGCCCCGGAAAAGGTCTCCTACCGCATTCAACTTCATGGCCATGATCCCTCCCCTCGCTTCATCGGAAACCAACGCGAAGTCACCTACGAATCACTCCCGCCCGGAGAATACCAATTCTCAATCCACGCCCAAAATGGCGACGGAAAAATCACCCCAAAGCCCGCCACCATCGCCATCATCGTCAAACCCCACTTCTGGCAAACCACCACCTTCCTCCTCATCGCCATCTCCTCCATCCTCGCCATCACCCTTACCATCGGCGCCCTCCTCGCACGCAGACGCCTCAATCAAAAACTTCAAACCCTGCACTTCAACAACGCCCTGAAAAACGAACGCGCCCGCATCTCCGCCGACCTCCACGACGACCTCGGAGCAAGCCTCACAGAACTCTCCCTCCTTTCCGCCCTCGCTACCGAAGACCCGGACGACACCAATCTCCGTTCCTCCCTCCATGCCCTCTCCTACAAGGCCAAACACGTCATCACAACCCTGGATGAAATCGTCTGGGCCACCACCCCAAAAGAAGACAGCCTCCGTTCCCTCATCGACTACCTGCCCGCCTTCGCTCGCGAATTTCTCGACTATTCTCAAATAACCCTCCGCACCAACATCGAACGAAACATCCCCGACCGGGCCATCGGCCCCCGCCGCAGACACAACGTCCTCCTCGCCACCCGCGAAGCCCTCAACAACGCTGTCAAACACTCCCAAGCCACCACCATTCAACTCACCGTCGCTATCACCGGAAAGCAACTTTCCGTCGTTATCTACGACAATGGAAAAGGCTTTTTCATCGAAGAAACCACTTCCTCCGGACA
This sequence comes from Akkermansiaceae bacterium, assembly GCA_965657795.1. Taxonomy (GTDB): domain Bacteria; phylum Verrucomicrobiota; class Verrucomicrobiia; order Verrucomicrobiales; family Akkermansiaceae; genus SW10. Next base: position 3,182 of record CBFHQJ010000112.1, read on the forward strand.
AGGTTTTGTCAACCTCGTCCAACGCATGAAAGACTGCGGCGGAGATTGCCAAATCTCCTCCAAACCTCAACATGGTACGGCCATCACGCTCACGCTCCCCATCCCCACTTCGCCATGAAACCCCTCGACATCGCCATTGTTGAAGACAACTCCAACTTGGGTTCCAGTCTGCGCAAAATTGTCGAATCATCAACCGGCGAACCACCGATGCGATGCCTCGGCGTCTGGACCTCTGGTGAAGACGCCCTCAAAAAAATCGAAGCCTTCCGCCCCCAGGTCGTCCTCATGGACATCAACCTTCCCGGCATCTCTGGAATCGAAGCGACCTCGCTCATCAAACAATCCCTTCCCGAAATCCAGGTCGTCATGGTCACCGTTTACCGTGACCATGACAAAATTTTCTCCGCCCTCAAAGCCGGAGCCTCCGGATATCTCCTCAAACGATCCTCCCCCTCCGAAATCCGAGAAGCTATTCGCAATGTCCTCACCGGCGGAGCTCCGATGAGCGCTGAAATCGCCCGCCGGGTTGTCGAAGCCTTCCATCAACCGTCGATCTCTATTACAGACGAAGCCAGCCTCTCCCCCCGCGAAACCGAAATTCTCGAACTCCTCTGCGAGGGCCTCGCCAACAAGGAAATCGCCGAGCGACTCGACATCTCAACCGAAACCGTCCGCGTCCACCTCAAAAACGTTTACGAAAAACTCCACGTCCGCTCCCGCACCGAAGCCGCCATGAAATTCCGCGACTTCCGCGATGCCGGAAACTGGATTTTCGACAAGTCATAGACGCGTCCTGATTTTTTCGTTCTCAATGACCCAAAACCAGAGCCTCGGTTCGGCGGAGATCGGAAAATGGCCTTAGTGCGACTGCGCAAGATATTCCAGCAAGGCCTTGAGGTCGTCGGCGGGAAGAGCTTCGAAGCCGGTCGGCATGATGGACTGCGGGAGAACCTGAAGCGATTCGATTTCCTTGCGTTGGATGACATGTTTCTTTGCGACCAGATCAAGAATCTCCACGGTCGTTTGCGTCTCGGCTTCGAGCCGACCGGCGTAGGTGTTTCCATCCTTCGTGGTCACCGTCCAGAGACGATAGTTCGCCTCGACGGAGCGGTTGGGGTCGAGGATTTCGAGGAGAATGTCGTCGCGACTCCGCGAAGCGATGCCAGTCAGGTCGGGGCCGATGACGCCACCGGCTTCGCCAAGTTTGTGGCAGACCGCGCAGCTGGCGGCAAACACTTCCTTCCCTCGCGCGGCGTCACCCTTCTCTTTAGCGAGTGGCAGAAGGCGCTCGACGACGGCGGCTCGATCCGGGGACACTCCGTCGCTCGCCTGAGCCAACCGCCTCGCCCGTCCCGCCACGCGGCGATTCCGGTTGCGTTGCAGTTGAGCCCAGTATTCCGGCGCAATGTCAGTGCGCGCGACGGTCTTGTCTTGAACGGCATCCAACAAGGCCAAGGCCCATTCGGTACGACGCAATAACACACCCAGTGCGGTGCGTCGGACAGCCGGGGTGAACCTTGCCCAGTGCTTCAGGATGGCACCGCCCGTTGCCTCACTTCGGCTGGCGCTGAGGGCATCGACCAAGCCCGAGGACAAGGTCGGCGAGGAAAGCAAAGTGATATTGTTGAGGATGGAATCGGCGACTTCGGTTTCGTCTTCGAGAGCGATCCACCGCTTGGCGGCTGCTACTCTCGTAACGTCGTCTGCGCTGGCGTCAGCCACCTGCGCTTTCAGCGAGGCAACAATCGCGACCATCCGCCCGTCGAAAAGGCCGGGGACGTCCCATCGTTCCCCAAGGCTCAGCAAGCGATCCCGGACGAGTTCGGGCAGCGTGTCCATGACGGATTCGAGCTGCTGTTTATCCGCGTCTGAAAGAGTAGGCTTCGTGGCAGTCGGCCACCCTTCGATCAGTCCGTCCAGCACGATCGTTGAGGCTTCGGGTGCCGCTCCCTTGAGAGCGGTCAGGGTCGAAACGATGCTGTCCGTCGCACCACGTCCGGCGTAATGCGTCGTCACCACCTTGAGGACCCGCCCCAACGCTCCCTCCAAATCGGAAGGGGCACTGGTGAGCATGACTTTGATGAAGGCGGTATCGTTCTTCGCGGCGGCGGCCGTGGCAGCATCCGGGAGCCAGCGATCACCGGCATTGCGGGCTTCTTTGAAGGCCGCGAAGACGGCGGTACCGGCAGCCTCCCGCGAAGGAAGTTCTGCCAAAGCGAGGAGCGTCGCCATGCGCACTTGTGCGTCTTCATCCTCCAGCAATTGATGATCCAGCAAAGCGCTCAAGGTGGCTTCATTGCGAGGCAACACCATTACGGCAGCCCGGCGCACGCCGGCGGAGGGATGTTTCAAAGCGGCGAGTGCCGCTTCGGTGGCCGTGCTATTTGAACCCTCCAGCGCGCCGAGTCCTTCCATCGTCCACAGGGCATGGATCGCGGCGGGATTGAGCCCGATCTCGTCCACCGATTGTTTTTGGATGAGAGCGGCGAGTTGCGGGAGAACATCGGTGTTGCCCCGTTCCACCAGCAAGCGCTGCGCGTGCGTCCGCCAGAACATGTTGTCATTTTGAAGGGCCGCGATCAGCGTCGAAGGATCCGAGGAATCAAGTGCTGCCATTGTCGATGGCTTGCCCTGTTTGTGGGTAATCCGGTAGATCCTCCCGTGGGTTTTATCACGCAGCGGCGTTTCATAAGCCGCACCGCGACCAGTCTCGAACCCCTTCGGCGTCGGGTTGTGCTGAATGATGTAATTATACCAATCCGCCATCCAAACCGCCCCGTCCGGACCGACTTCGCCGTAGATCGGCGAGGTCCACTCATCATCACTGGCGACGAGATTGCGGGCATTGTGCGCGGTAAAATCCGCGCCTTCCCGGTTGAGGAAGAACAAGCCGAGCACGTGGCCGGTGGGCTCGGCGACAAACTGCGCGCGATTCCAAAACGCTTTGGGAAAATGACGCGCAGTGTAGATCGCGCTGCCGCAGCCAGCGGTGTAACGTCCGTGGTAATCGACCTGGCGGACTTTCTCGGTGATGGGATAGAAATTCTGGCTACTGGCGATCGATTCCAGACGCGCGGCCGACCAGCCATTCACCGCCTCGTAGTAACGGTTCGGGATCGGCATGTACATACTCGCGTTACCGTTCGCGGTGGAACCGATGATGAGATTGTCTTCGGTGAGTCCGAGTCCCCAGGTGTTGTTGTTGCTGGATCGGATGAACTCAAGCTTCGAGCCATCCGGCTTGAAACGGAAGATGCCCTGACCGAAGCGAACTTCCTCTCCACCGACGGTGCCATTGAACCCGGAATACCCGACTGTCCCCCAGATCCAGTTATCGAAACCGTAGCGCAAGTGGCTGACAGTGGCGTGGGTGTCGCGCAGGCTCCAACCTTCGAAGAGAACCTTGCGCTCATCTGCTTTGTCATCACCATCGGTGTCTTTGAAAAACTCGGTGCGCCCGGAGTGCGTCACGATCACGCCTCCGTCCGAAAAGATGAACCCGGTGGGAATGCTCAGGTCGTCCGCGAAGATGGTGAACTTGTCGGCCCTGCCGTCGCCATCGGTGTCTTCGAGAATCTTCAAGCGATCGCGGCCTTCGCCGAGGGATTGTAGTTCGTTCGGGTAGTCGATGGTTTCCGAGATCCAGGCCCGTCCACGCTCGTCAAAGGCGAGCCAGAGCGGCTTGTAGATCTCCGGTTCGGAGGCGAACATCGAGATCTCGAACTCAGGGAAAGTGACCAGGTGCTTTGCCGATTCCTCGGGCGAAAGCGGCTTCTGCATCGTGGTGATCGGTTCGCCCAAGGTCCCCCATTGGGCGTTGGGTGTGTAGTTCGGAAGCGGTGCCGGGGCTTTCATGTATTCGAACGGCGGCAAGCCGGCCTTGGCCTTGAGCTGGGTGTTCTCGAAATCCGACGACTGGGCGGCTGCGACGGCGAGGGTTCCCACGAGCGCGGCGGCTCTGAGTTGTTGGAATTTGTTCATGATAGGAAAAGGCGATCGATTTTTGTGACTACTCCGCGGGCTTGGCTTCGACTTTCGGCAAAGGCGACTTTGCTTTTGCAGAACTGGCGACACGCATCACCGCATCGAAGGCGGGCTTCGCTTTGTTGTTCCCGTCAAAGAGCAGCGGATTGCCGCCACGACGCCAGGACACAGCGTCGTTTGCTCCCCAGAAGGTGACCATTTCCACCGAGTCGCGGTGTTTGATGAAGGCTTTAAAAAGGCCCTCGTAAGCCTCTGCGAGTTTGCGGTTGGCCTCATCAACGAGGCCGCCTTTTGTCGCTTCCGCATTCTCCGCAATATCGGCACCGGTCCCACGCTGCCCGCGCACCGCGCTGTTCACATCGAGTTCGGTGATGTGAATCGGCAAGCCTAGGGTGGCCATTTCCGTCAGGCATCGGTCCATCTTTTCGAAGTTTGTCGAGACATTCAGATGCGCCTGCGAACCGATCGCCATGACGGGCACCCCTTGTTTCTTCAACGAGGTAATGAGCTTGATCAGCTTGGCGCGTTTCTCCGGATTCTCGAGCCCGTAGTCGTTGTAGCGCAGGATGGCGTCGGGATCGGCTTCGTGAGCATATTCGAAGGCTTTGTTGATAAAATCCGGGCCAATGATCACCGACCACGGCGACTTGCGCAGGACTTCGTCGCCGCCATCGGAGATCGCTTCATTGACGACGTCCCAGACCTTGATCTTGCCCTTGTAGCGCCCCATCACGGTGTGAATGTGCTCGCGCATGCGCTCGAGCAATTCCTCACGCGAAGCGCGCGGGCCATCCAGGTTGAATTGACGGGGACGCCGGAATCGCCCGCGCCGGCGAGGTTCGGTTTCCTCGGCTTTAGGCTCGGGTGCCTTGTCCACACCCGGAGGCAGATGCGTTCCCTCAAAGACCCAGTTCGGCGTCTGACTATGCCAGACGAGCGTGTGCCCGGCGATCTCCATGCTGTTCGCTTCACCAAACTTCAACAGTGCATCCGAGGCCGTAAAATCGTAGCCGTCGGCACCTGGGCGCGGATGCAACATCATCCACTTCATGTCGTTCTCGGCGACGATCTGGTTGAACTGCGCTTTCACCAAAGCGATGTCGCCCGCAACCGAATCAGCATCCCGCCGGAAGCCAGCCTGACCGGTGACGATCGAGCGGTTGACCGCAGTGCCGACCAGGAAGTGATCCTTGAAGGCGTCTTTTAAGATACCTGGCTCGTCCGCCGAAGAGGACTCAAGCAACCCCAGAAAAAGAATGGTAGAAGTGAGCTTCATTTTCCTGATTATTTAAAAAGCTTCTGGGCGAAATGATGGAGGTTGTTTCGCCAGTGCGTGGCGTCGTGTCCGTGGCCGTCGACGTTCCAGATGTGCGGCACGTCGTTCTTTTTGAGATGGCGCTGCATCCCCTGGCTGATGCGGATCAGCCCGTCCTTGTTGCCGCAGGAGAGCCAGAGCAGCTTGAGCTGCTTCTTCGCCGCCTCGGGGTCGGGCACCAGTTCCGCAGGCGACTTGGTGTTGGGTGCCGATGAGAACCCGCCGACCCAGGCAAATTTATCGAGATGCGTCAGGCCGAAGTTCAGCGACTGCCCGCCGCCCATGGACAGTCCGGCGAGGGCGCGTTTTTCCCGATTGGAATCAACGCTGTAGCGCGACTCAATCGCCGGGATGACATCGTCCAACAAATCACGCTCAAAGACGGCGAACGCTGGCGCGGCCGCCATGACGTTGCCCTCGGCGCGGTCGTTCTTCTGCGCGCGTCCGTTCGGCATGACAATAATCATGGGCTCGGCCTTCCCTTCGGCGATGAGGTTGTCGAGCATGACATCAGGGGTGGCGAAGCGCTGCCACTCGGTCTCGTCTCCACCGATGCCGTGCAGGAGATAGAGCACGGGATACTTCTTATCATTGGTGTAGCCGGGCGGCGTGTAGACGTTCAGCTTGCGGGTGGTGCCGACGGTTTTGGATTTGTATTCGATCATCTCCAACTTGCCATGCGGGATGCCCTCACGCTTTGCCACGATGCTCTTTGGAGGATCGGGGTAGGTTTGCTTGTCGTCCGGCCCGAGTTCAATCGGCCCGCCAAATCCACCGCGTCTGCCCCGGCCTTCCCCGCGGTTCGCCTGGGGCTTGGCTTCCTTCTTCGGTTCTTCGAGTTGCGCCACGAGTTCTTCCTTGGCAACGTCGCCAACCTCGCGGGTGAACTGGATTGTCTTTCCGGTGATCTTGCCCGTGTAGCGGATCTCAAGCTGATTGCCGCGAAAGTCCAACAACTCAACAAAGGAGACCGTATCGGCCTCGACTTTGCCTTCCGTCAGCTCCGATTCATTCTTCGCGTCACCGATCTCCGAGGTGGCTTTACCAGTCAATTTGTTTCCATCCTGCTTCAGGGAATAGGTGTATTTCTGCACTCCGATCTGGGTATCAAACTCTGCCCTCCAGGTGCCGGAGAGGTCGGCAGAACGCGGCTTGAACATGAGCGGCGCGAATTCGCGCAGGCTGCGACGCCAGCTGTGCCACTCGTGGGCGGTGTCCGGGGAAACGTAGAAGACACTATGGATGCCTGCCTTTTTGAGCGCCTCCGTGGCCGCCTTGGGATCGCCGCCGCGACGCCGGTTGCTACCGAGTTCGCGGCTACCATAGCTGACGAAGACGAGCTTGTTCTTCTCCTTGAACGCCGCCATGTCGGAGATGTCATCCGGGCTGATACTGCCGCCGCTGAACAGGCCGATGCGTGAAAATTTGTCGAGATTCTTCAAGGTAATCATCTTGGTCTCCATCCCCCCCATCGAGAGGCCGGCCATGGCGCGGTTCGGTTGGTCGGAGAGCGTGCGGAAGTTGGTATCAATGTATGGGATCAACTCATCGATGAGCACGGTCTGGAATGGCTCGATCTTAAAATTTCTCAGGCCACCGAACTTGATATCGTTGGTCATGCCGTAGGTCATCACGATGATGAAGGGCTTGGTCTTCCCCTCAGCGATCAGGTTATCCATGATCAAGTTGGCACAGCCCTGGACTCCCCAGCCGTATTCGTTTTCGCCGTAGCCGTGCTGCAGGTATAAGACGGGAAAACGTTTTTCCAGATCCTGGTCATATCCCGGCGGGGTGTAAACAAAGGCGCGCCGCTCGGAGTCGGTGCTCTCCGAATGGAAGAACACCTCGCGCAGCTGACCGTGCGGGACCTTCTTCATCGCATAGAAATCCTGATCCGGCGCCGGAATTTCAACGCCGCTTCCCCAGCGATGCGCGCCAAAGAAATACCGGCTGTTGGGATCCGGAACTTCCGCTCCATCGATCTTGAGCATGTAGTAGTGAAAACCTACGTCGAGGGGTCGCGTGTGGCCATACCACGCGCCGTCATCGCCCTTGGTGAATTCGCTGCTATCGCGAAAGGTGCAGCCGACATTGGTGGCCTCTGGCGCGACAATGCGGAACTTGACCCGACCTTCCGAGTTCACTTGCGGGAACTGTTTGCCGGGTTGGTTGGTTGAGGCGGGTTTCCAATCGTTCGCTGGTTCGTTTGCTTGCGCCCAGCAGAGCGGCGCCGCCAGCAGACAGACCAGCGCGGCATATGGGATTTTTGTCTTCATGGATTGATTTGTTTTTTGATCGTTTTTGATTGTAGCTTAGCTGTCCCGAAAATGGCTCTGATCCTACTCAGTTCAGCGACACATAGATTCGGAGAAATTGCTTGGGTTCAGCAGAGATTGAAGTGGCCGAACGAATGAAGACACTCTCAGTGCCATCACCTCTGGGAATAGCATCGTAAGGAACGGTTGCCCCAGACCAATCATCAAGATCGGCGCTGACCTGCGCCACAAAGCTTACATCCGAGGCCCCCACCCGGCGGCGGAACTCGATCACCGGATAGTGCTCTCCCTCGATTTCCACCAGCGTCACAAGTGGATTCGATCCACCACTCCCTGCGGTGAGATCGGCACCCAAGGCATAGGCCATGAGGTTTGAAATACCGGACGCATTCCACTCTCCCAGCGGATCGACAAAACCATTGGACGCCATCCATTGCGCAAAGGGCGAAGCTCCCTCTGCCAAACCGGGGCTTCCCGCCGGATTGGAACTCACCTGCCAACTCGCGGCCAGGGCGTGGCCCGGTGCCGACGAAGGATCGATCAAAGTCAGCGACACTCCGTCTCCATCGGCTTCTGATGGCCACGGCACATTGTCATCATACACAAAGTCATGAATCGCCGTTCCCGAACCATGCGACAACTTAAGCCGCTCACCGCCATTGCTGAGTCCTTGCGAGGCGTCCCATTCTCCCGCCACCGGAAGGCCGGAACCGTAGCGCATTTTAAAGGCCGCGATGTTTTTCACCACGAGCACAAATTCGCCCGGAGCCAGACTGGTAATGGCACCCCCGCTGAAATCAAAATCAACTCCTTTGGTAAAGCGCACATCGCTGAGGTCCAAGGTGATCGTTTCGCTGATATTTTGCAGCTCGAGATACTCAAAATCAGATTCCTCAAAGCCCGCATTCACCTCCGCAAGCGTCGGACTTCCCGGATGGTACATGATTTCTGAAATCATGAGATTGCTCTGCAACTGTGGCAGGATCACCGGCTCTCCCGTGGTAAACTCAACAGGCTCCGACCAATGACTGAGTCGCCCGGTGTTGTCCTTGAAACGAACCCGCGCCCGATAGGTGTGGCCCACTTTGAGAGCTCCACCCGGAACCGACAGAGTATCACTAAAGGCCGCAAGCTCTCCGCTTCCCCAGATCAGATCGTTCTCGAGAATGAAATCGTTCTCCGGATCCCAGGCCGGAGCCGTCGGGTCTTCGATTTCCCCGACCCGCCATTCCATCGCTGCAAAAGTTCCGCTTCCCTGGGGATCGGAAAATGTCGAGGTCTGAAATTGCAATCCATCGGTCGGAAATCCGGCCACTCCCGTGTAGCTGATCACCGGAGTCGCAGGCAAGCGACCGGAATCAGGGCCATCGGCAATCGAATCCAAAAAGGCCGCCCGTCCTCCCGCTCCCACCGTCGGACCACTGCCTCCACTCCATCCGCTGAAGGCAAAATTCTTCATGTCCTGCACCTTGAAAGTCAGCGGATCTTCATTGGCCGTTCCCGCTGAGGTCGGAGCACTCCGCCAGCGGTCTTGATCGGCCTGGGTCATATCGGAAATAAAGGCCGCCCGGTCATCCAATAAGTTCCCGACTTGGTCCGGTTGCCAAACCAAATCCCGGAACGAACGAAGAACGTTGCGATGCGCGATTTTCATCTCCGGCTTGTCGATGTAGGGCTGCCCGCCCACCGTTACATGTCCATACAAACCATTGCGGGCGTGGTCCCAGCCGTTGTTAAAGCTTGGCCCCCACGAGGCATCGTAATCGTATGGCAACAACCAACAAACACCGCGCGACGGGTCAATGCCCGTGGGTTCAAAATACCACACGAGATTCTTGAGCCGGTGCCTTCCGCTGGGCTCCGGGAAAATGTCGTAGTGCCGGATCGCTTCACCGACCGCCGAGTAACCATACCAGCTGTCGTAATTGACATTCTCATTCAACCATGTGGCATCCTGTCCCCCGTGGAGATTGAATCGGATGTTATCGAATTCCGAGCCATCATTGACCATGTCACGAGCCTGATAACGACGTTGCGATTCCGCATCGAAGAAGAAATCCGAAAGCTTGTAGAGATTTCCTTTCGGCATGTCGCGGGATTCCAGGAAGCGCACATCGTAGCGTTCCTGCACCTGCTGGATTCCCCAAAAATCGCCGTTGTATTGATCCGGTGCCTCGTCCGCGCCATCAATCACGCGGAAATGAAACCAGTGCGCCCGCTGGGTCGGAGCGCCCATGGTGTGATACAAACGATCGCCAAGTTCCTCGGGTAGCCCCCACGAATTTCCGCCCTTGGTTCCAAACATCCGGCTGACATTGAAGACGCGCCATTTGCGTTGGTAAGGCCGCCCTTTTTCGTCTTTAGCGGCGAAGTGGTGACCGCGATTGAAGCGAAACTTGTAGTGCCGTTTCCCGCGGGGAAAGCGCCCGTCGAAATCGCCGTAGCGACTGTTCCCTCCCCGCAGGCGGGAGCGAATGTGATCGTAAACCACGCCGTCATAAACCATCGCGCCCTCCCAATCCCAGGCGCGCCGCGCTGCCAATTCGGTAGCGGTGCCGTTGTTGGTAAATTGCTGACTCGTGCTGTAAGCCTGCAAACTCTGCATGTCCTGCGGACGGATCAACCAATGATAAACCGGCAGGGATTCGATGGTCTCCTTGGGCCAAACCTTACCGGCCCCATCAGGATGCACCGAGCGGGTGGAAGCCACATAGTCGGGCACTCCGTTGTAAACAAAATAGGCGAAGTTGAGCGACTTGTCGTCCTCGTAAGGAACCTGCACCGAGACGCCGAGATCATCCTCCACCTCGATGCGGTAGCGAACCAAGGTCCGGTGTATTTGCGCTGGAATAGTCGCTGCGAAAACTCCGTCCCCGGCCAAAGCATCCCCATTTGTGCCATCATCGACCATGCTCACATTCACCCAGTTGGCAGGATTTTCGAAAGCCGGATTCAACGGCGGCTCTCCTTCGGGATCGGCCATGATCTGCGCAACCGTGCGCGGAGTGCGCGAGGGAATGAACTGTCCCGGAGCCACCAGTTGATACTTGAGGGTCACACTCTGGACGCCTCGGGGATCGGTGACCTTTGCGGTGATGAGCACATCGTCGGCATCGGTCGGAGTTTTTGGAGAATGATTGACCTGACGAATGTTCGGCGGCGCGTTCAGAGTGAAGACCGAGTTCTGCGCTCCCGGAGTCGGCTGCGGCGGCACTCCATTGGTCGCCGGCCGAATGACCTCAAGGTCAAATCCGACATCGCTGCTTCCCAAAGAGCCATTGAAGACCTGCACCGCGATCGTGTTTTCCCCCTCCACCAGGAATCCCGCGACGTCTTCCACGATCACCGTATCAAAGGAACCCTCGCTCCCCTGGTTGGATCCCAATTGCCCCACTAGGGGCTCACCGGTGTAGCGGCGTCGCTCCACTTCCACTCCATTGATCCAAACCACGATGCCATCATCCGCGGTCGAGCGAATCTGCAGGGACGACGGCATTTCTCCGGGCGCGACCGTGAAGGTGTTGCGCGCGAAGAAGCAGCTGTAATTGCTCCGCATGTCCGTGATCGTGGTATTGATGGCCACCCCGGTCACGTTTCCATACCCAATCGGCGATTGGACATTGGCATTCCAGGAAGCGTCTTCCACAAACGACCCCAGCCGCCAGTCGCTCGTTGGATCCGAGGCCTCGGTCGCGCCTCCGCGCCAACTCCAACCCGTCGAAGCCAGTGGAAGCAATGTGGCCTCCGGAAGATCTCCCGGCGGAAGCGAAGTCCGCCATGAACTCCCCAGCTCATTATCGAGAGCCGGGTTCAGAAGCTCCATCGATCCCCCGTCACCGCCCGATCCGACCGGCCAGGGAAATCCCAAACGATAATCAACCTCATCAACCAACTGGCCTGCGGAATCACGCAAAACCACATCCTCTCCCTGGCCACTCAATCTTCCCGTCCATGGCCCCAACGCGGTCACCCCAAACTTCGCCTGCAGAGCGGCCGGATCCTCCGCCAGCAACAGAAACTCTCCGGCCGCCAGTGAAACTCCGGACGGGAAGGTAAAGTCCACCCCTTGATCGATCGACCACATCGACAGATCCACCGGGCCCGTCCCGGGATTATACAATTCAATAAACTCAAGCCGCTCCGTGGAGTCCTCCGGGTCATAGTGCACCTCATTGATCACCACCGTTCCCGTCGCCTCGACCACCGACAGACCAAACACCCTCTCAAATGAGAGAC
>CBFHQJ010000113.1:0-14746 GCA_965657795.1 Akkermansiaceae bacterium
GGGGGCAACCCTAATGATTTTCAGTCCCACGTCAATGTTTTTGGGCATTATTTTTCGAAAAAGTTTCGCCGATCCCTCAAGACACTCAGGGAGAACATCTTAGAAGGATGGCCGCTACCCCCACAAAACAAACCCAGCTTCTTCAATGGCGGTCTTAGATTGGTCTCTCCTTACCATATGCAGTTTTCACCTTACAACCTGAACATGATGCCCCGCCCCAAGCCTTCCACTGGTCCTTTTCTTTCCAAGACATGTCGCCTAGAGTCTCACCATGGCTGACACGATCCGCGTAGGCGCAGGCTGCCTCAATCAACTTCCACTCGACTGGTCCGGAAACCGCCGACGGATCATTGAGTCTATCACACATTCACGCAAGGCACACGTTTCCGTTCTTTGCCTCCCTGAGTTGGCTGTCACCGGGTATGGTTGTGAGGATCAGTTCCTGTCTCATGAGGTCGCTGAACGTTCATGGGAATCCCTTGTCGAGATCGCAACCTACACCAAGGACATGGTGGTGGCCGTCGGTCTTCCTGTTTGGGTCAAGAACGCAGTCTATAATGCCGTCGCCGTTGTGGTCGACGGGGAGATCAAAGGTCTCGTTGCGAAGAAGAATCTTGCAGGAGACGGACTTCATTACGAGCCCCGATGGTTTCACGCGTGGCCCGAAGGAGTGATCGTAGATGACAAATTCGGCGAACTTCACCTCCCTATTGGTGACCCCATTTTTAAACTCGGAGGAATTCGCATCGGTCTTGAGGTCTGTGAAGATGCCTGGGTTGCCGATCGTCCCGGTAGACTCTTCGCCGGAAGTGGTGTCGATATCATTCTGAATCCCTCCGCATCCCATTTCGCCTTCGCCAAGCAAGAGGTTCGCGAACAATTCGTGGTGGAAGGGTCTCGTGCCTTTGGGGCTGCTTACGTGTACGCCAACCTTCTCGGAAACGAGGCCGGACGCGCTATTTATGACGGTGGAGGGCTCATCGCTTCGGGTGGGCAGATCGTTGCCGAGGGCCCCCGCTTCTCCTTTCAAGAAACCACTCTTGTTCACAAGACGGTGGATATCGAGAGAAACCGTCTTCACCAGGCCCGCACCGTGAGCCGTCAAATCGACGTGCAAGGACTCTCCGAAATCGAACTCCCTTTTGAATGGCCCGAGGTCACCCGCTGGGACGGGCAGGAACCAGTTCCACCCATGTCGAAGGATGAGGAATTCACCCGAGCCATGGCACTCGCCTACTTCGACTATCTTCGCAAATCGTGGTCAGGTGGATTTGTTGTTTCGCTAAGCGGGGGAGCTGACTCTGCCGCGGTTTCCTCTTTCGTCAAAATCATGCTGGATTTGGCCCTGCATGAACTCGGTGAGGAAACGGTCCGCAAACGACTCCCCCATCTCGATCTTCCAGGCGATACCAAGGATTGGATGAAGCTCCTTCTCTTTTGCGCCTATCAGGGCACAAGAAACTCAGGCGACACCACCCGCAATGCCGCGAGATCGGTGGCTGAAGCGCTGGGATGCGACTACGCCGAATGGGATGTCGACGAACTTGTAGAAGGTTACGAAAGTACAATTGAAACCGTACTTGATCGGCAACTTAGCTGGCAAAGCGACGACATCGCGCGCCAGAACATTCAGGCACGTGTCCGCGCCCCGGCTATCTGGATGTTTGCCAACATTAGAAACGCCCTCCTCCTTGCCACCTCAAACCGCTCCGAGGCAGCCGTTGGTTACGCAACAATGGATGGCGACACTTCCGGCGGACTCAGCCCCATTGCCGGTATCGACAAACACTACCTCCGCGAGTGGCTTCGCTTCATGGAGTCCGAAGGCCTCCCCGAAAGCCCTCCGATCGAGGCGCTTTCCCACATCAACGTTCAGAACCCTACTGCCGAGCTACGCCCTCAAGATGCCAAGCAAACCGACGAGGATGATCTCATGCCCTACCAGGTTCTCGATACCCTGGAGCGCGCCGCCATCCGTGACAAGAAAGGCCCCAAATCGGCCCTGCAGGTCATTCGCTCGGTTTACCCTGAATACGAAGAAGATCAACTCGTCGACTGGACCAAGAAATTCTACAAACTCTGGTGCCGCAATCAGTGGAAGCGTGAACGCTACGCCGTGGCCTTCCACGTCGACGACCAAAATCTCGACCCCAAATCCTGGTGTCGTTTCCCAGTTCTCTCTGCGGGCTTCCGCGAGGAATTAGCCGAACTCCGATCGGCTCATCTTCTTCCGTAGCGATAAATCGTCGCTTCGCCTTCTTCCAAATGATCAAGATGAAGCATTAAAACGGAGACCTTCTTTCCGGGAATCCCCCAATTTTGATGGGCCACCATGACCTCTCCTCGACGCCGGCTCTTTTTGACGACCACTGCGGTGTGCTTGGGCCCTGAATGCTGGCCATTGGAAAACTTCGCCGAACGGAGTTCCAGGATGTCTCCCGGCAAGAGATCCTCTTCTCGCCAGTTGACGACGCCGCCCCAAATCCTCCATTCCTTTCCAGGTCGCCTAATTCCCGCCGCCTTGAAAGCTTCGTCTGCCAGAGTCCAACATTCACCATCGCCAACCTTTTCTCCTCTATTCTTGAGGACAAATTCGACGACCTTCCGGATGCCTTCCTTCATCTCAGCAAGCCTCGCCGCTTCCGCGGCCTTCTCTTTTTCAGCTTCACTCATTGAAGCCCGCTTCATTGCCACATAGCTCGCATCTTTTTCGGAGAGGATTGCAATCTTAAGTCGATGAATCCTACCGCTCTTGAGCATCTTCACCATCACTTCGGTCTCGGTTGCCTCGATAAATTTCGCTTCCATCGTTCGACCATTCTGATCCGTGAAAACGCGGGCCGCAGGGCTTACAGCCCCAACCAGCAGAAGTAAAAAGGATATGGCAAATATTCTCACAATCGAATGATCCTTTGTATACCGATTTTGACCGCGCATTCAAACAGACCTTTTTCCTGCAACCGCCCAAGCCTTCAGTTCGTTGCTCTTCTCAGAAATTGATTTAGTTTAACCCCCTCAATGAAAAGCCTTCTAACCAACCTCCGGCTACTCCTGCCCTTGGCTCCGGTTGCTGTATTGCTTCCTTTTATTTGGAAGCCTGCCGGATCACTCCCCGAGACCGCGCCGAGCCAAACGCCAGCTTCAAGCCACCTGATCTCGGAAAGACTTCGTTGGGAAGAGCACCTGCAATACCGTTCATCACTGGCCCCACACCGTGCAGCCCTTCTCAAACTATCCGAACGACTTTCGCTCGATCATTTCACCGCTCTTCCGCCCCACATTCAAAAGCGCCTTGCAGCCTTCACCGCAAACCGACTGGATCCCAGCAACGCGGCGATGACCTTCTGCTGGGCTCCCGGTGCTTCCATGGAGGTGATGGAGGCCTTCCACACTGCCGAAGAAATGGCGACCGATGAGTCACCTCAAATCGCGACCGCCACCCAATTTAACGACGGGGATCGCTGGGGGCGAACCGCCACCTTCAATTCGTTTCTCGAAAGTGGGGAACAAGGCCTCCCTACCACTCTGCGCTGGGGGTTCATGCAGGATGGCACCAGCATTGCAGGTTTCAATGGTGAGCCCACTTCCGATAGCAATCTCATTGCCTTTCTCGACGACAGTTACGGAGTGACCGGTGGAGGCGCACCTACTGCCTTCATTGAAAGCGGTGATGATTGGCAATACCTCGACGACGGAAGCAACCAAGGCTCGGCTTGGCGGGCCCCTGGATTCGACGATTCCGCCTGGGCTGCCGGTCCCTCGCAACTCGGATACGGAGATGGTGACGAAGCGACCACGGTGGGTTTTGGAGGAAACTCCAGCAACAAACACGTCACCACTTATTTCCGAAAAACCTTCACAATCTCCGACCCGGCCTCCTTTGCCAGCTTCGCTCTCAATTTCACCTACGATGACAGTATTGCCATTTACCTCAATGGCACCGAAGTCGCCCGGGAAAACATTTCCGCCAATCCGGCATTCAATGACTTTGCAACCCGGACTGGCCCCGAAAACGGAACCGCCTCCCGCACCCTTTCACCAACTGCATTTGTGGCTGGTAACAACACCTTCGCGGTAGAAATCCACCAGGCAAGCCGGACAAGTTCAGATATCAGTTTCGACCTCGACCTTACCGGCTTACCGGAAGGAGGCTCGGATCTCACCGCGAGACCTTGGTTTTCCGTCTTTCAAGCCGCATTCGACAACATCTCCAACTTGACTGGCATCACTTACGTCTATGAGCCCAATGACGATGGGGCGGGTTTGAGCAATTTCTCCCGCCCCGCCGGAAGCATCGGAGTGCGGGCCGACATTCGGATCGGGGGCCACTTTGTCGACGGGCAATCCGGATCCAATACCCTCGCCTATAATTTTTCTCCAAGTGCTGGCGGCGACATGGTCATCGATACCGGTAACACCTCCTTTTATGGCAACACCACCGCGAACTCCCTCAACCTACGCAACGTCGTGGAGCACGAACACGGTCACGGTTTGGGCCTCAGCCACGTCTGCCCCATCACTCAGACCAAACTCATGGAGCCATTTATCTCCCGGCGCTTCCGGGGCTTGCAACTCGATGACATCTTTTCCCTCAATCGTCTCTATGGCGACTTTTACGAGAAGCAGGGTAGCGATCGTAACAACGACTCCGCCGGGAATGCCGCCACCCTCCCGATCTCCGTCGGCGAAACTTTCGAGAGAGAGTCACTCAGCATCGATGACAACAACGACATTGATTTCTATCGCCTTAATGATCTTCCCACCGGGACTTCCATCACCGTTCGGGCCATACCAGTGGCAACTCCGTCCGGCTTCCTGGAAGGCCCTCAAGATTCCAACGGAAATTGCTCCACAGGATCCAACTTTGACTTCACCAACATCCACGATCTTGGGATTGCCATCATCGCCTCCAACGGAAACACCGTGTTGACTCAAGCAGACAGCCAACCGCAAGGCTCACCCGAAGAAGTCATCGCTTTTGAAGCTCCCGCCACTGGTGACTACTATCTCCGCATCACCGGAGACACCACCAATAACACCCAGCTTTACACGCTGGAAGTGAACCTGATCGGACCACCCGCAACTCCCACCGACCTCACCGCAGAAGTCACCAACTCAGGCCAAGTCAACCTCACTTGGACAGACACGAGTACTAGCGAAATCGGATTCGAAGTTCAAAGGAAATTGGAAGAGGGAGGGAGCTGGCAAAGCTATGCCAACGTTGTTGCCAACATCGAAACTTTTCAGGACCCTGCCCCAACCAACGGAACCAACCTCTTCTACCGGGTTATCGCCAGTGGAGGAGCCCTCAACTCCGATCCCTCAAACGAAGTAACGACAATGGTCGTTGATCAAAACGCCGAAACCTATCGCTACGATTTTGGCCAAACCAACAGCCCCGTCGCTCCCGATCACATTCGCATCTCTCCCCTTACCCAGGGCAATATCACTTGGTCCGACTCTGTCTCATCTCGCGACCGCGGAGGCCCGGACCCGATTAATCGAGACTACCTCTTCTCCACCGATCCGCGAACCTGGAGCCATCTTATCACAAATGGCACCTGGCAAGTCGCCATCCTCCAAGGCGACGAAACAGACCCCCGCGACAATCTCACCATCTCCGCAGAAGGAATTCTTCAAAGAGACAACATCAGCATTGCCGCCAACGAATTCGTCGAAACCTCCTTCGCCATCGAGGTCACCGATGGAACGCTTGACCTCACCTTCGATGACCTTGGAGGAGCCAGCGACAGATGGATCGTGAATCGCATCACTCTCACTCGCATTTCCCCTTATCAAGCCTGGGCATCCACCGAGCAACTTCCAGAAAATTTCGACGCCCCGGAACAAGATCCGGATCTCGATGGCATTCCCAATATCCAGGAGTTTTTCTTCGGCCTTCCACCCCTTCAAAAAGGACCTGCAATTGTCATCAAATCCTCGATCTCAGCTGATGGCCTGAATTCATTTTTCACCTTTTCAAAGAACCCGGCCGCATCGCTCGACGACCTCATTTTCGAAGCCAGCAGCGACCTCATTTCGTGGGATCCCTTCAACCCTCCGTCGGAAGACTTCACGGTCACTCCCCAAGGCAGCCTTGAGGAAGTCATCCTTCAAATCCCCGGCGTCTTCGACACAGCCTACCTCAGACTGGGCCTGGATATTCCCGAGTGAATTCTCACCACTCTCCTGAAACAAAAGAGTGAGAGTGCCCCGCCACCTCAACACCGTTCTCCCCAGGATCTGCTGCACAGACCGGGCAAAGCTCAACCCTGCTTTTCCAATCTCGAACACCAAGAAAGAATTTCTTCCTCTGTTACACCATGCGCACGTCACCGGGGAACCCTTCTCTTTCGCTCCCATTTTTACCAAACGTTTACCCAAACTCTTCCCTCCTCGAGCAGACTCCCAACAACTCGACCCATCATCATTTTAAAAAATTGAAGTCCATATCATTCCATCTCCCTCTCTTCGTTCTTATCGGCGGCGGCGCGTTGCTTGGATGGAAGCAGCACCGGATCTCAATCCTCAGGAACCAATCCGCGGAACTGCCCCTCCAGCTCGACCTTTCCACCGTAAGCGTAGGAAACGTCCCCCCCTTGGGGCGGTGCATCATTTTCAGGGTTGCGAGGGCGCAGGTCAGCTCGCTTTGGCAGTGCGCCTGGCTTGGGATATGGCGGCGGGGGTGAGCTCGGAGGCTCGCCCTGGGCCGTGCTCGATGAGTATCCGCATTGCTTCGATCAGATATCTTCGCAGGTCCAGACTATGACGCTTGCAGTTCTCAATCAGGGTGTAGGCAACGCAGGCCAGTTCGCCTCCGCGTCGTGATCCGAAGAACATGTAGTTCTTCGCGCCCAGTTTGAGCGGGCGGATGGAGTTTTCGATGAGGTTGTTATCTATCTCCACACGCCCGTCTTGAAGGTAGACTTTGAGGCGAGGCCATTGGTTGAGCGCGTAGGTGATGGCTTGGCCCAGGAGGCTTTGCGGGAGGTGCCGGGATCTGATCCGCTCGAGGTATTTTTTGATGAGTCGTAGACGGGGTGCGCAGTGGCTGGCCCGGATGGCTTCTCTTAAGGCGGGGCCGGATTGCTGGCGGCGGAGTTGCTCTTCGATTTGGTAGAGATAGGCGATGAGTCGGATGATACGGGCGGCGTCTCGTTCTCCGGCGTCGAGGGCTTTGCTGAAGCCGCGCCGAATATGGGTAAGGCACCCGCCGAGTGTGATGTTTTCGGGGTGAAGTTTTTGATAGGAGGGGTAGACGCTGAAGCCGTCGGCCTGAAAGGTGCCGTGCCAGTCGCCGTTGTGGTCGCCGAGGGCCGCTTCGAAGTCGGCACGGCTCCTGCCGTTTTGCCAACGGTAGCTTACGCTGCCTTGCAGGGACGGATCATAAAACGCCCAAACGTATCCGGTGTGGGTTTTGCCAGTACCGGGGGCGAGTTCTTTGATGGGACTTTCGTCGACTTGGAGGTAGTCTTGACCGAGGCATTCTTGGTGGATCGCTTCGGCGATAGGACGGAGGAGTTCGAGGCTTTGAAGTGACCAATGGTTGAGGGTATCGCGGGGTGCGTGAAGGCCGAGTCGTTGGAGGATGGTTTGCTGCCGGTGGATGGGAAGGTGGTCGGCAAATTTGGAGATGATGAGCTGGGCGGTAAGGCTGAAGGTGGGCACGCCCCCGGGGAGTGGACTGGCGGGTGCCGGTGCGACCAGCGGGGCTTGGTGACGATCGTCTTTGCGGCGGAACTTTGGACGAATGAAGCGTCGCTTGATGAGGCGGGCGGGTTCGTAGTCGAGGAGTTCGGTGACCTCTTGGCCAATGAGTTCGAGCTGGTCTTGGTGTTGCTCGTAGCCTTCGGGGAGGAGAGTTTCTTCGATGACTTCGAGTTGTTCCCAGCCTTTGAGGCGGCTGTGATTCTTACTCTTGGTCTTTTTGGCCTCTTGGTTTTCGGGTTTTGCTTCGTCTGCCCCCTCCGGTTCGTTGGTCACATTTCCAGAGGGGGCGTTGGGCTTTTCCGGCTCTAGTCCTTCGAGGAGAAGCTGGAGTTGGGCGGGATCAATTTTTTCACTCTTAACACCGTAGAGGATCTTAAGAAGAGCATCGACCTTCTGCTCAAGAACCAGGATTCGCGCAGCCTGCTCTTCGATGATTCGGTCTTTTTCGTCGGGTGTCTTGATGGGTTAAGGTAAAGCAGATCAGAGGCCAATTCAGGTTCCTTTTTTCACTGAACTCTAGTCTCTCTCGTACCACGGACGCATCGTCCCGTTCCGGAGATCGACACCATCGAAGAGCAAGTTGAGCGCTTCCGGACTGAGGGTGATCTTTTGCTGATTGGGTTTCGAGGCAGCGGGCCATGAGAAGGTGCCGACCTCGAGGCGCTTTTTTAAAATGCAGACTCCGGTGTGATCGTAATAGAGAGCCTGGAAGCGGTTGCGTCGTTTGTTGGTGAAGAGGAAGAGGGCTCCGGACTTGAGTCCGTCTTTAGCGAGTTGGTCCGCGAGGGCGACGAGACCATTGTATGACTTGCGCATGTCGCAGGGTTCCAGGCAGAGGAAAATCCGCAAATGGCTGGTGAGCCCCATCATGACTGACCTCCTTGGTGAGTTCGTTCGAGCTTGCGGAGTTGGACGATGAGCGCGGCAGCAAGCGGGAGTTGGCTATCGTCTCCGAGGACGAGGCGCACGCCATTTTGGAAGATGAGGTGCATCTGGCGTTCCCTGGGATGAGTGATTTCAACCTCGACGAACATCGCGTCAGCAAGCGGCCACAGCTTGGTGGATTTGGTTTTCGGCATCCATTGAAGATGACGACCCGCAACTAAACCGCGAGACCTCAACGAGGGCGGTGTTTCAGTCGCTTACTTTCCACCTCACGACCCAAAAGCACCCCCGGTCAAAAACCAAGACGCCGAACCGCCCTCGACTACCGAGAGATCGATTGGTCCCTCGTCGCGAAAGAACTCACCACCGACCAGGCCGGAACAGGGATCTTCACTTCTAGCTTCAAACTTGAAGAACAAATCCGAAGACTTTCACTCGATGAACTGAAAGAAGGGTTGACAGCCCTCGAAAAAAGCGACCTTGAGGAACAGGTCATCATCGCCCTCACCCATCGCCTCCTGAGAATTCTCCTCAAGAAAGACCCCAAGCACATCCTTCTCCAGCCCAGCCAAAACTCCACCACCGCGCCCATCTGGCAATCCCTTCGCACCTACGCCTTGGGACGCTGGGCTAAAACATCACCTTGTATGGCACTCGCTTGGTTTGACTCCCAACCCACAGCAACTTTCGACGCGGGAAACTATCAAAAACTCAATCACAGCCTCATTAGTTCGCTTGTCGTGTCCGATTTTCCCATTGCGCTCAGCCGTTTCAAAGACATCCCCGAACCCCAACGCGATGCGTTCTTCCAGAACTACGACTCCTTTGGCAGCTGTTGGGAAACCAAAGACTTTGCCGACCACAATCTCGCCTTCCGCTACGCCGAACTCACCCGCCTCCTCCCTGACGATAAAAAAGCAAAGATCTCCTCCCCTCTCACTTGGTTGGGTGAACAAGATCGACCTGCTGCCATCTACAATCTTCAACGAAGCCTAAAAGGGTGGGAAAACCAGCACCCCGGGCCACTGACCATGGAACCCCTTTACGATTACCTTTTGAAAATAAAGCCCTCTCAATCCGAGTTGGAACTTTGCATCAATGACGTGGTCGGAGGCAAGAGCCTCCATTTGCCTAAAGAGCCCAAACGCGAACCCGAAGCCCTCCGCTTGTGGCTCCAATCTGAACTTCAACCCACCGTCCGGCCAAAATGAAATTCAGAAATACCATTCGGATTCCATTGCTTTTCACGATCGTCCTCGTCCTCGCCTTCATCCTTCTCGGATGGAATGCCAATCAAAAGGAGAACGACCTGCAAGCTCACCAAAAGCTCCTTCGCCAACAACTCACAGAGCAAAACCAAAACCCTGACAACCCTGCCCCACTCTCGAAAAGAATCACTCCAAAAGCCCCCGACGAGAGCCTTAATCGGATCGCCCGGGACTTCATCTCCGTTGGCTCTGACTTCAAGCACATTTTCCGCGAACACGCCCTTCTCCAGCTTGATCTCGAAGACCGCAATCGTATCATCAACGCTATTGAAGGAGTCATGAGCCTGAGTCAGGAGGAGTTGAAAGAACTCCTCAACCTCATCAAAGAAGAACCGGGGCTCCACTACCAGGCACACGAAAAACTCCTCACCTTTGTCATGGCCCGCTGGGGCACAATCAACCCCGGGAAAATGCTCAACCATCTCGCGGCCTGGCCAGATGCCCAGGAACTCCTCCGATCCAGCTACAGGACTGTCATTCGAAACACCTTGGGAACTTGGATCCACAAAGACCCGGATGA
Source organism: Akkermansiaceae bacterium (assembly GCA_965657795.1). Classification (GTDB taxonomy): domain Bacteria; phylum Verrucomicrobiota; class Verrucomicrobiia; order Verrucomicrobiales; family Akkermansiaceae; genus SW10. The sequence continues at coordinate 10,384 of CBFHQJ010000113.1, forward strand.
GGTTCTCTAATGGATGAAAAAATCGCACCACTCCCTATCCGACAACATCGCCGTGTCAGCCATTAGGCAATTTGCACCCAAGATCGCCCAAACTGATCCACTCCAAACTTTCGATTTTATCTCCGAATTTTCCGAAGAACCACATGCATGGTTTCCCAACATCCTTCAATCCTGCAACCTTACCTCGGATGAGCGAGTCCAAGCGATCAGCCGGGTCAGCGAAATGGCGGGAGAACTCAAGGATCCGGTCGCCGCGAAAGCCTTCATTGCCAAAAATCTCAGAGCTTTCGTCCTCAGTCAAAAGAGCCACGAAGCCGACTTCCAAACCGCCATCGACACCATCAAGGGAGCCAACCTTCAACTTGAAGATTACGAATTTATCTGGAATCCCGCCAAGGATGACCTCGGCCATCTGATCAAAAACGAAGAGACAGGCAAATGGATCCTCTGGCTCCGTGACCACGTTCCCGCTGAAAAATCACGCCGCCGGATCAAGCAACTCCTCGAGCGTTGGAACAAATGGGATGAACAAGCTGCCGCTCAATTCATTCGAGAAAACCGCTTGGAATAACGAGACTCATTCCACTTTCGAGGCGGTAGCTTTAACTTGCTCCCATCGCTGGGCGATCAGCATCAAAGTTACCACCAAGCAGGAAATGACACCCAAGAAAGCATACTCAAGTCGATCTTCCCAACGCTGCTTCTTGAGGTAATAAATCTTGGAACGGGAATCCCAGGAATTGATGTCGTCCACGTCATTTCCATGACTTGAGGTCACCCCGTCATCACCCGGGCTATAAAAACCACTCCCTCCCGGAATGCTTTCCGAAACCACATAAACCGGTTTCTCCCAACGGGAAAGCACCCTGAGTTCGGAGGCCAAATCCACCAAATCAAATTCCACTTCATCGGAACGCGGAGAACCTCTGCCCTTCTGCGTCCAAATCAGATCGATCCATAAATTGACGGTATCTTCATCCGGATACTCTCCGTTCAATGATTGATATTCTTCGAGGGGCCACTTGGCACGCTTAAGTGCCTGTTGCGCTCGAAACCAAGTGTGCGGCCCCTGCTTCTGATAAACGATTGTGCCCGCAAAATAGCCGGCCCCAAAGGCAAGCAAGCCGGCCACCAAGATCGTTCGCCAGCGAATCATTGACTCTAGAATTCCACACCTTTCAAACAACTTCCAGCATTCCCTCCTACCAAGGCCTATCCTTTTTTGCCAAACTCCCCGCCTCATGGGAGCTTCGACAGACACCCCTCGCTTTTCCGAACTCGAATCTCTCCTTGAGGGAGACTTGCACACCGACAGTCTCATACGGGGCATTTACGCCACCGATGCCTCGGCCTACCAAGAGACCCCTCAAGCGGTTGCCATCCCTAAAACCGAAGCCGATCTCGTCAGACTCGTCCGCTTCGCGGCAGATCAGAAAATCGGGATCATCCCCCGCACCGCCGGAACCTCCCTCGCCGGACAAGTCGTCGGCAAGGGCATCATTGTCGATGTCTCCAAACACTTCACCGACATCCTCGAAATCAACTCCGAAGAAAGCTGGGTGCGCGTGCAACCCGGAGTCATTCGCAACGAACTCAACCGCGCCCTAAAACCCCACGGCCTTCTCTTCGGCCCGGAAACCTCCACCCAAAACCGGGCCATGCTCGGAGGGATGCTTGGCAACAATTCCTGCGGATCCAACTCCATCAAATACGGCAGCGTCCGCGACCACATCCTCGAAGTTACCGCCATCCTCGCCGATGGATCGAAGGCCACCTTCGGCCCGCTTTCCACCGAGGAATTCGCCGCCAAGTGCGACGGAGCCGACACCCTCGAAACGAAACTCTACTGCGAAATCCGCAACCTCCTTCTTCCACCCGAAGTCCGCGAAGAAATCACCCGCGAATTCCCCAAAAAATCCATTCCCCGCCGCAACACCGGCTACGCCCTCGATCTTCTCATGGACGCCTCCTGTTTCGACCCAGAGAGCGACAAGCCTTTCCACTTCGGTAAACTCATCGCAGGCAGCGAAGGCACCCTTTGTCTGGTCACTGAGATCAAACTCCATTGCAATCCACTCCCGGCGCCCGTCACCGGCCTTCAGTGCGCGCAATTTTACTCTGTCGATGAAGCCCTCCGCGCAACCCAAATCGCGATCAAGCACATCCCCTTCGCCGTCGAACTCATTGATCACTTCATCCTCGATTGCACCAAACGCAGCCTCGAACACCGCGCCAACCGCTTCTTCCTCGAGGGCGAACCCGCCGCCGTCCTAGTCACTGAAATCCGGGGCGACTCACAGGAAGAAGTCATCGCCGTCACCAGCAAACTCGAAGCACAAATGCGCACCGCCGGATACGGCTATACCTACCCGGTCCTCTTCGGCTCAGACACGGATAAAATCTGGGACCTCCGCAAAGCCGGACTCGGACTCATGTCCAACATGCCCGGCGACGCCAAACCCGCCCCCGTCGTCGAAGACACCGCCGTCGATGTCGCCGACCTCCCCGAATACATCGCCGAATTCAACCGCGAACTGAAGGAACGATTCGACCTCGAATGCGTCCACTACGCGCACGCCGGGTCCGGCGAAATCCACCTTCGCCCCATTCTCAATCTCAAAACCGCCGAAGGCCTCCAGCAGTTCCGCGAGGTGGCACAAACCATCGCCACCCTCGTTAAAAAATATCGAGGCTCCCTCTCCGGCGAGCACGGCGACGGACGCCTCCGCGGCGAGTTCCTAGCCCAGATGATTGGCGAGAAAAACTACCAACTCATCAAAAAGGTCAAACGAACCTGGGATCCTCACGGCATCTTCAATCCGAATAAAATCGTCGACACCCCGCCCATGAACACCCACATGCGCAACGACCCCGACGTCAAACCACCCGAAGTCAAAACCATCTTCGATTGGTCCTCCACCCAAGGCATCCTCGGAGCCGCCGAAATGTGCAACGGCTCCGGTGACTGCCGCAAAATCCATCTCGCAGGCGGCACGATGTGCCCCAGCTACATGGCCACCCGGAACGAAAAAGACACCACCCGAGCAAGAGCCAACACCCTGCGAAACGTCACCACCAATGCAAGCGGACAACACCCCCTCGCCAACGACGAACTCCGCGAAGTCCTCGACCTCTGTCTCTCCTGCAAGGGCTGTAAAAAGGAATGCCCCTCCACCGTCGATATGGCCAAAATGAAGGCCGAATTCCAGCAACAGGACTACGATGCCAATGGCGCATCACTGCGTTCCAAACTCATCGCCAACTTCACCACTTCCCAGAAGATCGCCTCATATGCTCCCTTGGCCTGGAACTTCCTTTTTGGAAAGACTCCCATCCGGCGCACTCTCAACAAGCTCACGGGCTTCCACCCCGACCGCACCATCCCACTCCTTCCCAAACAACCACTTGAACGTTGGTTCAAAAATCACACTCCTCACTCAAACGCCGGCACCTCCGGCAAGGTCTATTTCTTCAACGACGAATTCACCAACTACAATGACACCGCTGCCGGAATCGCCGCCATCGAACTTCTCGAGCATCTCGGTTACGCCGTCGAAATTCCCAAACACCGCGAAAGCGCCCGCACCCATCTTTCCAAAGGCTTCGTCCGCAAAGCGAAAGAGATCATCAACGACAACCTGATCCTCCTCCGCAACAAAATCACCGAAGAAACCCCGCTCGTCGGACTCGAACCCAGCGCCATCCTCACCTTCCGCGACGAGGCGCTGGATCTCTGCGATGACGATTCCGCCAAGACCATCTCACCAAACTGCCTCATGCTAGAGGAGTTCCTGGCCCGCGAGATTAAAACCGGCCGGATCTCGTCCGCTTCATTTACGACCGAAGATAAGACAATCCATCTCCACGGCCATTGTTTCCAAAAAGCTCTCACCGGAACCACCGCCTCCGAAACCGCCCTTTCCCTCCCGACAAACTACACCGTCAAAGTAATCCCCAGCGGCTGCTGCGGCATGGCCGGATCCTTCGGCTACGAACAAGAACACTTCGAAGTCTCCAACCAAATTGGCGAACTCGTCCTATTCCCCGCCGTCCGCGAAGCTGGAAAAAACGACCTCATTGCAGCCCCCGGAACCTCCTGCCGGCACCAAATCCACGACGGCACCAAACGCACCGCACTCCACCCCGCGCAAATCCTAAGAAACTCGCTTTTGGATCAAACAAACTGAAATCCAATAGATATCTAAAAACCTCAAACCTCCAGTTTCCTTTCCCGCTTGTTTAAATTCCTGAGACTTCTACCTAGATCGTATTCCAAATGAATCATTCCTTGGATTCAAGAACCTAACGCAATTCGGGGTGGTGAAAATGCCAGGGGCGGTAGAGGCTTCTGGTTCAATCACCA
>CBFHQJ010000114.1:0-14416 GCA_965657795.1 Akkermansiaceae bacterium
CAGATTTTCACCCACGCTCTCGTGCTCGACCAAAGGCAGGTTGAGTTTGGTAAGGCTACCAAGGTCATGGAAAGCGATGTTGTGAAGCAAACCCTCCATTCCTGCCACCCGCACGCCCATGAACGATCTCTTTGAAATCCCCCTCTATCAAAGGGCGATTCTGGCGACCCTAATCATCGGGTTCGTCAACGGCTATGCCAGTGCTTTCGTTCTCCTGCACCGCAGCCCCCTGAAGCTAACCGCCTTAAGCCACAGCTTACTTCCCGGTGTCGCTCTCGCCGCTTACTTTGTCGGGCTGGGGGTTCTGAGCGCCTTCTTCGGGGCCGTCATCGCCGCCGTGATCATCGGTGTCCTGACCGTCCTTTTATCACGCGTCACCAAGATTAGCGACGACACCGTCCTAGCCGTTCTTTACACCGGAGCATTTGCGGTTGGGATTATGGTGCTCCTCAAACTTGGATCGAATCAAGACCTCGAAAACTGGCTTCTTGGAAACATCCTCGGACTTTCGGATTTCGATCTCTGGATGAGCTTCGCCGTGGGGATTGTCGCAGTCGCCTTGCTCTCTCTCTTTCGCCGTGCGGTCGTGATCAATCTTTACGATCCCGAGGTCGCAGCCAGTTTGGGAATTCGCACCCGCCTCCTTGAGTATGCTTCTTTTGCCATCTTGATTCTTGTCCTCGTCACGACCTTGCAGGCGGTGGGTTGCATCCTGGCTATCGGGATGATCGTAACCCCTGCCGCGATTGTTAGGCCCTACATTTCAAGCCCAGAAACTCTCTTTCCATTGAGTGGATTTGTCGGCGCTGCGGGTTCGGCTCTTGGCCTCTACCTGAACATTTACTTCGACCTCCCTGGAGCCGGTGCAAGTATCGCCGCGACTCTGGCTGCGATCTTCCTCGTTTCGGTGATCTTCCGCTCCATCTTCGTAAAGTAACGCTTACTCGCCGGGTTGGGACCGCTGAATCAACTCAGTCCTGAGTTTTACCGATTCCTTCCCGCCCTCGATCTCCTCGATCGTTTCTGCGATCTCCGAAGCGAGTCCTTCCTTAACTGCCTTCTCGCTTTCAACTTCGACCTCGAATCCGCCTCCCCGCAGTCGACTCACAGAGACTAGTTTGACGCCTTCGGGTAGTTTGCTCTCGATGGCCGATTCCAGCCCCACGCTCCTTGAGAGCCGCGAGAGAAGGACTGAAGTGAGCGGAACTGCGAGCCCGAGACAGACCAAAATTAAAGTAATCAAACTCCGGCGCCCCCAAGCCCCGGCTTTGTGGATTCCCGAGATCCCGGCGAGCATGAAATTTAAGCCTGCCCCCAAAACAATCGCTACAATGTTTGTTCCGAAAAGCAGAGCTGCCCCCAGCGCAACTTCAGTCTGCCCGAGTGCTAGTCCTATTCCCACCGTCGCGATCGGTGGCACCAGAGCAGCCGCAATCGCCACTCCGGCCAGCGCTCCGCTTAGTTTGGGTCGTGCGATACAGTAAGAAGCCGCGATCCCTGACACGAAGGCAATTCCGAGATCCAGCGAGTTCGGTTCCCCGCGCATTCTCAATTGATCGGTCATTCCAAGATTCAGCCAACGGGCCAGAAATCCCAAAGCCACACTCAAGGCAAAGGCAAAACAGAAACCTCGACCCACCACCCCATCGCTTGTCGCCCCAGTGGCCAGTTTCCTTGAACAAGAGAGAGCCCGGTTCCGATCAAAGGCATCATCAAGGGAGCTACCAGCATCGCTCCGATCACGACCGCTCCCGAGTTCGCCAGCAACCCCATTCCAGCGATCGCCGTGGCCAGCATCATCAATGCCGCGAAGTCAAAATTCCATCGGGACTTCGACTCCACCTCGTCAAACAAGGTAAGCCGCTCATTGCGATTGAGCTGAGGAACTGTCAGGTGAATCATCCGGCCCACGAACTCACGGAATCGATGCCCCTTGCTTCGCTCAGCCCTGAGAACGCCAACAGTCAAGCCTCTCTCGCGGTTCAACAGCCTTTCCGGTAAAGTCCCAAAAAGCTTCCTCCGAAGCGTGCTGGAATTACTCGCTCCGACCAAAAGTGCCCCGTAAGTTTCGTCCTTCATCTCCTCGCCCAGCAGCTCGGTGAAATTTTCTCCCAGGCGAACCCGGGTTAAGACATCCTCAGGATTCAAGCTGGCTCGTTTCACAATCCGCCGGAGATGCTGATGACCGAGTTCTTCCGAAAGTTCATCTGCCTCAGGTCGAACCTGAAAAGCCACTGTCCCGTCCTCCGAGATCGCTTTCGCCAGCTTGAGCGCCCGTCGCGAATGTCTTCCCCCGGCGCACGGCACGAGAATTCGCTGGCCCGCCGTTGCGAGGTCATCACTCACTCTGACAACAAGAACCTGACAGCCAACTTTCTCAAAAATATCTGTCGAGAAACGGAGGTTGACATCCTCACTTTTAACACCCGCCTACTTCCCGACGACCAACAGTCTCGGCCACTCCTTCTTGGCGGCATCGAGAACCTGGCGCCTCCGGTCCACGCCTGAAAAATCACGGACCTTCGCGACAGCCAAGCCTTCAAGTTCCGATATCAAGGCCTCTTCCGCCGCCTCTGGAAGCGCGATCCAAAGTTCGAGTTCCTCTTCCAAAGCACCCGAAACCCTCAAGCCGAAGGCTTTCATGAGCATGGCTTCTTCCACGCATCGAACTACAACACAAACCGACATCAGCTCTTTCCAAATTTACGATCGAGTTCCTGAAATGAGATCTGCACCAAGGTTGGTCGGCCTGCCGGATCACAATACGGCAAATCACATTTGAAAAGATCATCCAACAAGCCCGGCAACGACGACACGCTCCAACCGTCTTGTCGTGCTGCCACATAGGAGACCTTGGAAGCAAAGCCCTCGTATGCGAGCCTCTTGACGCGAGAACTACCATCACGATCAATCACCGCGTCCACCAAATCGATAAGCGATCGCTTCACATCTCCGCCATTTAAAAAGCCCGGGGCCGCTGAAATTGTCACCGTCTGCCCACCAAAAGACTCCAAGGTGAAACCAGCCTGATCAAAGTGCTCGCGATGCCTCATCAGCAAATCAACATCGCGCGCATCCAGTTCTAAAAGCACCGGAACCAACAATCCCTGGGACTCAATTTCCTCATCTCCCTCAATCAAACGCTCATAAAAGATCCGCTCGCGGGCCGCCTTGGGCTCGAGCAAAACCAAGCCTTCCTCTCCCTCGAGCAAGGCATAGCGATCAGAAACGGCACCAATGATCCGAAAGTCAGGCGACTTCGAAACCTCCTCCGGAACAACCTCAAGCTCCTTCTGTTCCTCGTGATGCCACGCAGGAGGATTTACAACCGGAGAAGAAGGAGTCAACGCCACTTCATGCTCACGAACGACCTGTTGCGATCCTCCCACCACATCCAACTGAAGTGGAGGACGAGGCTCAACCGCTCTCACAGGTGCCGCAACATCCTCCGGTCGCAAGGCCTCCTCAATCGCATCAAGAATTGCGATCCGGACCTGAGCTGGCTCCGCGAAGCGCACCTCACGTTTTGCCGGGTGGACATTCACATCAACCAAAGCCGGATCCATCTGAATCCAAAGCCACGCCGCCGGTTGAAGTCCCTCCTGTAAACCTCCTTTGAACGCCTCACGGATGGCTCTCGAAATAGTATTGTCTTCAACCGGTCGACCATTCAGAAAGACATACTGATGCTTGCGCCCCTTCCGTGCAAAGGCTGCCGGAAGCATTGCACCTTCGATGACCATGCCCCGGCGCTCATGTCGAGGAACAGCAATCAAAGCCTTTCCGGACTCCCCGCCGCTCATCGCTTCAATCCGCACCCGACGATCCGAAGTGGCAGGGAGATCCAAGGACACCCGTCCATCCTTCCGAAGTACCCAGCCAATACCGGGAGTACACAAGGCATGAAGCCGAATCTGATGATCAATGTGCGCCGCTTCCGTTGATTCCGCTTTCAAAAATTTTTTACGGGCGGGAACGTTGTAAAAAAGATCTCGTACTTCAATGCTTGTCCCCACGGGACAACCGCTGGCTTTTGGCTCGCTCATCTTGCCGCCATCCACCCTGATTTCGGTTCCCTCAACCGAGTCCGCCTCGCGACTCATCATGGTGAAGCGCGCGACACTCGCGATACTGGGCAAGGCTTCGCCGCGAAATCCCAGGGTGGCAATTCCATTCAAATCTTCAGAGGTTCGAAGTTTACTTGTGGCATGACGTTCCAATGATTTCGCCGCGTCCTGCGGGCTCATACCACAGCCATCGTCCCGGACCCGGAGCATCGCAATGCCGCCACGTTGAATCTCGACCTCTATCTTCTTCGCTCCAGCATCGATGGCGTTTTCCACCAACTCTTTAATGACACTGGCCGGGCGCTCGATCACCTCACCCGCCGCCACCTGGCTGGCAAGAGTTTCGGGCATCACTTCAACCGTCGGCATGCCTCCAAGTTAGCCAATGTCACTCCAAGGTCAGCCCCAAACTGGGGAAATTCGACGTAAATTCCCGGATGTGCTGAGGTAACCTCACCTGCCATGCCTTGGAAACGCCTGTCCTTTCTCATTTCCCTCCTTCTTTTCCTCGCACCATCGATTCAGGCCGCAACGCTTGAGCAAATCAAGGAGATCCGGACCGCTCCTGCCAGCGATCTTCCGGAGCTATGGAAGAAATATCGCAAGACAGACAAGTTCAGATTCCTCGTGATGCAGCAATGGTTAAAAATTGCGCCCGAGGCCTTCTTGAATCTCACCCTCAGCGAAGACGAAGAGGATCAGGCCTGGTGGCTTAGAGGGCGACTGGCTGCCCAGGTAGGGAGAAAGGCAACAGAAGTGAGTTCGATTTAGGACAAACTCTCAGGCGACCAGCCGGCCCACAATTTCCTTTCGGGTTTTGCAAGCGAACGTCCGGATGAAGTGGTTCAGTTGGTCCAGACAGAAGGTGAATTTCGAACTTCCTCCGCGACATCAGCGATCACCCTCGGCTGGGCCAAACACTCCCCGGAAAAAGCGATCTCACTCGCTGAGCAATCCTCCCCGTTTGACTGGAAGTCAGCGACTCCGACTTGGACGGCACTAGATCATGTCGATTGGTGGCATTCATCACGCTCTGACACAGAAAGTTTCGCACTTTCCCGATGGCTAGACTTCCGCTCCAAGGAAGCTCTGTCAGATCTTTTCGAACAAGAGGATATCACTCTGAATTACTATTACATCGGAATTTTGGCGCAGAAGTTTCCCGATGAAATTAAGGGAATGGTCAATCGACTCCCGACAGGCACCAAAAAACGTAAGATCTTGGCGGCGATCGAATATGCCAAAGAGAATCACTCGGAGATTCATAAATTTTTCAGTCTGGCTAGTCCCGAAGAAACGCTAGGAGGCTCTCGTTTTCCGAAACTCGTTGAGCAGGCGAGCAAAGCGCAAAAGAAAGAGTTCCCTGAGTGGCTGACTGACTATCGACTGACCCACCTGCAATCACAAGAGGTTCAACTCATACGAGGAATCATTAAAGACCGATGGGAGGTGATGGATCCCGAAGCGCTGGTTCGCTTTCAGGTGAAGCATTGCTCAGGTGAGTCCATTACGGGACTGGAAACTTGGTGGCGAAGGGCCCCGCAAGCTGCAACCGCTTTTGTCATAGAAAGCAGTCGGAAAGATCTCTGGGAACACTTGCTTTACGCAGTGGCTGGAAAGGACACTGGAGCTGCGCTGGCTCTCTTTGAAAATCATGCTCAAGAGGTCCTCACAAACCCCAGGGAGTTTTTTGCCACCCTTGCGGCAAAGGACCGCGAAAGCTTTCTTGCTTATGCTCTTACTCTTAAAGACGAAGCCAAGAAGACTGACTTACTCGCGATTCTCGCCTGGGCTAGAATGCATTTTGACTTCGATTGGGTTGTCGAGACCCAGAACCGCTACGAAGCTAATCCATTCGTTGGAATACCCGAAATTTCTTACCTTGGACACATTCCCATCTTCCACGAATTTAACTCCGGAGAAGTAATCTACGATCTACTCGACCGGATGCCCAAAAATTGGAAAAGGAAATTTCTTGAGAGTTATTGCTTTGCCAGAGGCGACGCCATGCGATGGTTGAGTGCTGAGGAGCACCCCGCTCTTTCCAACGGAGAACTCCGAAATCTTCAAAAACGTCTTGGAAATGAACCCTATTGGGTTGATCGACGAGATATTCCCGCGATGAGGGCGCTTCTTGAAAAAGCGCATTGGCTCAGCAAACAGACCAAGTCAGAGTTGGCAACTTGGGCGGTCATTAGATCCCGTAATCCCGAAAGTCTCAGAGAGTGGGTTCTATCCCTCCCGCCCGAAGTGAATTCAGAGGCCTTGGTTGCGCTCAAAGAGTTCCGGGAATTAAAAAAGGAAGATGCCAAGCGTTCCAAAGCCCCTACTCTCTCCAATATTAGGAAACTTTCCGAAATCGAGGCCTATCGTCATGGAGGGCGAAGCTTGGACATGGAGGAATGGACCGGCCCGGAAATGCAAAGCTTTCATAACGAAATTAAAGCTCTCACGCCGGACAATGCCCTTAAACTCTTCACGACGATCGATACAAATCAGCTTCCTTGGCGCATGAGAGCTTCGCTGGTGTCTCGGATTCTTGCTTCCGAAAACTTTGTTGCGAACGTTCCAATTCGATTTTTGATCAAAGAGACAGCAAAGGAATTTGCGAAAAACGAGCCAGCCAACGCCTCGAAATGGACCATGAGTTTGCCGCACGAGGGTCTCCGGGTCTTTGCGGCGGGATTTGTAGCTGCCGAGTGGAAGGAGCAGAATCCTGAAGAAGCTGAGAATTGGGTGTTAACCCTCCCGAAACAAATGCAGGAGAGATTTGGTTACTAAGTGCCCCTATCAAGGGAAATGCTCATGCGTCTTTACGAAGACCGATTGTCAGCCTAATTTCCCTCCGTGACTTCTCGGACCGGGATACTCTTATTGGTTTCGGGCCCATCGGGCTCTGGAAAGACGACGCTTTGTCGTCGTTTGGCAGACGAAGACGAGGCTCATTATTCGATTTCCTGCACCACCCGCGCGCCTCGCGAGGGGGAGATCGACGGCAAGGATTACCATTTCCTTTCGAAAGATGACTTCAAATCGCGGATTGATGCCGGCGAATTCCTGGAACATGCCGAAGTCCACGGAAACTATTATGGCACTCTCAAGTCCGAAGTCCTCGACTATCTTGCCAAAGGAACCGATGTCGTGATGGATATCGACGTGCAAGGAGCTAATCAGGTCCGATCCTGCCCGGACTCCCAGATCAAGACAGCCATGATCGATCTCTTCGTGATGCCTCCCAGCGAAGAAGAACTTCGCGCCCGCCTCACTGGTCGTGGCACCGATGCCGAAGAAGTCATCGCACTTCGAATGAAAAATGCTCTCGAGGAGATGAAGCATTGGCCTGAATATTCCTACCGTCTCATCTCTGCGACGCGTGAAGAAGACTATCTTAATTTCAAGTCCCTCATCATCGCAGAGCGACTCCGCGTTTCCCGACTCCAATGAATATCGTACTTGGCATCACCGGCTCCATCGCCGCCTACAAAGCAGCAGATCTAACCAGTCAATTGACCAAGCTGGGCCACGAGATCCATGTCGTCATGACGCGGGCAGCCACCGAATTCATCACGCCTCTCACCTTACAAGTGCTCTCTAGACAACCGGTTCTCGTTTCCCTCGAAGACGAAAAGAACTCCTCGAAACCAGGGCACATTGAACTCGCTGACAACGCCGACCTCTTTCTGGTTGCTCCCGCATGCGCCGACACTCTCGGACAGTTTGCCCACGGCCTCGCGCCCGATCCCCTTTCGGCGATCTATCTGGCACTTCCTTCCGAGACGCCGAAATTCATCGCTCCGGCCATGAATGGCAAGATGTGGCATCACCCCGCCACTCAAAGAAACCTTGCTCAGTTGAAGGAAGACGGAGTGAGATTCGTCGACCCGGCCGAAGGGGATCTTGCTTGCGGATATCAGGGAACAGGACGGCTTGCCGAAATCGCCGACATCCTCAAAGAGATTCTCGGTGAAAATATTTCGGAATAGATCGTAGCTCGGAATGCTCTAAGGAGCATGAATGCAAAACTTGCTTGGACTCTTCGCCTCGTTCCCGCCATCCTGATTGGCCAGACCCTCCTTCTTCAAATTTTCAGGAGCTGCCGAATCTGTAGCCCTCTTTAGCGATCTAGCGACCAAGGCATTCGGTAAGCCGGAGCTGGAAGGCGTCCTGCGAGTGGGCACCGGAATCGTGGAACTCATAACCGTGGTGCTTCTGCTCATTCCAAAACAAAGCTGGATCGGGGCACTTCTGGTTGTTGGCACAATGGCAGGAGCGCTTGCCAGCCACCTCTTCTTTATTGGCTTCGCCGACCACGGACCGCTGGCTGCAATGGCCATCATCGCATTACTGGCATCATCGCTTTACCTCGTTAAGGGTAAGACTGAGATTTTAGAGATCTTCGGGAGATTGAAGAAGGGCTCCAATTCGTTGGAGCAAAAGTCCGGCGCCGCCACCATCAACGACCCGGTGGTCGAAGGTGAGGCATAATTCGGTCTCCGTAACCGGAACGAATGCGCCGACCTCGTCACTCCAGCGTGGCTGCTTGATACCCGCGGCTAGTCCCAAGATCAAAGTTTCGTTCGGGAGAGGGATGGGAGTACCCCACTTTAAGCCAAAGGTTCCAAAATTGGTGACTGTCGCGATCCCTCCTTGCGCTTGCTCCGGACTCAATTTTCGATCCCGGGCCTGTTCGACCAATTGACCATATTCCTCGGCCAATTCGGAAACACGATGTTGGTCCACATTTCGCAACACAGAGACAACCACACCATCCTCCACTTGCACCGCAACGCCGATATCGTAAGCCCGAGGATGAACCACTTTCTCTCCAATCAGGAACCCTGCCGTTGCCGGTTGTTCTGAAAGAGCAATCGCAAAGGCTCGCAAAACGTAAAGTGTCAAACCGGGCTTCGGGGTCTGTCGGGAACGATGCTCAAGAACCGGGTCGAGAACAATGGGAAGACCCACCGAGGCCAGTGGCCGTGACCAACTCCGTCTCATCGCATCAGCAACCGCAAGACGCATGGGCGAGGCCGTGCTTTCGGGCCAATCGGAGATATACTCCAAAAACTGCTCCAGATCCTCAACCGTCACCCGCCCGCCAGCGCCGCTTCCCGCAATTGCCGAGATGTCCGCCTCACGAAGGCCAAGCTCATCCATGCGGGCACGCATTCGTGGTGAGATATAGTGCGCACCCTTCATCCCCGCTGGCACCGGGAGCCCACGCACACTGGGTTCGACCAGTTTGGGTTCCTCGTAGCTCTGCTCGGTCTGACGGAAGTGCAGATTTTCTTCTTCGCTATCGTCAGAGATCTCCGGATCGGACTGTTCTCCCATCGTGGGTGCTCCGGTTCGCGCGATTTCATCTTCGGTCGCTTCCAGGATTCCAAGCAAGCTACCCACAGCATAATCGACGCCTTCTTCGGCGCGAATTTCAGTTACTGTTCCTCCGCAAAGAGTGGTGACTCCCATCGTCGCCTTGTTGGTTTCGACCTCGATAATTTCCTGATCTGCGACAACCGAATCTCCAACCGAGATATTCAAGCGAATGATTCTGGCCTCGGCGATGGACTCACCGAGTTGAGGCATAATGATAGGAACCTGTGGCATGCTTGCTAGAGATTAAGGAGTTCGCGGAGTTTTTCCATAATGGATTCCGGCGTGGGGCGATGGGCAGCCCAAAGGTCGGGGTGATAAGGAATAGGAGTATCCTTGGCATTTAACCGAAGGGGTGGTGCATCGAGGAGATGGAATCCTTCGGCGACAACCCTTGAGACCACCTCGGCTGTGACCCCTCCCCAGGGAAAGGCTTCGCCCAGGGCCAGAAGCCGACCAGTTCTCGCGACAGAAGCGATCACCGTGTCCATATCAAGAGGTTTCACTGAGCGTAAATCCACCACTTCGATCTCCCAACCTTCCTTGGCAAGTCGGTCGGCAGCTCTCACCGCTTCATGAACCATCGCGCTGTAAGTGACCACCGTGGCATGCTTGCCCGGCCGGGTAATCCGGGCCACGCCAAGAGGAAGCGGCTCGGGATCAATCCGGGGAGTCTTTAGCCAACGATAGAGAAACTTGTGTTCGCAGAAAACAACGGGATCGTCGATTTCGACCGCCTCCTTGAGCAAATGGTAAGCGTCGGAAACTGTCGCTGGAGTCGCCACGATAATGCCAGGATAGTGGGCATAAAGGGTTTCAACCATTTGGCTGTGAAATGGGCCCGACCCCGGAGTTCCGCCACACGGCAACCTCACCGTAATTGGTACGGGAACTCCCGTACGATAATAGTGCGTGCCGGCATGATTCGCAATTTGGTTGAAGGCGATCGAGGAAAAATCCGCGAATTGCATCTCGACAATTGGACGCATACCGCTGATCGCAGCACCAATCGCCATCCCAACCATGGCATCTTCACTAATGGGAGAGTCCATCACCCGGTCGGGAAACTCATCCTGCAATCCCTTGGTCGCCTTGAAAGCCCCGCCAAAACCGCCGATATCCTGACCATATAGAAATACATCCTTCCGCTCACCGAGCAACTCCCGCTGGGCCTGATGGATGGCATCGATATAGGTGACACTCATGAGTTGATTCCTTTCGATGAAAATGCGCGCCAGTCATCCCGATAAGGATCCGGACGAGGATCGATTTGAGCTTGAGCCACGGCTTCCTGGACCTCTTCAGCAGCTTCCTTCTGCCAAAGCGAAACCTCATCAGAAGTCACCAAGCCCTCTTCGATAAGCTGCCCGATTCCAATCTCCAGACAATCGCGTCCCAACTTGGAGCTCTTCAATTCGGAGGCAACGTAAGATCCGTCATCATGCTCGCCATGTCCGCATAGCCGAAGAAGTTTACCGACAACCATCTGCGGACCTCCTCCGGACCGTGCCGATTTGACCGCATCATGCACGACAGCCAGACACTCCAGCAGATTGGTGGCGTCGACCTCCCTTCCGGTCACTCCGTATCCTTTGGCACGATCAACAAGATTTTCGCAGGCGAATTGTCGTTCACGAGGAGTGGAATAGGCAAACTGATTGTCAGCAACCAAGACAACAATCGGCAGCTTTTCCACCGCTGCGAGATTAAGTCCTTCATGGAAGGCACCAGTGGAAGTCGCACCATCCCCTACGCACGTAGCTCCGACGACTCCTTTCAACTCCTCCTTCATTCGCCGGGCCATCAACATGCCAGCCACCACTGAAACCGAGGCGCCCAGATGACTGATCATGGCGGGGCGACGTTCGGCCGGACGACCGCGGTGAATATTCCCGTCCCGGCCGCGCATGGGACCGAGCACAGATCCAAGATACGTTCGTGTCGCATCGATCAGAGGTTCCCCAAAAGCAGTTCGACCAGCCTGATCCCGGATGAGCGGAGCAAAAATATCTTTGTCCTGATCAAGGCAGCACCCGAGAGACGCCGAAAAAGCCTCCTGTCCCGTTCCCAGATAAACTCCACCTACGATCTTGCCCGCCTTGTAGAGACTCGAAAGTTTGGACTCCAGCGTTCTGGAAATGATCATGACCCTCAGGGTCCGCCGGAGCAAATCAGCATCGCTTCTACCGGAAGCAATCGGTGTTGGTGCTGATGAGGGTTCCATATTGTGAAGAGTTCAGTCGGAATTAAAGTTCTTGGTCGATAGCCTTGAGTTCGAGGAAGAGATCGTTCCACCGTTCCTTCCGTGGCTCAAGAAGAAGCTTTTGGTCAGCGATGCGTCTCCGAACGATCTCGAAAAGCCCCCCGTATTCAAGATAGAATTCGCGAACTCCGTCTTTGTAATCGTCGGCGAGAGAATCTGCGAAGGGTTGCCGGAGATCCTCAATCCTTTCCATGAAGTCGTGGCAGACCATTTTCCGCGAACGTTTCGAGTAAATCGCCGCTATTCCAAGAGTTCCGGCAGCCAAGATCAGAAAAACCAAAGGCCAAATTGCCACGCCCAATCCACCGAAGATTCCCGCAATCGTAAACAGGACGAGAAAGAGCGCCATGTAACGTCGCAGGACCATCCGGCGAATATCCATTTGCAGATCGAGCGTCCCTCGAAGTTTGAGGTGAGCGACGGCTTGTTTTGCCGAGCGCCCGAGCCGACGCATGAATCGTTTTCGCGTGCCGGCCAACGACTCCGTTTCTTTCTTAAAGTCTGGAGGATTCATATCGAGATTTTCTCGAATCCGGGGCTCGACGGTCTCCCAGTGGTTTTGACAGCTTTGGACCAGCTCAACCCCGTCGGTCTCCGCCTGTTTCTCGACGGCCTCCTTCACTGCTTCAGTGAGACTTTTTTCGATCTCAGACGGCAGTTTCTCCTGCTGAAAAAGTGAAAGCAGACTTTGAGTAATGGCCATTCGTCGTCCCAGGTCACGGGTCGCTATTTGCCCCTGTCGAAAGAAGACGTCCCCCAGCCCGCTCAAACGTTCTGATAACGCCGTCGCCTGCCCTTCCCGGCGGAGATCCACTTCGTTCTCCAGCTCCGCCAAAAAACGTTCATCGCGGTCGAGCGAGTCAATCCGCTCCTCGATCAACCCTTCAATTTTTTTTAAAACAACCTGGGTCGATCGACTGACATCCCGAAGAATCTTCCGTCGCTGAGGGTTTAGGGAGATCCTGGAAGAGATAAAATAATCGAGAGAAGGCAGTCCGCTCTTACGAAGAACGTGAGAGAGTGGCGGATCGTTGCTTTTGGCCTCCATCGCGAGCTTGGCTGAAACCGGGAAGATCTGTGGCATCCTTCCCGTCTTCTGTTCGCCCAAGGTTCGCATGTGCCCGAGGATCACCTCCAAATCGTCCTCATCTTTTAGATCACTTTGCTGTAGGACAAAAGCCACCTTATCAAGCTGCTCTTCGGGAAGTCGTGCCACCAATTGCCAGGTCGCCGCACACCAGGGGTTCCCAACCGGAAACACGAAGAAAAGGAGATCGGCGACCGGAAGAAAACGTTCTATCTCGATAAGATTACCTTCAATCGAGGCATCGGATCCAGGAGTGTCGATCACCTCGAAATCCCGCAGAAACTCCAACGGGCGGACTTGCTCCACGAGCAAAGGTCTCTTCTCAGTCGAAATCGCCTTGCCCCCATGCCGATACCAATGAAGCCGATTGGTTTTGGGCAAAGCATCTGCCTCGCAGAATTCATTCCCGAAAAGAGAGTTGATGAGTGAAGACTTCCCGGAGTTGACCTCCCCGCAAACGACAAAGAGAAAGGGGTTGCGGAGATCCTTTAAAAAAGTCCCGTCAGTCGCGGCATCTAAAATCTCTTCACCACATTCACGACCGAGTTGACCGACGCCTAGTACGACTTCAGCAAGCCGCTCTCTGGTGGCAAAGTAGCGTTCACCGAACATGAATGAAGGGTTGGGAGATCAATCAGCCATCCCAACCTATACCTGGCCTTTTTGGGCCAACAACTGCGACACCGTAATGAACTGATAACCTTTCGAGAGAAGTCCATCGAAGGTTCCGGGCATGGCATCGATCGTTGGAGCATGTAGATCGTGCGCTAAAATAATCGCGCCATTGTGTGCTCCACTCAAAATTCGCGAGCGGACCACCGATGGTCCGGGACGCTTCCAATCATTTGGATCAACCGACCACATAATCGTCGGATAGGTGAAGTCGGAGAAAATTAAACTGCGCTGACGCTGCAAGAGTGCCCCATAGGGAGGACGCATTGTGCGGGGCTTCACGGCAGCGGCCCGAGCGATCGCATCTTCCGTGCGACGCATCTCCTTGCGAACTTCCGAATCGCCGAGTGAGGTCAATTTACGGTGAGTGTAAGTGTGATTTCCGATCTCATGGCCCTCAGCCACAATGCGTCGAACAATATGGGGATATCGATCGACGTTTCCTCCAATCACATAAAAGGTCGCCTTAATATTGCGGGTGCGAAGAATATCGAGAAGCCGTGGAGTATTCTGTGGGTGCGGCCCGTCGTCAAAAGTCATAGCCACATAGGGTTGGTTTGACGTTCCCCGGGAGTGGGTCACGGTTTGACCACTGAACTGCGAGGGCAGGTTCATATTTGGATTTCGCAAGCCCTTATTCACATACGCAGGCGGACGATATTGGGTATTTGCACCTAGCTTAACCGGCTGGGTCTGAGGACCGGAGAGATTTGATGCAGGCTGCTTTCCAGTCGCCGGAGCTTGGGCGCCTTTCTTACTTGAACAGGCGGGAAGCGCGATCAGTGCTCCTGAACTCAATTTTAGAATTTTACGTCTCTTCATGCGTGGCTGGGAATAAGTATGGTAACGGAATCATCAAATGTCACGCATTTCCGAACAATCTGTTTTCCGGGCGTGTTGCCTCACAAAAGAGGACACCCTACGGGATTGACGATTGGACGGGAGAAGTCCCCA
>CBFHQJ010000115.1:0-13990 GCA_965657795.1 Akkermansiaceae bacterium
GGAAGACGTCCTCCTGGCCGTTGCCCCAGCGTTTCTTGACTTCCTTGAGGGTGATGTAAGTTGGGAGTCTTGAAGCGACTTTGCGGATGCCAGCGAGAATTTTTGTTTCGTTCCGGGAGAGGATGTCATCGCGGGTGAGGTCGAAGAGCCCGAGAAGTTTGTCGATGTCGATCCAGGTCGTCATCGAATTGTAATAAGAGAGGGCGAATTCATCCTCTTCACGAGGCATGGCGAGGCCTTCAAGGAGGCGTGGTCGTCCTTCGATGGAAGCGAGGCCACCTCCCCGGTCTTCAAGTCGGCGGGTAATGACTTCAAAGGTGAGTCCCGCTTCGCTGGCAAGGTGGTGGCCGAGAAGCGCGGGGTCAACATCAGCACCGAGGGTGTCGATGTTATGTAGCATCAAAGTTTTGAGCTGCGGTCGTTCGGCGAGTAGTTCGGCGAGAGTTCCGTTGAGCAGGAGGTTGGGAACCTCGTAAAAATGGCCAACGGGATGGAGGCACTGAAGCGGAAGGTTATCGGTGTAGTCGGTTGCTTCACCGGTTGATTGGGCCCAGCTGAGCAAGGCAGCCCGGACTGAGTCGCGCATTTTCTGCTGCTGCTCGTCGAGGATTTGCTGGGGCATTTCCTCCCAAGCGAAGCGCAGGTCACGGACGGTTGGAATCATGCGCAAGCCCACCGACCGTCCCTGCGACAAGTGAAGTGGTCCGGGATAGTTGTAATTTTCAACAGTATCCAGGAACTGACGGGTTGGTTGATGGGTCAGGTAGGAAGTGGTGAAAATGTGAGGAATGGGGGAGCCTGCCTGTTGGCCTCGTTTACGAGACTTGCCGAGGTGGGTTTCGACGAAGGTGCGGTGGCGTCCGCCGAGACGAACAAAGGGGTGGAGTGCTTTGCAGACGCCTGCTCCCTGGGTCCAGCGGGACCCTGCTCCGGCGGCGAGGGTGATGACGCCGACCTCGCCATTGGCGAGGGCCCACTCTCCGAGTTCGAGATTCTTCGCGGAATCTGATTTGGTGAAATCCGTGATGTCTTTAGGTGAGACATCCTTGATGATCGTTGTGGCGGGAAGGCGGTTTTGGGCCAGGCCAATCCGTCCTTCAACGAGGTCTTTTCGGATGGCTTCATGCTGCCTCCGGTCAAATCCGTTTTCGGCGAGGAGATTCGAAAGTGAATTGTCTCCGGAGGAATTGTCGTCGACCCTCGGGATGAGCGTTTCGAAGAGAGACTCGACGGAAGAAGAGAACGCGGAATGAGTCCGGCAGGCCCGGGCGAATTGATCAAGCTCGGCCCGCAGGGTCGGTGATAGGTCGGCAGGTGGGGTGCGCAGAGTATCGGCGAGGGCGAGGTGGTAGTAGGAAGGCGGTAGGAGAGCGTCTTCTCCGCGATGGATCTGGCCAAAGGTGCCGTGTGGGTTAATGCCAAAGTCATAAACAACGGGGTCCATCGCAAAGGGGAGGGCGTTCTCGAGCTCCCGCTTGGTTTGGATCATGATGTCGTGAATGATGTTGAGAGCTTCCTGTTTGCGCGAGGGATCAACGATGAAGCCCATGCCTCCGCCGGACATACCGCCAAGCATCCAGAAGCCCCAGAAATCGTCTTCGAATTTTTCCGAAACGCGGGCGATGAGGGTCTCGGTGAAGTGATTGGTGGCCCAGGGAATGATGGTTTGAAGTGGGCCGCGAAAGTTCTCGGTGGTGAGGCGTCCAAGTTCGCGAATGTCGCCGCTGGCGAGGGCTTGCACAATTTGCTCAAGGAGATCGAGGGCTTCCTGACGGGCCTTCCATTCTTTGGAAGATCGGAGCAGGTATTTTTCGGTGGCCATCTCCAGGATGGGGCCGACGTTTTGAGCCATGCCTCCATGGACAAGGATGAGGGAGTCGGTGAGGGCCTGACGGGCGGATTCTGGAATTTCTTCTTGGTTAAAAACCTTATGCTTGGGCATGAGCCGACCGCGGGAAATTCCGTATTCGGGATCGGTATCACCCGCAAGTTCGCCTTCGATGAGTTTGATTCCGGGCCAGACGCCGCCGGAATCCTGCCATCCTCCTCCGGATCCTCCGATCCATTCTCCGAGAATGGCCCGGGCAAGTACGAGACGCCTTTCACTTTCGGTGAGTTCACCGGTGAGAGACTGGGTCTGTCCGGTGGCACGCATGCAGGCGCTGATGAGAGCGGCAAGCAGGTTGGTGGATACCGCGAGGCGGGAGCCTTTTGGAATGTCGTTGACCGAAGAAATAATCTCGATGCCGCGATTGGGGCCGGCGAGACGAGTGAGGAGGTCGGCGAGGGACTTTCCGGAGCCCTCGATTCCCGGCGGAATGATGCCCGAGGCAATGATGGCTGCTTTTAAGAGGCCGAGGTAGTCTTTGGCAAAGTCGAAGACATCGGCCAGAGAAGTGATGACAGAGCTGGCTTTGAGGTCAATGGAGGTGAGCTTCAGGACCGGCTCGTCGATGATACGGAAATAGGCTTCGACCGGCGGTTTGGGTTTGGCATCACGACCGTGAACGGCGAGGTCGACGGAGACGTTGACCACGCGGGCTCCTTGTGGAAAGTCCATGCCGAGGAAGAAAATATCCGACCAAGCGGAGTGGGTGAGGTCCATGCGAACCGGTGTCCTTTCGCACAGGATTGGAAAGCGGTGTTCGTCTTGTTCGAGGAGCTCTCGGCGGATTCGAAGAGGGTGATCTGCGGGGTGTCCCATGCGGAACATCCATTGGTTTCCGCGAACGGTGCGGACCGATTTGCGGACCTGGTCTGCCAGAGTCTGGAAAGCGAGCTGGTGATAAGCGGATGCGAGGGCGGAGCAAATGCCATCGGATGGACCGTCCTGATTTTGGACCTCAAGAAAGACGTCGATCGCTTCTTCGAAGCGACGTCCGAGAAGGTCTTCGTATCCATCGAAGGGAATGGACCCGGTATCCGAAGTTGGAAGTTTTTCCGGAAGATGAAAGCGATGAATCGCTTGCAGGAAGAAAATGGCCCGGACCCGGTGGTAGAGGTTCTCCGAAGTGCGGCGAAAGTTGTCCAGCTCGGAGCATTCTTGAAGGAGGGCTTGGGTGTCGAGGGACGCACAGGCTTCCGCCAACGGGCGATCGCGAACTGCCGGGTCCTCTGCGGTGATGAGTGAGACTAGCATCGGAAGTGAGGAGAAGATTAGCTTCGGGTGGCGGCAATCAGTTCAATCATGGCACCCATCACTTCATCGCGGCCTTCGCCGGAAAGCGCCATTCCCAGTTGGGCGCGGAGGAGACCGTAGGGTTCTTCAATATTGAATCGAAGGCCTTCGATTTCGCAAGCGAGGTATTTTTCGCTGTGCGCCACTGCCGCGAGACTAGGGGTGAGAGGGAGATCACCTTCTCCGGTGAATGATTGCTCAAGGTGGTCAAGCACTGCCGGGGTTAGCACGTGCATTCCAAAGAAGCAGAGATAATTCCCGGATCGCAATCCGGGAACGATCAGTTCTTGTTCCGCGATCGTTGGGGTGGGCTTCTCGATCACATGTGAAACATCGAAAACACCACGGCTTCCACCTACGGGGGTGGCTGCAACCGTTCCATAAAAAGGAAGTTTGCTTTCGTGGGTTGATTGGACTGCCGAGATTGGGCCTCCCGTCTGAGAGGCCACTTTAAGGAGTTGCTGCAGACAGGTGCCTTCGGCGAAAGAGAGATAAAGGTGGTCGCCCATCATCAGAAGAAAGCGGTCATCTCCGACGAACTCCTTGGCGGTGAGGACGGCGTGGCCGTATCCCAGCGGTAACGGTTGCTCGATAAAAGTGACGTTGTTGAGATGGTCGGCGACGGCGGATGAGAAATCATTCTCAGTTCCTGGTGCGATGATGATAGCAACGGACTCGATGCCACTCGCAAAGATTTCGTCCAAGAGAAAAGCCGCTACGGTCTTGGTTGTGCCTGAAGGGCTGATCAAAGTTTGTAAGGGCAGGTGCTGCTGTTTCGGACCGGCTGCCGTGATGACCGCTTTCTTAATCTTCATGACTTCCTGGAGACCTTGGGCAAGCAAGTCCTCATTGGCAAGGCGCAAGAGGGGAGCTGGCGCTCAAAACAGCAAGGTCGGGAATTCCGGGGAACTCTTGACAGGAAGCCGTGTCTGCGGCACCAAAACCCGTCTAATTATGAGTAAACTCACCATTCGCGATATCGACGTCGCCGGTCAGGAAGTGCTGATGCGTGCCGACTTTAATGTTCCCACCAACGATGCCTTCGAAATCACGGATGATACCCGCATTCAAGCGGCGCTTCCAACTATCAAGGATCTTCTCTCAAAAGGGGCCCGCCTTGTCCTCTGTTCTCACATGGGCCGTCCGACGGAAGCTCGCGAGAAAAAGTATTCGCTCGAGCCGGTGGCAGCGCGCCTTTGTGAACTGCTTGAGCAGGATGTCACCTTTGCGGAAGACTGCATTGGCGAGGATACTGCGGCTCTCCGCAGCGACTTGAAAGATGGTGGTGTTCTTCTTTTGGAGAACACTCGTTATTATTCCGAAGAGAAAAAGAACGACGCGGAGTTCGCGAAGTCCTTGGCTGGAAATGCGGAGATTTTTGTGAACGATGCCTTTGGTACCGCTCACCGTGCCCATGCTTCCACCGAGGGTGTGACTCATCACGTCTCCAAGAGTGCGATGGGCCTGCTCATCGAGCGCGAGTTGGAGTATCTTGAGGGTAAGCTTGCGAATGCCGAGAGTCCCTTCGTAGTCATTATGGGGGGCGCGAAAGTGAGCGACAAGATCGAGGTGATTTCTGCTCTTCTTGAGAAGGCCGATACCATTCTGATTGGCGGGGCCATGGCTTACACCTTCCGCAAAGCCCAAGGGTATGAAATCGGAATGAGTTTGGTCGAAGACGACAAGCAGGAGCTTGCCTTGGAGATCTTGAAAAAGGCCGAAGAGAAGGGCGTCAAGTTCCTGCTTCCCGCCGATACCCGGATCACGAAGGAGTTCAAAGAAGGTGCTGAAACGTGGAACACCGGGGTTTATGGAGAAGGCGGAGCGATTCCGGCCGACAAGGAGGGCATCGATATCGGGGACGTTGCAATTGCCGAATTTAAGGAGGTTCTTCTGACGGCCAAAACCGTGCTTTGGAACGGGCCGATGGGTGTCTTTGAGAAGGACTGTTTTGCGAAAGGAACCAAGGAAATTGCCGAGGCTGTTGTCGAAAGCGGAGCGCTCAGCATCGTTGGTGGAGGCGACTCCGTGACTGCTGCGGTGAAGTTCGGAGTTGCAGACAAGATGAGCTTTATTTCCACGGGCGGCGGTGCAAGTTTGGAGCTTCTCGAGGGCAAAACACTTCCCGGGGTTGCCGCGCTGACCGAAGCCTAATCGAGTCGATTTTTCCAAAGCCCGGTTCTCCTGCGAGGAGGGCCGGGCTTTTTCTATTCAGGCAAAAGTTTGTATTCGGATGCCATGCGCTCCTGGCCGACTGTGAGCCGTTGAATGACAGCGGCTGCAAAGAGGAGAGCCACAATGCCCAGGATGCCATCAGTGATGATTCCATTGTTGAAGGCGGTGGCCTCGGCGGTGGTGTAAAATACAACGTTATCGTTGCGATAGAAGTAATTGGAGGATCCATTGGTGATTAACCAAGCGGTCCACCAAAGTCCGACCAGAGAACCCACCGGAGTTTTTCCGGAAACCTGATCTCTAATAAAGGCCATGGCTTGATAGGGCTTCCAGAGGTTTACAATTGGAATGAAATAGTAACCAACCGCCCACCCCGGAGTGATATTTTGATGAGAGGGGAGGAAACGGGTCAATCTGGACGCGAGAGTCGCGCTTTGGAAAAGCCAGGCATTTTTGCACGATTTGTTTTTCCAGAAGCACCAAATCACCATGGTGACTACCAGAAGAATTGCTTGGATTTGCGCGATTTGGGCAGAGAGCTCAGCGTAGTGAATTACACTTTCCTCGTAGGCGCTATCATCATTAATGAGTGAGTTGGCCTCGTTGAGAGAAAGTAAAGTCATGATATGCAGGCCGGTGACAAGAATGCCGACTCCTAATAGAGAAAGAATCAAGTAGCGCAATTTCCCGACATTCCGGTAGCCGCCGTAAGGGGAGGTTAACTCGCTCTGACCGGAGCATGTTTTTGGTGCCGGATCGACTTGAGGGGCTGCATAGGGATTGTCGCTCACGGCTGGAATTTGGGAGGCTAAGCGAGGATTGGGAAGACCTATCCAAGTTGATGGGGGATTTTCGGCAACTGCAGAATGGTGAGAAAGATGATATTTTTGACATCCTCACCTTGACGGAAATGAACTTTCAGTAAATACTGAAACCAGATGAGCGACGAGAGTGTCAGACTTGAAGAGGCCCGGGAAGAGTTCGTGACCCAGTGGGGGATCATGGGTGCCCAATGGGGCATCAATCGCACGATGGCTCAGATTCACGCTCTCTTGATGACGGCTCCGGAGGTGATGAGCACCGATGAGGTCATGGAAACTCTGGAGATCAGCCGGGGAAATGCCCACACCAATCTTAAGGATCTCGTGAGCTGGGGCTTGATCCGAATTGTTACCAAAAAAGGAGAGCGGAAGGAGTTCTTTGAAGCTGAGAAGGATGTCTGGGAAATCTTTAGACGGGTTGCCCGCGAGAGGAAGCGGCGGGAGATTGATCCGGCGCTGGAAACTTTGCGGAACTGCAAGGCGGCCTCGGAAGAGATGGAAACGCCCGAGGGCAAGGCGTTCCATGATCAGATGGGGCAGCTTGAGGATTTCGTAAGCTTCGCATCCAAGATGGGTGATCGGGTGGCTTCGATGCAGCATGGCAAGGCGATCAAGCTGGCCATGAAGTTCTTCAGCTAAGGCTTCCAAACGAGGGAATCAACCAAAGGATCATTATTGCGAAACAAACTTTCAGAAAATACTGAAAAAACAAAACAAGTAGAAAGAATAGGAAAATGAATCTTCCACTCCACGTCAAATCCATTGAGGTCTATTACGACGGTCGCTGCGGAATGTGCTGCACCTTTCATGAGTGGATCAATCGGCAGGTGAGGGCCTTTGAGATTCGGTTCGTCCCGTATCAGTCACCGGTCGCGGAGGAACTTTTTCCGGGAGTCGGCACTCTGGACCCAGCTCGGGAAATGATTGTTCGGACCGACGAGGGAACCATTTACCGCGGAGCTGAAGCCTGGGTTTGGTGTCTCTACAGTTGTGCACATCACCGGGCTCTGGCCCGGCGACTGGCAAGGCCGACAATGCTGGCGGTGGCCGTTCGAATCTGCCGCCTTCTTGCTTCGAATCGTCATGGTCTGAGTAAGATCTTTTTTCGGCGAAAAGATCGCGAAGTACGAGAAACCTTGCACTCGATGGACCTCCCCTCTTGCCCTGATGGCGAATGCGCTGCCGACCGTGATGAATGGCGGGCCGAGCTCATGCACTAACTTCCCCGACCAGTCAAATTTGTAGAATACAGAACAATGATCAAATGGATTAAAAAACTCTTCCGAGTAAAAAAGAGCACTCATCGTGACCGGCCTCGTCGACTGACCAGGCTCATGGAAATCTAAAAAGATGAATCCTGAATTAACTTCCATCCTTCTTCGTCTCGCCGGACTGATTTGCGTAGGCTTGGTTGTCGCTAATTTCGTGGCTGCACCCCGATTGGGATATGCCAAAAATCTGGCTGGCGCGGAGACCTTGATCCGCCAGATCTTTTATGTGCATTGCGGCTACATCGTGATGCTCATCGCTGGTTTGGCGATTGTCTGCCTGGGTTGGCCAAAGCTATTCTTGGCAGACGGGATGGCCAAGGCTGTCAGCGGGTTTTTTGCGGTCTTTTGGGCGAGTCGCGTGGTGGTTCAACTGACCTACTACGATCGGGAATATCGACGCCGTGAAAGGTTTTGGGATATTTTCTTTTTGATCGTTTTTGCATCTTTGGCGCTCATCTTTGGGGCCGCATTTTTTACAGGACAATGAAGGAGCTTCTGAATTATGGATTGTTGTTTGCGGGATTCGGTTTGTTTATTCTGACGATTGCAAGCTTCTGGATCCCCAGGGTTTTGAATTGGAAGGAAAAACTCGGCGACCTGAGTCCTCTGATGCGAGAACTTTTCTGGACCTACGCTGCCTATATTCTCGCCAGTCATTGCTTCTTCGCGATTCTCTCATTTGGTTTCCGGGATTGGCTTTTGGGTGGCACGCCTGCGGCCGCGGCGATATCAGGCTTCATCTGTTTCTGGTGGACGGTACGGGTGTATTTACAGTTCTTCGGGTTTGACCTCGCGGAGGTTGAAGACACGCTTTTTAATCGTCTGGCCAAGCATCTGCTCACGTTACTCTTCCTCTATTTGATGATCATTTTCGCGATTTTGGTCTGGTGGAATCTGGGAGGAGCGGGATGATTTGGATCATTCTTTTGATGCTTTTGGGTCTCCTCCTGGGGAGACTCAATGTTCCTATGGGAATCGCTTGGATGCTGGTGCTGACCCTTTTGTGGGCCGCCGATGCCGCCCTTGCAGGTGTTGACCCAGTTTGGCGAATGGTCGGGGTCTGCGTGGTCCTTCTCGCTGGAATGAAAGGGCTCGTTTACCAGGCTTGGGGTGGGCACCTGAATTGGCCGAGCTATTTCCTTTTTTCCCTCTGCTGGTTCGGAATGGACCCTGGGAGTTTTGGCAAAAGAAAGAAAGGTTTAGCGTGGAAGGAAGATGTCCTCCTTGGCTTGATCCTGATGTTGGTTGGGACACTCGGTGCCTGGTTGGTTTGGTTCATGGAATGGCGTCAAATTTTGGTGATGTTTTTGCCCATGAGTTTGGGATTTCACTTTGGCGCATTGCGGGTTCTGAAGGGAGGGCTTCGCGCTGCCGGATATCCGGTCCGGACCCTGTTTCCGAATCTCTTAAAGGCCCGTGGGGTTGCTGACTTTTGGAGTCGGAGGTGGAATGTCGGATATTCGCAAATGATGCAGCGTTTGGTCGGAAGGCCTGTTGGTCGCTTGTTTGGGCGGGAAGCAGGAACGATGGCGGTCTTTGTCGGGTCTGGGCTGCTCCACGAAATCGCGATCACCGTGCCGGTTGGTGCCGGGTATGGCCTGCCCACGATCTTCTTTACCGTTCATGGCTTTTTGGTGCTGCTGGAAGGGAGGTGGTTGAGACCTCTTGGAAAAATTCCGGCTCTGCTTTTGGTTGCGGTGCCGCTTGGAGTGCTTTTTCCTCCTGAATTTCAGACCAAAGTCATAGCACGATGTCTTGGATTCTTCGATCTCATCGGATCTGCCTTTTAGGATGAGACTGAAAATTGTCGGGCTGTGCAATTTTCATTTGTTAGAGACGGAATCGCGGCGATGATGGGGGTATGGTGATCGAGATCGAATATTGCGAGCAATGAAACTACCTTCCTGAAGCCGACCGTGTGTCGGCCGAGATTGAAAAAACCGCAGGTCAAAAGGTGACTTTGGTGGGAGGACGTGGAGGAATTTTTGAGATTCGCCGGGATGGTGAAGTCATTTGGAAGAAGGAGAGAAGTGGACACTTTCCTCTCCCGGGTGAGGCTGCCGCTCTTTTTTAGAGCGACCCTTTTTCTTGGGTTCGGGCTGTAGGTGGGTACAGTGGCGGGGTAACCGCTCATGTTGCCCAGATTTACCTTTGCCCCTCTCTTGATCCTGTCGATCGCGGGAGCTCGTGCTGAACTCGATTTTAATCGGGATGTCCGGCCGATTCTTTCGGCGAATTGTTTCGCCTGCCATGGGCCGGATGAAGAGGCCCGCGAGGGGAAGCTGAGATTGGACACCGCGAAGGGAGCAAAGAAGGCTCTCAAGCCAGGGGATGATCCGGAGTTGATCTATCGCATCGAAAGCGATGATGAGGAGGACGTGATGCCGCCGCCGGATTCGGGGCATCAACTGACTGCTGCGGAGAAAGAAATTCTCCGGAAATGGGTGGCGGCGGGAGCTCCTTACGATGAGCACTGGTCGTTTCAAAAACCGCGCAAGCGGGACGTGCCCGAGGGGGAGCATGCGATTGATCATTTCATTTCCAAACGATTGCAGGATGCGGGGCTCAAAATGTCTGATCCAGCGGACCGATACACCTTGATCCGGAGGCTGTCGCTCGATCTGACCGGCCTTCCGCCGACTCTTGAGGAAGCGGAGGACTTTCAGACATCCGGTGACTTGAACACGCTTGTCGATCGGCTTTTGGCCTCCAAGGCATTTGGGGAGCATTGGGCCCGGATGTGGCTGGATTTGGCCCGCTACGCCGACACCAAAGGCTATGAAAAAGACCGGGGCCGAAACATCTGGCGATATCGTGACTGGGTCATCGATGCCTTGAATGCGGACATGCCTTTTGACCGTTTTACGACCGAGCAATTGGCTGGGGATCTCTTGCCGGATGCCACCGTTGATCAAATTTTGGCGACGGCTTTTCATCGCAACACGATGGAGAATGACGAGGGTGGAACCGATGATGAGGAATTCCGGGTGGCGGCGGTGAAGGACCGTGTCGATACTACGATGCAAGTTTGGATGGGCCTCACCATGGGGTGTGCGAAATGCCACACCCACAAATACGATCCGATTAGTATTGAAGACTACTATTCCTTTTACGCCTTTTTCAATCAAACCGAAGATGCGGATCGAGGCGCTCCGGTGATGGCGACTCCGACGAGGCAACAGCGGGAGGAGATCAAGGCTCTCGAGTCAGAAATTCAAGGGCTTCAAGAGAAACTACAAACTAAGCCGGAGGGGTTTCAGGCGGCTTTTGCCAAGTGGAAGTCGAAGCTCGGCGCAGGTGATATCTGGAGTCCGCTTCGGCTCCGGAAGCAGAAGACAAAAGAAGCTGAATTGCAACAGACCGCGGATGGGAAGCTGGCGGTAAAAGGTGACTTGCCGGAAAGGGACACCTGGGTTCTGACCTTCGATTTACCAGCCGGTAAAGCCGTCACGGCGCTTCGAATTGATGCGCCCACCAAGAAGCCGGGTGGGAAGTGGAAGGATAAGAATGTCGCGTTGCGGGAATTGACTGCCGAGTTGATCGTTGAGGGGCAAACGCCGCGGAAGCTCAAGCTGACCAATCCCCGGGCTGATTTTTCGCAGCAGGGGTGGGAGGTCGCTAAGGCAATCGACGGGAGCACCAAGGCAGGGTGGGCTTTTTCACCCAAGGCGGCTGAGCCTCATGTCGCGGTCTTTGATTTTGAGACTTCGGTTTCCAAGGGGATGCTCAGGCTGACTCTGGAGCAGGAATATGGACAGGGCCTGACCTTTGAGACTTTCCAAATTTCAGCGAGCACTCTTTCTCCTGAATGGCTGGCTGCCGAGGTGGATCCGAAGGGGGGATTGGAAGCGGTGTTTCTCACGAAAGTTTATGGACCGACCAAGGAGATGAATTCCCGCTTGGCCGAGTTGCAGAAAAAGCTGGTACAGGTGAAGCGAGCGATTCCCCAAACCCCGATCATGCGGGAATTGGCTGCCAATCGACAGCGGGTGACCAAAGTTCATCAGCGGGGAAATTTTCTCGATCAGGGAGATGTTGTTTCGCAACGATTACCGGCCGTCTTTGGGGCGCTTCCAGAAGGAATTCCTTCCAATCGTCTTGGGGTCTCGCGCTGGCTCACGCATCCGGATAATCCTCTCACGGCACGGGTGATGGTGAATCGAATTTGGGCTCGCCTTTTTGGGAAAGGGATTGTTGAGACAGAGGAAGACTTTGGGATGCAGGGGGCCGTGCCGAGTCATCCCGAATTACTCGATTGGCTCGCGGTGGATTATCAGGAACAGGGATGGTCATTTAAGAAGCTCCTCAAAATGATGGTGCTTTCGAAGACCTACCAGCAGAGCTCCAAAGTGACAGCGGATCGTTTGGCAAAGGATCCGCGCAACGAGTTGCTTTCGCGTGGAGCTCGTTTTCGGCTTTCCGCCGAAATGGTGCGCGATCAAGCACTTGCGGCGTCCGGTCTTTTGACTCAAAAAATCGGGGGTCCTTCGGTGATGCCACCGCAACCGCCCGGGGTTTGGAAATCCACCTATAGCGGAGAGAAGTGGAAGAATGCCACGGGGCCGGATCGTTACCGGCGAGGCATTTACACTTACTTAAAACGGACGAGCCCTTATCCGGCGCTGACGACTTTTGATGCGGGATCCGGCGAGGTTTGTCAGATTCGCCGAATCCGGACCAATACTCCTCTGCAGGCTCTGATCACACTGAATGATGTGTCTTTTCTCGAAGCGGCGGGAGCGCTGTCCGGGAAGATGAAGGATCTCGCTCACGGATTTCGGCTAGTGCTCACCCGGCCACCTTCGGAGAGGGAGTTGGCTCGCTTGCAGACCCTGCATGAAGAGATGACGAAGCATTTCCTGGACAACCCCGGGGCCGCCAAGGAACTTTTGAATTCTGCCGGTCTCAAGGAAGGCGATGCCGCGATGGTTTCTGTGGCAAACCTTCTTCTCAACCTCGACGAAACCCTGACCAAGCCATGAATCTCCATCACGAAAAAGTTCGCGCTCAAACTCGTCGCCATTTCTTTGGGCAGGCTGGGCTGGGATTTGGCGCGCTTGCCCTCAATCAACTGCTCGCGGAAGAAAAAGGCGGACTTGGAAACGGAGTGAGAATTCCTGCGAAGGCCAAGTCGATCATCTATCTGCACATGGCGGGCTCACCGTCGCAAATTGATCTCTTTGAGAACAAGCCTGCTCTGACCAAGTTCCACGGCAAGGATTGTCCCGAGGAATATCTCAAGGGCAAACGCTTCGCCTTTATCAAAGGGACGCCTAAAATGATGGGGCCGGTTTTTGATTATCGGAGGAGAGGTGAAAGTGGCCAGTGGGTTAGTGACCTTTTGCCGGGACTGAGTTCGGTGATCGATGATGTCTGTGTCATCCGCTCGATGAATACCGATCAATTCAACCACTCGCCGGCGCAGTTGCTTCTGCAAACGGGTAACCCTTTGTTGGGTTATCCCTCGATGGGTTCGTGGGTGAACTATGGACTGGGAAGTGAGAACAAGAACTTGCCGGGCTTTGTCGTGCTGGCTTCCGGGGGGAAGACCCCAAGCGCTGGAAAATCACTCTGGGGATCCGGCTTTCTGCCAACTCTCTATCAAGGCGTGCAATGCCGCACCGATGGTGGAGATCCCATTCTTTATCTTTCCGATCCCAAGGGAATGAACCGGGAGGCTCGCCGCAAAACTCTCGATGCTCTGAAAGACCTGAATGAATATCAGCACGAGCATATTGGTGATCCGGAAACGCTCACTCGCATCGCTCAGTATGAGTTGTCTTATCGGATGCAGATGTCGGTTCCCAAAGTGATGGACATCTCAAAGGAACCGCAGCATGTCCTCGATCTTTATGGAGCCAAGCCGGGACATGTTTCGAATGTCGAAACGGCGGCTGATCCGCGGAGGCTTTACAAAGGAGATGATCCGACTTTCGCAAACAATTGTGTGCTGGCGCGCCGACTCGTCGAGAATGGCGTCCGCTTTGTGCAACTCTACGACTGGGGCTGGGACCACCACGGGTCATCGCCCGGGGAGTCGATCGATGAGACCTTGCCGATTAAGTGTCAGCAGATCGATAAGGCGATCGCAGGACTCATTAAGGACCTCAAACAGCGGGGGCTTTTCGAAGAGACTCTCATCGTCTGGGGTGGGGAATTTGGCCGTACGCCCATGATGCAGAACAATGTAAACTCCACTCTCAAGCCCGGCTATTACGGACGCGATCATCACCCTCACGCCTTTACGATGTGGATGGCGGGAGCTGGAATCAGGCCGGGAGCGTATGGTCAAACCGACGATATCGGCTACTACATTGGAGAGAATCCGGTCGGGATCCGGGATCTTCAGGCGACCATTCTTCATTTGCTGGGACTGAATCCCCATCGCTTTAACTTTGCCTACCAAGGGCTGAATCAACGCTTGATCGGTCCCACCGATAACGGTCAAGTGGTAAAGGGGATTCTAAGCTAGTGCTTCATAAATCTTAAAACGGTGAATATTTTTGAATTTTAGACTTGTACTATTTTGAACACCTATACAATGG
>CBFHQJ010000116.1:0-13837 GCA_965657795.1 Akkermansiaceae bacterium
TCGGTGAGAGCGTTTGTCGAACATCCCTTCCATCTACTCAAAAACATCTTCAGGCATCGTAAGACGCGCTATCGAGGTTTGGAGAAAAACCATCATCAACTGCAGGTCCTCTTCGGCCTTGGCAACCTCGTGCTCGCGTCTCGACGAACGGCCTAGAAAAAATCGAATTCAGAAGAAAAAGACGAAAACTAAGAACGAAAGTCTGATCAGGGATCTCAACTTAAAAGCCGAATGCCGCAGTCCGGCACAGTTTATCGGTTAATGACCTGCCGTCAAAAAACTGATTGACCAAAGATCGACTTTATTCAGTGCTTCCCTAGTGATGGCGGCATGTTGAAATGGCCCAAGGCCGGCACGCTTTTGCATCTCGCCCATCCCTGCGAGCTCCTGCCCGCCGAATCTTGGCATCAATGGCAACGCTTTGTCTTTGACCGTAAAATGGTGCAGCCCTTCAAGCAGGTCTTCCGGGAGGTTTATCTCTCGGTGGGAGAGGAAAAGAAGGGGAAGGTTGGGCGCATTACCCGCTTTTCGGGGGACCAGATTCTACCGCGTCAGGCTTTGGCGATCCTGGGAAAATGTGGCTGGGTTGTTCATCCCGAGGATGGACTTTACCGGCTCTTTCGGTCGGATGGAATCGGGGCGTGGTTAAATTTTGAGGAGGCTTATCGTGGTCTGATTTACTACGACGAACTCACGGTGGATGGCGTGACTTTCACCGGATCGGGAAAGGCGGGGAAGTCGCTGGGGCCGTGCCACGTTCCGGGCCGTGTTTTCAGCGAAGTGGCACGTGACATCGACTTGATCGTGAGTGTGGCTCACGCTTCGGGAGCCGCCCCTGAAATGGTCACCAGTAGTTTGGAGATGCGGGCCGTGGTGGTTCGGGAGACTTGTCGACTTTTGAAACTGGAGAATGTCACTCTCGACGGAAAGCATGTGCGAATTCAAGGAACGCTTGTCGACTATCGGATTCACCTCGGCAGCGGGGTGGTTCATCGGGACGCGGACGGCATGATCGCGATGAAATCCGAGCGTCAAAATGAACGCGGGCGGATCTTTTTGCCTTTTGCCGATGACGATCCCCGCACCGTGGAAGTGCTCAGCAGGGTCTTGCTTTTTGCAAAGGATGACAAGATCCGTGATCCCAAGCTGGCGAAGTTGCTTCGGTCCTAAGCGTTGCAGAATGTTAAGGGAAGGAGGCCCAGACTGATTTCAGATAAGGTGTGTCGGTGAAATCCTCGGGCATTGCGGTTGGCTCGAGGCGGGCTCCTTTGAGTTGCTTCATAAAATCTCCGGTGGTCATGCCCCGGAAGTTGGTGCAGGCGAGGATTTTGCCGCCGGGGGCGAGGCAGGCGGCGGCGAGATCGAAGAGTAGACCGTAGTCTTTTTCGACTCTAAAGACCTTGCCTTTGTCGTCGCGGGAGAAGGTGGGGGGATCGAGGATGATGTAGTCAAAAGTGCGGCATTGCTTGGCGAAGCGGCGGAGCCAGTGGAAGGTGTCTCCTTTGCAAAAGTAATGATCTTCCGGCGACATGTCGTTAAGGCGAAAATTTTCCCGGGCCCAGTCGAGGTAAACTTGTGAGAGGTCAAGGGTCGAGGTGATGGCTCCAGCAGATGCGGCGGCGATGGAGAAGAAGCCAGTGTAGGCGAAGGTGTTCAAAACGGTCTGGCCGGGTTTGACCATTTTGCGGAGGGCGGCCCGGTTGTCCCGTTGGTCGATGAAGATGCCCTGAGAATAGCCGGATTCAAAAGAGAGGCGGCATTTCAGACCGTTTTCGAGGCCGGTGAAGTGCTCGGGGAGTTGTTCGCTGCTGAGGTGAACGGGCGATTCTTTTTGATGTTGGTCTAGCCTTTTCCAATAAAGCGATTTCCCGAAGCTGGCGAGGGTGTCACGGATTGCCGGGTTCAAGCCCGGTCCGCTGGTGGAAACGAGCCAGCCATCGCCATAGCTTTCTAGAATGTGTCCGCGAACGTCGTCGCCCTGTCCGTCGATGAGACGAATGAGGTTGGTTTGTCCGTTTTGCAGGCTTTCGCGCTTTTTGAGGGCACGTGAGATGATTTCATGAAGGCGAGGGTTGGACATTGCGCGGCGCCGTTCTAGCATCGCAAGCGAAATGAGCGAATGGAAATCACTTCTCGATGAAGCTGTGCAGCGTGGCGATGTCTCCGCTGAGGCCAGTGCCAATATTGATCTTTATCTTCAGGGGACTAATTCTCCGGTCGGGGCGGCTGCCATTACGGAATTATTGGAAGCGGGTGAATGGCAGGAGATCGATGACCGCTTTTTCAAAACGATGGCCTTCGGAACGGGCGGATTGCGTGGTCGCACGGTCGGCAAGATCGTGACCAAAGCGGAGCAGGGCGAGGGTGGCCCTCTCGATCGGCCCGAGCATCCCTGTGTCGGAACGGCTTCGATGAACTTTTTCAACCTGAAGCGCGCCATGATTGGGCTGGTGACTTACGTGAAAAAGAGCTTTGCCGGCGAAGGCCGTCCTTCGTTGGTGATCGGTTACGATACCCGCCATTTTTCGCGCGATTTTGCGGAGACCTGCGCCAAGGTGGCGACGGATTTGGGGTGTGATGCCTATCTTTTTGAAGCAGGGCGGGCGACGCCCGAGATTTCTTTTGCGATTCGCCATCTGCGCGCTGATTCGGGAGTTTGTCTCACCGCGAGCCACAATCCCTCGCACGACAACGGCTTCAAAGCTTATATCGATGATGGTGGCCAGTTGGTGGAACCTCACGCGAGCGGGGTGATAGGTGAGGTGAATGCGCTGAAGAGTGAGGGTTATGAGGCTCTTCCCGAGGCGGAGCGTGGAGAGTTGACCATTCTGGGAGCCGAAATGGACCGGACCTACATGGATAAATTGAAGACGGTCTTGCTTCGGCCCGATCTTTTGGAGGGGCGGAAGGCGAAAGTCGTTTACACCAACCTGCACGGGACGGGTGGAATTATCATCGTCCCGATGCTTCGCGAGCTTGGATTTGAGGTCGTGACAGTGCCCGAGCAGGACGGCGGAGATGGCCGGTTTCCGACGGTCGAATCGCCAAATCCGGAGAATGCTCCGGCGCTTGCGAAGGGAATTGCCCTGGCTGAAGAGGTCGGGGCGGATGCCGTTATCGCGACTGATCCGGATTGCGATCGCATGGGCGTTGCGGTGCGAAATGGTGAGGGTGAAATGGAGTTATTAACAGGGAATCAGATCGGTTCCTTGCTGGGATGGTATCGGATTAAGACCATGTTCGATCTGGGTTGGCTCACTGAGAGTAACCGGAGTCGCGCTGTGTTGATTAAAACTTTAGTGACGACTGAATTGCAGCGATCTGTCGCTGAAAAATACGGTATTAGCGTAGTCGATACTTTGACCGGGTTTAAGTATATTGGAGAGAAGCTCAAGAAGTATGAGGATGCTATTCCGGCTGATAAGAAAGGCGATTACAGGAGCCTTACCGAGGAGGAGAGCCGGAAGCTTCGTCTGGAGTATTCCAAATTCTTCGTCTTCGGCGGAGAGGAAAGTTACGGCTACTTGGGGAGTGATTTTGTCCGCGACAAGGATGGTAATGCTTCCGCGGTGATGTTCGCCGAATTGGCAGCTTATGCCATGAGCGAGGGCACCACGATTGCGGGCCTTCGGGATCAGGTCTGGGGTAAATACGGGGTGCACCTCGAGCAGGGTAAATCACTCGTCATGGAAGGCGGCGAGGGAGCTCGAAAGATAGCCGCTCTGGTGGAATCCTACAGTTCCAATCCTCCTTCGGAAATCGATGGTTCTGCTGCGACTGCGGTCCGGGACTATGCCAAGGGCGGATTCTACGATCAGGAAGGCGATGAGATTCCCGAGGCAGCCATGTTGTTTGTGGATTTGTCCGATGGGCGGCGCTTCGCGGTTCGGCCGTCGGGAACCGAGCCAAAAATCAAATACTACCTCTTTGGCAAGGGGGATGACCGTGATGGCGTCCAGAAATCACTGGATGAACTGTGGTCAGCTCTGGAAAAGGATGCGCATGAGCGCATGGGATGATGGCTCGCTTCCTGAAAATCCCGGCAGCGTTGCTGAGTGGCGTGGCGCTGGCGCTGAGCTTTGCGCCTTTTGATCAGGCGTGGCTCGTTTGGGGCTGGATGTGGCTGCTTTTCCCGTTGCTTTGGACGGTGACGAAAAAACGCCGCCGTCTGAAGGCCTTCGGGCTGGCGTGGCTGGCCGGAATGGGTTTTTGGGTCATCAATCTCAAATGGCTGGGCACGGTGACCTGGCCGGGGGCGGTGGCATTATCGGCTTACCTCTCGGTTTATTTTGGGATCTTCGGAGCCTTTGCCGCTGGTTCGGCGAATCCGTGGCGAGCGAAATATGTGAGTGCCCGGACGATTCGTGATCGAGTGCGGCAAAGTCTCAAAAGTCTTGGTTATGCGACGTTGCTGGGCGGATTTTGGTGTGGTTTGGAGTGGGTTCGTGGGTGGCTCATGACAGGTTTTGGCTGGAATGGTCTGGGAGTGACTTTCGCCAAAAACCTGATCTTGGCCCAAAATGCCGAGTATGTCGGGGTCATCGGACTTTCCTTCCTGCCGGTTTTTCTCAGTGCGGTGGCGGTGCAAACGGCCCGCCGTTTTTATCAGCAGTTTCGAGCGAATGAGGTGAAGATGCTTCATTGGGATTTTGCGACCGCTTTGCTGGTGATTATGCTCGCATTTACTTCCGGGACGATCCGGCTCTCTTCGGTGACAAACGCGCCCAAGATTGAGGGACGGGTTTTGATGGTGCAGCAGGATATTCCTCAGTTCGCCGATAAGGTTCTTTGGGAGCCATCGGAAATCGTGGAAGGCTTTGAGGACCTAACGGCAGAGGGCATGGAAGAGGTATTTCGTGAAGCCGCCGAGGCCGCGCGGGAGACGGAATCTGAGGAGGAGATCGTGGGAATCAAGATGCCCGATCTTGTGATTTGGCCGGAGGCTTGTTTGCCGGCTTATCTTTACCTGCAAGAGGATGGCTCCATGAAGGGAGGTCCCAATCTCGAAAGTGTTTTTGAGTATATCCACAGCTTGGGGGACTTCACCTTTGTGCTGGGGATGAACGAGGTGCTTGGGGAAACGGCCGCTGATCCCGAAGTGGATGTTTATAATTCACTGGTCATCGATGATGGGAAAGGAGGAAGAGACAGTTATCAGAAGAACCATTTGGTGATTCTTGGAGAGTTTATTCCCGATCTTCCGTTCCTACATGATCTTTATTTTCAGACGACGGGGGTGAATTTTGGCAAGGGGCTCAGTC
The DNA here is from genome assembly GCA_965657795.1 of Akkermansiaceae bacterium. GTDB lineage: Bacteria > Verrucomicrobiota > Verrucomicrobiia > Verrucomicrobiales > Akkermansiaceae > SW10. Next base: position 5,262 of record CBFHQJ010000116.1, read on the forward strand.
GGGGGACGGATTTCGAACCATTGGAAGTCGAGATGGATGGGCAGATGGTCGGGGTGATCCCATCGGTCTGCTTCGAAGATACTGTGCCGCGGCTGACGCGGAGATTTGTGAGGAATGGTCCCCAGGTTTTGCTGAATGTGACCAATGACGGGTGGTTTCAGGAGAGTGAAGGATCGCTACAGCACTTTCGGAATGCTTTGTTCCGGAGCATCGAGTTACGCCGACCGACGGTGAGGTGCGCGAATCGCGGCGTTACCGGAGTGGTGACGGTGGCTGGGTCGTTGGTCGATCCTTACTCGAAGGAAAAGCGGCACCTCGTGGACGAAAACGGGAGTTATTTTCACCGCGGCTTTTTGCTCGCGTCAGTTTATGTGCCGGCTGAAGGAGGGGTGACGCTTTATGCCGCGTTTGGCGATTGGTTTGCCGTGACCGGTTTGGTTGCCGGATTGCTTTGGATGGTTGTGAGCTTTGTGATGCGAAAAAGGAGCGGCGATCTGCAGAGCGTCGGGGTTTGATGATATGGGCGGTCTGGAGACAGCCCCTCCTTATCACTTCCGCTAAGCTAAAAGTCAGCGGAGGCTCCGCCGGCAGGCATGCCTCCATTTCCTCCTCCTCCATTGTTGTGTGATCCCGGCCGCTTGAAGAAGGCTGCGTAGAAAACGGCCCCGATCATTGGGATCATCAGGATGACGGTCCAAAAGAGTTTTTTGATAACATGCGCCTCACGATGTCTGAGCCACATTCTCAGGATCATGGCCAGGCTTAGCCAGAGGACAAAACCAATCCAGAGAAGACCCAAAAGAGTGTAATTGCCCGCCTCGTCCCGGAGCGGAAAGAGCTCTTGAGCCAAGACCATTTAAGGAAAAAGAATGGCGCTGCAGTTATCGCAATGGGCGATGGCGGCACCCGATTGCGCCAGGGCATAGGTTGCCGGGGTCACCTGAACGTGGCAGGAGGTACAGCTTCGCTCGGTGGTGACGCGGACCACGGCCTGGCTTTCGCGCTTGTTGTAAAGTCGGTGATAGGTGTCGAGCAGATCCTCGTCATCAACCTTGGCGACCAGACCTTCCCGGGTGGCCTTGGTTTCGTCCAGCTCCGCTTTGCGTTCGTCGAGGCGGGCTTGAAGTTCGGCGATTTCTTCGTCCACAAAGCCTTGGGTCTTGGTGAGGTTCTCTTCAGCTTCGGCGATTTTCGAACGAAGGTCGTCGGCGGTTTCCATCAATTCGAGTTCGCGGGTTTCGAGGCCGTCGACCTCTCCCTCGTAGCGGACGACTTCGTCGCCAAGCTTGGTGTATTCCTCGTTTTTCTTGGTCTCGAACTGTTGGTTCTTGAGACGATCGATGGTGTTTTTACGCGTGCCGATATCCAGTTCAACATTTTTGATTTCAATCTCGTTGGCTTGAAAGTTGGACTTTGCGGTGGCGAGTGACTGGGTGTCGTTGGCAAGACGATCCTTTGCCGCTTCCTGAAGTTGGGGGATTCGAACAAGTTCCGCCTCGAGAGCCTGGATCTTTTGATCGGTGTCCTGAAGGGCGAGCAATTGCTTTACATCATCGCGCATGACAGAGACCTAGCGTTTTCGCGCTGGCGGGGGAAGGGGAAAGGAACAACTTCAGCTTTTCTCGGGAGCCGTCTTGCCGCTTGGGCAGAAGTGAAAGGCGAGAATGACAAGAAGCAAGGGGGACAAAAGCATCCACTGGCCGGCCAGGACCGACCCACCGAGCATGCCGACGAGGATGATTGGGGTGATCCAGAATTTGCGCAGATGAAGGAGGAGGACGGAAACGAGTAGGAGCCCAAGTTCGAGGGGGATCGGCCAGCGCTGGTAGGTTTTGGTGGCTTTTGGCTTTTGCGAGAGTGCTTGCTGAATTTGTGATTTCAGGCTGCGGGCTGCTTTGGGAGAATCTTGGGAAGAGATGATTTTGAAAGTCTCGGCCTGTTCGGGGTAGATTTGGATTTTTGAGGCGGATTGCGGTGCACTCTCCGCCATCGGAAGGGCAACACGTCCCTTTTGGTCCAACTTGAGAATGATTCCTGCTTCACCGAAGCGAAGGTAGCCGCCATCTTCAAGAATGAGTTCGGGCGGCGGAAGGCGATGGGACTTTAGAAGGCTGGCCAAGGGAAGCGTGGGGAGAATTTGATCGTCCCAGCGCACGAGCATGGGGATGAGCTTTTGCTCTCCGGCGTCCTCAATTTTGAGCCCTCTCAGCTCGGAAATCCCAAAGGAGTTTGACTTGATCGAAGGCTGTCGCTGGATGTGATCGATCTCCGGCAGATCAAAGTCATCCGGGATTGCAAGAGGAATGACAGAGCCTTGAAGATAGGAAGGGAATTCGGCTTCTGAGTTGATGAATTCACCTCGAAGTCCGATGACCAAGGCCGGGGTATTGTCAACTTGTTCCTGTAAAGCGAGAATGGCGAGTTCGGTGGCATCGTCCCATGACAGTGAAGAGGTGATGACAGTCAGTCGGTCGTCTTTGAGGCGGGTTTGGGCCAAGAATTGCGCCCACTCGATGGGGTTTCCACCTTCAGTGCCCATGATGTCGAGCGCTTCGTCATCGAGGAGATAGCTCTCGATATTCAACTGGGCTTCCGGGTCGCTCGAAAAATCGAAGATGGTGATTTTGAGGTCGCCGGGAGTGCCCTGATCGGCAAAGAGGTGATCGTTTTGGAAGCGCTCGGGAAAGAGAAAAGAGAAATGTTCGAAGCGAAGCAGCGGTGCGAGATGCGGTAGTGCGAGCAGCACGCTTACTCCCAAAACGAGGGGAAGTAAAACAGAGAGATAGGACCGCAGGGATGACATAACTACGGCGAACTTCTAACAGGGTCCCCGGATCTAGTCGAGGACGGGCCCGAGCGAGTCTTCAAGCGGGGTGTCGTCGACCACCTCCTTGAGAAAGCCGACTGCGGCAGGAATTTGCTCAAGATACCATTCGTTATTCTGGTTGTGCCCGAGGTTGGCGAACGCGCCGAGGGCCTGCATGAGACGTTGGGCGGCACAATCTTTCAGAATGGGCTCGATGGGTTCCTCTTCACAAACCTCTTCCCAAAGATCGAGGAGTTTTCGGCGGTCTTCGGCCGAGTGATTCATGTAGGGGTCGTAAAGGAGGGAGGCGAGGTCGTATTCCTGGCGGCCCATGCGCAGTCCCTGGAAATCGATCAAGTAAGCGGTGTCGTCATGGAGCATGAGGTTTTGCGATTGAAAATCGCGATGCACCATGTGGGGGGCAGTGGCACCGAGACGTTTGGCGAGTCCCAGGAGGACGGGGTCTTCGGCCAATTCGGAAGAATCCTTGCCGAGGTGGGTTTCGACAAAGTGCTCGAAGAAGTATTCCTGCTCCCAACGGTAAAGTGGCTCGTCGAAGGTTGGTTGAAGTTCGAAGTCCTTGGGGGGACGGGTGTAAAGGAGCTTGTCGAGTTGCTCGAAGGCGGAGCGGTAGTAGGGCTCGCGTTCTTCGAAAGTGGCATCCCTAAGACTGAGGAGATCCTGATCGCCGAGGTCTTCAATGAGAGCGACCTGACGCCGGGTGTTGTCGTAGAGGACCTCGGGAATGTTAAGCCCGGCTTCTTTGAGAAATTCGGCGACCGGCAAAAAGTTGGCGTTGTCCGAGCGCTCAAGGGTGTAGTGGATGCCGATAAAACTCGGGTGATCGTCCGGCCTGATCCGAATGATGGTCCTGCCTGAAGCTCCTTTTTGAATCGGCTCCATGAGCACGCGGTGGGTGGGCGCGAGATCAAGGTGGGCACGGACGGCAGTGAGCAGGGTATCGGCAGGCATCTTTCGTGGGCGGGGCGGAATTCTAAAGGTCGGCGCTGTCGTGCACGCCTGACGCTGGGGAATTGCTGTGAACGATGCAATTTGTCAATTGCGCATCCTGCAAAACGTGGGTTCCAGGCCATAAGATGGAGTTTTTGATCGTGGCACCCGACTCAACAAGAACACCTTGGGCGATCCATGAATTTTCGACATGCGCGTCCGGAGAAACCCGGGCATCCGGCGAAATCCGGGGAAGCATCTCAAAGCTGGCCTCGAGATAGGACTCTCGCGTTCCCAAATCGAGCCACTTTGGCTTTCCTTTGACAGGGTAGGCTCCAAGTTCGCCTCGTTTGATCAACTCAACGAAGGCGGGGATGATTGAGATTTTTTCCTTTGCTGGAATGAGATCCAGGATTTCGGGGTCGATGACGTAAATGCCGGTGAATTGGTGGGTTCCTGGCTGCTGATGAATGAGACCTCGGACGTCGGTGATGCGATGTCCTTCCACCGTGAGTCGTAAATCGGGCCCGTGATCCTGCACCGCCAAGGTTGCGGTGTTGTTGGACGCCATGTGTCCGGTCATGAGGCGGTCGATGGGCAGGTCGGTGATGATATCGCCATTATAGATGAGGACGGGGTCATTTTGGATCCAGTCGGCGATGTTTTTGATCCCGCCTCCCGTTTCGAGCAGTTCCGGTTCGCGGAAGAAGGTGAGATTAGCTCCCCGATATTTTCTGTCCGGGAATATCTCGTGCCAGGTCTCGTGCAGGTGGTGGGTATTGATGGCGAAGTCGGTGATACCAGCCTCCAGGCAGTGGTCGAGGACATGGGTAATGAGCGGGCGATTGGCAAATGGGATGAGCGGCTTAGGGAGGGTTCCGGTCATCGGCTGAAGTCGGGTTCCCAGTCCGGCACCGAGAAGGAAGGCTTTGCGCATGGGCAAAGAATGATTTGATCAACGGACGAATGGAAGGAACAATCCCGCCACCGCGTAGATGCGCACACACTCATGAAAAGATCTCTCGCCTTCTTCCTTCTCGCCGCTCCGGCCATGGCTCTGCCTGATGGCTACGAAATTTCAAACTGGGCCGAGCCCTTTGATGTCGACTATCCCACTGCTCTGACGGCTGCGGCCGACGGGACGGTTTATGTTTCGGTCGATAAAAATGGTTCGCTCGGCAAAGAGAAAAATATGGGGAAGATTGTTTCCTGTCGTGACACCAACGGTGACGGGAAAGCAGACAAATTTGTAGATTTTGTGCCCAACGTTGATAGCCCACGCGGTGGGCACTTTGTCCGGGACACCCTCTATTTGATCCATCCTCCGTTTCTGAGTTCTTTTCGCGATACGACAGGTGACGGAGTGGCAGACGAGCATAAGGTTCTCCTTGAAAATATTGGCTTTGGGTTGAGGCATCCCCGCGGTTCCGATCACACCACGAACGGCTGCCGGATGGGCATCGACGGATGGCTTTATATTGCGGTGGGTGATTTCGGAATGGAAGCGACCAAGGGAACCGATGGCAAAGTGGTGACCCTGCGCGGTGGCGGCGTCGCTCGGGTTCGTCCGGATGGTTCCGATCTTGAGGTTTACTCGTATCACACCCGAAATATCTGCGACATCGCGATTAGCCCGAAGCTTGATCTCTTCACCCGGGACAATACTAATGATGGCAAGGGCTGGAATATTCGGGTGCACCACCTCACCAACGGGTCGGAACACGGTTATCCCCGTCTCTATAAAAATTTTACTGATGAAGCAGTCAAGCCAATGCTGGACTTGGGTGGTGGTAGCGGCACAGGTGCGCTTTACCTGGCCGAGCCCGGACACGACGAGCTTCTTTTGACCTGCGACTGGACCACCGGAAAGATTTACAACGATCAGGTTTCAGAGAAAGGCGCGAGCTACTCGCTTAAGGAAAGCGTTTACATGAATCTGACCCGGGCGATCGACATCGATGTCGATGGCTCAGGGAATCTCTTCGTCTGCGATTGGCGGGATGGACGATTCAAGTTTGCCGGGAAAGGCAAGAAGGTCGGGATGGTTCAGAAGATGACCAAGAAGGGTCTCAAACCGGAGCCCTTCCCGGATCTCGCCAAGATGTCGACTTCTAAGCTAGTTGCTCAACTGAAGAGCGCGTCGGCGGTCCGGAGACTTGAGGTTCAGCGCGAGCTTTTGGCCAAAGGTGATGCCGGTGCGGCCAAGCCCCTTGTCGATCTGATCAAAGATTCCGGGGTGAGCATCGAATCACGAATCGCGGCCATCTTCACCCTTTCCCAGATGAAGGGAATCACCGCAGATCGTTTCCTCCAGACCTTTGCGGGCGATTGGAATGATCTCAAAGATGTTCAGCAATACTTGGCTCGGGCAGCCGGTGATCTGGGTGGCGAGGTTTTCGGTAATAGCCTCAGTCTCCTGCAGGGAGGTCTTAAATCCGATGATAACCGGACCCGCTTGCAATCTGTGGTTGCCATGATGCGCACTGCCAATCCTGGCAAGAATGCCACTTCGGAGATTCTTGAGGCGGTGGCTGCAGCCAAAGATCCCCGCGTTCAGAACACGGCAGTGGGTGCCTTGGTGAGAATCGGGGACGTTGAGAGTCTTCTTGCGCAGACCGACGTTTGGACGGCTCGGCTCGCTTTGATGCGTATCCACCAGCCGGAAGTTATTTCAGGAGTGGCAGCGAAGCTTCAGCAATCCAAGGGTAGTGAGCGTCTCGGGTTGATCGAAATTCTGGCCCGCCTCTTCCATCGCGAAGCCGAGTGGGATCTCAAGGCCTGGTGGGGAACGCGCCCTGACGACCGGGGTCCTTACTTTGCCCCTGAAAGCTGGAGTGAGACGCCAAACATCAAGGCGGCTCTGGAAGGTGTTTTCGAGCAACTCAGCAAGACCGAACAAACGAAAATGCTCGGAATCCTTGGGTTGAATCGTGTCCCTGTTTCCGAGCTGAAACTGGGCGATCAGGATCCCTTCACCATCGCACTGGCGACTCCGACTCCGGATCAATCACAAATCAAAATCCTCACCGGAGCCGCTAAAAACAAGAAGCGCACTTGGGATGAGCGGGTTGCCGCCTACCGCGCGCTCGGACGATTGGAAGGGGCGACGGTTACCAATCAAGTTGAGATCCTCGGAGCATGGCTGGATCAAAGAGTGAAGCCGGCGGAGGTGGAGCGGGAACTGAATGATTTCGTGAACCAACCGGCGCTCATTCTTTCAACAAAGACGCTAAGAAAAGTCGCGGCGAAAGGAAGTCAGTCGGAAAGCCGTGTGGCTTGGAGAACGCTTCTGACTTTCACCCAAAGCCCTCTCATTAAGGAGAATCAAAAGACCCCAATCGTGAAGATGATTGAGAAGAATCCTCGCGAGGAAGGTCTCTTTCTTGCCCTTGCCGACCTTCTCTTACCGGGCTTCGACAAGCAAATTGAGAATGCGATCGATAGTGACAACGACACTCTTATCGAAGCAGCGGAGCGGGCAAAGAAGCTCATTGCTGCCGCCAAGGCAAGCGCCGGTAATAAGCTTGCGGATCTTAAGCCTGCAGCGATCACCAAGCTGGCGATGACCGCGAAGGGCGATGCGGCGATGGGAGAAAAGATTTACACTCGCCAAGGGTGTATTGCGTGTCATGCGGTCGACCAAAAAGCGGTGCAGAAGGGGCCTTACCTCGGGGCCGCCGGGAGCAAATTCACCAAGGATTACCTGATCCAATCCATCCTCGATCCTAATGCCGTGGTGGCGCAGGGATTCCAGACCGAACTCATCACAATGAAGGATAAATCCGTCCACATGGGCTTTGTGACTCGTGAGGAAGATGGCGTGATCGATGTCCGCAATATCGCCGGTATCGTGACCCAAATCAAAGAGGGGGAGATTGCTAAACGCGATCATCAGCCCCAATCGATGATGCCAACCGGGCTTGCTTCGACACTGACAGTCGATGAGTTCAATCACCTCATCGCTTATCTGGTTTCGATGAAGGAGTAGCTTTTCTCCGTCTTGACATAGTGCTGCAAAAACAGCACATCAGGGGGTGGAGTTACTTTTGCCCCTCGTTTTATGTTTGGTTGGTCTCCTCCCTGGCCAACTGTCTCCCGTTCTTTTGACCAAGGAGGAGGGAGAACCTTCCAAGCCGCTCGCAATTGATCGGGTGGAGGTGCGGGTAGAGGTCATTGGCAATCTTGCCGAGACCACGATGACAATGCGGTTTCGCAATGACACCGAACGTATTCTGGAAGGTGAATTGGTTTTTCCGCTGCAAGAAGGGCAATTGATTTCGAGTTATGCGCTCGAAATTGAGAATGAGATGCGTGAGGCAGTCGTGGTCGAAAAGCAGCGGGCGCGGGTGATTTTTGAGGACATTGTTCGCCAGGGAATTGATCCGGGGCTGATCGAGTGGACCAAGGGGCGTAACTTCCGGACGCGTGTTTATCCCATTCCGAGCAAGGGGACCAAGACGGTCCGCTTTGGCTATCGGGAGATCTTGAGCAAGTCGGGCGGAGGATTGAATTATCGTTTGCCTCTGAACTTCCAGGACAAGCTCTCCAGATTTTCTATTTCGATCGAGGCTACTCAAGCGGTTGGGGATTTCAGAGTTTCGGAGGATGCGCAGACGGGGTTGAAGTTCAAGCAGCTCGGCAAGAAGGGCTGGAAGTTGGAGGCAACTGAAAAGAGTTACAAGGCCAACCGGGAACTTCAACTTACGATTCCGGTAGGAGAAGGTCCCTTGATTTCAGTCGAAGAATCCGTCAAGGGAGCAGGCTATTTTCATCTCGTTGATCAGGTTGTGGTCCCGGAGAATGCCAAGCAACCGGGGCG
>CBFHQJ010000117.1:0-13714 GCA_965657795.1 Akkermansiaceae bacterium
TGGCGAGGATTTCATCAACCTTCAAATCCGGATTCCACATGTCACCGAGAAGATTAATCATCACCGTTTCGCTCAGCAGTTCCGGAGATCCCAGCGGGAGTCCGCACACCGATCTTAGTTGCTGCTCAAACTGTGACGTCACGCAGCCATTCATGGTATAATGGCCTGAATTATGAGGACGCGGGGCCATCTCATTCACCACCACGCGGCCCGACTTCTCGACAAAAAATTCGACGGCAAGGAGTCCTCGATAATCCAGCTCCTCGGCCAATCGAATAGCGGTTGCCTTGGCCTCAGCCAAGGTCTCCGCAGAAACTCGCGCGGGAACGATCGTCAAATCCAGGATATGGTTTCGATGCTCGTTTTCGGCCACCGGAAAAGCGAGGCACTCCCCGTCCTTATCGCGCGCCACCAGAACGGAAACCTCGCACTGGAAATCAACAAAGCCCTCGAGCACCGATGGCTCACCTTGCACCGAATCCCAAGCCGCAGCCAGCTCATCGGCCGAAGTAATTTTAACCTGCCCCTTGCCGTCATAACCAAAGGCCGCCGTCTTCAAAACCGTCGCAGGTCCAATCGCGGCATAGGCAGCTTCCAGTTCGGCGAGCGAATTCACAAGCGCAAATGGTGCGCACGGAATCCCATGTTCCCTCAGGAAAGTCTTCTCGCGGGACCGATGCTGACTAATTCCAATACTCTCGGCAGACGGATAAAGGCCAACTGCCTTCTCCACCGCCTGCAAGGTTTCCAGAGGGATATTTTCAAACTCCACAGTCGCCACATCGACCTTTCGGCAAAATTCCTCATGAGCTTCGGCATCATCGAACCTCCGCTTCAACACCACATCGGCCACCCCCTCGGTCGGCTCCGCCGTTGGCGTGCCACTCCACACGACCGTCCGCACTCCCATGCGCCGGGCGTCGAGACAGAGCATCCGGGCCAGTTGTCCTCCACCCAAAATTCCCAGCGTCGTCATTAAGATTGAGGTGGCAAAACTTTTCCGAGCACCGTGTCACGTTGATTATCGCGAAACTCCTGAAGCTTACCAAGCAAGGCATCATCGCTCGTCGCTAGAATCGAAACCGCCGAAAGCCCGGCATTTCCGGCTCCTGCATCGCCAATTGCAAAAGTCGCCACCGGAATCCCTTTGGGCATTTGCACGATGGAAAGTAGCGAATCCATTCCGCTCAATGCCCGCGATTTCACCGGCACACCAAGCACTGGCAGAATCGTCATCGAAGCCACCATTCCCGGCAAATGTGCCGCTCCTCCAGCTCCCGCGATGATCACTTTCAAGCCTCGATCTTGAGCTGACTTGGAATACTCCACCAGTAACTCCGGCGTGCGATGTGCGCTGACGACCCTTGCCTCATAAGGCACTCCAAATTGTTCTAAAACCTCGACGGCTTTTTCCATGGTCGGCCAATCGGAATCACTTCCCATGACCACACCCACCAAAGGCTGCTCTGTCTCGCTCACGTGCAGAGTATCTAACGGACCGGCTCCCCTTGGCAAGACTCATGGCTTCTCGATCGAAATCAATTCGACCTCGAAAGTCAGAGTCGAGCCACCCGGAATCGATTTTCCGGCCCCGCTATCTCCATAAGCCAGATCAGGAGGAATCACAAATCGATAGACCGACCCGGACTTCATCAGCTGCAGTCCTTCGGTCCACCCCTTGATGACCTGATTCAAGCCAAACACTGCCGGTTGGCCTCGGTCGCGGGAGCTATCGAAGACCGTTCCGTCAGCCAAGGTCCCCGTGTAGTGAACCTTTACCCGGGAGGTTGGTCCCGGGCGGACACCCTCACCCTCGGTCAAAACCTCATATTGCAAGCCTGATTCCGTCGTAACCACTTTCGGGCGATCCTTAAGGACCCGCTTTGAGACCACCCGCCTATTGCCGGCTTCATTTCCTGCGGACCCGGATGATTTGCCTTGAATCGCAAGCCCGGATTTGGATTTCTCAGAGCTCGGCTCCTCCTTCTTGTCACCATCATCAGATCTAAAAACCAAAAAGAGCGCTGCCCCGATCAACATTACAACAGGAACAATACTTCGTAAATTCATCTCGCTAAGAGTATCAGGATTAACCTTCAGGACAACGAAGATCGTCGCCCCACAAAATTTCCGTGGCCTCCCTTCCATCTTCAATCTTAGACTCCGGCATGGACTCCCTCTTCACCCCCAACGATTCGGCATCGAACGAGATCGAGTCCCATTCCGGCGAACCTCTTGCCGCGCGCATGCGACCGCATGCGCTCGCTGAAATCGCCGGACAAAAACATATCCTCGCCGAAGGAAAACTCCTCCGCCGCGCCATTGAAGCCGACCGCTTCACCTCCCTCATCTTTTACGGCCCCCCCGGCACCGGAAAAACCACTCTCGCCAGCGTCATCGCCCGTTCCACCGGCTCTCGATTTGAATCACTCAACGGAGTCGAATCCAACGTCGCCGAAATCCGAGCCAAAATCGAAGCCGCCCGCACCTACCAAACTCTCCGGGATCAAACCACCGTCCTCTTCATCGACGAAATCCACCGCTTCAACAAAGCCCAACAAGACACACTCCTTCCCCACCTGGAACGAGGCACCGTTCGCTTCATCGGAGCGACCACTCACAATCCCTACTTTTACGTCAACTCCCCGCTGGTCTCCCGTTCCCAAATCTTTCAGCTCGAGCCCGTCGCGACCGACGATCTCATCCCACTCCTCGAACGTGCCCTGAACGACCCCGTTCGAGGCTTCGGCAAAATGCAGATCGAGGCCCAGCCCGACGCTCTCCGCCACCTCGCTGAAAAGGCCGACGGCGATGCCCGAAAAGCACTCACCGCCCTCGAACTCTCCGTCCTCACAACCCCGCCCAAGGACGGAACGGTTAACATCGATCTCGCCATCGCCGAAGAATCAATCCAGCAAAAAGCGGTTCTCTATGATTCAGACGGCGACCAACATTACGACACCATTTCGGCCTTCATCAAGTCCATCCGAGGTTCCGATCCCGATGCTGCGCTCTACTGGCTTGCCAAGATGCTCCACGCCGGCGAAGACCCGCGCTTCATCGCCCGACGACTCGTCATCTCGGCTTCGGAAGACATCGGCCTGGCGGATTCCTCCGCTTTACAGGTCGCGATGGCCGCACAGCAGGCTTTCGAATTCATCGGCATGCCGGAAGGTCGCATCCCCCTCGCCCACGCCACAGTCCACCTCGCCACTGCTCCGAAATCGAATGCCGCTTACAAGGCTCTCGGCACCGCCCAAGCCGACATTGAAAACGGAGCCACCCTGAAAGTCCCGGACCATCTCGTGACCCGTTTCCGTAAAAAGATCGCGGAAGAGTCAGGTGTGGAGAAAGCCGCCATGCAATACCTTTACTCACATGACTACGACGGTAATTTCACCCCGCAGGCCTACCTTCCGGAGGGCCGCACCTACTACGAGCCCACCACCAATGGCATGGAGAAACGAATTAAAGACCGCCTCGATTTCTGGCGATCCCAATTCGAAGGGAAATAGTTTCTATTCGCGATCCAGTTCCCGCTGAAGAGTTTCCATCATACGTCGCATCATCTCAAGTTCGCGACGCATCCGCGCACGACGACCATCCTCCGGCCACTGTTCAGCTCGGCGAGCATTTCTCACCTCGGGAACAAAGGGGGGCGGATCATTTTTGAGAGCCCTGGCAATGTCATCCCCGGGTAGGATCAAGGTGCTGATTCGACCAGCCCTGGCAATCACCATACCAACGATGCGCCCATCCAGGTCCACCACCGGAAGCCCCGCGTCTTCGACCTCCAGCTCCATATCCGATTGAATGACATTTCCAAATTCACCACGAACGCGGCTTTGCCCCCCACTCATCCGGTCCATCTGTTCCAGACGACGGGAAACACCTTCACGGACCTCACGGCCTTTCAGGATTGGTTTCACTTTGATGAGCTTATCACTTCTCATTAACTCAATCTCCGGTTGTTCGCCATTTTTCAAACGTCTCAACTTCGTTGATAACTCGTAGAAACCCCGTACTTCCTGTCCTGCTATTTTAACAATGAGGTCATTTGGGCGGATCCCAACCTCGGCAGCAGCAGAACCTGCGACCACATTTCTGACTCTCACCCCCTTGCCGGTCTCCAGGGTATCCATTTCGATCCCAAGAAAGCCCTGATCGATCGCCTTCAAGCTTCGCTCGCGCACACTAAGAACCCCCATAGCCTGGGCCTCCCCGTCGGTCCGGATGGCCGAAAGAAAAGCCCCCTCCGAAAGATTTCCGGCATCGGCCCACTCCGCGGCAGGCGCCTTGAGCCCCGGAACACGCAGCACCGCGAGATCATGATCGGGATAAACACCCACGATCTTCGCAGCCATTGCCACCTGCTCGCGACTTGCGGTAAACAAGGCCCGCCGTTGCACGACCTCGCTCGCTTTCGTGAGGAGTCTTTCGTCCCCGAGCGATACTCCATAGGCAACTCGCTTCTGCCCTGAATAGACCGGATACACCACTTCCTTGGCCTTGAAATTGACTGCTCTGAGAGCCTTGAAGATATCCAAAGCCTGGGAATCGGTGACCTTTTGGTCTTCCAGCGGGATTCGGGCAGGCGTGATTTGAGCTAAAAGGCCCGTAGTAGCTAAAACGGTTGAAAGTAAAAAAATTTTCATCATCAATTATCGGCGTTGGTTACGGTAAATGTCACCCAGGCGGGCCAGCTTCACAGTCTTGGTCAGTTGTAATTCCTTGCGATTAAATTTAATTTCCACCTCTTCTCCGGGGAGGAGATCCACGAAGATTTCGGAAAGCTTCTCGACTTCGGTGATTTTTTCTCCGTTGATCGAGGTCACGACGTCTCCTGGAACGAAACCGGCGCCAAAGGCAGGCCCTCCTCGCGGCACTTCATCTACAATGAGTCCATTCCCGGTCTTTCGCAAATTCAGTCCGAGAACCGGACGGTTGGGATCGCGGCGATCCCCTCCAAGAACGCCCCACGATTTTCCGGCGAGCATGTTTTCCCACGACTCCTTAAATCCGGACAAACCGGCATGATTATTTATTCTTCGGTCCGGAGCGATGTGCGAATGAATCCCCACGACTCGCCCCTTGAGGTCAAAAAGAGGCCCGCCACTGTCTCCGCCGATCAAGGTGCAGTCGGTCGTGACAAAATCTAGGCTGCCTTTGGTCATGACCCGTCCAAAACGAACCGGCGGACGGCGAGTCGGGTCGTACCCCTTGGGATGGCCCATCGCGACCACAAAATCGCCGACCTTGAGAGCGTCGGAATCACCAACTTGGGCAAACGGCCACGGTCCGGGTCCGATCAATTTGGCCATCGCCGCGTCGCGGGTAAAGTTTGCGCCCAGAACCTTCGCCTTTTCCTGACGACCATCCGGAAAAATAACAGTCATCTCCTTGCTGCGCTCAATCACATGGGCCGCCGTGAGAATGAGTCCGTCGCTTGATACAATTACGCCACTCCCGGACGCACCGATGGTCGGTGAAACAAGAGAAACCGTCGCACTCGTCTTCTCTTGCACAACCTTTTGAACCTGGGATTGGAGCTTTTTGAGGTCACCAAGGCTCCCCACCTTGGGAGCTGCGGGAAGCATCACCGCCCCTGACAGGACTAGGAATGGAATCAAAATTTTCATCATCGCTTTGTAAAAATATCGTTAGATAAGAGTCATCTTGTTTTAAAAATATTCAAGGAATTGAAGGATTGGACGATTTGACACCCATCACCTTTCAAATGAGGTCTTGGCCTTCGCCCACTGAATCGTAAGGTCGGCCCGTCACAAGATGCCCCCGAAAAAGAAGGCCCGCAAAAAAGCTGCTCGTAAGAAAACGGCGAAAAAGAAATCCTCAAAGTTCAACTTTGCGGCACGCGATTTCTTTCTAGCCCCTTTTCGCATCATCGGCCGACTAACCACTAGATTTCCAAATTGGCTGAAGTGGCCGCTCCGGCTCGGTCTTTCGGGCACCTTTGTCGGGGCGATTTTCGGGGTATTTCTTTCACTCGTTTACTACATTATCGCTTGTACCTACGATCTCGAGGATGTGGTGCAGATGCCAGCCCGAACCGAGATTCACGACCGCGAGGGCCATGTTCTGAAAAATTCCGCCGGGCAGGAGATCGGCTTTCTTCACGGTAAAAATCGACGAATTGTCAGGTACGATGACGTCCCGGCCCACTTCGTGGAAGCCCTTATTGCTCAGGAGGACAAACGCTTTCGCAAGCATGGCGCTGTCGACATTCGTTCGATGGGCCGGGTGGTCTGGCGCGCCCTGACTCGCGGAAAACTAGAAGGTGGCGGAACCCTCAGCATGCAACTCGCCCGGAATAGTTACACTCTCAAAAAACGTGACGAGGGAATCCTGGGAGGATTTCATCGCAAAATTCTCGAAACCTTCATCGCGATCCGGATCGAGTCACATTTCGAGAAGGACGAAATCCTGGAGCACTACATGAACCGGATTTTCTGGGGTGGCTCTATTCGTGGCGTCGAGGTGGCCGCTCACACCTATTTTAACAAGTCCGTCAGTGACCTTACGCTTGAAGAGTCTGCGCTTTTGGTCGGAATTATTCGTGCTCCCAATAAATTTTCACCTTTTCGGCATCCCGAGAAGGCCGAACTTCAACGTGATTGGGTTCTTGAAAAAATGGTAGAGAACAAGGCCATTGATCAGAGCCAGGCCGATGCCGCTCGCAAAAGACCTCTCCAGATCGCCTCGCCGAACAATCTCCGTGAAGGAAGTTACGCGCTAGACGCCATTCGCCGAGATTTGAGGCGGATTCTGGAAAAAGAAAACATTCGCGATGGCGGGTTGATCATCGAAACAACCCTTGATCCCAACATTCAAGAACTCGCCGAGCGATCGGTGGAAAAACGATTGGCTCAGATTGAACAACGTCGGGGTTTTCCCCACCAAAAACGATCCGATTGGAACGGACGTGGTGATCCCAACTACCTACAAGGAGCCGCCGTGGTCATTGACAACGAAACCGGAGGCGTTCTCGCGATTGTCGGAGGCCGAAACGCCAATGAATCACAATTCAACCGCGCCCTGCAATCCAAGCGTCAGATCGGCTCTCTCTTCAAGCCCTTCATGTTCCTTGCGGCTTTCGACCAAGGAGTGAAGCCTTACGATATTATCAGCGACGCACCGATCCGGGCCGGTGAGATTCCCGGAGCGGATGCGGACTGGAGACCCGCGAATTCCGATGGCAAATACTACAAGGAACTCCGTGTTCGCCGAGCTCTCATTGAATCGCGAAACACCTCCTCGATTCGAGTCGCAACTTCCGCAGGGATGACAAACGTGATTTCAGTAGCCCATACTTCGGGATTTGACGTCAGCAACATTCCCCTAGTCCCCTCATCTTACCTTGGTTCTTGGGGAGCCTCTCCGGAAAACGTCGCGAGCGCCTACACTATCTTCCCGAATGGCGGTACCCGATTCCGTCCTTACTATATCCAGGCCATCAAAGATCGATCCGGGGAAGTCCTCTGGAAAAACGGACCCATCGCTTATCAGGCTGCCGATGAAAGATCGGCATGGGAAGTTTCCCGCATTCTTGAAGACGTCAATAAGACCGGAACCGGACGGGCCGTTCGGTCAACTTATGGATTTCGCGCTCCTTCAGGAGGAAAAACCGGAACCACCAATGGCCCCACAGATGGATGGTATGCCGGATACACTTCGTCTCTCACTTGCGCAGTTTGGGTCGGAATGGACCGGGGGGAGACCATTCTCAAAGGCAGTTCCGGTGCCAGCCTCGCCCTGCCGATCTGGGTGGATATCATGAAGGGATCCGATCGACTCCCAAACATCAAGAACGGCCCGATTTCGCCGGGACGTGAACTCATTGTTGAACCGGCCGAAGATGTCATCCCACGTGCCATCCCGGTAGAAGATGATGAAATTCCAAGCGCAGTCCCGGCCGAACGAATTCCGCGTGCGGTTCCAGTGGAAGACGACGAAATTCCAAGTGCCATCCCGGTGCGCTAACGCCCTGTCGAACTAACTTTCCGGAAAGATCTCACCCATCGACTTGCCTGCGCCATGCTGCGTCAGAATTGGCTTGAGAATTTCACGATAATCCGTCTCCACCGGGACATCTCCCGGACCAACCAGAATTCCCGTTTCCAGCTTCGGCATTTTCCCGAGGACATTTCCTCGTTCTGCGCCCCCCATCACAAGCATCGTGCCTCCCCGACCGTGATCGGTTCCAAAAGAAGAATTTTCGGCCACTCGACGACCAAACTCGGTCATTACCACAACGGTTACCGACTTCATGAGTTTCCCGAGATCACGATGAAAAGCCGAAAGCCCTTCCGATAATCGAGTCATCAGCGGAGTGATTAAAGTCTCCTGGGCAAAATGAGAATCCCACCCATCAAGATCGAGCGAGACTGCTTCCAGCCCAACTTGAGCCCTGATCAGACGCGCGGTTTGTCGAAGGCCTCGCGAAAACGAATCATCGCCATACTCCGCGCCATTCTCGGGCGGGAGATCTTCACGCCTCAACTTTTCGACACGGTCCAACGCCTGCAAAGTATCTCGTGCCGCAGGGCCCAGAATATTTTCCTCCGCCCCATAAAGGACACCTAGTTCGGTTTGCAGGGTCTCGGTCGAGCCGGATCCACTTCCCAAAGTAAAGGTATCGAGCGACTCCATCACCGTCGCCGCCGGAGCGCCACGCAAGACCTCCGGCATCGCCTTCCCCAACGCCACCGCGGAAAGAGCACTGGGTGGTCGCCCTTCCCGATAACGCAGGAATCGCCCCAACCACCCGCCAGCCAGTTGCCCTCCGTGCTCCATGAGATCCTGCGCGTAGAAATGCGAGCGGGTATCATCATTCGAGCCGATCCCTGAAGCAACAGTGAGACCACCATCACGATAAATATCATGTAAACCGGAGAAAGCCGGATTGAGCCCGCAATTCGCATCACCCAGCTTTAAAATATCACCCTCGGGAACTGCCAGCGTGGGCCTCACCTTGTAGTAGTCGCTATTTCCAATCGGCGGAACCAAGGTCAGCCCGTCAGCACCTCCACGAAGAAACACGACCACAAGAGTTCGCTGTTCATCGCCATTGCCTGAAATGATCCCGGTCCCTTTCATCTCCATTGAAAGCCTGGTGAAGCCATCAAAAGCGCGAGCGGTTCGCCGCTCCGTTCGATCGCTGATTTTTCTTCTTCCGACGGAACCCGTCCCAACAAACACGCAGCCAAGCCATCAACACCACCCGCCTTCTCGATCAAGCGTTCCTCTTCGACTTCGATATCCTCACCGACATCATTTCGCGACAAGGCAATCGCAAAGTGCCATCGCCACAACAAGGTCCCGGTCCACGGAGAAGCCACATCAGGATAGCCATCCGGCGTCGGATACTGGAAGGGCGCATGCCCCATCCGAATGAGGTAGTCCACCAGTTCCATTTCAGACTCAACCTTCGCTCGCGATCCACGCAAAGCGGACACAATAAACTCGAAGGGGCGCTTCAACTTTTGAGCCCGTGGCCCTTCCAAAAATTCCGGGGTCGCAAACACCGCCCGCAAGGTCGACTTAATATCGCCATTGTTCGACAAAAAAGCATTGGCGACTTCCGAAATCGATTCCTTCGAAGGCTCGTCGGAAATAAAACGAACGCAAAGTTTCTCGCCCAAATACCTGGCTGTCGATGGATGACTGCAAACAATCTCCAACACTTCATCGAGATCCTTCTCACCACCTCCAGCCGAGATCTCATTCCCTAAGACGATCTTTGCGCCATCATCATGTGCATCAGCATGGAACTCCACCTTCCCTTTGAAAAAACGATTCTTTCCTCGCACTGTCCACCCGCTTAGGCATCTCGCTACCTCCATAACATCCTCCTGTGTGTATCCGCCACCAACTCCCAGAGTGTGTAGCTCCAGTAATTCACGAGCATAGTTTTCATTTGGCTTCTCACTCTCATCGCTCTTGCGATTTTCCCGACCATCAAGATACCACAGCATCGCCGGACTGAGCGATGAAGCTTTCACCAAGTCTGCAAAATTCCCCATCGCGTGCTTACGAATCACCTCGCGATCATCCGCAGCCTTTAACCAACGACACTCTTTTTTGGAGATATCGATGTTAAAATGATCACTCCAAAAATGAGCCATCACCTCAAAGAGCTGGCGCTTGCTCCTCGTCGCTCGAATCAAGGTCGCCCGCGTCAATTGCTCCAGCAAATGGGCTTCCTTGTATTCGTATAATTCGCCGAGCGGCGCATGAATCGCCTCGAGCCTCCGCACCGCCCGCTGGGCCCGTTTGTCCTCGATTTCCTCCGGCTCCAGTTGCTCTTCCAGAAATGCTGCCACCGCCGATTTCTCATCATCTCCCAGCGCCTTCACCCTGGCATATTCAGATGGGTCGGGACCAAAGGTTACCCGATTCAAAACATGGGAAACCAGATCGATTCCGTCGCCGGAAGGAGGAACCACCGGTCCTTCTTTCGGTCCCATCCCAAGCCAATCCTCGATCTTCTCACACCCCGAAGTCGCGAAGAGAGCCACTCCGGCGGCACCTCGCAAAAAAACGCGACGCGAAAGATCATCTGACGGCTTTGAAATCATTCTTCGAAAGCTTTCTTTCCATCACGCCAGCCCAAAAACGCCGCCCCAATTCCCGCCAGAATGGCGACCGGCAAAACAAAGAACCAACCGAGAACCGGAAAGATAATCATAAGCCCCAAAACAATCCCTCCGCGCTTCACCCGTAACCATGGCTGGGCTTCATCGAGTGGATTCGCCAAGCCCTTCCCGATCCTTAAACACAGCCCGGCCGAGCCACAAAGCCCGAGGAGGAAAACCAAAAGAACAATGAGAATCCCAATCACCTTGATTGCTGGAGGGCCACCGTTGGCAATCGCCAAGCCGACCCCCATTCCCGGCACTCCGATGGAAGCACCAATCAAAAACGACTTCCACGGAGTGCTTCCAAAGCGCCCGCAACTTCGCTCCACCAACCCGGGTGCCAAGCCAACCGCCGCCACCCAATAAGCAACCGTGATCACAAAAAATCCTAAAATTACAAAAGTCCATAAAAGGACATCAGCCATGATCATATCAACAAGTTCCTTTCCATAATTTTAAGTTCAGCAAGCTTACGCCAAGCCATTCAAAAAGGTGACACCTCATTTAAAAACTCAATTCTTTTCCTCCTTTGCGAGGCGCATTCCACCTCTTATCTTGGCCGCCATGTTGCTGAAGCATCTTTTCCTTTCACTTGTTGTCCCAATAACTTCTTGGGCGGCGCCTAATATCGTCATTATTTTGGCCGATGACATGGGCTACGGCGATCCGGCCTGTTTCAATCCCGAGTCAAAAATCGCGACGCCTCACATCGACTCACTGGCACGCGATGGCATGAAGTTCACCGACGCCCACGCGCCTGGCCCACTCTGCCACATGTCCCGCTACGGCTTGCTCACCGGGAGTTATCCATTCCGGACTGATGTCGGACGCTGGCCAAAATATCCTCTCATCAACGAGGACCAAATGACCATCGCCTCGCTCGCCAAATCACAAGGCTACCGAACCGCCATGGTTGGCAAATGGCATGTCGGTTTTAAGGAAAACGGATACGACAAACCACTCCCCGGCGGCCCCGTCGACCGTGGCTTTGATTCCTACTTTGGCATTCGCGCCTCCACTGACATTCCACCCTACTTCTACATTCGCGACAACAAGGCCGTCCAGCCACCAACCGGTCACATCGAAAAGGAACTCTCACCCGAAGAGAGTGGTTGGAGTGCCATTCAGGGTCGCATGCGGCGCGCCGGAGGAATCTCGCCCGATATGAATATCGACGACGTTCTCCCCAACTTCACTGATGAAGCAGTCAAGGTCATCAAAACACATGACAAAAAAGCCCCCCTCATGCTCTACCTCGCTTACCCGGCACCTCATACCCCGTGGCTTCCGTCAAAAGAGTTTTTGGGCAAGAGTAATGTCGGCATTTATGGCGACTTTGTCATGATGGTGGACGCGCAGGTCGGCAAGGTTCTCGCCGCGCTGAAAGAAGCGGATATGGATAAGGATACCTTGGTGATTTTCACCTCCGACAATGGCCCCTGCTGGTATGACAAGGACGTAAAAAAATATGGCCACGACTCACAGGGCGAACTCCGGGGAATGAAGGCCGACGCCTGGGAGGCCGGCCACCGCATGCCCTTCGTCGCCCGCTGGCCTGGCGTGACCAAGCCAGGATCCACAAGTAAGCAGCTAATCTGCTTCACCGATTTCCTTGCGACCTTTGCCGACATCATGGGAACCAAAGTCCCAAAAGAGGCTGGCCCCGACAGCTTCAGCTTTTACCCTTCTCTCAAGGGGCTGGCCTCACCGCGCTATTCCTTCGTGATGCGTGCGGGAAGCGCCAAGGTGATGACCATTCGTGAAGGCGACTGGAAACTCATCACCGCTCTTGGTTCCGGTGGCTTCAGCAAACCAAAAAATGTGAAGCCCGAACCCGGGGGGCCGACCGGACAACTTTATCACCTCGGAAAGGATCCCTCCGAGACCACCAATCTTTTCCAGAAGCACCCTGAAATCGTATCGCGACTTTCGAAAAAACTGGAAGCCGTTAAAGAAGCACCTCACCGCCACCTCAAATAGTATGACTCCATCCAGACGCAATTTCCTCACCGGCTTGGGCGCAGCAGCGCTCGTCTCCCCTGCAGCCGCCCAAGAAAAGATCGCTCGCAAAGGGCGCATTAAACAAGTCATTGCCGCCTGGCCTTTTGCGGTGGGTGCCAAGTGGACTCCGCAGGATCTCATCAAACACGCCCAACAACTCGGCGTTGCGGGAGTCGAACTCTTCTCCGCCGAACAGCTGCCACTGCTCAAAGACACGGGCCTTATTTGCGCTGCCACCAAGTCTCACAACTTTGAACGCGGCATGAACAACAAAGGGCATCATCCCGAGGTCTTTACCGAACTCACAAAAGCGATCACCGCCACTGGAGCAGCGGGTTTTCCAAATGTAATGACCTTCACCGGATTGCTCGATTCGACCCACCACGAAAATGGCAGTTGTGTCTCCGTCGAAGAAGGAATCAAAAACTGCGTTGAAGGCTTCAAGAAAATGGCAGCACTCGCAGAGAAGCACAAAGTGACTCTCGTCCTGGAACCGCTCAACTCAAAGGTCGACGAGAAGATGAAGGGTCACCCCGGATATCAGGGCGACCACATTGACGACTGCGTCGAAATCGCTAGAACAGTCTCGTCCCCTTCCTTTAAAGTTCTCTTCGATGCCTATCACATCCAGATCATGGACGGCGACCTCATCCGTCGAATCGAGAAACACCACGAGTTCATTGGCCACGTTCAAATCGCTGGTAATCCAGGCCGCGGAGAAATTGGCGATGATCAGGAAATCAACTACCGCGGGCTCATGAAAGCCCTCCTCAAAGTCAACTACTCCGGCTATGTCGGTCACGAATGGATCCCGACCGGCGATCCCCTGAAAGGACTCGAAGAAGCCATCTCAATCTGCGACATTTAAGCCACACACACATGAAAAAATTCATTCTCTTTCTCGCTACGCTCAACCTTGCGCAAGCCTCTCCGGTTGACGGATCCAAGCCAAACATCATCTTTATCCTGTCAGACGACATGGGCTGGAATGAACCTGCCTTCAATGGAGGCCAAGCCAAGCTCACTCCACATATCACCAAGCTCCGCTCACAAGGAGT
>CBFHQJ010000118.1:0-13652 GCA_965657795.1 Akkermansiaceae bacterium
GCAAACCCTCATGACCTATCCGTTCTTGCCCAACTCCGTTGCTCTGCGTGAAACAATCGCTCAACCAGGACAGCCGATATTCATTGGCTCCATCCCCAGCCAAGCATTCAAAATTCGAAACTGGGCGTTCGACGTCCGGCGTTCCCTCGCCCAATCTCTCTTTCCATGACCGCCTCCCCACTCGAAACACAACTCCGTGCCGACACCGCTGCTTTGGCGATGCCGAAGGGGCGGCGTGTCGGACAACCGGGACACGATAAGGCTCGAGAGTTTTTGATCGGACGGCTCACCGGGCTCGGGTTGAAACCATTTCTGGGCTCAACATTCGAACTCCCCTACCCGGGCCAACTTCATCGCTCCGGAGAAGATCATACTTTTACAAATCTGGTCGGAGTGATTCCCGGCCGCGATCGTTCCCTGCCTCCTCTTTTACTCGGAGCGCATTATGACAGCGTCATCGATGCGCCTTGCGCCGATGACAATGCCACCTCGGTCGCGCTCAACCTGGCGATTGCAGAGCGGGTCATGGCGGAGCCTCTCGAGCGAGACCTCATCATCGCGCTCTATGATGCCGAGGAGCCTCCCTATTTCCTGACCCCACAGATGGGCTCCACGCGATTTTTTGAGGACCACTGTAGCGACCTCGATTTCGCAGGTGCAATCATCACCGATCTCATCGGACACGATTTCGCTCTCAGCGATCTCATTAAGGCGCCCCGCGTCATCAGCAAACTTTTCAAAGGCACTGAAAAGATCGTTTTCATGACCGGGGGCGAAAGCGATGGCGTCTTCCCCGACCTTGTCGAAGAAGCTTCGAAAGATTGCTCGTCCCTCCGCATCTTCCCCACCCTCAACTCCTACGTTGGAAGCATGTCCGACCACCACGCTTTTGCGGAGAACGGCAAACCTTTCCTTTTTTTCAGCTGCGGTCAGGGACGCTATTACCACCACGAAAAGGACACGCTCGATTGGATCAACTTCAGTAAGCTGGCCGACCTCACCGACTTTATTCATGACCTCCTGACACGCCTCGATGCGACTCCCGCCGCTCAGGATCCCGAGGCTCCCGATCCAGATGAATTCGAAATCCGCATGATCAAGAAAGCAGTCGGCCCGGTTCGGCTTAAGCTCGCTTTGAAAGCAGCCGGTCTCGACATGCCGAAAGACAGAAAAGGTCTCGATCAGCTGATTGGTACGCTGACCGGGACTTTAAAATAGCCGCCGCTAAAAATCAGCCTTCGGCGTTCAACTTTTTCATCAGTTCCTGCCACGCCTTCATGGAAGCAACGAGGTTGGTTTTGCGATCCCCTTTGATGGCATAGCACTGAAGGCCGACCGGCCCCTTGAACTTCATTTCCTTGAGGATCTTAAAAAGGCGTTCCTGGGGAAAGCTGCCTTTGTCGAGAGTCTGAATCAACAGCCCCCACCCCTTGCCATCGGTATCCGCGCCGCAGGTGCTGACCGCAAACAAGCGATCGCCGGCCGCGCTCAAAACCTTTTCAAGATCTTCAGCTTTCTCGCTCTTCAAGAAGTGGCACAAGTTAAACATGACCCCGAGATTGGGGTGGTCGACTTTTTTGATCAACTCCATGGCCTGCGGCATGGTGGCGACGGCCAGCCCGGCATGGGGATACAAGGCCACCTTAATCTTCAGCTTCTCCGCCATCGTGACTGTTTCTTTCACGGAAGCGACCACTTCCGGGTTGATCGTCTTGACCGTCAGCTCGATCATTCCTCCCCGGTTCGCGAGAGCCTTCACATCGTCTTCCCTGACCGGTTCCTTGGTGGCCGGAAGATAAACACTCAGAACCTTGGCTCCCGCTTTTTCATAGGCGGCGACTCTATCCTCGAGCTTCTTACCGACCCCGCTGGCATAGATTTGATTGATCCCGGCGTAGCCCGTTTCCTTCAGGAATTCGGCTTCTTTCTCAAAGGGAAGCCTCGGTGTTCCGTTGAAGAAGGCGTAGAGCTCCGGCGCAAATTTTTCGTCTGCGATCGACGGGGCACAGATGGAGACCAAGGCCGTGATGATGAAGAGCGCGATTCTCATGAGTTTCAAAACGTGTCACCTTTGTCGATTCTTACCGGGAGAATAGGAAGGGAGGCAGACTTCGAGATCATTGAGGCTTCAACGAAAAGTAATCTTGGAAAGGTCCGGCTTTGCATTGCAGAATTGCGCCAAAACCTCTGGTTCAAAATCGTCGCAGAAGGGATGATCACCTTTTAAAAAATCGGCATAGCCTGTGACCCCGCCACAGTCTTCCGGTGGTCCGTGGCCTTCGCCATCGTGCAGATGGGGTTTCAGCTCCTTGCTGGTTCCATTGATACCGGCTTGAACAAAGTCCTCGATGACCACGCGGTGGCGCCAGTTGTCGCCAAAATCATAGAGGTAGATGAACTCCCCCACGTTCTCGCGGAAGAGATCAACAATGCGGTTTTCAATCTCGCAATAATCTTCCTCGCCCTCCTCATCCGAGCCCATGCTGAAAGTGAGTTCACGATGTCCGTCTTCCCAAATCTCGAAACGATGAAGATGCGAATCTTCCCAGCCAAAGGAATCTTGAATGGCGCGGTGAAGGTGGATGTAAGCGCAGTCGGCCGGAAGGCTGAGCCGACGCCAGACGAGAGGCTTGGTATCGAGGAGTTCGACACGGAAGATGAACCGGGCGGGGCTTTTAAGAGCCCGTCTTTCCTCTTCGGCCTCTTCCTCCTTGAGCATGGTATCGAGAGAGCCCCCGGCAGTGATTTTTTCGGCAAAGGAATGAATGAGTTCGGCACCTCCGGGAGTGGACATGACTTTTTCCATAAAGGCTTCGATCTCGGCCTCACTGGCATCCGGGTCAGGCATCTTGGCGAGAAGATCATCAAGAGGATCGGTCATGGAGGAAGATTAATGAAAGGGAGTGGAGAGTGAAGATCTTAGTTTGGTGAGAGGTAGGCAGATTAGGGAGCCGGAAGCTCCTGCTTTCGATCCATGTTCGGGAATTCCGGAAGCTGGAGCTATTCGGCTACTTTTTTGCGGAGTTTTTGGCCGGGTCGATTTATGACGAGGTCGTGCGAGGTCATTTAAGCGAAGTTGTCCGATTGGGTTGGGGTGGGGCCAAGTCCAATCTCCTTCCCGGCGCGGTGCTCTGGGTTCTGGGCTTGGTGCTGGTGATTTCCTACTACCAGATCGCGGCCGTCGCCGGGGTGCTCGATCAACTTGGCGATTTCAAACTGAGGTATTCCCCGTGGTTCGCCATCATTTCGACTGCGCTTTTCGGCAGTTTGATCCCTTGGGTCGTGCAGGCCTTCTTTTTAAAGAACGGAGAGAAGCAGCCCTTCCGGCACGTTCCGTGGCTTCTTCTTTTCTGGGGATTCCACGGGTGGCAGGTGGATTGGCTCTACCGGATCCAGGCCGGGCTTTTTGGCAACGGGATTGATTTCTGGACCATCCTCAAAAAGACCCTGGTCGACGAATTTGTCTGGGTTCCCTTTTTCGCAGTTTGGCAGTTGGTGCTTGGATATCTCATCATCGAGAAAGATGGCTCGGTGCAGGAATTCAAAGCGGCCCTCAAGCGGAAGCCCTTTCTGGATCGCGTCATTCCGCTCATGATCGCGAACTGGGTGGTTTGGATTCCGGCGGTCTCCCTCATCTACCTTTTCCCCCTCCCCCTTCAACTCCCATTGATGAACATCATCCTCGCGCTCTGGTGCCTTATCCTCACCTTTTTCGCCAAAAATGCGTAATGTAATTTTATGCAATATTTTTCACCCTGATGCGTAACCTGACCATGAAAATTCTATTCGGTCTTCTGTCCCTCCCTCTCGCGGCCCAAATCCCGCTCGAAGCGGATCCCGCCGCTATCGTCCGGTTCCCGACCGAGGAAAATGCCTTTTATGTCGTCGAGGGACAAGAGGGCGAGACCTGGAAGCCTGTCGATCAACCGGTCAAAGGAACCGGGAAAGTGGTCACCCGGACGCTGTCGATTGACCCGGATGCCAAGTTCCGCGCCAAACGTCTCCGCAAACAATGGGTGCCGGTCTGGTCCGATGAATTCAACGGCGACCGCATTGATCCCGCCAAATGGGCCCATGAAGTCAACGGATACGGCGGAGGAAACAACGAGCTTCAGTATTACTCGTCGGCCCCGAAGTATTCCTTCGTGAAAGATGGCAAGCTGAACATCAGCGTTTACCGCGATCCCCACACCACTTCGGATGGTAAAACCCAGCCCTACTCTTCGGCGCGACTCCGCACCTTGTATCGAGGTGAATGGACTTATGGCCGCATCGAGATTCGCGCCAAGCTTCCCTCGGGCGAAGGCATTTGGCCCGCGCTCTGGATGTTACCCACGAATTCCCCTTATGGTGGTTGGGCTGCCGGCGGAGAAATTGACATCGTCGAATCAAAAGGATCAGAGGTAGACAAGACCATTGGCACGCTCCACTTCGGCGACAACTGGCCCAAGAATGCCTACAAGGGTGGCGAAACCAAGTTCGAGGGCAAGAATGCCACGGAGGCATTCCACACCTACATGGTCGAATGGAAGAAGGACGAAATCAGTTGGTATCTCGACGGCAAGAAGTGGCAGACCATCACCAAGAAAGATTGGTTCAGCGCCGCAGCCAAAAAGAGTGACACCGCGCCCTTCGACTCCCCCTTTCATCTCATCTTCAACGTCGCTGTCGGTGGCCACTTTTTCGGTGGCACCAAGCAGGATGTCAAAAACGTGCCGGACTCGGCCTTCCCTCAAACGATGCTGATCGACTACGTCCGCGTCTCGCAGTGGGCGGAGTGAGGATTACTTTGGCTCAAACTCCCGCTCTTTGAAGATGCGAGAGTTTCGAACGTATTTTTCGGCCCAGCTTTTGATGTCCTGCTGATCCTCCAGATCGAGCGTTTTCACGACCTTGGCCGGACTTCCCAACACGAGTGATCCTTCGGGAATGACCGTGCCACCGGTCACGAGGGCATTGGCCCCGATGATGGAACGCGGCCCGATCACCGCTCCATCCAGAACACAAGCTCCCATCCCGACAAGCACCTCGTCCTTCACCTCGCAGGCGTGCAAGATGGCGGAATGTCCCACTGTGACCAGTTCTCCGACGTAACAACCATAATCATCAGCAAGGTGAATGACGGCGTTGTCCTGCACATTACTGCGTGGACCGATGACGATCTCATTGATATCGCCCCTGAGAGTGGCATTATACCAGATGCTCGACTCCTCCCCCAGGGTGACCCGGCCAACAAGGTCCGCGCTCGCGGCAACAAAGGCAGAATCAGGGATTGCAGGCCAAATTTCGTGAAATGGTTCAATTGCCATGGCCGGATCATAAAAAATTTGGTCGATTTCGCAAGAGAAGCGACGAAACCGCTGGCAATCTCCTGAAACTGATCAATGCTAAGGGGTCCCAGATAATTTCTATAAAACTTACGCCGAATGCACCACTTCCTAATCGTTCTAGCCTGTGTCGTTATCGGCATCGCCTTGCGCTCGTGCAGGACATTGATTTTGCGAAAACTCGGTGCGCTGACCTTCCTGGTCGCGTCGTATCTCACCTTTTGGTATGCCTTTGGAAGCATCACGGCAGGTCTTCTGGGAGCAGCCCTCTGGTTTTTCCTTCCCTGGTATGACTTGCTCACCCGGATTCGACTGATGCGCCTCCCGGTCGAAAATCGGCTCAAATTGCGGAGGCCGCCTTCCGAAGACCACTTCCCCAATGCTTCCCGCTTGATTCGTGAGATCGAAGAGGCTGAGTTCGATCACGTCACCGACAGCGGATGGGATTGGGCTGGAATGCAGCAGTATTTTCGCTTCTTTTGGAATCCGGAAGCCAAAGCAATCGCCGCGGTCTGCCTGTGCGAGCACGACCAGGTCGCCTTCGCTTTTGTCACGGTCTCGGCTCGCGCTCCGGATGGGCGGACCATCCATACTACGAATTATCCCTTCTCCCCGACTCTCAAGCACTCCCCGGAGGCCCACTGGGACCACCTCCCCTGCGAGCGGAATTGCTTCGAAGCCATTTACACCGACCATCAGCGGCATCTCGCCAAGATGAAGATTCACTCCAAGGACCTGCTCGTGCCGGATCCAGACGAGGTTCTGGAACAGGTCGAAGCCGAGATGAAGCGCCAGATCGATCACAACCTCGATTGCGGTCTTATCAAGATGACCGGCGACGGACACTTCCAATACTCCACGAAGGGACTTTTTTTCCTTTGGATTCAATCCGTGAAGGACATGATCCGGCTCTGTTGAGCCATGTCGATCAGCGAACTACTTTTCACCACCAACGAGACCCCGCTTGAGGTCTCTTTTTTTGCGCAACTTCAAAAACGCACCGAGAAGGAAACGAAAGGCGGCAAGCCTTACCTGGAGTGGGATATCGCCGACGCCACGGGCGTCATCTCGCTCAAGATCTGGAACAATCATCCCCAGTTTCATTCTGCCGCCGAAACTACGCCCGACACTCTTCTTCAATTCTCCGGCCAGTGGACCCAGAATCAATATGGGGTCGATGGCAAGGGGTGGAAATTCCGTCTCCTCACCGAAGAAGAGAAAAACGAATTCCTCGCCGGTGATCCTGCTACCCGGGAAAAGCAAAATGCTGATTGGGCTGACATCGTCGACTTCCTTGCCAGGCTGGCCGATCCCCGTCTGAAGGCGCTCTGCGACGAATTTGTGGAGCAATTTGAAGCCCGCTTCCGTCGCACCGCTGCCGCCCGTAAAAACCACCACGCCCGACGCGGAGGCTTGGTCGAGCACGTCGCTCAAATGATGCGCAGCGCCGACGCCATATGCGGAGTCTATCCTTATCTCAACCGCGACCTCATGATCGCGGGAGTTCTTTTCCACGATTGCGGCAAGCTCTGGGAAAACACCTATCCCGAAGCCGGCTTCAGCCAACTCCACCTCATGCATGGTGAAATGCTGGGCCACATTCCTCTAGGCATGGAATTGCTCAACAAGCTCTGGCGCGATCTTCCGCTGGAGAGCTGGCGCGACATTGAACCCGCGAGCGAAGACGTCCGGCTTCACATGCTTCACCTGATCGCCTCTCATCACGGGCAATACGACTTTGGATCTCCGACATTGCCTCGCACTCCGGAAGCACACGCGCTCCACTACGTCGACAACCTCGATGCCAAACTCGAGATGGTGAAAGACGCCTACGCGACCGCCAACGAAACGGCCCCCGGTATTTTTGAGCGCAAGTTTCCGCTTCCCGCCCCCCTCGTCACTCCACTCCCTCCCGTCGCTCACACCGAAGCCGAGGAGGTTGCCGAGACTCCGGCACCGCCCTCGAACGAGCTCTTTTAGATCAGGATCATTGATCGGAATGGGAGTCCC
This sequence comes from Akkermansiaceae bacterium, assembly GCA_965657795.1. Lineage (GTDB taxonomy): Bacteria > Verrucomicrobiota > Verrucomicrobiia > Verrucomicrobiales > Akkermansiaceae > SW10. The sequence goes on from CBFHQJ010000118.1 coordinate 7,338, forward strand.
GATAAGGTGGTCGCTCCACTTCGGGCAACACCTCTTCGGCTGTCAGAAGAATTCTCTCCTCGGCCTTTTCCGGCGACGCTTGCGACTGCGCGATATGGAAAAGCGCATCGCCTTCATCAACCAAACTGGCACCAGTTCGTCCGATGACGATCCCTTCCCGATCCGAAACGACCTCCGTCTCTTCGTCGCCGAATGGATCTCCAATCAAGCCAAGTACTTGGCCTTCTTCAACCGCCTTACCCAGCGGAACAAAGGACCTAAACAAGCCTCCCATGGTCGCCCGCCGCCAACTGCTGCTCATGCAATAGGCCGAGGGATGCTCCCGGTCTTTCGACTTCTTCCGCAGCATTCCCAGGCTCCTCATTACCCGCATGACTCCGCGAAGCCCGAAGGTCACGGCAGGCAGCTCAATCCTGAGTGCTTCCCCTGCTTCGAAAAGAACATAGGGCATATCCCGTTTCTCACAGGCTGACCGTAAACTCCCCTCACGGTTTCCGGCCTTCAACATCACCGGAGCACCAAAGGCCTTGGCCATCGCTCGTGATCCCTCAACCCGATCCGCCATGCGTGTCTGCGGCAGGTTAATTCTTCCCGTCGCCGCAGTGTGAAGATCGATACCGTGGGTGGATTTCTTGACCACTTCATCCATCAAGGTTCGCGCAACCCGTGCTCCAAAACTTCCATCGGCATTTCCCGGAAATAGCCGGTTCAAATCACGGCGGTCCGGCAAATACCGGGACCTCAGGAGGAAAGCGGCAACATTCACCACTGGAACAATAAGAATATCTCCCTTCAATCCACGGAACGATTGCCCGGCGAGACGCCTTGCGATCTCCACACCGTTGAGTTCATCTCCGTGCACTCCCGCAGTCACAAACAAGGTAGGACCGGGCTTATGCCCTCGAATCACATTCACCCGCAAGGCAAGTTCGGCATGACTCACAAGGCGCCCCACCGGAAGGTCCGCCACCCCACGCTCACCACGGCGGAAGGATTTCCCGCCGATCGTCAACACATCATCCTTACTCATCTTTGCCAAGATTGGCTCCCCTTAAGAAGAGCGGCAAGCGCCATTGTCATTCCTCCGGAACAATCGTAACATCACCCCCTATGACCATTTGGCTGACAGGATGCACCTCGGGACTGGGTCGGGCACTCGTGCCTGAGTTTCTAAAAGCGGGGCACACCGTAGTCGGGTGCGGGCGCAACGAGATCGCCCTCGAGCACCTCAAAAACGAATTTCCCGAAGGCCATTTCATCCCCTGCGATGTCACCAGCGATCTCATCGTCTCAGACTTCTGTGACGAAGCCCTTGCAGCAGCCGGAGCTCCTGATCTGGTCATCAACAACGCAGCCATCATCAACTCGCCCGCGCCTCTTTGGGAAATTCCACCCCAGGATTTTGATCAACTTACCGCCGTCAATATCAACGGCACCGCCAATGTCATTCGCCACGCCATCCCCGCCATGCTCGCCGAGGGAAAAGGGGTCATCGTAAACCTTTCATCAGGCTGGGGTCGCTCGACCTCTCCGGAGGTCGCTCCCTATTGCGCGAGCAAATGGGCCATCGAAGGCCTCACGCAATCCCTCTCGCAGGAACTACCCTCCGGCATGGCGGCGGTTGCGTTGAACCCGGGCATCATCGCCACTGCCATGTTACGCAAGTGCATGGGCGAAGAAGCGGAAAGCTTCCCTACCCCCGAAACCTGGGCTCTCACTGCCGCTCCTTTTCTGACTTCGCTCACCCCGGAAGACAACGGCCGGGCCTTGACCGCGCCATGATTCTCGAAACACCCACTCGCAAGATTTCCTTTCCCCGCCGCCCCCTCCTCATGGGGATCGTCAATATTAACGACGACTCGTTTTCAGGCGACGGCACCCTCGATCCGAGCGAGGCCCTCGAACAGGCGCGCACCCAAATCCGGGAAGGCGCAGACATCATCGACATCGGTGCTGAATCCGCACGAACCAATCGCGAGGCCATCCCGGTGGAAGAAGAAGTTCGACGGCTCAAATCCTTCCTCGATCACTGGGTAAAACTCCGTGACGAAACCGACGGAGCCGACGACGAACAACTATCCCCCGCTCTCCTCTCGGTCAACACGTGGAGGCCGGAGGTCGTCGAACAAATCCTCGGCCCCGAAATTGATCTCCTCAACGACATGTCGGCTCTGCCCGACGACCGCAACTCGAGGCTTTGTGCGCAACACGGAGTTCCCCTCCTGATCATGCATTCGGTTGGCCAACCAAAAGTTTCCCACACTCATCAACGCTGGGAAAACCTCATGGAGACGATGACCCAATTCTTTGAAGAAAAGATTGCGGCCGCCAAATCAGCCGGCTTACGCCCGACTCAAATCGTCCTCGATCCCGGCCTCGATTTTGCCAAGCAAAAAGAAGACAACCTACTGGTTCTTCGAGAGCTCGAAAAGATCACAACCTTCGGATGCCCGGTCCTTCTTCCCATCTCGCGTAAGACTGTGATCGGGGACGTGCTCGATCTCCCCGACCCACGCGAGCGTGACTCCGGCACCGTTGCTCTTTTGACGGATGGAATCCTCAAAGGCGCTCATATTTTTCGAGTCCACAATGTCAGAGCCTGTTGGGAAACTCTTAGAGTTATCGTACCTTTCCGACCCCAGCTACGTGTCATCCTCAATCTCGCTATTTCAGCTGACGGAAAAATCTCCACTACCGGAAAATCACCGGCACACTTCACCTCAAAGGCAGATCTCGAACGACTCCTCGAAATCAGGAAGCGGGCCGATGCCATTCTTGTGGGACGCGCCACTTTGGAGGCCGATCAAATGACGATGACGACCGACGGCCATCAACCTTGGCGCTGCGTCATTTCGAACAAAGGAAACTTTGACCCCAGGCACCCTTTCTTCCACTCGGACGGAGGACCACGCCACCTTGTCATTTCAGGAGACGCCGATTCCCCGGATCTTCCCGCAACCATTCATCGAATGACTCTCGGCGGATTCCTTGAAGAACTGCGACAGAACCCCGACATCACGACCCTTCTGTGTGAAGGCGGAGGTAGTCTCGTGAAGCAATTGTTCGAACTGGATGTTGTCGACGAGATCAATCTGACCTGGGCGCCCCACACTCTTTTTGGAGGAAAAGAAGCCCCCACTATCACCGGACTCCCCGGCGATTTCCTCCCGTCATCGCGGCACTATGAATTGGCGGCAATGACAACTTTGGGAAATGACGAGGTATTTTTAACTTATTATAAATCGCAGCTTGAATCCTAATCAGAGTTGAAGACATTCTGGCACCCCCTCTGCCAAAAACCCTCTAATGCTTCGACGTCGACGCCGCATCATTCTCACTGTCCTCTTTTTGCTTTTCGCTTACGTCGGCGGACAGCTTTGGGACATCCACCGGGTCGGCCATTTGAACCGCGATCGCAGCGCGGATTGCGCCATCGTTCTGGGTGCTGCAGCGTGGCACGACAAACCATCACCGGTTCTTGAGGAAAGACTCAATCACGCCATCGACCTTTACCAAAACGGGAAGGCTGATTTCATCATTCTGACCGGTGGGTATGGCAAGGGGGCCAAGCATGCGGAATCCGAGGTTGGATCGGATTACTGTGTTCGCATGGGAGTGCCGGAGGATGCTCTTCGGGTTGAAACAGAATCAGGCAACACCATCGATAATTTGCGCGAAGCTAAAAAGATCATGAAGGAGGAACAATGGAACTCAGCCCTTCTCGTCAGTGACCCTTGGCACCTGAAGCGAGCCCGCCGCATGGCGAGCGACCTTGACCTTAGGGTTTATGTTTCCGCAACTCCCTCGTCACGGTTCAAATCGACGAAAACCAAGTCCAAGTTTTTGTTCGAAGAATTCCTTCTCTACCACAGCTACTTGCTGACCGAAAAGTAGCGCTACGAGAGCCGACGGTGAAGCCACGCGAAAGGCAGAACACCCGTGACTGCTGCCGAGGTCAAAACCTTCCGCCCAAGCTCATGGGTCAGACAGCGATGCAACTGAAGCGCCAGCCGGACTCTTTTTTGAAATCGTTTCTCAAGTGAATTCCGTACTTCTGGAATCACCTCATCCCAAGACCAGCTGCCCTCACAGTATTTCAAGAGAGCAGGAAGAGCGCATTCCGCTGACTCGAACGCCATCGACATTCCGTTTCCAGTAAAGGGTGGGATCATCCGCTCGGCATCACCCAGCGAACAAAACCGGTCCGGCACGCGTTGTCCGCCCAGTTGAAAACCACTGATACCAGTGAGAGAGGCTGGATCCATTCGCGCCCCTTCCAGCCTATCCGCAAGACAACCGAGACCGCTCTGTCGAAGGGCGTCCACGATCGGGTTCACGCCCTTCGTCCGTGCTCCCTTCTGAAACAGCCCGCAGACGTTGACCTTGCTCCCATCAGAAGTGATGGGAGTCAGACCAACATAGGTTCCTTCTCCAATGTGCATTTCCAGAAAGCCCTCCAAATCCAGACCCTCAAAATGAGCCTTGAGCCCCAGAAGCCGGCTCTCTTTCTCCAAATGGCGTCCAGCCGTCCACACCAGTCCTTCTTTCGGTTCGGCCCGGACCCGGTCCCTGACCCTCAATTCGCCGCCGAGATTCTCGAACCGAACCCGCAAGCGCTCGTCCATCTCCCAGCGGGACATTCCGAGGGCCGGCCGGGTGAGTTTCGCTTCGAGAATCGGCTTGGAGCCCATCCACCATCGCGTCGAATGATGGCGGAGAGCATCGCTGAAAATGTCATCAATTCCCAAGTTTTTCAGAGTCTCCTCCGTTACCCCGTTGATGAATTCACCACAGACCCGGTGACGGGGATAAACACTGGCCTCACGAACAACGACCGGAACCCCGCGCTCTCTCAGGGCAATCCCAAGAGAAAGTCCGGCAAGACCTCCGCCTGCAATTTCCATCGACTTCATTTTCGCCAAGCTAGCACACGAAGTCCCCCAAGCAACGAGACCTCTTCTTTCCACTCCCATTCATCGCCAAGATCGAGAAGCTTGGGCAACTCCCCTTTTCGAAAACCGGCCCGGATACTGACCATCATGTCATGCTTGGTGACAGAGTTGATCACGGGCCAAAGCGCGAATCCCTCCGCGAGTGAGATGCGACTGCGCCACGGCTCGACCGCGATCAAGGATCGACGTTTCCTGATTAATTTTCCGAGCAAGGCCAATTGCTCGTCTTCAAAATGATGTAAGATAAGATTCGCCACCACGGTTTCGCCTTGCACCGCTGGAAGGCTTTCAAAGAGGTCTCCTGACTTCCAGTTAACATCGAGACCATCGGGGCGGTCTTGAAAATCCAGCCCCACCACCTGCCCCTTGGTTGCCAGCTTGCGGGTCAATTGCCCCTCGCCCGCTCCCAGTTCGATCATTCCACCGTCATGCGTTTGCTTCATAATCCAGCGCTCATTCCCCATGAGAAAATTGATGAGCTGCAGATCCCTCCGACTTCTCAATGCTTCCGGATCGCCCCCCGGAAGGGAGTCGAGAATCTCGGGAACCACCTGTCGTTTCACTCCCCCTGTGATAAGCTTCCATTCGCAATGGTCAAGCGGGCGCCAAGTCTTTAAGACTACCGCATGTCAACTGCCGCTGAAAAAGCTTCCGTCCTCATCAAGGCCCTCCCCTACCTCCAGCGGTTTCGGGGAAAGACCTTTCTGATCAAAATGGGTGGCTCCGCCATGGATGACCCGGAGTTGGTGCGTGAAGTGATGCGCGACATCGTTTTTCTGGAAGTCGCGGGGATCAAACCGGTGATCGTCCACGGTGGAGGCAAGGCAATTTCCGCTGCGATGGAAAAATCCGGCCTCGAGGCCAATTTCGTGGGCGGATTTCGAATCACGACCCCGGAAGCGATTAAGATCGTGGACCAAACTCTTCACGGAGAAATCAACCAGGGATTGGTCGCAACCATCAACCAATTTGGTGGACGCGCGACTTCAATTCATGGCACTTCGATTTTCCAGGCCACTCAACTCTCGGGGAAAGATGAATCCGGTGAAGAAGTGGACATCGGCCGGGTTGGCCAGGTCAATCACTGCCTCACCGAGGACGTGCTTTATGCGCTTTCGGCAGGATTGGTTCCGGTGGTCTCCCCTCTTGGAAGACATCTCGAAAGCGGTGAGACCCACAACATCAATGCCGATCTGGCCGCCGCGGCGCTCGCTTGCGCACTCAAGCCCGCCAAGCTGGTGTATCTCTCCGACGTCCCCGGCCTTTTGAGCGACCCATCGGATCAGTCATCGCTCATCGAATCAGTCACGGGCGACGAGGCCCGGGATCTGATGGAAGATGGAATAATTTCCGGAGGGATGAT
>CBFHQJ010000119.1:0-13421 GCA_965657795.1 Akkermansiaceae bacterium
CGTGAGACTTACCATGACCTGTGTCACGCCTCTTTCTTTTGCGCAGCCAGCCGCAGCTCCACTCAGGAGAACTTCCGGCTCACCGCTCTGTTTTCGGAGACTTTCCATATCGAGCCAGCCGACATCTTTCCCAATCCCGGTTCCGAAGGCTTTTGAAATCGCTTCCTTTGCGGCAAATCTTGCTGCGTAATGCAATTCAGGTCGCTTTTGGCGCTGACAATATTCTCGCTCCTGCTCGGTGAAGATTCGATCGAGGAATTTTTGCCCAAACTCGTCCATGGATGATCGGATCCGGGAAACCTCAACCACATCAATACCGATCCCAACCAAGTTCATTTTCTAGCTGCTTGGGTAATGAGTCATCGCAGCTTTCATTTCAGCAACGGCAGCCCTTAATCCGATGAAAACACTTCGCGCAATTAGAGTGTGGCCGACATTGAGCTCTTTTAAGCAATTTACAGAAAAAAGATTCGTAAGATTCTCTAAGTGAATACCGTGTCCTGCATTCACCTGAAGTCCTATTCTATTTCCAAGATCGGAACCAAGTCGCAGCCTCTCGATCTCGATATCATGCTCTTCGCCAGTGGTTAGGGCAAAAGTTCCGGTGTGCAATTCAATCATTTCCGCACCCAGATTTGCAGCAGCTCTGATTTGAGCTTCGTCTGGATCAATGAATAGGCTCACCTTAATTCCAGCGCTTTGAAGCTCTGGGATGGTTTTGCGCAATGAATCAAGATTGCCAACTACGTCCAAGCCCCCTTCTGTTGTGACTTCTTCTCGTTTTTCGGGAACCAGGCATGCAAAATTGGGTTTCAGCTCACAGGCAAAAGCCACCATTTCCGGGGTATTTGCCAATTCCAGGTTCAAGGGTAGATCGACTTCGCGTCGGACCAAACGGGCATCATCGTCCTGCATGTGGCGTCGATCCTCGCGAACGTGGACCGTGATCGAATCAGCTCCGCCTGCTTTTGCTTCAAGCGCGGCATCCAAAATCGAAGGTTCAAGAATCGGAGCATCCGGATTCATGGCGTATCGTGCCTGCCGTAGTGTGGCGACATGATCAATATTGACTCCAAGAAGCAACGACATGGCTCTGTGGATTTAGTGTTTAAAATGGCGATGGCCGGTGAAGACCATGGCAATACCCGCCGCGTCAGCGGCTGCGATTACTTCTTCATCCCGAATTGATCCCCCTGGCTGAATACAAGCGGTGGCACCTGCCTTGATTGCGGCATCCAAGCCATCTGCGAATGGGAAAAGTGCGTCTGAAGCAATAATGCTCCCTTTGAGCGAAAGCCCGGCTTCTTCCGCCTTCCAAACTGCGATCCGCGAGGAATCAACACGGCTCATTTGTCCTGCTCCGATTCCCAGAGTGCGATCAGCGGCACTGAAGACGATGGCGTTGGATTTCACGTGTTTAACCACGCGCCAGCCAAATCTCATCGCGGTCATTTCAGCCTCGGTCGGCGGACGTTTGGTGACGACCTTAGCCTCGAGATCCTCAAGCCCCATCACAGTGTGATCTTTATCCATTACCATCAAACCACCTGGCGCAGGTCGAATTACAGGATCCTTGCGATACTTCTCGTAACCCGGCTCCATTTTCATGAGTCGGAGATTTTTCTTCTTTTGGAGAATCGCGCGTGCCTCGGGTTCATAGTCAGGAGCAATGATGACGTCGGTAAAAATTCCCGAGATCACTCGTGCCAGATCCTCGTTGATAGGCCGATTGCAAACGATTACTCCGCCAAACGGAGCGGCACGATCGGTTTCAAAAGCTTTCTGCCAGGCCACCCGGAGATCTTCGTCCTGCCCCACACCACATGGATTGGTGTGCTTGAGAATACCCACGGTTGAGCGCTTAAAATCGAGGACTAGGTCGGCTGCAGCCTCAATATCAAGAATATTGGTGTAGCTGAGTTCCTTACCCTGAAGTTGAGTGAAGCACTCGGAGAAATTGCCGTAAAGTCGGGCTTTTTGGTGAGGGTTATCGCCGTAGCGAAGGTCGGTGGCCAAGGGCAGGTTCACGGCAAAACTGCAAGCGGTGCCTTGATCGCATTGCCCCAGAAAGTTGGAAATGGCGCCATCGTAAGCGGATGTCCGCCGGAAGACCTTGATCGCGAGCTCTTCACGAAGCCGAAGAGTGGTATCGCCTTCGTGCTCTTCCATTTCCTCCAAAACCCTCTCGTAGTCGGCAGGATCAGTCAGGACAGTCACCGAAGAATAGTTCTTTGAAGCACTGCGCAGCATCGAAGGGCCGCCAATATCAATGTTCTCGATGGCTTCAGCCAGAGTAACACCCTCTTTAGCAACCGTTTGCTCAAAGGGATAAAGATTAACGACAACAAGATCGATCGTGGGGATGTCGTGTTTTTTACCCTGTGCAATGTGATCATCGGAATCCCGACGCTGAAGCAGGCCGCCGTGCACTTTGGGATGAAGTGTCTTTACCCGACCTTCGAAGAGTTCCGGAGCGCCGGTGTATTCGGCCACATCAATAACCGGCAGACCGCCATCACGGAGAGCCTTGGCCGTTCCTCCTGTCGAAAGGAGTTCAACGCCGTAGTCCTCGTGGAGGGACTTTGCAAAATCAACCAATCCGGACTTATCGGAAACCGAGAGGAGCGCGCGTGCAATCGCCATAAATTTGAATGTGTTCACGGGCCAGTGGGCCCACCCGATGGCTAGGCTACCTCGCGCCGCCGGGCAAGGGTAATGTGGGATCTTGATTGTGAATAACCCTGCGGAGAGGCTGCCTCCAGTCTGCCTGCGAAGCAACGAGGCTTGGACCGGCTGGCGCTCTGGAGAAGCCTTACTCCTTGCTCTCTGAAACTTCCTCCTAGAATTCCGTTCCCCTTTTGATTTCCTGCCCTTAAAATCAAGTCAGCGAATGGACGAGGAAGAGAGTATTGAAGAAATCATGCGTCGGGTCAGGCGGCTTGAAATTCGCGCAAGGCGACTCGCACAGGAGGTTTTTTCGGGCGACTACCACTCGTCTTTCCGTGGTCAGGGGCTCGATTTCGATGAATTTAGAGAATACCAGCCGGGCGACGAGATTCGTTTTATCGACTGGAATGTCACCGCCCGCATGGAAACCCCTTTTATTCGAAAATTTCGGGAGGAGCGCGAACTTTCGGTCATCCTTGCAGTCGACATCTCGGGCTCGACCGACTATGGCAGTGATTATCTCAGCAAGCGTGAGCGTGCGGCCGAGCTAGCCGCGCTTCTTGGATTCAGCGCACGATACAATGGAGATAAAGTGGGCTTGTTGCTCTTTGCAAAAGAGCCTGTTCTTTATCTCCCTCCAGGCAAAGGAGGCCGTTCCGTTCTCCGCGCCGTGCGTGAAATTTTAACCGCCAAACCACCAGACCCCGGCACCTCAATTGCCGAGGCCTCAAAATTCCTGCTTCAAACGCTCAAACGCAAAGGCTTGGTTTTCTTTATCTCGGATTTTGTCGACTGGGGCTTTGAGCGGCCTTTGGGCTCCCTCGCCCGTCAACACGACGTCATCGCGCTGCCGCTTCTCGATCCCCTCGAAAAAGGGATTCCCGATGTGGGAAAGGTCTATCTGCGCGATCCGGAGAGCGCACAGGAGATTTTGGTGAACACCTCCAATAGTAACACAAGAATGGCTCTCTCGAGGCTCTCCAAAAGATATCGGGAAGGACTGGCATCGTTCTTTAAAAAGCATGGAATTGATAGCGCTCAAATTTCGACCAAGCACGACTCCTTGGTCGATCTTCATCGACTCTTCCAACGCCGGGCTCGTCGCCGCTGATTATGGATCCCAATAAACCAGCCACTCTCGAGCATGGTATTCCGGATCCGGAAACTTATCTTCCGGCGACTCCGGATTGGTTTTGGTGGTTCCTGATCGGAGGAATTGTTCTCACCGTCCTGGCGATCTGGTGGTTAATCCACCTTCTTTTCGATAAACCTAAAAAATCCAAGCCAGTTTCGGAGCGCGATCTCTATACTCCCGCGATGAAGGTTCTAGATTCACTTGAATCACAATCAAGCGAGCGTTTGGTTTCCGAAATCGCGGCCGAAGCTTCTCTCGCGATCCGAACTTATCTGGCTGGGGCTCGATCCGAGCCTGCGCTCTATGAAACAGTCGAAGAATTCCAGGCTCGCCAAGCCGTGCTGCCAGCCGATACCAATCAGGTGCTCAATCGTCTTAACGATGCGAAGTATGATCAGTCCAAAATCGATCAAAATCGTTCGAGTAGATTGATCGAAGAGTCACGAATCTGCCTCGCCAAACTCCGAAGCTTCACGACCACCGAAGATGAAAAGGCCAAACAAATACCCTCCCTGCCGGAAGAAAAACCAGCGGGCTGGGTTCAACGAACCTTTGCAAGACGGACTCTCGCCGCTTTTCCCTTCGGCCTCATTCTGGCGCTGGGAGGATTGCTTGGCACCACCTATCAGAGACGAGGCGTCGGTGCTGAAATCGAAGCGAACGCGGTAGTCTGGGTGGGGCTTTCAATCAGTGTTGTCGCACTTGTGACCTTTCTTTTGGTCCGTCCTTCACGGAAATCATAATGAGTTTTTTAGATAACTACGATATTGCAGAACCGTGGTGGCTCTTGCTGCTGCTGGCGATTCCGCTGCTCATGCTTCTTGGCTGCCGTCAGGGTGCCCGTAGCTGGCTCATCTACCCAACCTTGCGGGTCTTGGGGACACTCGGGCTCAAACCCAAAGATCGGCCCTTCCACTATGCACCTCTGATTCTTCCTTTGATGTTGACCCCTGCAATCATCGGACTTGCTCGCCCTCAAGAGACGAAAAGCAGAACCTCGAGCACTGCCAGCGGAATTGACATCATTATTGCGCTCGATGTCTCATACTCGATGTCGACGGCGGACTTTTATGAATCGGACAATGGCATGCGACGCCCCCAACGGAGGATTAACGCTGCCAAGAAGATCATCACCGAGTTCATTGACCGGCGGCCCGATGACCGTATTGGAATCGTTAGTTTCGCGGCCCGGCCTTACACTGTCGCTCCCATTACGCTCGACCATCAGATCCTCGAATACACCTTGAGCGACGTGGCACTTGTTAAAGATCGCACCGAAGGTGGTACTGCGATTGGAAGCGCAATTGTGGCAGCCGGAGATCGACTGGAAACCCTTGCACGAGACGCCAAGGAAAAGGATCCGAAGAGTAAAAGCAAAGTGATCGTTTTGGTGACTGACGGTGCAAGTAACTCGGGGCAACTCTCGCCAATCGAGGCCGCCGGCTTGGTGGCTGATCTCGACATCAAAGTCTATCCGGTGGCAATCGGGACTCCTCAAGGCCGGATTCGCGGGATGAATACCGGGCAGGAATTTGATACCGAAACCCTTAAAGAAATCGCGACGATCACCAAGGGTGATTATTACCGGGCCCGTGACTATGTGGGACTTCGGGAAGCTTTCAGAAGCATCGATGATCTCGAAAAGATTGAAGTCGAACGCAAGAGCTGGATCATCCGCAAAGAACTGTATCCATGGTTTGTCGGGGCGTCGGCCATCCTCATTTTAGGTTATCTTTCCGTCACTGCCTTTAATCCTCCGCCGATGCCATGAGTCTTGCACAACCTGAATGGCTTCTTTGTTTGATTGCTCTCCCTTTGATTGGATTGGTGGCGTGGCTGTCGTGGAAAAATCGAGGAGATCGCTGGAAGAGAATGATTGCGCCACGTTTACGAGGACGATTGAGTCACAGTCGGCCTCCATGGGTTTATTTTACTTCACTTGGTCTTGCCTTACTCGGTCTGGGCGGATTGATCGTAGCCGTTGCTCAACCGGAATCCGGCGAGGAATGGGTCGAGGTCGAAAACGAAGGCCGCAACATTCTCTTCTGTGTGGACATCTCCCGAAGCATGCTCGCTCAGGATGTGGAGCCAAACCGACTCATGGCTTCGCGCGCCGCCGCGCTTGAGATTCTGGAGCGTTTCCCCAACGACAGGGTCGGAGTTCTCCTGTTTTCCGGAGAAACCTTGATTCAATCTCCGCTGACCATCGATCACAGTTTTGTGGAGCAGACCTTGGCCCAGTTGGATCCCAATGATATTCCGGTCGGAGGTTCCAATCTCACTAAAGCGATAGATTCCGGAACCCGTCTCCTCGTGGGAACAGGCCAACAAAGTAATATCATGGTCGTCTTCAGCGATGGCGAGAAATCATCGGAAGGCCTTGAGGGAGCTGCCTCTGCTGCCGCCAGGGAAGGAGTGTTCATTTATGCCATCGGCATGGGCACCACCGAGGGCTCTTTTATTCCGGACTCGCGCGAAAGAGACGGAAAATTTCGAGATCGATCCGGCAATGTCGTTTTCAGCAAACTCAACGAGGAGGCGCTGGAAGTGCTGGCAGAAGAGACCGATGGATACTACTCGAAGGGAATGGGAGCCGGGTTTATCGGGAGGTTGGATTCAGCGCTCGCCGAAATGGATCGTTTTCGCGAGGAAGGAAAACACCAACGGGTTGCTAAACCGGCTCATCGATGGTTTGTTTTCGGAGGACTCCTTTTTATAATGACCTCACTTTTCATTCGCTGCCTGCCCTTGGCCTCCACAGTGCCCCTTTTGGCTCTCTTTCTAGCCGTGCCTCGTGCCGAGGCGGGCTTGGTGGAAGATGGTGTCGCAGCTCTGAAAGCTGGTGAGACGACCACGGCCCAGCAATTTTTTAGTGAAGCCGCTGAGGAAGCGTCAGGTGACCGAGCAGCCAGTCTTCATCTAGCTGCAGGTTCGGCTGCTTCACAGGCACAGAATTGGTCTGTCGCGGTCGATTCATTCAGTTCCGCGCTTTCGGCAAAAGATGCTGAAATCCAACAACAGGCGCATTACGCCCTCGCGACCTCCCTATTTTATCTTGGAGCGAAAAAAGCAAAGGCGGAAAAGGTGAAGGCCTGGAAAGGGGCGATCGAGCATTTCGAGGCCTCTTTAGAGCTTCAGCCGAAAGATCAGGCATCTGCTGACAATTTACTATCGGTTCGCAAACAATTGGCCGAACTTTTCAAGGAAGAGAAAAAAGAGGAGGAAGATCAAGAGAAAGAACAAGAAAAGCACCAGGACGAAGAGAAGAAGAAAGAAGAGGGCAAGGACTCTAAAGAGCCTGAACAACCTGACGATCAGGAGCAAGATGATGAGTCGGAGGAAAAAGATCCCCGGAAAAAGGATCAAGATGATTCAAATTCCGGTGAGAAATCCGACGAATCAAAAGATGCCCCTTCCGACGAGAACAAAGGTGACGCTAATGAAGGTGATTCTTCCGACGAAAACAAAGACGAGAGTCAGGCCGACGAACCCAAAAAAGACGAGAGCGGGCAGGACCCGCAGGCTGACCAATCCAAGCCGGGAGATGAAAAATCCGACCAACAGAAGGAGCAGGATAATTCACAGGGTGGCCAACAAGGAGGCTCCGACAAGTCGCAGGTGGAAAACTCCAACCTCAAGGAAGATCCCAACGCCTCCGAAAATGAAACTCCCCGTGAGCGAGCCCGCAGGCTCTTGAAGCAATATTCAGACTTTGGAGGGAAGGCGCCGCGGAGAATCCGCAGGCCATACAATCGGAGTCCCCATGATTGGTAATTTGCGAAGAAGATTATCGTGAGAATCCTCTCAATCATTTTGCTCTTAGTTCTTACCGGAGGAAACAACCTCTTTGGGCAGGGCGTGCCTGCGATCAAGACGCGGCTGGATAGCTCAATGCTCGTGGTTGGAGAGAAAACCTACCTAACTGTTTGGATTGAGAACGCCACTATCATTGATTGGCCGACGACGCCGAAGACTGCGCGTCTTGTCATTAAGCGTGAGTCCCAGCGGCGCTATCAAATCAATGGTCGAATCAGGGAAGGGTTTCGATACCTGGTTTCGGCATTTGAGCCTGGGATTTACTCCGTCCCTGCCTTCGAAATCAGAACCCGGTCCGGATTGATTCGCTCGGAATCCCATCCGCTTCGAGTGACAACCATTGACAACCTTAAAACGAATGGCATTAAAATTGATGGAGACGTCACTCCTTGTTTGACCGGAGTGTTCCTTGAGAAGAAAAATCCGTATTTGGGCGAAACCCAAGACGTTGAGGCCAAGATCTATCTCTCCCAAGCAGCTCCCCACTTGATGAGACTGGCGGATGGAGCCGTCATCAACATGAGCAAGGATGGACTCGCGGCCTGGCGGTTCACCACCACGGCCGAGTCCACGGGCTATCTCGAATACGACGAACATCAATTTGCGGTTTACACTTATCCAAGCTCCGTGAACGCACTTCGAGACGGCCCCCTCATCCTTGGGCCAGGCTCAACCAACGCAACCCTACTCCGTCGACAAATGGTGCGTGGTGGGTTTGCGACCGGCTCATTTGTGACCAAGATCAATTTCCCCTCGGTGGATTTGAACGTGCGGCCACTCCCCGATGGTGCACCGGCTGGATTCGGTGGAGCAGTTGGTTCCTTTTCGATGGACGTTCGTCCCTTGAGTTCAGACCTCGAGCTAGGCGGATCCCTCACCGTTGAGACAAGTATCACCGGGTCGGGAAACATTGATCAATTTCCCGGACCACAGTTGGTGGACCCTGATGAGAGTTGGAAACAATTTGAAACGATGGCCAAGCCGAGTGGTGGAGAAAGGCGATCAAGTTCGGGGACCGCCGAGTTCTCCCACGTGCTGAGGCCCCTTAAAAAAGTTCCGTCACTGCCCCCCTACCGCTTCGTTTATTTTGATCCCTTGCTCGAAAGCTACGAAACCAAGGAGTCCCCTGCGATTCCAATTACGATTACCGGTGAACTTCCTTCATCAAAATCGGCCGGAGAGACCCTCGCCTTTCTTCCACTGGGAAATCGCCCTCTGAACCCCATCGGCAATTCGTCACCACACTTGAAGTGGTCATGGCAGATCATCCCAGCCGTTATCGTTTTCTGGATCCTAGGTCTCGCATTTCGAGATAAGGTTAAAGCGCGACAGATTGCCTTCCTGCCGCAGAGGGAATTTGAAGAAGATCTCAAGGTCGTTATTTCGGCGACAAGTGATCGCATCACCTTCTTCCGGGAAGCAGCCCGGTTTGCGACCGAGCATCATGCTACGGAGGGATTCGAAGAGATTTTTGAAACCCGCGATGAAATTTGTTTCCAGCAGGACGCCAAACCGGAATCACTTGAACAGAACGAAAAGAGAAGAGTCCTGAAGCTACTCAGGACGTTGTCTCCCCTTCTTTTGATAGCTATCTTCGCGGGTTCGTTGATCCAGTCCGGCCATGCAAATGATCTCGCGCCAGAGGAGGCGAAAGCTGAGATCCTTGCGGAGATGGAAACCAACCCGGTCAGGGAACATCTCCATAATCTTGCGATTTGCGAAAACGAATTGGGCAACCCGGGCGAAGCAGTTCTTTGGGCTTATCGCTATCAGCTTCAAGGTGGCGACAGCTCGAAATTGATGGCAGGACTTCCTGGAGTGCGGGCTCGAACTCCAGAGGGAACCGAATGGGTTTCTGTTTTGCCAAAATGGTTTTACCTGCAAGCATCCTTGCTCTCTGGCTGGTCCCTGATCATCGTGATGTTGACTGTCTGGAACATTTTTGGCAGCTCACGACGACCCTTACTCCTGACTTTTTCAATACTCACGGGGATTGGCCTTCTGGTTGGTGGATCAGGCCTGTGGCTCTACCCTAAAGGGGTAAGCTTTGAGCCGTTGAGTGAGCTCTCGGTTGTTACGGCGAAAACCCCGATGCGAAGCCAACCTTTTGAAGGAGCTGATGCAGCACGCGAAAATGTCGAAGGGAGTCTGTGTCGCATTGAAACCACCCGTGCTGGTTGGGCCAAAATTGAACTTCCCGGCGGATATGCCGGATGGGTCCGCCAGGAAGACGTTTCACCGATTGTCAACCAAGACAACCGGTGAAGAGTTTTGAATCATATTCCCTAGGAAGCTGAGGCGCTGGTCTCCTTTGGTTTTTTGCCTGCCTTGGTTTTGAAGGAGACCTTTTTCGCGTCCTTTTTGACCTTGGCGGTGACATGCTGGCCTTCCTTGACCTCCCCGGAGAGTATTGCCTCTGCAAGCGGATCTTCAAGCAACTGCTCGACAGCACGACGCATGGGTCGCGCGCCATAGTCCGGATCGTATCCTTCAGTGACAATCAAATCACGTGCCGTCTCTTCGAGAACCAGCTCAATATCCTTTTCGGCAAGACGTTTGACCAATTTAGCCACCTCAAGGTCGACGATCTGGTTGAGACTGTCTTTTTCAAGCATGCGGAAGACCACGAGTTCATCGAGTCTGTTAAGAAATTCCGGACGGAAATGCTTCTTCGCAACTGCATCGATCTTGGCTTTCATGCCTTCAAAGTCAGCCTCGGCCTCGGCCATTGCATTGAAGCCCAAAGTAGTCTGGCGCTTGATACTCTCGGCTCCGACATTCGAAGTGAGGATGATGATGGTATTCCGGAAATCAATTTTGCGTCCAAAGCTATCGGTGATCATGCCTTCCTCCAAAATTTGAAGAAGAAGGTTCATGACGTCTGGGTGCGCTTTCTCGACCTCATCAAAAAGAATCACGGAATAGGGACGACGACGAACCGCTTCGGAAAGCTGACCTCCTTCTTCGTAACCAACATATCCAGGAGGCGAACCGATAAGACGGCTGGCGCTGAACTTCTCCATGTATTCCGACATGTCGATCTGGATCAAAGACTCGGGATCGCCGAACATAAAGTTGGCAAGATTTCGTGCGAGATAGGTTTTACCAACACCGGTGGGTCCGAGGAACAGGAACGAACCGATGGGACGGCGTGGGTCCTTGAGGTCGGCACGTGAGCGACGGAGGGCTTTCGAAATTGCGACGACAGCCTCGTCCTGCCCGATCACAGTTTCCTTAAGATCCTCCTCCATTTTGAGGAGTTTGGCAGCTTCCTTCTGCTCCATGCGCTGGAGAGGGACGCCGGTCCATTTCGAGACGACAGACATAATGTCGTCTTCCTCAATATCGACGATCTTTTCTTCACTTTCGCCACGCCAGCCTTCGATTTTTTCATCGAGTTCCTTGCGGGTGCTCTTCTCTTCATCACGAAGAGCAGCGGCCTTTTCAAAATCCTGATCGTTGATCGCGGCAACCTTCTCGTCGTTGATTTCCGCAATTCGAGCTTCCAGCTCTTTGAGTCCCACCGGACGGGTCATCGTTTGAATCCGGGCACGGGCACCTGCCTCATCGACTACATCGATTGCCTTATCTGGAAGAAATCGGCTGGTGAGATAGCGTGAAGTTAATTTCACAGACGCTTCGAGAGCTTCATCGGTGTAGCGAACCTTGTGATGGCTTTCGTATTTCTCGCGAAGCCCCTTCATGATTTCAACAGCGTCCTCGGTCGAGGGTTCGTTGACCTTCACTTGCTGGAAGCGACGCTCCAAAGCGGAGTCCTTTTCGATGTGCTTCCGGAACTCATTCAAAGTCGTAGCTCCGATGCACTGAAGTTCGGCCCGGCTCAGTGCCGGC
Source organism: Akkermansiaceae bacterium (assembly GCA_965657795.1). GTDB lineage: Bacteria > Verrucomicrobiota > Verrucomicrobiia > Verrucomicrobiales > Akkermansiaceae > SW10. The sequence continues at coordinate 11,471 of CBFHQJ010000119.1, forward strand.
TTGATGATATTCGAAGCGTCCATGGCGCCTTCGGCGGAGCCTGCTCCAACGATGGTGTGGAGCTCGTCGATGAAAAGGATGACGTTCTTAACCTTGCGAATCTCATCCATGACAGCCTTGATACGCTCCTCAAACTGTCCACGATATTTGGTCCCTGCGACCATCAGAGCGAGGTCAAGGGTGACCACTTTCTTGTCTCGAAGAATTTCCGGAACATCGCCAGCCGCGATCTCTTGGGCGAGACCTTCGACAATAGCAGTTTTACCGACGCCAGCCTCCCCCACCAAAACAGGATTGTTTTTGGTGCGGCGGCAGAGGATCTGAATGACCCGCTCGATCTCAGGAGCGCGACCAATCACCGGATCAAGCTCTCCCGCTTGGGCGAGCTTGGTTAAATCGCGCCCGAAGGCCTTGAGGGCCGGGGTCTTGGTTTTCCCCTCGGCGTCCTCTTCGTTCTCCATTTCCATTTCGTCATCATCTTCGAAGTCGAAATCATCGTCGGATTCCTCGGCGGCAAAATTGGGATCGATCTCAGCCAGGACCTCATTGCGGGTCGTCTGGAGATCGACGCTCAAGCTGGTGAGAACGCGGGCGGCCATCCCCTCGCCTTCACGAAGGAGTCCCAAAAGGATGTGCTCGGTTCCAACATAAGAGTGGTTAAGTTGCTTCGCTTCCTTATTGGCCAGGGCGAGAACCTTCTTCACTCGCGGAGTGTAGGGAATATTAGTGGAGCTTTTCGCATCTGGCCCGGTCCCAACTTCCTTCTCCACTTCCATGCGGACGGACTCGAGATCGAGACCCATTCTCTGGAGGACGCTCACGGCGACTCCCTGCCCAAGTTTGATGAGTCCAAGGAGAACGTGCTCGGTTCCAATATAGTTGTGGTTGAACCGGTCAGCCTCTTTTCGGGCCAAAGCCAGCACCTGCTGTGCGCGTGGTGTGAAATTATTCATGGAATCTTTAAGGTTAAGTGGGGGTCTCGGTTAATTGTCTTTTTCTGTAATATCAATAGCAGCTGGTAAGGATGATTGCAACTGCTCGCGAATCAATTGGGCCCGGATCATGTCGCGGGTTTCCGGTTCAAGTTTGCGTCCCGCCCGCCACTGAAGATGGGCCGGCTGGGTTTCCATAAAGAGACGATCGCAGGTCTCTACAAGGTTCGTTGGAAGAAGTTTGAGGTCGGCGCCCAGACGCAACATTGAAAGATGATTGAGGGCTTCCTTCGAGCTAATGATGTGCGCGTAGGAAAGATTGCCCGCTGCACGCCCAATCCTGTCTCGCACCATCACCGGGTCCTTTGACATGAGCTTCCTGCGAGCTTGGATTTCGTATAATGCCACATCACCAATCACTTTGGTTAAACGATCGAGAATCTCCTCCTCGCTCTCTCCGAGTGTTGATTGATTGGAAATCTGGTAAAGGTTGCCGAGCGATTCCGTGCCCTCACCATATAGGCCACGGACGGCGAGTCCCAGTTTGTTGATTCCTTTCAAGACTTGGCCGATTTGGTCGCTCAAAACCAAGCCGGGAAGATGGAGCATCGAAGAGGCCCGCATTCCGGTCCCGAGATTCGTGGGACAAGCGGTGAGATAGCCAAGGGTTGGGTCGATGGCAAAGTCGACGACCTCTTCAAGCCGCTGATCGATGGTGTGGGCCAACTTAAAAGCTTCCTTCAGCTGAAGGCTAGGACGGATTGCCTGGATCCGAAGATGGTCCTCCTCGTTAATCATCAGGCTCAATGTCTGTTTGCGATTCACGACGGATCCACTGCCCTCGCTCCGGGCCGCCTGCTCACGACTAATCAAGTGACGCTCGACGAGCACCTGTTTCTGCAACGGTTCGAGATCACAAAGCTCGTGGGAAAAGCCATCCTTCATCCCTGGGATGGACTCCAGCTTTTCCTGGAGTGACGAGCGAACGGTTTGACGATCCTTTTTGCGCGCCCAACCCG
>CBFHQJ010000120.1:0-13268 GCA_965657795.1 Akkermansiaceae bacterium
CCGTATGGGATCACTGCGGTCGCCCATCCTGGCCGATTATGAATTTTTCTTAACTGCTCGATCACCCAGGATGAAGGGCCTACGGCAGTTATCCCAAGATTACCCCAATTCTTGTTCTTAAAGCTTCTAATCCTTCTTTCCCAGTCGACTGAAAGCCATTTCGGATTTAATTCCTGGATTGCATCATCATAGTGCCCGACACCTAAAATTGGCCACAGATCATGGAGAGTCCACACTAACGGCTTCTGGATTTGTGGAAGAGTTTTTACTGGGAGAAATCCATTTCCCGCCCAATGGAGATGTACAAGATCAGCATCACTTGAATTGATAATCCTCGCCAACCGACTGGGGATGATTCCAAATGTCCACATCGAACCACTTGGGTTTCCAGACCATCGACGTAAGGCCCGCTCGATCGGAGGCGTCAATTTCTCAAGAAAATTTTGAAGGATCGAAATCTCACCCGAGACAGAAACTTTGGGATCGTGACTACTTTTACGCCGAACCAGCATCTTAGAATCAACTCCGGATTCCTCCAATGCCTTATGAAGGCGATAGGATGCGCGAGACGCCCCACCAACGCAATCGGTTGCCCCAACGTGAAGAATTTTCATCTAATTAGTATTGTGCGCTTCTCCTAAGCTGAAAGGTGCCTCTCTAAAAAGCCCTTAGATTCATCGATCCAACCCGCTAGTATTTGATCCTCAGGACCTAGCTGGTTCACGTGATTCTCATAAATTCTCTCGGTCTTGCTTGTAACCGTTGATAATCCCAACCTTCGTCGTAACGTATCGATTTTTTGATCCTTGCTGGGATGGCTAACGATAATAAACGGGAGTCGATTTTTGAGACTGAAAACCACCCCGTGAAAGGTATTAGTCACAACGAGATCGCATCCAGCAAGAAGTCCGGGCACATCGGCAGGGTCGCAAAACGCGATATTACGAGTCGCCCAAGAGTAATGATATCCAATAGAACAGAGATTCTTCGCCATCTCGGTAGCAAACTGACAAACTCTCTGCACATCATGCTTTGAGGGGCCCATCAAATAAGTCCCAATAGCTCCAGCAGTTTTGGCATTCTTAATCGGCTTATCTGGTTTAGAAAGAAGAACTGGATCCACGACAAGATCAGGGCGCCGCCCAGTAAGGGATTCCACAATAGCTAGAGAATTCTCATCACGAACCGAAATCGCTTCGAATCCCGCAAGAAGTGGGCCCAAGGACGCTAACTTAGGATCATCAAGCGAGGTTGAACCAAAACTCGGCGCATAAGAAATCTTAGGTCCAGAGCCCATTCCCGCACCGAAAAAAGTCAGATCACCTGCTGAAAAGGGATTGCAAATATTCCAGATTTCGTCGCTCCCGAAAACAATACAATCATAGTCGAGTGCGCTCAAATTCTCCGCCGATTGAACTCTCGCCCCCACAGGCAGCATCGCAATAGCTTTTAGATATGACCTCTGCTTTCGAATATTATTAAACAGACGCAGCGGATGCCGGGTCCTATAAATTGCCTCATGATCCAGCTTCTTTTGAGCAGCATTAGTATAATCGATCAGCTCTACTTGGTGCCCACGCGAGATCAGAAATGATGACAAGCCCTTAGCCTGTAAAAAGCCACCCGCATTAATTCCACGATGAAATGTTAAAATCCCAATTTTCATAAAAACTTTATGAATTTAAAACAGTTAGGGCAAAATGAATTCTCACAAAGTTCCTAATGAATCGTTAAAATAGCTTCAGCAGGATATCTTTGCGAGATAGGGCTAAGTGCCCCGCTAGAAGGATAACCACATCCAATAAGCATAATCACATTTTCATGTTCGGGAATCTCAGCAATCTCTCTCAGTTTGAGGTCCGAATTATAATCGACACACCAATTGAGACAGACCGAACCCATCCCCTCACTTTGAATTGCAAGGACGGTCTGCAAAGCAAATAGACCGCCATCAATTCCCGGCTGATTTCTCTCTTTCCGAGATAGAAAAAACCTCATGTCACTCGTGACAACAAAGAGCACAGGCACTTGGTGGCCAAAGCCACGGTTTCCAGTTTGATAATCTAGGAGCTGAATCACTTTTTCCCCCGTAAAAACATGCAGTCTGCCAGTCTGCCTGTTACAAACCGAAGGAGATTTGAGAGCCGTCGTAGCGATCGAATGGAGAACCTCTGGAGTCGGTATCCGGGAAACATCAAAAGAGCGTAGACTGCGACGGCCTCTCAAAAGTTGCTTCAGCCCGGACCAATCTAATTCCTGATTTATAGCGTAGGGATTCACACCCCCAACTTGCGTGTCACTTCCCTCTTTTGGTTGAAATTTCCGAAAGATCTCTGAAACATCGAAGTTAAGTTCCTGATGCCGTTCCAAATAGGACTCTAAAACTCCATGGGCAGCAGAAATTTGGGAGGTTGATCGAACTTCATTGTTCGGCAGTTTTTCCCAGGCCTCTAGATCCACAATCAATGATTTCACAACATCAGCAGCAGATCGTGGCCGAAACTCAGGCATAGCAAGGGCCTTCTCGACAACATGGTATTTCCGAATGATATCTCCCAAGAGATGAGCACTGCGATTCCTAATAGGAGCGCCAACCCAATCACAAGCACCCAAATAGCGCCGAGAATCTCGATATACCTCGAGGTAATAGAGAGCCCGTTGTTTCAGGCTCCTGATGAGTTTACCGATCATAACATTTTAAATCACACCGCCTGCAAATTTTTGGGATGGTCCGCTAATTTTTTCAGCCGTTTATAAAGAGGAAGATCATTTAAAAATCTTACCGAAAGATTTCCAATTAAAAGAACTAGGGCAATCGCCATCGCATTAATCCCAAGGTAGACCGCGATCCCGAGATAAATAAAACGGAATGAAACCAGCATATTCCGCCGTCCAACTTCTCCTCGCATGATTGCCACCGCAAGGAAAGGCTGAAAAACAAGGGTCAGTCCATAAGAAATCACGAGGACCATAAATACCGGGAGAGCATCCAAATAGGCCGACCTCAGTAAAAAATTGATACACCATGGTCCGAGGATTGGAACCACTAGAATACCCGCGCAAACAAGAAGCCCAATCGTGCGTATGTAGCGCCTCAAAAAGATAAGTAAATTCGCTATCTCTCCTCTGGCATAGAGCCTCGATACCTCTGGATTCACTGCTGAACCCAAACTCGATTGAAGCACCGTCAGAGGCCGAGATAATGAGACTGCCATTCCAGCAAGAGCCACCTGCGTCTTACTCCCAAAGATTCCTAACAAGAAAACCCCTCCCACTTCTGATCCTCCATTCAATATTCCAAAAAGAGAAGTCTGACCAAGGGTGCTACGTAACCCCCCGAAATGTCCTCGCAAAGCTTGTAAGCTTAAGATCCGGCCTCCAAAGGACCAAAAAGAACGAGTGCATAAAACCATCAAGATGAGAAATAAGAGGATCGTCAATGCCTCCCCAATCGCAGTAGCAATGATGGCAGATTCAAGTTTCAACCCTCCATTAATCTCAAGATAAACTAAGAGTAAGGGAATCGTAATCCCACCTACGATCGGTGGTATCTGGGCGAGGTGAAATTTGTTAGCAAGACGTAAGAGGCCTACACTGATTCCAGAAAACAAGTGAGCACAGGTGGCAAAACCCATAATTTTAAATGAGCAAGCGAGATTAGGATTTGCGTAAACCGTTTCTGCTGCCCAGTCGCTCCCAAAAAAAACTAACCCAATTGCTAGAAGTGAGATCACACTTGCAATATAGATTAATAAAACGAGAAGACTGGCCACTTTATGGTCCGCCTTTTCAGCCTCAAACTCAGGAATAAAGCGTAAGAGCGTCGGTTCAAAACCAATGCTAAGAACGAGTTTGATGATACTGACCGCATTGAGGCAAATAACGTAGTAACCAAAACTCTCAAGATCCAGATACCTTCCAAGAATAACAGCTTTCCCCATTGCAGCAAGGATGACAACGACCCCGCCAATCATGCCAATACCTGCGTTTATCTTAATTCTTCTAACAATAGACATCTTTGGATGCACAAGAAAGTTAGCCACGAGTGATTAATAACGTGAAAGATCGTATTCACATTAAAGGAAAAATCTCTTTTTATAAAAAGACCCTAAAGTAACCTCTATTTGAAGGCTCGACCCTCTAGTCTCCTAAACGATCATTCCCGCAGCAACCGTCTCATTAGTTCCTGGATCAATGAGAATAAATGATCCGGTATGACGATTATTACTATACGAATCATAACATAAGGGAGCTGCTGTTCTCAGCGAAATCCGACCAATTTCATTGAGTGAAAATGACGAGGCATCCTCCTCTTTGCGTAAGGTGTTGATATCCACCTTATAACTCATGTTTTGCACAATCGCTTTAGTCTCCCGCGTGGTGTGCCGGATAATGAGTTTCGCACGCTGATTTAAATTCTGATTTGAAAACCAGCAAATCATCGCTTCTAAATTTTGACTTTGCTTGGGTGGGTTGTTCGCCTTCACCAACATGTCACCCCGTGAAATATCTATCTCATCTTCGAGAGTTATTGTAATCGACTGAGGTGCAAAAGCCTCTTCCCTCTCTTCACCATTTTGAAACACTTCTTTGACTCGACTACTAAAGCCAGATGGCAATACGGTGACATCATCCCCTGGTCGAAAAACACCTCCAGCAACCCGACCTGCAAAGCCTCGGAAATCATGAAATTTATCGCTCTGTGGACGGATCACCCATTGCACCGGAAATCGAGCTTGAACGTGATTTTCATCTCCCCCGACATACACATTTTCAAGATGATAAAGGAGGCTACTTCCCTCAAACCAAGACATCTTCTCAGACTTCTCAACAACATTATCACCATTGAGTGCTGAAATTGGGATTGGGGTGATGTCCACCAAGTTGTCGAGACGCGAGGCAAACGATTGATAGTCTTTTACGATCTCATCATAGACCCCTTGGTCGTAATCGACGAGGTCCATCTTATTGACTGCAATGACGACATGTTTGATGCTTAACAAATTCGCAATGAATGAATGTCGTTTTGTTTGTTCAATGACACCTTTACGGGCATCAATCAAGATGATCGCAAGGTTGGCGGTTGAAGCCCCAGTCACCATGTTTCGAGTGTATTGGATATGACCGGGAGTGTCCGCGATGATGAACTTCCGCTTGGGAGTGGCAAAATAACGATACGCAACATCAATGGTGATTCCCTGTTCACGTTCGGCCTTCAAGCCGTCGGTGAGCAAGGCCAGATTCACATTTTCGTCTCCCTTCTTACGCGATGATTCCTCGATGGCCTCAAGTTGATCTTCGAAGATAGACTTGGAGTCATAGAGGAGGCGTCCGATCAGAGTGGATTTTCCGTCATCGACGGAGCCAGCGGTTGTGAAGCGAAGGAGATCCATAAGTGGTAGTCAAAGAGTATAGGTTAGGGGCCTTCCACAAGAACTCCGTTTGTGACGAGGAGCTTTTGTTTGGAAGATTCTTTTTCAGTGATGATTGTTTCTCCGGAATCGCTATACTGCTCGACGATATGGGCGGAAAATTTGATGAATTCCACCCGGAGATTCTTGAGAATGACCCGGTCGCCCCAGACTTGTTTCATGTCTGAAAACTTAAATCCGGAAAAGTGAATCCGCAGGAGAGGCAGGGTAGCTCCCCCGGCACCTTCGCGAGTCACTGGTTGCAAGATTCCAGTCCCCATAATTGGCTGCCCAAGGACTGTGCCTTGAGAAGCTCCATGACGAAAAAAGAGGCCCGAAAGCGTCTTATTTTCTTGAGGGATTTTGATCTCTGCACTGATGCGATAAGTCGCAGGTGAAGACAGAGTTCCTAGGAGATTTGGAAATCCGAGATAAGCGTTTTTTACCCCTTTCCGGATTTCGTAGACCGTCCCCTCATCATTTTGAAAGCTGATATCGACCCCGTAAAGCTCTCCGGGTGTCAACTTTCCCTTATCCAAAGTGTGATCAAGGGCGATGAAGGATTCTTTGACTTCGGTTGCCGCACCCACAAATTCACCAAGGGTTCGAGCACTGGTCTTCCCTTTTTCACCTTTACCATCGCTTTTTTCGACCACGTTCTCCACCGGGCTCTTCATGCTGATCTTGCCGTCGCTGTCATATCGGACTAGGACTTCAACATTATCACCATTCCTCCGGACCAAAAATCCCGCGCGGGATCTCCCGCTCCGGGTAACCCTGGAGGGTAGTTCCCGGGCCTTGACAAGCTCCGGATTTTTCTGAATTTTTTCGAGGAGCGCTTTGGCTGATTGAGCTTCTTCAAGTTTGCCCGCCTTGGTGAGACTGGTCACCTGCGCTCCCAAAGCGTCTTCCATCTTATCAGCAAGATTGGACGTCGAAAGGGCCCACTCCCGCTCAATGCCAAGCCGGGTCTTCAGATAGGTCTTTCTTGGGCGGCTGAGAGCCTTCGCATGCGCGCCGGGCACGGGAGGAAGAGGCCAGGTATTTTCCGTGATCAAGGTTCCTTCATTCTTGATCGCGACCGCTGTTTCCAAATCACCCTTCTTTTGGGCCTGCTCCTGCAACTTGCTCAAGGCAGCGATGTAGCGTTGATTCAAAGTCTCAATCTGCTTGTCACGGCTTTCATTGGTCTTAAGAACAGCCGCCTGATACGAGACCTGTAATTCTTCAACGCTCAACGCCGGAAGCCATACCGTCGTCGCGTTAAAGATCGTGATCAGAAGAAGAAGAGAAGGTCTCATGCTCCTAAAAGTAACCTTCCTTCTTGCGATCTTCCATCGCTGTTTCGGACCGCTTGTCATCCGCGCGATTTCCACGCTCGGTCTGACGCGCTGCGGCAACTTCCTCGATAATCCGCTCCATGGTATCGGCATCACTTTCAACGGCACCGGTGATGGTGGCATCTCCCATCGTGCGGAAACGAATCTTTTTCACCTCGACCGTTTCACCTTCCCGCGGCTGCACGAATTCCGAAACCGCCAGAATGACTCCGTTTCTCGTAACCGTTTCGCGTTCATGGGCATAGTAGAGGCTAGGTAATTCAATACCCTCGCGATGCATATACATCCAAACATCCATCTCGGTAAAGTTGGACAGAGGAAACACGCGGAAGTGTTCTCCCGGTTGCTTTCGGCCATTGAAAAGATTCCATAATTCGGGACGCTGGTTCTTTGGGTCCCACTCCCCAAAATCATTTCGATGGGAAAAGAAACGTTCCTTCGCTCTTGCTTTCTCTTCATCACGACGTCCCCCGCCCAAGACCGCATCATATTGTTGCTCTTCAATAGTCTCAAGAAGAGTCACTGTTTGAAGTTTGTTACGCGAGGCATTGGCACCGGTTTCCTCCACCGCTGTTCCCTTGTCGATTGAATCCTGAACGGAACCGACATACAATCTTGCTCCGATTTTCTCGGCATAGGCATCTCGGAAAACAATCGTCTCAGGAAAATTGTGACCGGTGTCGACGTGGACAAGAGGGAATGGAATTCGGGCCGGATAAAAGGCCTTCCGCGCAAGGTGAGCCATGACGATGGAATCCTTGCCCGCCGAGAAGAGGAGACCCGGATTCTCAAATTGCGCCGCCGTCTCACGAAGAATAAAAATTGCTTCTGCTTCCAGTTGGTTAAGATGACTTAGATTGTAATCAGACATTTGTTGACTAAGATTGTCAGGTTAATTAGGTTAAACGGCCTGTAGGGGCTTTATGGCTCATTTAGATTGCTGGCAAGAGCGTTTTAATTTTTTCCACGGCACCAGCAGGTTCGATTTCCTCGGTATCAATACGGAGATCCGGGGATTCCGGTTCCTCGAAGCCGCTGTCCTTTCCGGTGAATTGTTTGATTTCGCCAGCGGCAACTTTCGCGTAAAGACCTTTTGGATCTCTCGAAGCACAAGTTTCAAAAGAAGCATGAATATAGATTTCCACAAAGGATTCTCCCACCACATTCCTCGCTAAATCCCTGAGGGCACGCTTAGGCGTGATCACTCCGACCACTACGATCACCCCTTGCGAGGCAAACATTTTGGCAACTTCCGCGACTCGTCGCACATTTTCCGACCGATCCTCATCGCTAAATCCCAAGTCCGAATTGAGGCCATGCCTAAAATTATCGCCATCAAGGATGACTACAAACCTGCCCTCGTCATGAAGTTCACGCTCCAAGGTGGCAGCGATCGTAGACTTGCCTGCGCCACTGAGCCCATACATCCAGAAAACCACGCCTTTCTGGCCAAGAAGCTCTTCTTTTTCACCCGATGAAACGAAACGGTGAAACTGGGTGTGGATATTGTCTGCCATATTGAAATGGTACTGAACGGGAGATCAGCTCGTCTATCGAAGACCCAAGTGCTTTCCCAGGGCTTCCACGAAAAACTTTGTTCTTCTCCGTGCCGCAGCCTCTGAAAGATGCTGGGGAGAATCCCGAAAATCAATCTTTCTGGTGCTTACTCCCAGATTATCTTCATGAATTACCGGCATAATCTTTTCAATTTCATTAAGCAGGCTCAACCGACCTTGCCGCACTATCGGGGCATCCTCCTCATCACTATAAACCCACGGGAATCCATAGATAACTTTTAGGCCGCGCTCGCGGGCTACTAAAACCAGATCTTCCAGAAGCTTCTCAGCGGATACAGATAAAGCATCCGGAGATGATTTACGACCAACCATCCCCGAGGTGATCGAAGTCGTCAACAACCCTCCCTCGCGTATATCCTCAAGCTGGTATCGATAGAGAGGACGATCCATTGCGATTTTTCCAATGAGCCCTAAAACATGAGAAGCCCCGGGACGCAATTGCGCCCAATTGGAATCCTCGAGAAAGTTTTCATCATTACGACCCCGCCAGGCCAATATTTCCGGGTCACCAATTGCAAAGGAAAATTGCACGCCAAGAGCAGTCTTCATTTCGGAATCGGCCAATAACATCGGCTCCAACATCACGACCAGAGTGTCCCCTTTTTTGGCCTGCGAGAGCGCAAAGCCAGTCAAAACTTCGGCGCCCATTCCCGCATGCAATCCAAAATTAACCAGGGGCCAATTCAGTTCCCGGCTCGCATAGTCCGCATCGATTCCAAATCCTGTTGCCGATCCTCCAACGCAAATGGTGATCGGGGTGCTATCAGGTCCTCTTAAAGAATCAGCCCACTTGGATTTTGCCGTGGCAGCTGCGCTCCAAAACCTGATCTCAGGATTCCACCGGGTAGTTTGAAAGTAAGAAAAAAAGATTGCTCCAGCTAAACTTACAATCGTGATCGGGAGCAAACCATTTAGATGACGTTCGCTGGCCCACTGTTTCAATCTAGAAGGCAAAGTAGATAAAATCGTTGGTTGAGATTGGTGAGAGGAGCACCGTCATCAATATCAAAATAACGACCGATACTCTTGTCCGGAATAACCGGTAAGCTTCACCCTTTTTCCTCAAAGACAGCATCTCAAGAGCAACAACCCCTAAGACCACGAGAAGAATGGCGAATGCATCAAAGCCACCGGATGATTTCATCACCCCGAGAAATGAATCGATGGCCGAGCCATTGTATGACATCGGATTTAACAGGAGGCCGAGCTTACGAACCAGCTCAGCTGAATCGGTTTCAAAGAAGCAAAGCCAGGCCAGAAACACTGCGATGTGCGTCAACAAAAACCCTGCGATCCGCGGAAGCCGAACCTTTTTTGCCCGACGATGAATCAAAAGAAATAATCCATGCATCGCGCCCCAAATTACAAAATTCCAACCAGCTCCGTGCCAGATTCCTGAAATGATAAAAACGATGAGTATATTGGCAGGCAAAAAACCGTTACGCGAACCACCCAGTGGAATGTAGACATAGTCCCGGAACCAATTGCTCAGCGTCACGTGCCATCGGCGCCAAAACTCCGCAATATTGGTTGAGCAATAAGGGCTCCGGAAATTTAGAGTCAATCGGATCCCCAAACAATGAGCCACACCCAGTGCCATCAAACTATATCCACAAAAATCGAAGTAGATGCGGAAACCAAACATGACTGTATCCAACCAAACCAAAAATGGGTTCACCCCGGAATGGACCAAAGTCATTACTGCAAGATTATCAGCGAGACAGCGCTTAAAAAACAAACCCAGGATAAGCCAGGATAAGCCGATCTCGACTGCATTTTTATCCCAACGGAATTGAAATTTTTCCAGTTGAGGAATCAGCACCTCACGACGCTCAATCGGCCCAGCGACAATCTGTGGAAAAAATCCAGCAAAATTCAGAGTTGTCAAAGGAGCCGGTAACGCTTGGCCCCTCTTCAAAGTATCGACCGCAAAGGAGACCAATTGAAAGGTATAAAAGGAGATCCCGATGGGGATGATTAACTGGGAAAGAAACGGACTGCCAATTCCTGCAATATCATTCCCAAGAAAATCTCCATATTTAAAGAAACCCAGTGGTATAAGCTGGAGGGGAATTAAAATCCACAACCACTTGGCTCTCTTTTTTACTTCGGCCTCTCTTTTAAGAACGCAAAGCAACCCCAGATAGGTGGTCACGCTGACTACGGCAAAAATTCCGAGAGACTGAAGACTCACACAGCCCAACAAAAAAAGACCAATGGCAGCCAAGGCCGCACGATCGAAAGTACCCGGATCAGCTCGCAGTACCTTTAGCAGAAACGTGCGGAAGACCAAAACCTTCAAAAGGGCCAGAGCAAGCAAGGCCCAGAACCGGATGTCCGCAAAATTCATGATCCAACCTTATCCCTGTAGTTGTTTCGCCATCACCTGGCGAAAAAGGTGCCAGAGAAAAACCGTATTATAGACAGCATATCGTTTGAAGAGCCGACGGGGTTCGCAAAGGAAGCGATAAAGCCAGAGCACCCCGCATTTTCCCATCCACTCCGGAGCGTCGCTCTTGGTCCCGGCATTCACATCGAAGGCAAATCCTACCGCCAGGATAGCGCCGACCTTTAGCTTGCCCTTGTTGCGATTGATCCACTCCTGCTGCTTGGGCGTTCCCAACCCCACCCAAACAAGGTCCGGCTTCTTCTCGTTGATTTCGGCGTTGATGGCCTCCTCATCGTCCCCCTTGAAATATCCGTTGCGAGATCCTACGATCCTAATTTCCGGGCGCTTCTCGTGCAACTTTTTCAAAAGCTGGTCCAAACAATCCTGCGAAGCTCCCAGAAAGTAATAGGTCAAATCAGCATCCGCATGGCGAACGAAGTAGTCCAAAAAGGAGGGCCCATAAACCCGCTCGTTTCCTTTCCCTCCCAAGAGGGACACCGCCCAGGTGAGAATTTGGCTGTCGGGAACAAACCAATCAACCTTGGAAGTGTGTCCCCGGAATTCCTCATCGACCTTCCGCATCGCCACGATGTGGACATTGGTAAAATCGATAGAAATCGGCCGTGACACTGAAGACGCTTTCAACAACCGGGTCACTTTACCGGTCAATTCTGCATTGTTGGTGATAAGGCACGGTGTGGTGAGCACCTTGATGAATTTTTCAGTGTCCGTAGTCAAAGTATCATTGTTCGGCCGATTCCGCCAACTCTCCCAGGTTCTCTCTCATCTCCAGGACTCCTTCCAGACAGAGATGAATTCCATCAGATGTTTCCAAATTTCTGACAACAAACTGGTGAATGTCGTAACCAGGAAAAGCTTCACGGAGCGCCTTTCCCCACTGTTTGTAGCGCGGCTGATCGGCAATTGCGGGATGAAAAGGAGTCTTATAAAAGAGCAACTTGGTTCCCTTGCTTTCGATGGCCCTGACTATCGACAGCAATTTCCCAATCGCCTTCTCCAGTCTTTCAGGGTCGAGTTCATTTTCCGCAGCCACCAACTTAGGTTCTATCTTCCTTCTCCGGATCTCTGGATCGATCATACTCTCCGAGGGAAGCTTGGAAGCGAGAGAGGCATCTGAATTTCCTCTGGCAATACGCCCGAGGATGAGGCTCATTGGCCGATAGCGATCATGTAACAAAGGAATCTTCTCTCGAAACTTCGATGAAAATTTGCTTAGAATTTCTTGGTCGGATTCCTTGTATAGGAAATTAGTTTCTACAAAAATAAGAGCTGGAAGGTCCTGTTTCGAAGCGACGACTTCAAGAACGGTAAGGGCCGATCCACCGAAGAGAGAAAGGTTTGTCAAACCCGGGTGTTGGGCAAAGACGGAAAGTGACGTCCCGACGATCAGCCCCTTGCCGTCGGTCTGCTCCTCATAAAGATAATTCTCAAGCTTGATCGCATTTCCGACATTTTGATCCTCTCCTTTATAGAGCGTAACTCCACTCGTTTCGACATACCCGTAGTGGCCCAACGCAAGCACTAGAAAGGTAAGCAAGCTTATAAATAGGGTTGAGCGAAAAGACATCTTTCGTAAATCGCAGGTTGGAGCACTAGAATTGAAAGTAGATGAAAGCGTCGGCCGGGGCGCTATTAACGACAATCGCATAGATCATCACTCCATATGCCACCGGAACAAATTGAGGAACTTTTCGTGTAACCTGGATCTTGGAATTGAGGTGATAAAGAAAAACCGGGAGGCAATAGAGCGCGACAACGATGAACTCCTTCTTCTGACTGATCCGGCCATCCCACGCCGTGAAAGCCTGGAAAATAAAAAGCGAAGCATGGTTAATATCAGGGAGCTTAAAAAAGCTCCAACCCAAGCTTACCAGAAGAAAAACAATTCCATACCTCACCCAGAGTGTTCCCAAGTCTACGAGGTTCTTGTTTTCCGGAGTTGGCAGTCTCGTCACCCGCTCGGCGGCCAGGAGAAGGCCGTGATACCCTCCCCAAATGAGGTAGCTCCATGCCGCTCCGTGCCACAGTCCTCCAAGAGTCATCACAATCAGCAAGTTGAGGTAAGTTCGCGTTGCACCTTTCCTATTCCCTCCGAGAGGAATATAGAGGTAGTCTTTAAGCCACGACGAAAGAGAGATATGCCATCGTCGCCAAAACTCGGCAATTGAGGCCGATAGATACGGAAAATTAAAATTCTGCGGGAGCCGGTAGCCGAACAATGCCGCGATCCCTATTGCGATGAGCGAATACCCTGCAAAGTCAGCGAAAATTTGGCATGAGTATCCAACTAACAAAATCCACGCTCTTTCTGCGGACATCCCAACGATATGGGGATACTCAATCCAGAATGTTTGATTCTGGAGATTATTGGCGATGACCAGCTTCAGAAAATAGCCAACAACAAGGCTGTGAAAAACAAATCTCCATTCTATCTGGGAGGCTGCTTTCGCGACAATTTGTGGTAGGAATTCCTTGGCTTTTACAACCGGCCCCGCAACCAACTGGGGAAAAAAGATGATGAAGAAAATCC
>CBFHQJ010000121.1:0-13261 GCA_965657795.1 Akkermansiaceae bacterium
AAGGCATGGGAATCCTCGGCCTCCAAATCAGGATTGGGAAGCGAGATGGAAAGATTATCCGGATGGACGAACACCCCTGCCAACTCTTCAGCAGTGGGATTACGAAATTCCCGGGTGTAGCTTCCAAAGAAGGAAAGCTCATCGCTTGCTTCATACTTAAGCAGCAGACTGGGCGACACGAAGGTGTTGTCGTAATCGACCGCTTCGATTGCTCGCTGGCCGGTCAAACGGCCAAACTCATCGAAGACCGGCAGCGCAGTTTGAGCTAAGAAATCATCCGTGTTGGTTGGGTTAACTTGATAATATTGCACTCACACCGAAGGCGTCGCGGTCCAGCGATCACCGAAACTAATCTCATCGGCAATTGACAACGAATGATCCCAGACGATGGAAGGCGCAAGATTCGGAAGATCAACCGGGGAGGCCAGACCATCCTGTCGATTCAAGAAACCCGAAATATCACTGCGCGCTCCCTGATACCGGTAACTGATGGAATGCTCCCCAATCTCCTTGAAAGCAGAAAGATTCACACCAGCGCGGTCGGTCAAGTAAGAGAGATCATTAACCCGACTTCTTTCGTCACCGACAGGAGTAATGACCCCTTGGCGATTTAGGTTATTCGACTCCGAGGACTGATAATAGATTTGGCCGGTGTAACGATCAGCAAACCAGCCTCCTCCGGACGGCTCGAACTCAAAATCCAGACTCGCACGAAGACGACGGCTACCCGAGTCGCTGGTCGCATCAATGGTTCGTCCGATCAGGGAATCGATCTCAATACTGTTCAGATCGGTGAAAGCCGTGGACCTAAAATACTCAATCGTTGGGACCAGAGTGAGTCCACCGCTTCGCTTGACCAACTTCCACACCAATGCGTGGCTCTCGGCATCAGTCGGATTAGCAGGGATGTCACTATTGTTTTCCAACTCGTGACCCAGTCGATAGCTGTAAACAAAACTACTGGCGAGATCACCATTGCCCCAGGCTCCTGCCAGCCTCTGATTCCAGCTGCGATTATTCGACGAATAGATGGTCGTGGAATTGAGAGCTCTCCCAAGAAGTGAATCCCCAAGAAGAGTAAAGGGGCTCTCGGTTTGTCCCGCAATCGAACCTGCCAACGAGCCACTCCCCGGAGAGGCCGCTTTCAGCAGATCGAGTGAGGAAAAGACGGCTGGATCGAAGTAAATTCGGCCCGGGCCGCCGGCGCCTTCAAACGATCGCGCCACAAAATCATCAGGCTGCGGAATGCCATCAACCAGAACCTGCACCCGATTCCCCTGAAGACCGCGAATATTAATCGAATTACTACCCCCTTCCAGATAGGGAACCAAGGCATCGCCCCCTGCGATATCGAGAGGAATTGAAACGCCAGGCTCTCGTTGCAAAAGGTCAGGCAGGGTTACCGCCCCGCTCTTGATGATGTCAGCCGCGGTAATCCGCGTGGTGCTCCCTTGGGGCTTATCCTCTTCAATCATCGTAGCCGTAACCTGAACTTCTTTCAGTTCAGTGATTGGCTCGCTGGCGACCAAGGGAAGGGCCAGAGGCACCAAGAGATATCCCGCGGAACGGATCATGACACCGGTGGTTCTTAAAGTATTGGGAGCCGGAGTTATCGCAGATACTTGGAGATCACCTCGTCGACCTTCCGGCGCTCAACCTTCTCTCCATTGCCGGCGAGACGTCCCAGCCCATTAATTTCAGACATGAGACGCTGCCCGCCAATCATGGTCGCATAGTGGATTGGCTTCTCGGATTCCGAGATGACGCGATCCCAGGAATCACGAACAGACTTCCAAAAATGATGTGTCTTGTCCCACTCTTCTTCCGGAATTTTGAATCCCTCATCCCTGGCCTCATCGGAGACACGACGGTAGTGATTCAAACCACTTTCCATGCAAAGGAACTGCCTGCGCCCCTCACGGGAAACGAGCTTCCGGTTATCCTGCCGGTGCACCCACCCGCCCGGCGTGATTACGTGGTGATTTGTCACCATTAAGAGGTCATAATCTTTTCTCTTGGTGTATTCCCGACGCGGAAGCGGCCTCGTTGAAAGCCGGGAAGTCCAGCTCGAGGTATTCCCCATGTGAGTCCAGACACCCTGGGCTTTGTAGCGGGGACTATCATCAGTCTGGGTGACAAACTGGGTCCATGTCCCAGTGGTTTCCTCGGCAGAGTGAGTGACAGGCAGCCACGTCTTATCACCCTCAAAGCTCAAGGTCTTACGGTCCTCATACTTCCTGATCTGCGCCCAGTGCTTAATCACCACAGGACCGTCCTCATCCTCAATGACCAGAAGATGCTGTAGAGTGATACAATCTCCAGCATCCTCAGCCACCTTCACCAATTCCCGGGCCTTTGATTGATAGGGCTTTCGGAGCTCATACCCTTCAGCCAAGGGAACGATTTCCTTAAAATTGAACTCCACCTCAAAAGCTCCCGCCATTGCAAGAATTGCTGCGCGGTCACGAGAAAACTTGTGGGAACTTGCAACGAGAGAAGGGCTGGAAATGACAAGAGCGAGGACTGTGATAATTGCTTTCATGTCTTAATGACTGGACGAACGCTACACCCCGCACCCGCAAATAGCTTGCGATCGCTTAACTGATTTGAGCGCTCGTTTAACAACTGAGCACCATTATCAATCCAAAGTACGGAACTCACTCAACTTTGACGCTTCACAAACTGGGATGGCGTCATCCCCTTTTCCTGAGTGAAGGCTTTGGAAAAATGAGACAAAGATTGATAGCCCACCTCCAAAGCAACCTCGGTAATATTCATCCGGTTTTCAGAAAGAATTTCTGACGCCTTTTCGACCCGCAGTGCACGGAGGTGCAACAGGAGTGTTTTTCCGGTCTCCTGCTTCACCAGTCGACTTAGATACGGAGCGGCACACCCCACGTCGCGAGAAAGCTTCTTAAGATCCAATGACTGATCCAACCTGCCCTCCAAAAGGATCAGCGCCTCGCGAACATGCCGATGAGCATTTGACCGAATCATGGAGCAGAAGAATCTCGGCTCTTCCTTGGGTTGGCGGAACAAATGCAGAGAAAGAATTTCGAGGGTCTTGGCCAAATACCACGCTTTCTCAGCAGCGGGCTGGATGGGGGGGCGAACCAAATCACCCAACAAATCTGATTCGCGATCCGACCAACGACGAAGAATCCCCAGATTTTTTCGCATGATGGGTCCGACGGGCCCAAAAACCCGCTCCACTGATTCACTCGGGATGACCAGAACCAGGAAATCATGGCCGGTTCCGGAGGCAAATCGGGTGGCCGACATCAATCCAGCCTGGCTCCCGGTGGTGAAGAGCGCGGCGGTTGCCGGGAGCAGCGTCAAGCGGGTCCCGGCATCCATCATTAAACCCTCCCCTTTTTGGTTCAAAACAAGGTGAAGCGACGATCTTTTGACAACATCAGCCCACGTTCCGGTCTCACCGGGCTGACCGGTGAGATGCCAAATATCAAAGTCCAGACTCCCGGACTGACGATGGATGAGCGTCTTTTGAATAGCTGTTGTTATTGAGACTCAATACCAATAGCAATCTTTTCCGGCCTGACAAGGGGGTGAGAGCGGAAAAACCAAACTCTCTTCCTGCAAGAATCCGCTTTGGCCTTTTCGGGTTTTCAGGTTAAGCACAGCACATGTATTTGACCGGATTCGCCGATGAAGCAGCGCAGGACCTCGCCACCCAGATCAAAGCGACCAAGGAGATTGGTTGGACCCGCATTTCTGCCCGGGGTGTGAACGGGGCCAATCTTCACGAACTCCCTCAGGAAGAATTTGATAAGGTGGCTGACCAACTCGACGAAGCCGGAATTTCCATTCCGGAATTTGGCTCTCTCATTGGCAACTGGGGAAAAAACATCACCTCGGACTTCGACATCACCTTGGCCGAAATCGAACGCGCCATCCCCCGGATGCAGCGCCTTGGCACTAAATTGATCCGGATCATGTCTTATGCCCAGGAGCCTTGGGGCAGCGATCAGCAGGAAGAGGAGCGCTTTAGCCGCCTCCGCGAAATCCATTCCCGTTTTTCCGATGCCGGACTCCAGGCCATTCACGAGAACTGCATGAACTGGGGAGGTTTTTCCCCCGACCACACCCTTCGCCTCGTCGAAAAAGTGCCAGGCCTCAAACTTGTCTTTGACACTGCCAATCCCGTTTTTCAGCTCGATCGTTCCAAGCCAGAGCCCTTCCCCTGGCAGGACCCGATGGAGTTTTACCAAAAGGTCAAAGAGCACGTCGTTCACGTCCACATCAAGGACTGCACCAATCCCCCGTCCGGCGAGACCGAACCGGCCGAATATACCCTGCCCGGAGAAGGTCAGGCGAAAGTTCGCGAGATCCTCAAGGCGCTCAAAAACGATGGATATGACGGCGGCCTCGCCATCGAACCACACGTGGCGACAGTCTTCCACGCGACCGAAGGGGAAGAGCCTGACTGGCAGCAGTGCTACGATTCCTATGTCGAGTATGGACACGCCATGAACAAGCTCATGGATGAAATTGCATAAACCAACCCCATGGAACAACTCCCCCCCGCAACCTTGATTGGAGGCGTCGTCGCACTCTTTACTGTCCTTGGTTTTCTAAAGAGTTTCGTTTCCTTTTTCTTCAACCTGATCGCTCTTGCTCTCGGCGCCCTTGCCGGACTTTGGGCTTACAACAACGGGTTCGAGATCGCACAAAGGGTAATCAGCAAGCCGGAGCCTTGGATGTCGACCGTCATCGGAATCGCGACCTTCGTCCTCACGATCGTTGTAATCCGCAAAATCCTCGGCTTTCTCTCCGGTAAAAGCGGCGAAGGCAGTCAGGCCCGCTCCGGCGGATTTGGAATGCCGGGCGGAGTCTTCGGCCTCCTCCTCGGAGGCGGGTTCGCCTACTTCATGCTCACCGGTGTTCGCTACGCAGGCACTGTTTCGGAACTCGACCGACTGACCAAATACGTCAGCGGTAAGATCGACGCTTCCAGCAACGAACCGCTCTTTGCCAAGTTAAAGCAATGGATCGACAGCAGCCAAATTGGAAAATGGCATCAAAAAATCGACTTCCTCAATGAACCCGCCGAGGCAAACGCCGCCAAGCTGGCCATCGTGAAGGAAGAGAACCTCGAGAAGTTCACCCAAATCACTTCGCAGCCAGGCCAGGAATATATTCCCGATGCCATTCCCGTCGATCCGGCCATACAAGAAGCCTACGACCGCCGCCACTTCGGCGCACTGCTGAGAAACAAGGAGATCCAGAAAAAACTCCGCGACACCTTCACCGACGAAGAGCTTCTCAATCTGGATATTGAAGGCGCCCTCGGTCTTCGAAAGTAGACCTGGAAATCTTACCGCGTCAGCGACATCATCGCAGTCAGCAAGCCCACAAAATTGGGATTCCAGTGATCCTGGTGATGCCTGATGAATGGACCCGGAATCGGCACGATCCAGTATGGAGTGTCGTTGTAGCAAGGGCTCTCCGGCCGGGTGAAGCGATAGACCTCCTTCTCTCCCCTGACCACAAAACCATTCCCATCACGCGCATTTCGATTGTCCCGGTAAAGCTCTTCAAGAGACCGCTCTTGCTCCCGCACCTTCTCGAACTGATGACTAAACAAGGGCTTGAAGTGTCCCACCGTTGTGCGATGAGCCGCCGCCTGCGTGCCGCGTAACTTGTCTTCTTTGGGATCCTTGCGATACATCCCGGCAACGCCCGTATTGAAGAAATTAATCCCGGGAACCCACCTTCCCATGATGTTACCGATGGGCCAAATGGCACTCGTGACGAAATCGCGCTGACTGGTCAGCGAAACCATCAGTGGCCCGCCTTCGATCTCTTTGATGCCGCGGTTCTTAAACGTCGAGAGGAGCTGCCGGGCATAAATCGCAGACTCGGCTGAGTTAATCGAGACCATGAGGTCCGCAGGAAAGTCCTTCCGCTTCAGCTTCCGGCCGCGTGCCGAATCCGTCGCCACCCGGGCCGCGATCGATTCCGCCATCGCGCTTTCCAGCACAGCCCCCCCCAGGGAGTGCCCCACCATCACGATACGATTTTTGGAATTTGCTCCGCGCGCCGCCGCGCCCAGTTCGTGCAGCACCTCGGTGCCACCGACGCCGCCGACCCGTCGAGCTGCCCCATGGCGGTGAAAATAGTCCACGCCCACTGGAAAAGTCGCGAGTGATCTCCCCCGCCAACTCACGAATACTCCCATCGTTTTCTTCCCGCTGGCCTTTCCCAAATCCTTAAGTATATCCCGAAAGTCATCGAGATCACCATCGCCCGTAATCCAACGGCCCGAGGCATTATGATTCCAGCCGTGGATGTAAACGACCAAAAGAAGCGGCTCGCTCGACTCCGCCTTTATCTTGGCCGTCACCCGCTTCAATTGATCAAAACTGATCAATTCACCTTGGTCGTCGATCTCGACGTGCCCAAGCGAAACCTTCTGATCAAGCTTCTCCAGAGTCAGGGTCGGCGACTGACGATATCCCGAACTGCGGGTGCAAGCAGAATTCAAAAACAGGAAGGGCAACAAAAAGAGAACGGCTCGCATCACGGCTATTAAAGCGGGACCAACAAAATCTGCCTATCGATAAAATCGAAATACGCATCGCCTCAAACGATAGCGTCTTTCGATGAAGTACCTCCGGCCGGGATCGAACCGGCACGACCTAGGGTCAATGGATTTTAAATCCACAGCGTCTACCAATTCCGCCACGGAGGCCTTTCGTTTCGAAAGCGTTCGCAGTCTTCGACAGCGGATCAAACTTGGCAAGTCCGGAACTTCATCAAGACGATTTTGAAAACCTCCGCCACCCAAACCAAAGCACCACCAAGGCCGTTGCCGACAAGGCTATGGGGCCGATCAACCACCCTCCCCATTGAAAAACGGTCCGATTTTCGAGGCGACCAACTTCGCCGACCAGCGTCCCCTCGTCCATGAGCGGCAGTCGTGATCTCACTTGCCCATGTGGATCAATGAATTGCGTCACCCCCGAGGTCGAGGCCACCGCGAGCCATCGTCCGTTTTCGGCCGCCCGATGCTGAAAAAGAGCACCATGTTGTTCATGCTGACGGGCCGACCAACTCATGGCATCCATACTCGGAATCAGAAAATACTCGGCTCCATTTGCGGTCATCTTGCGGATCACATCCTGATGATCGCAATCGAAGCAGATCGGGGTCCCTGCTTTGCCGTGCATCGTCTCCACCGGATCCGCGGTTTGCCCTTTGATACCATCGCTAAAAAAATGCACCGGATGGTTTTTGATGTGCCACCCCACGACGCCGTCCTTGGAAATGGTGAAAGCTGTGTTGCCCGTCTCCCCCTTTCGAGTCTCCATTCCGCTGGCAATAAAGACCCGCCGATTGCCAGCCAGGGCCAAAGCGGCCGTGAGGTCATCGTCATCAAAATCCGACAGGGAATACTCGGGCCAAACTACCGCATCCACCCCTTCGACCAAAGGCTCTGAGGCGTCCCGCAACTTGCTCACGATGGCCGTTTCATCTTGAACCAAAAGAACACGCACCACCTTCTCCGGATCCGCTGATTTTAAAAAGGTCATCACACCTATCCCCAGAGTAAGAAGCAACGCCGCTCCGGTTTTTTGGTGTGAAAAAATGAGAGCATTCCCGAAAAACACCAACAGACTAATTCCGTAAACTCCGACGATCGGCGTGAACCAATTCGGTGGCAAACCGGTTCCGGGAGTAACCCAAGGGAAAGCCAGCGTGAAGAGCTCGGATCTGAAAAACTCCACCCCTGCCCAAACCGTTGCCACGAGCAGCGCGGAAACAGCTGGTGAACGCTTTGGCATCAGCACCACGATCAAGGAACTGAACGCGGTAAAGAGCGCAAGAATCCCCCACAGGCCAATCGAAACACGCCCAAAGATCGACCAAACCCAGGAAAGCGTTCCGCCAAAAAGCAAAAATCCATGCAGAAGTCCCAGATAGAATCCTTCACGGGGGCTTGCAGACCTCAAGACAGCGAGAAGCGGAATCCAGGCCACCAGCGCAAGCGGCCACCACGCGAAGGGTTCGAAAACCAAAATCCCCAACCCGGCACTCACGACCGTCAGGACGATCTTTCCGGATCGACGTTCCAAAAGCTGCTCCAAAACCACCATCTCGCCTGGAAGCTAATCCGGTTTCGGAGAAAGATCAAATAGACCCGGGCGATGGAAGCTGGACCCTGCTCACAATTCATTCAAAGTCATTCCCGTGATCCTCACTCCGCGCGGCATTCTCTTTCTCCTGACTGCGCTCGGCCTCACCGTCGCCGGATTTTTTCAGATCGATGGGGTCTTAATCGCACTGGGAAGCGCCGGACTTTTGCTGACCCTCATGGTCATGATCTTCGGCAAGTGGAACCTCCACGGAATCCACCTCAAGCTCTTTGCTCCTTCCCGCGTTTTTGCGGACACCCCCTTTGATCTGCGCCTCACCCAACTGAACAGCCGAAGCCTCTTCGATGCCTGCAGCACTGACCTCGAGCTCAATTTATCGAAGGACTCCAAGATCGAAACGCACGCCACTTGGACTGCCGCTCGTTCTTCTTCAACAAGCAAGCTCCGGGGCAGTATCGCCAAAAGAGGAGCCGTTTCGGAACACCCTTGCACGCTTCGCTCGACCTTCCCGTTGGGTCTCTTTCGCTTCTCAAAAAAGCTAAGCCTACGGCACGAAATCCTGGTCTTCCCCAAGCCTCTCGTCCCGAAAGAATTCTTCGCTGGTGGTGAATTCGACGATGCCTGGGACGGAGAAGGCTATCAAGCTGGCGATGCCCCCGGCGAACCCCGCGGCCTGCGCCCCTATCAACCGGGAGACCGCGCCAAGCAAATCCATTGGCCGGCCACCGTGCGTTCACTAGCCAGAGGCCGCAGCCCAAGGGTCCGGGAATATGACCCACCCGGTCTGCGCCCCCGCCAGGCCGTCGTTATTTTTCATAGCTTTGGAACCGATCACACCCTCATCCGGACCGATCTTTTTGAACGTTCACTTTCGCTGGTCTGCGGCACGCTGAGACATCTTCGGGGAATCGGTGTGCCCGCGAATCTGCGAGCCGACTTTCTGGCATGGAAAACCCAAAAAACCTTTCATGCCGAAGCCTGGAGCGACACCCTCACCCTCCTTGCTCAAGCAAAGCGGTCGGATCAAACCGAAGCGCACGACGTCCTTGCCGAGATCGAATCGACCCCCGCCGAAGATGCCCTCGTCATCATTTCGGACATGCCTCTGGAAGCATGGACACATATCATGCCGGACCGTCGCATGCTGATCGTCGACATCCGTCAACACCGTTTCGGGCAACGGGATCTTGCCTTTACTTCGAGCAAGCCAAAGGGCCTGAAGACTCTGGCAAGATCGGGATAAGCGACTACTTACCTGCAGCCACCTGACGGGCCAGATCCTCGGCCGTAATTTTCACGAAGGCTCCCGGCTCTCCAGAATAACGAATCTTGTGTTCGCCATCGAGAACGTAGACGAAAGGCCACTGCTCCACCCGGTAAAGCTTGGTGATCGATTGCGTGGAGTCCGAGAAGTTCTTCCAGTTCACCGTTCCCTCCGCGATGTGCTTTCGCAAGGTGCGCGGGTTGTCCATGTTCACCCCTAGAATTTGAATATCCTTGCCCGCAAAGTCCTCCTGATATTTCCTCATCAGCGCGAGGCTTTCATTGTGAGCAGGCATGAGTGCATGCCAGAAAAAGAGCAGGGTGACCTTCCCGCGATAGTCGCTCAAGGAGGACTTATCCAGAGTCACTTCCACTCCGGTAAAATCCGGGGCCTCGGCGCCTAGATTCAACCGGCTCATGCGAAACAATTCGTCCTTGAGAATCGCCTGGGTCGTGGTCTTTCCCACCGTTAAATCAGGAGACTTGATCGCAGTGCGGAGTTTTTCCTGACGAATTGCCATGCCGCGTTTTCCACCTCCAATGCGGCGGTGCAAGATCGCCTGAGCCAGAGCAGACGCCCCTCGAACTGCCTCGGACGGATTGGCCTTTTCAACGGTCTCGAGAAGAGCCATCGAACGGGGGTCCTGAATGTGAGTCAGCGCAATGCAATAGGATCCAAGCTTGGGACTCCGGAGATGATGAGCGCGCACCGCTTCGCGGATGATTCCGGCGACGCGGGTCGGAGCGCCACGTCGCGGTGCCCTTCTCACTTCCTTTACCGCGTAGGTGGATGCATTTACAAGCAACCAGGAAGCAGGTTCGAGGGTCCAGGCCTTATCCAGATCATTCCGGATCTCCTCCCACATTTTTCTCCCCGCCTCTTCTTCATCCGGTCGACGAAGCCAGGCTGCGTTCTGGGCATTGTCGTTCGGAGCATTGCGGACATCTTGAATCCACTGTTGATAGGACTGGTCGAAGCTACGCGAGATCAAGCGCGCCCTCTCAGGCGAACCCGCCAGAGCGAAGCCCGCAGTTACGGTCAGAATAAATAGAATCGATTTCATGGTGTCCAAAAAGACTGCACGGTTTTAGGGGATTTGCCAAATCGGAAAGATTAGGAGGCCCTGGAGGATCCCTCCTCCTTGGCAGCGAGGCGCTCGGCCAACTCATCGTGATAATCGCGCCCAACAATGTAGCCGATGCACTTGTCCGAACCGCAGCGACAAGGATGGTCCTCGTAGCAATCGACATCAAAGCCGTAGTCAAAGGTAATCTCCTCATCGACCTCTATATCTCTCAAGGCCTGCAGAAAGATGCGCTTCCCATCCTGAATAGCCTCGCTGTTCGGGTCACAAGAGTGATTGATCAAGCGGGCCGGATTCCACTCCACATTCCCGTCGAGATCCCACTTCTTGGTGAGATTAAAAATGTAAACGGCGGCCGCACCGTTCTTCTCGTGTTCCTCGAACTGCTTCCACGCCCGCTTTTCGCTCTCCTCTTTGTTAATACGGTTGCCTACGTATTCGATGAAGTATTGCTCCTTTTCGATTGGCTCCACGCAATAAACGCCCTGTCCGTGAATCACGGATCCACGAACTTCCACAAAGTCACTCTCGCCCCGCTTGCGAAGCTTTTCGATACGGAGCTTTTCCTCGTGCTTGGAGAGCTTGCGATCCTTCTTTTTCTTTTTGCCCATTTTAAATCTGAAACGAATTTACTTGAGTTCCTCGTTCTTCACTTCGGGAAACTGGTAGTCCTTATCGTTCTTCGGAAGAAACTTAAAGACCTTCCTTAGCTGAAGCGCATTCATCCCGTTCCCATTCACGAAGGTCCATTTTTCCTGCCCCTTTGGAGAAATCGCGATTTCAAAATCCCACTTGCGGAAGCGGCGGAGCTTCGCGGGATTCGTTGATTTGTCGAGATACTGAAAGTCTTTAACCGTTGGAACGAAGACCATCCATTTCCGGTAGCGAGCCACCTGCTTCGGTTTACCGTCCGGCCCCATCACCTTCTGACCATCGACCAAGAGATCCTCGAAACCGTAATCGACCTCGAACGCGCTATCGGCCCTGCGGGTGATGGCGGCTTGAAAGGTCACCCCGTTTTTGCCCATGGCTTGCATCTGTCTCAAATACTGGGCCTTCAATCTCTTCGGCCCACCGAAAGGACGTGCCATCACTTTCAAAAATTCCGGATTCATCGAATCCAAAGCCGCCTTAAAATCTCCTCGAACCGTTTTATTAACCACCTCTTGCACCGCGGCTTGCGCCCGCTCTTTCACCTCCATCGGGACGATGTTTCGTGGAGGCACGGTTGAGGCACGAATGTCGTCGTCCTGACAGAGCGCGTTCAGAGTGAGAATCGATAGGAGTAGGAGTGGTGTTTTCACCCCTCTGAAATGCCCCGAGATCCGCGCCACGTCAAGGCTGGGGAAGCACTCCGGCATTTCGGATGAATTAAGGATTCATTCCAGCCTTTCCTTTCCCGGAGTCCTTCGATATTTCCTAATCCCTATGGCGAAAAAGGCATTGGGAAAAGGACTTGGAGCACTCATCAAGGGCGCATCCTCTGATACCGTTCCTGATGCCAAGATTGAGCTCAGGCCCGGCGAAAGCGTGACCCAGGTTCCCATCAACGACCTGGTCCCCTCCCCGCTCCAACCTCGGAAACACTTTGCCGAAGGATCGCTCGACGAGCTCAAGCAGTCCATCGAACAGCTGGGCATCATCCAGCCCCTCATCATCCGGAAGGTCGATGGCCACATGGAACTGATTGCCGGGGAACGACGTTGGCGCGCCTCAAAAATGGTGGGACTCGAAACCGTTCCCGTCATCGAGAGACCCTCCAGCGATCGCGAGGTCCTCGAGATGGCTCTCATTGAGAACCTGCAACGTCAGGACCTCAACGCCATCGAAGAAGCCGAGGGCTACGTGCGTCTTGCCAAGGATTTCGGACTCAAGCAGGAGATCATCGCCAAGCGCGTCGGCAAATCGCGCGCCAGCGTGGCCAATTCCATGCGCCTCCTTGACCTCCAGCCATCCATTCAGCGGCACCTCGCCGATGGCCACCTCACGGTCGGACACGCCAAGGCCATCCTTGGAGTCAAAATCCCCAACGAGCAAGTTGCCGTCGCCGACCAGATCCTGCGCCAAAACATGACCGTCCGGGCGGCCGAAAAATTCGTCCAGAACTACCACAAGTCCGGGCAAAAAAAATCGAAGAGCAAAGCCAAGGTCGTTGATCCTCACATCACCGCGATTCAGAATCGCCTCCGCGATCACTTCGCCACCCAGACCGTGGTTCATCATGGCGCGAAGAAGGGAAAAATTGAAATCGAATATTATGGCAACGATGACCTCGGGAGAATCTTGAACCTTCTCGGGCTCGACCTAGACTGAGCCCGTGATCAAAACCACTTTCGCCGGAATCATTGCTCTCGTCCTCTTCATCGCTTGTGGCGAGAAGGAAGAAGACAAACCCGAGCCAATTTCCGGAGCCCCCATCACGGGCACCATTGCCGAAGAAGCTGTCGCTGAATTTTCCGGGGAAAACGCCTTCGCCCACGTCGAGGCCCTGACCGCCTTCGGCCCCCGGCCCATCGGCTCCGAAGCTTACCAAAAGAGCCTTCAGTATCTCGAAGCCGAACTCGCCAAGCTGGGCTGGAAGACCAAACGCCAAACCTTCACCGGCATCACCCCCATCGGCCCGCAGAAATTCACCAACCTCCTCGCCCGCTACGCGCCCGACTCCGAGCCCAACTGGAATTCCTCTACTCCTTTCCTGCTCTGCTCCCACCTCGACACCAAACTCTTTGCCGAATTCGAATTCCTGGGCGCAAACGACAGCGGCTCCTCCACCGGAGTTCTTGTCGAGATGGCCCG
>CBFHQJ010000122.1:0-13222 GCA_965657795.1 Akkermansiaceae bacterium
CTGTCGTCGAGGACGAGAGTCCGGCCGTCGTCGAACGGAATCTCCTTGGGCTGCCAGGCGGGACTTTGGTAGAAGGGATCGTGTTCGCTCTCTGCGCCGGTAGAGTCCCTTTCCTGATTGAACCAGTTCGGGTCCGGGTAGTCATCCGGGATCCACTCCTTGATGGCCTGCCAGGGTGGCTCGATGGGCTCCATGGTGTCGATATCGAAGGGTGGAGGTGGCGGGCGAGGAAGCTGGATGATGCCTTCCCAGAGATCTTGGAGGCGGAGCAAAAATACACAAAAATATGCCAGGCATACAAAAGAAGGTCTTCTTCTTTGCGTGCTTATTTTCAATGGATTAGAGGTGGTGTGGCCGGTTTTGATTTGTGGCAGATTTGGGGGCTTGAGTATCAGGGAGCTTGATGCGCCCCTCCAAGTCTTGGCATTCTGCAACTCCACTGAAAAACGCTGGAATGAGAAGCTATGTTGAATTACTGTTCGACTGCGGCTGCGATTGCTCTTTCCTACGAAGAACTTGAAGGCGAAGCTCTTCATCCCTCCAGGAGCGCTCCCGCCTCGCAAGTCGATTGCTCGAGAGCCTCGATGATGGCAACGATGTCAGCGATGAGTGGCTTGGGCGAAGGAGATGCCGAGTTGGTCTTTGATCTGATTGGCAGTTGAAAGATAACATCGCACTTTCAGCGCTCTTAATCATTTGTGGACTGGAAAATCCAGGGCGGTGCCCTTTGCTGTGATAGGGCGGCCCGTTGGGCCTTGGTAGCTTGCGTGGGTGAGGAGGGGAGGAGGGGAGGATACCGGGAAGAAAGCTGGATGCTTAATTGCCTTCCGGTTTTTCGCCGAGGCCGGGGCTGGTGGGGATGGTGATTTTTTGGGCTGGATCGGGTTTGCCGGGGGTGAAGGTGGTGTCGGGTGAGCGGAGGTTTCTAGCGAGGTCGGGGACTTGCTGTCGGATGCCTTGGACGATGCAGCGGGCGAGTTGGTGGGCGCCGTAGTTGCTGTGATGGGTGCCGTCTTTGAGAGGGGAGTTTTGATTCGGGAAGGTGTTGGGCGGATAATGGACGAGGGCTTTTTTGGAGCCTCCTTCTCCAAGGGCCTGATAAAATTCGAGACTTTTGGCGTGGAGATCGATGACGGGGACTTCTTGCTCCTTGCCAACCTCGCGGACGGCCTCGGCGAAGTCGGTGAGGGTTCGTTGGGGTTTGCCGTCTTTCCAACGGCGGCGTTCCATGGGGGTGACGAGGACGGGGTGGGCTTTCTTTTCGCGGGCGGCGGCGAGGTAGCTTTTGAGGTCTTTTTTGTAGCTGGTGAAGGGTCCGGAACCGTCGCGTTTGTCCTTCTGATCGTTGTGGCCGAATTGGATGAAGAGGTAGTCGCCGGGTTGGATGGTGGAGAGGATTTTTTCGAGTCGTCGTTCTCCGCGGAAGCTGCAGAGGGCGCGGCCGGATTCGGCGTGGTTGGCGATGGCGACGCCGGGCTTGAAGAAGGCGGGGAGCGCTGCAATTAGTGTGGGCAAATAAACGCTGGAGCTTGGAACTCATTGGAGCTTTTGCTGGAAGAGACGAGTCGGTGGCTCAAGGAGTTTTAGGCTCAACCCAGCAGGATCCTTTCACTGGTTGGTGACGGCTGGGTGCGAAACCAGGCAGACGCCTGCTCTCAGTGAATCATACCGGAAAGTTTTCGTGATTGGTAGAAGGTTGCCAAACAATTTTCTGTTGGACCTAATCGTGATATTTCGCACATTAATCGTCTATCGAATCAAATTCACACACATCATGAAAATAAACCGCAACTTTGTCGGAGTGCTAATCACTCTCCCAGCCGGCCTGAGCGCACAGCTCCTCGTGGATTTCAACACCAATCAGAGCGGCGGAGGGACTCCCGTGGCCGGAAATCCTGCAGATCCAACCAACGCAGCCCATCAGGAAGCGGGCTACGAATGCTACCACGCCAGTCACGAAACCATCGCCGATTTCATCACCGCGACTTACATTCCGACCTTCAGCATCTCAGGTGCGTCGACCGTTATGATGACGCCGTCGTGGCCGAATACTACTGCCAACACCGTCCAGCAATCCATCGGACGCAGCCAGGGTCAAGCCGACACCTGGATCGGAAATAACGTCAACCTACTACGCGACTGGATCGGCTGCGACGGAAGAACCGGTTCGGGCGGAAATGGGGCGTGGGATGGCACCACCGGAACTCCGACTTATCTGGATCTCACTTTCGAGGGACTTCCTGCGGCGAATTATGAGATGACGACCTTTCATCACGACGTTGAAAACATGAATAGTGATTTCACCATCGAGGTTTCGGTCGATGGTGGCGCGACTTTCGGCACACCAATCAATGGCCGGGTGACAAACAGTCTGGCTGGAGGGAATCCTGCCGAAAACGAAATCCTCTCCGGAACCCCACCCAACGAAGCGGGCGGCGACCCGGCTGATCTCACCTCCACGCAGGTCTTTGCGTTCGCGGCTGGCGCGCAGGATGTTGTATTGCGCTTCACCCCGCTCCCTCCGACAGGCCTTGCTGTCCATAGAACCTTTTTCGCTCTCAATGGATTCCAACTCGACCAGACATTTTCGCTGGATGACACGGACGGAGACAATCTTCCCGACTATTGGGAGGATGAACAATTCGGCAACGGAGATGGCACGGCTACTCCAGCCGAACTTGCTCTTCAGAGTGGTTCCGATGACGCCGACTCCGATATGCTCGACAATGAAGCGGAGTTCCTAAACGACACCAACCCCACCGATGAAGACTCGGACGATGACCTCCTCCTGGATGGCGCGGAAATTACGAACAACACCGATCCGAACGACCCCGATTCAGATGGTGACAGCCTTCTCGATGGGGCTGAGGTCAACACGCATCTGACGAACCCCAACGAGAGAGACTCGGACGGTGATTTTTTCTTCGACCAAAACGAAGTGGACCCGGGCGGCCCCGGAACAGCCACGGATGCCAACTCCTTCCCAATTTCAGCTTCGGGACTCCTCGTTGACTTTTCATCAACCCCACTCAATGGACAGGTGGGCGTATTTCATGATCAGACGCGCCAACCATTTGTGGCAGATCACGAGGTCGACCTCAGTGTCGATCGCAGCGAAATTTTCAACGTCCCTGCTTTCGGAGACGCCAATGTCACCCTCACGGTCGATTTTCCGGACACCACTGTTAACACCGTGAAACAACTCATCGGTCGCGGATCGGCAGCAGGATACGATGGGACAGACGCTGACGTCGCCCGAGACTGGATCGGAGTCGACGCCCGTGAAGCCCAGGGTGGTAATGGAACCACCGCCCCCACCAGCATTCGCTTCACCCTCGATGGTATCCCCGCCGGAACTTACCTCTATAGCTCCTTCCATCACGATGTTACCAACCAGTCGGGCGACTTTGACGTGCGGCTCACCGATGCCAATAATGCAGACGTCGCCTACGACTCGAGAGCGATGACAGCTTCAAACGCTGGAATGAACCCCGGCGCGGGCCAAACTCTCCACGTTTTGCCATCAACCTTTAATGCCGTCATCACCTCGAATGGCTCTGATCCCATTGTCTTCACCTACCAGGGAGTAGAAGGCAACACCGTCGAAACCAGCCTGGTCGGTATCAATGGATTTGACTTGGTGTCCGCCACCGACACCGATGGTGATGGACTCGCCGACGATTACGAAATCGCAAACGGGCTCGACCACACCGTTGCCGACTCTGGTGACGATGAGGATAGGGATGATCTCACCAACCTCGAAGAATTCCAACTGGGCACCGAGCCGGATGAAGCGGATACCGACAGCGACGGAGCCAACGATGGCGCGGAGATCGCCGCAGGCTCGAATCCTTTCGTGCAAGATTCCGACGGGGACGGACTTCTCGATGGCGGTGAACTCACGATCGGAGCGGACCCCAACAATACCGATACAGACGGCGACGGCTATTCGGACGGAACTGATCCCGATCCGACCGATTCTTCCAGTCCCCGGACCAGCAGCAGCCTGGTCGCTTTCTGGCCTCTGGACGGAACACCGGATGACTTGATCACTCCCGATCTCGGACCGAACGGATATGACCTAAATTTGAATAACATGTCTTCGAGTAACTTCATCCTCGATGAAGGACGACAGGTTGCCCAGTTCGACAACGGAGCTCAGACCATGTTAAATCGCATTCACAATGCGGAAGAAGATCTCCCCATCACTCAACACGAGGGCTACACGATTTCAATGTGGGTCAAGGTTAACGGGGCCGGACAGAATGATCTACGGATCTTCTCCGAGGGATCGACGACAAGCAATACCCCGCTCTATAATATCGGCACCCGCAACGATGGTGCCGATGGCGTTCTCGACTTCTACATTCGTCCGGAGGTAGATCTTGGCCACGAATACACTGATGGGATGCCTTTGGACGGAGTCTGGCGACATCTTGCGGTGACCGGGAATGACGCTACTGACACCTTGCAGGTTTATATTGATGGCGTTCTTGATCCCGCGGATATCACCTTCCGAAGCTTGATCGGAACGAGTATCGACACCACCTCCATCGGTGCCATCTCCCGCGCCGCGGCAAGCCACTGGGTCACCGGCCTCATCGACGATGTTTCCTTGTGGAGCAAAGTGCTCAGCGCAGAGGAGATCTCCGAACTTTCGTCCGGGATCTCACCACTCGCTCTCGGGTCGGGCTTGAATTTTCAAGTCACCGATATCACCTATGATCAGGCAAATAATGAAATTTCCATTACCTGGAATTCACTGCCCGGAAAGACCTATGGCCTCTACTTTGATGAGGACCTCAGCAACCTGGAAACTGGGGTGGAAATTGATGATGGCATCATCGACAATAGCTTTGCCGACAGAGATCCAGCCGAAGGCGTGATAACCTACGTATTCCAGAATCCAACTCCCGGGTCCAAGCGACTGTTCTTCAATGTTCGTGAACAATAGAGCCACTGATCAATCCGGCTAAGAACGAGCCTTGGATTTTCTGGTGTCACCGGGTTTATTCTGAATAAACCGGTGGCACCATTTTTTATGCCTCCTGATCTCAAGACATCTCCTGCCCTGTCCGTTTCCGATTGGAAGAGTCTGGCCAAGGTTCACCGTGCAACAGAAACATGTCAGGCAGATGGATGTCAGGAAGATGGATGTCAGGAAGATGAATGGTTGAATGCTCGTGAAAACGATTCTGGATAATGGCTTAGGGGTGGCGGGATCTGTTTCAATCTGGGGGGCACTTGTTTTTTCCTTTAGGATTCCGACCTTTTTGGGGTGGGGGACATAGAGGGCGGCGCTGCGCTTTGCTCTTCGCTGTGATAGGCCAGGCCCTTTGGGCTTTTTGGGAAGCTTGCGAGGGTGAGGAGGATACCGGGAAGAGAGTTGGATGCTCAATTGCCTTCCGGTTTTTCGCCGAGGCCGGGGCTGGTGGGGATGGTGATCTTGTTGGTGGGGTCGGGTTTTCCGGGGGTGAAGGTGGTGTCGGGGGAGCGGAGTTTTTTGGCGAGGTCGGGGACTTTGTGGCGGATACCTTGGACGATGCAGCGGGCGAGTTGGTGGGCGCCGTAGTTGCTGTGGTGGGTGTCGTCTTTGAGGGGGTAATTTTGATTCGGGAAGGTGTTGGGCGGATAATGGACGAGGGCATTTTTGGAGCCTTCTTCTCCGAGGGCCTGATAGAATTCCAGGCTCATGGCGTGAAGGTCAATGACGGGGACTTTTTGTTCCTTGCCCACCTGGCGGACGGCGGCGGCGAAGTCGGTGAGGGTTTGTTGGGGGTTGCCGTCTTTCCAGCGGCGGCGTTCCATGGGCGTGATGAGGACGGGGTGGGCTTTCTTTTCGCGGGCGGCGGCGAGGTAGCTTTCGAGGTCTTTTTTGTAGCTGGTGAAGGGGCCGGAACCGTCGCGTTTGTCCTTCTGGTCGTTGTGGCCGAATTGGATGAAGAGGTAGTCGCCGGGTTGGATGGTGGAGAGGATTTTTTCGAGCCGTCGTTCTCCGCGGAAGCTGTAGAGGGTGCGGCCGGATTCGGCGTGGTTGGCGATGGCGATGCCGGGCTTGAAGAAGGCGGGAAGCATTTGGCCCCATCCGGCCCAGGGGGCTTTGGCCTGGTTGGTGACGGTGGAATCTCCGGCGAGATAGATGGTGGTTGATTCCGAAGCGGGTTTGATTTCCAGGGAGGTCAGGGTGGAGCTATCGGGGAAGAATTCGAGCGAGAGCCGGGAGTCCCAGTCGGGCAGGTAGAGGTCGGTGTTACGGCGGAGTCGGACGCTTTTGGTGTCGGTGATTTTGGGCGTGCGGGTGTTGACGGTGAACTTGCGGGTGCGGTTTTCGGAAACATCTTGCGGGGTGAGCATGAGGCGGCGGGCTTCTGATTTGACCCAGGCCTTGGCGGCGGCTTCCGGGGTGGTGAAGGTCAGGGTAACGTCGTAGTTTCCTTCGGGAAGGTCGGAGGTGAAAACACGCGAGGCGGGGTCGAGCCAGCCGTGGCCGGATTTTTCGGAATAGATGGCGGAGCGAAAGAGAGTGGTTTTTTTGCCGGGTAAGGTGAGAGGAATGGAGGAGGATTTGAGGTGCTTGGAGAGATCGCAGCTTTTGAGATCGCGGATTCCATCGGCGACGACGTGGGCGATGAAATCCGCGCCGGGGTAGCTGGTGTGGGTGTGGTCGGTTCCGCAGAAGATGGCATCGACTTGTGCTTCGGTGAGGGCGTTGAAACGGTCGGAGAGGATTTGGTTGAGGGGGATGAATTGGGATTTGGTTTGTTGCGCGGCCAACTCGGCCCAGTGGGCGTAGGTTTTGGTGTCGGGTCGAATGACGCCCTCCCGGTCGCGGATGTTGCGCGGGATGAGGGAGCAGACGATGGGCGTGGCTCCTTTGGCTTGGGCGGTTTGGCAGTAGTTGCGGAGATACCATCCGAAGGAGTGAACGGTTTCTTCTTTTCCGGTGGCTTCGACGGTGCCGTGTTTGGATTCATCGCCGTTGCCCTTGATACTGGCGCGCGGGCGGTCGCCTTCGAACATTTTGCCACCATCGTTGTGGCCGAATTGCATGAGGACGTAGTCTCCTTTTTTGAGTTCCTTGAGGATTTCGTCCCATCGTCCTTGAGTGAGAAAAGAGCGACTGCTGCGTCCGCCGATGGCCTTGTTGATGACGGTGATTTTCTCGGAGTCGAAGAGTTTGATGAGAGGATCGCCCCAGCCTTGTTGGTCGCGGGTGTTGTTGCGGACGGTGGAATCGCCGATGATCCAGAGGGTCGGTTTGGCGAGGAGGCTGGAGGTGAGGAAAAGAAAGATGAGGAATGGTTTCATGAGCTTGGAGTCGATTTTTTTTTGGAATGAGCCTAGTCCTAACGGAGGAGGTCCCGGGGCCGGTCGCAGTAGTATTGGTAGGCGGTCGTGTTTTGGGCGGCGAGGCTTTGGAAAGTGGAATGGATGCCTCCGCATTGGGCGCCGGGAAAAATGGGCGTTTGTGTTTTGAGATCATGGAAGCGCCCCCACCAGAGAGCAGGATCGGAAGTGCCTTCCTGGTAGCGGAGGTTTTTTCCCTGGCGTGAGGGGATGATGCCGGTGACGGCGTGGTCACGATACCAGGTGCGGGCGGCACGAAGGGCGGGTGGGATCCGGTTGTCGACCTTTTCCATCTGCTCCAAAAAACGGATCACGGAAACGCTTTCGTAGCTGCTCAGGGAGGCGGGTTCCTGCATGCGGGCTCCGGATGGGGCGAGGGTGAGTGGGTCGTGTTGGGCGCACCAAATGGTGGGGGTGCCGTCGATCACGATTTGAGCATTGAGCAAACAATTGATGGCTCGGGCGACGGCTTTTTGAGCGCGCTGACGGCGTTCGTCGCCAACAAAGGTGAAAGGCTTTTTTTGTCCGGCGACTTGATTGAGGAGCTCGAGGGCATTGAGCATGGCGTCGTCGTTGAGCGTGATTTGGTCGTGGTAACCGCCTTCGAGAGGCCAGCCCTGGGGCCAGCCGCCGTTGGGATACTGGGCATCGAGGAGAAAATCGATCCCCCGGAGGACGGCGGTTTTTGAAGCGCTGGATTGGGTTTCGAGATGGTGACGGGCGAGAAAGTGGAGTTCGCCGGTGGTGGCGTTGTTGTCGAGGGTGCCGACGTAGTGCCAGCCGAAGGGGCCCTTGCTCTGGGCGGACCAGTGGGTGCCGGGAGTGCGTTTTCCCTGTCGGTAGTCGAGGTTCTTGGCCCAGCCTCCGTTGGGAGTTTGGAAGGAGATGACGACGGCGGCGAGGTCATTGGCTTGGTCGCTGCGAAACCAATCCGGGTCCCGTTTCGCCGACGGGGGGCGGCCGCCATCTTTTGGCGTTCTGGGAGCGTCGATATCTTGGTCGGCGAGTTCCTTGCGGAGAATGTTTTGAGAACGATTTAGCTCGGAGCGGGAACGCTGGAGATAGGCTTGCCATTTCTTTTGCTCCTCCGGGGTAAGGGAGGCAACACGTTCTTCGGAGAGAATGACCATGGGGTCCCATTTGCGAAACACCCGCCAGGGTCTCTGGATGCCCCGTCCCTGGGCGGGTGCGAGTGGGCGGAGCCAGCTGACGCGGGAGTCGGTGGCTGCTCCGGGTCCGGTATTCCGCCACTCGTGGTAGCGGGCGGTTTTTTCTTTTTTCGGGTCACGCCAGTTATTCCAGCCCTCCGGTTGAATGGTGTCGGGGAGGCGGCATTCGAGGAAGTGGACGGAGGCGTGGGGACGCCAGGGGCGACCGAGGTAGACTTTTAGATTGGGTTCCGAGGTGATGCGGCAGTTCGAGAAAACGTAGCCGAATTCTTTATCCTCATCGGTGGAAGCGGCGGTGATGTAGCCGTTGTCGCGGCAGTGGATGTGGCAGTTTTGGAAGTAGGCGGTGGCATCGCCAAAGATGAAATCGACGCTGCCTGCGATTTTGCATTGGTCAAAAAACTGGCGCTTGCGACGGACGAGGAGGGTGTCCTGCCAACCGAGAAAGCGGCAGTTGCGAAAGATGGCCCGTTCGCCTCCGACGGAGAGAGCGACGGCCTGAATTCCGGGGCCGTGGTCGTTCTCAAACGTGATGCCTTCGGCGGTGAAGTCGTCGCTTTCGATGGTGATGGTTGCGCTGCGGAAGGTGCCGATTTCCCGCTCATCGGGTCCGCGCGTTTTGGCGGAGTCATTGAAGACGATGCGCGTTTCGCCCGGATTCCCAACAAACTTGAGTGGTGGCTTGTTGGTGGGGATGGTGATTTTTTCGCGGTAGGTGCCGGGGGCGAGCCGGATGAGGGTGAAGCCGTCGCTCTTGGTCAGGCGGTCAATCGCTTGCTGGATGACGGGAGTTTTTCCGGGTTTCAGGGAGATCGTTTTCGCTTCGGAAATGAAGGAGAGAGCGAAGAAGCCCAGGCTGATGAGGCGGATGCGCATGCAGAAAGAGGAAGGGAAGAGCTCTTTAAGGGGCGGCTTTGACAACGGGCCAAGCGTTCTCCCAGGTGAGGGGGGCGAGGGCGAAGCGGGAGGAGCCGCGGTCGGGTTTGCTGTAGTAGTGATAGGCGAGGAATTCCTTGCCCTTGCGTTTTAGAATGGAGGCATGGCCGGGGCCGATGCGGTCGCCCTCGGTGGTAAGGATGAGAGTGCCGCCGCCGTCCTTGAGGTCGACTTTGTCCTGGTCGAGATAGGGGCCGGTGATTTTTTTGCTACGTCCCACGCGGATCTCGTAGGTGCTATCGACGCCACGGCAGCAACTTCCGTGATTGATGAAGAGGTAGTAGAAGCCGTCGCGTTTATGAATGAAGGGGGCTTCAATTTTGGCAGACCAAGCCAGTTTGGTGGGCTTGTTTTTGGGGTCGAGGAGCTTGCCGGTCTTAGGGTCGAGTTGGGCGAGGTAGAGTCCGTTCCAAAACGAGCCCCAGGACATCCAGAGGGTGCCGTCGTCGTCTTTGAACAAGGCGGGGTCGATGGCGTTGAAGGGGGTGCCTCGTTTCGAGCTGATGACGGGGCCCTGGTCCTTCCATCCCCACTCGGGTGATTTGGGGTTGAGGGTTTTTCCGGTGGCCAGACCGATGGCGGAGGTTTGTTTTCCGAAAGAGGACACGGAGTAGTAGAGGTAGTAGGTGTCCTTGAGTTTGATGACATCGGGGGCCCAGAGGTGGCCGTTGTTTTCGGGGACTTTTTCTTTGTGCCAGGCGGGGAGCTTACCGCGCTCGAAAACCTGGCCGGTGCGCGTCCAGCGTCCGTCTTCCTGTTCCTGAACAAGCGAGATACCGTGACCGGTCGAGAAGAAGTAGTATTCCTTGTTCTCGGTGCAGACGGTGGAGGGATCGTGGATACGCTCGGGGTCGCGACGACGGAAATCTTGCGCGAGGATGGTCTGCGGGAGCAGGAGGAGAAGGGTGAGGAAGGAGAATTTCCGCCAGGTAAGATGGGAAGTCATCGTTGATCAATTAATGCGTTTCTCCACTTGGACGAGACCGTCAAAGATCAGTTGGTTGTAGGATCTTCCCTTGGTGGTATCGACACCGTGGCCGGCGACGGCATCGCGGAGAGGTTGAAGGCCCGGGTCGGTGTGGTCGAAGGCTTCGACGATGACGGTTTCGAGCTTTCCGGTTTCGAGGCAGGTGGTGAGTAGGGAGTCGATCCATCCTTCATCGGTCGTGAGGCATCCGCGGGTCGTTTTTACAGAGGCGTGGAAAGCACCGAGGGCACCGGCGGCGGCGATTTCACGGATGACGTTTTGGTTGTCCTCGATGGTGAGGCCGGAGTCGCCGCAATGGGAGGCGTCGACCAAAACGCGGAAGAAGTTGGTGCCGATCTTTTCGTTGATTCCTTTGACGACATCCCAGGCGCTGCGGACGTTGGTGAAGGTGGAGAATTCCACGGGGCGGAGGAACTCCATGTGCCAGGATTTGATAGAGGAATTGGCGAGATCGGCTTCCTGGTAGATGCGATGATGAGCTTTGACCAGTTGCGTCACGGCGGCGTCATAATCGGCTCCGGTTTTGGCGGGAGCCGGATCCATCCATTGCTCGAAGGTGGTGGAGCAGACCGCTTCGATGCCCAGGCTTTTGGCGATCTCGATGATCTCCATGGACAGAGCGACAAACTTATCCTCGTCATCCGGACTCATTGGGTCGGCTCCGTTGATCATGAGGATGGCTTCGGGAGTGACGCCAAGGGATTGGATACCTGCGAGAGTTTCCCGGAGGTCCTCTTTTTGTGTTCCGGAAAAGGTGAAAATGGGAACGACCGAGAGCGGGACCGGGGAGTCAGCCAGGAACTGTTTTAATTCGGTGAGAACCTTGAGTTGTCCGTCGGGATGACGGGGAAGCTTGCCGTTTTCATCAGGCGCCAGAACGTCGGCAAATTTGAAATGAGCAGGGCAGACGCCGAGGCGGAGGGGTGAGGTTGAGATCGGTTGAGCTGGGTTCATGAAGAAAGGTCAAGTGGAAGATAGGAGGGATTCAGATCTCAGGATTGTTCTAAAGCGACAAGGTGAGTGTATATTCGCGACACTTGGTCTGCATGAAAAAAAGCTTAGAAAGAGGTGTGTTATTTCTGGTTCCCGAAACGTAGAACCAGCTGTGCAAAAGATACTTTGTGGATATTTGATGGCGAGTCTGACGGTGGCCGGTGGGGAGATTTCGGGGCGTGGCGGAGTGGCGGTGCCAACGGAGGAGGGGAAGGTGATGGTGAGCTGGCGTCTCTTGGAGAAGGGGGAGGAATTTGATTTGTTTCGGGAGCAGGACGGGAAGCTGGAGAAGGTCACCGACGAGTTCAAGGGAACGAGTTTTTTGGATCAAGCGGGAGCCGAGGGCTATGTCGTGAAGAAACGGGGCGAGGAAAAAGGGGAGCGGATCAAGGTGTTGGAAGATCACTTTTTGGAGATTCCGATCGACCCTCCCGAGGGGTATCGGGCCGGGGATTGTTCGGTGGGAGATTTGGATGGAGATGGGGAGTGGGAGCTGGTGGTTCACATGATCGGTCGGGCCAAGGACAACAGTCATGATGGGGTGACCAGTCCTCCGATTCTGGACGGATACGAGTTTGATGGAACGAAGCTGTGGCGGATCGAGTTGGGGAAGAACATCCGCGAGGGCGAGCACTACACGCAATTCATGGTCTATGATCTGGATGGCGATGGCAGGGCTGAGGTGGCGTGCAAGACGGCCGACGGAACGAAGGATGCCAAGGGGGAGGTCATTGGGGATACCTCGGCGGATTGGGTGAATCGGGACGAGAAGGACAAAAGGTATGGTCGTATTCTCAAGGGGCCGGAGTTTCTGACCGTCTTTGACGGGGAGACGGGTGCGGCCTTAAAGACGGTGGATTATGAACCCGGACGTGACCCGATTGACGGGTGGGGAGGCCGGGGAGGGAACGGTGGGAATGATTCTTACGGGAATCGATGTGATCGCTTTTTGGCCTGCGTGGCTTATTTGGACGGGAAACGACCGAGCCTCATAATGTGCCGTGGAGTCTATGGGCGCACGGTCATGGTTGCGTGGGATTGGCGGGATGGTGAACTGACGAAGCGTTGGGTCTTTGATTCGAAGGATGGCAAAAATGAGTTTTCCGGCATGGGCGGGCATTCCCTCGCAGTGGCGGATGTCGATGCGGACGGAAAGGATGAGATCGTGTATCAGGCGATGGTGGTGGACGATGATGGGAAGGGATTGTTTTCGACCGGAAGGCGGCATGGCGACACCTTGACGGTCGGAGATCTCGATCCCGGTCGGGAAGGAATGGAATTGTATCTGGTGACCGAAAACGAGGGGAGGACAGTGGCGTGGCAGACTCCTGGCGCGGGTTTGCACTCTGCCAGAACTGGAGAGGTGATTTGGTCGCACAGCCCAGGGGTTGATTTGAGCGTGGGATTGGTGGCGGACATCGATCCGCGCCACGAGGGCTATGAACTGTGGGATCGTCGCTCAGGGTTGAGAACAATCAAAGGAAAACAGATTTCGAAAAAGAGTCCCCGCTATCAGGACTGGGCGATCTGGTGGGACGGTGATTTGTTACGAGAGATCTATGGAGGTTACCGCGTGGTCAAGTGGGATTGGGAAGAAGAGAGTGAGAAGGAAATTTTTCAGGCGGAGTTCCCGTTCGGAAGAGAAGGAAGACGTCGCTGGTGGGGCTTGGGAAAATGGCCCAATTTGACTGCAGACTTGCTTGGTGATTGGCGGGAGGAATTATTACTCTTGGGCCCGGAAGGAAAAAGTCTACGCCTTTACACGACACCGATTCCAAGTGAGCACGCG
>CBFHQJ010000123.1:0-12727 GCA_965657795.1 Akkermansiaceae bacterium
TCAGCGAAGCGTTTTTCAAGATTCCCTTCCGTCAATTCCTCCAAGGATTTGAGGCGATTTTGATCACTCTTGGTAATGAAAGTGATAACCTCGGAGGAGGCCGATTCCGCGTGGCTTAGATAGTCGGCATCGATTTCGTGGACGTCGAAGTGAATGATAGTAGCAACGCCCGAGAGATCGCTTTCGC
Organism: Akkermansiaceae bacterium; assembly: GCA_965657795.1. GTDB lineage: Bacteria > Verrucomicrobiota > Verrucomicrobiia > Verrucomicrobiales > Akkermansiaceae > SW10. The sequence goes on from CBFHQJ010000123.1 coordinate 188, forward strand.
GGAGGACGGACTCGGTGGCGAAGAGGACGGCGATGGTGCCTTCCTTAAGTTCGCCGAGAGATCGATCACGGATCTCCGGCTTCTTGTTTCCGGAAATGTTGTCGCTCGCCAGTCCTTGATGACTGGCGGCGGTGTTTAAGGCGTGGAGCGTTTCCTTACTACGCACGAAAACCAAGACGGGGGACTGGCAGATCGACTCGGAGACGAGATGGAGGAGGAGGTCTTCTTTTTGATGGGGGAAGACCTCGTAAATGGATTGGCTGGCGGCGGACATTATTTGACGGTGTTACTAGTCCCAAGGAGATCGTTGACGGCTTTGTTGGCAACGCGAACGATGTATTTATTGGGCTGTTTTTTGAGGGCTTTTTGAAGGGCGGGGAGAGCTGGGCGGGCTTGTTCGTCGGCTTCGTCCAGAGCGATGGCGGCATGAAGGCGGGACCATTCTTCGGGCGATTCCAGAGCCTTCGAGAGTTCGGCGAGGGCTTTTCTTTCAGAGGTCTTCATTCGGAGGAGGGCTCTTGCGGCGGCAATGCGAACGACGGTCGAAGTCTCATCGCTCAGGATTTTCAGGCATGCGCCTTTCGCTTCATCTGAAAGCTTTCCGATGTTGCCGATGCCAGTGGCTGACCAGTAACGAACGGCGGCGTCTTTGTCTCCGAGTCCTTTGAGGAGGTCGGGAAGTGCTTTGTCCCCATCGGAGGCAAGCAAGGCCATGCGACCCAGTCTTTGTGGAAGGGTTTTGTCCGGAGTGGTGGCAAGGATGTCGTATCGCGATCCGGCCTTCTTTTCGCGGAGAACCATCTCCGGTTCGGGGATGAGACCGAGGTCCCGGGTTTCGGTGCTCCACTTTTGGTGGACTTTACGGAAGCGGGCGACGGTCTCCTGATGGGCGGGGTCTTTGGCGAGGTTGTTGATTTCGTGGGGATCATTTTGGAGGTCGTAAAATTCTTCGACGGGTTTGTGACCTGCCATGAAGAGCTTCATGGCGGGTGGCATCTTTCCGGTGGCGGCTACGCGACGAAGTTCCTTCATGGTGGCTCCCTTTTCGGGAGTATTCATGTATTGGAAATAGGGTTTGAGTGACTCGTAGTTACGGATGTATCGGTAGCGCTTGTCGCGGACGCTGCGAATGATGTCGTAGCGTTCGTCCATGCGGTCGCGGGCCCCGAAGATGTAGTCGCGAGGAGGAGTGAGATTTTCGCCAAGGAAGGCGCGGCCTTGGGTGACGGGTGGAACAGGGAGTCCGGCAAGGTTGAGGGCGGTGTTGCCGAAGTCGAGAGAGCTGATGAGCTGGTCATCGACCGTTCCCGGTTTGCCTTGGCCGGAAGTACGAAACTTCTCGGGGATACGAGCGATGAGGGGAATGCGGGTGCCGGAGTCGTAAAGCCAACGTTTGGCGCGGGGGAGGCCCACGCCGTGGTCGGACCAGTAGATGATGATGGTGTTTTCGTATTCTCCGGCTTCTTTTAGGGCCGCGATGTGGTCGCCGACCCAGGCGTCCATGGCCGTGATGAGTTCGTAGTTTCTTTTCCAATCTTCGCGGACTTTCGGAGTGTCGGGATAGTAGGGAGGAAGAGTTTTCAGTTTGGCGGGATCCTGTCGTTCGCCGGGCGAGAGGTTTTTGGTAACGGATTTGTATTTGGATTCGCTGGCGATGCCGCTTTCGTGGCAGCCAGTGAAGTTGAAGACCGCAAAAAAGGGCTTGTTTGAATCTGTGCGTTTTTTCCAGTGAGCCTTCCCGCTTGATTCATCCCAGGTCTCTTTCGGGTCGCGAAATTGATAATCTTTCTTTGAATTGTTGGTGCAGTAGTAGCCAGATTTGCGAAGGTAGACGGGAAAGGGTTTGATGGAGTCCGGAAGAACGGCGTTGCTCCGCATATGCATAGTGCCGATGGTGGTCTGATACATACCGGTGATAATGGTTGATCGGCAAGGGGCACAAACTCCGGCGGCGGTGTAGGCGTTGGTGTAGCGAACTCCTTCCTTGGCGAGTTGATCAAGGTTGGGAGTGATGGCATTGGGATCGCCGTAGCAACCAAAGTGGTCGTTGATATCCTCGGCGGAGAGCCAGAGGATGTTGGGGCGGTCGGCCGCGCGCAGAGACGCGGAGGCGCAGAGAATGAGAATGAGAATGGATTTCATTTTAAAGGATTCTTTTTTTTGTCCATGCGCTCGAGGTAGCTTTTGAACTCGGGACGGTCTTTCCATTCCTTGATGAAAGGAGCATACGCTTTCGAGGTCGGCCAACGGCGGGTGAGAATGGGATCGGAGGGTGTTCCGGCTGGAAGGTCGTTACCGGCGAGGCTTTGATCGACGGATCGATTCCATTCTTCGAGTTGGAATTTTAGTTTGGCGGCGATTTCGGGATGAGTCTGGATCAGATTTTTCGATTCCTTTTGATCCTTGGCGAGGTTGTAAAGCTGATAGGACTTTTTGTCGTTGAGGAGCTTGAAATCGTTGTCGATAATGGCGGTCCGCTTGGTGTGACGGAAGAAAAGGGGGCTTTTCCGTGCGGTGAGTTCTTTTTTGAAAAGTGGGCGGATACTCCTGCCGTCGATGGGTTTCAGCATGGAGTCACCAGGGAGGTCGATCACGTCGGCGATGGTAGGAAAGATGTCGACGATTCCACATGGATGTGTGCTTTGTCGGGCTTTCGGGATGCCTGCGGGCCACTCAATGACGCAGGGGACACGGATTCCGCCCTCATAAATACTGCCTTTGAAATCCCGCAGGTCACCAACGGTTGTGGGGGTGACACCTCTGAGCCCTCCATTATCGCTGTTGAACCAGACGATGGTGTTTTCGTGAATGTCGAGTTCACGGAGTCCGGAGCGGAGGGTTCCAATGCTGCGGTCCATGGCTACGAGCTCGCCGTAGTGTTCGGCGGATGCTGGATTGAGGTCTTTGAAGAGAGCTTTGTCTTTATCGAGGGCACGCCATGGAAGGTGCGGTGAGCCATACCAGATGACGGTTAAAAAGGGCTGATCGGCTTTGGATTTCTCTTCGATGAATTTCAGAGCTTCGTTGACGATCAATTCTGAGGAGTCTCCTTGAGCTTCTTCGAACTTGCCATTTCGGCTCATGATGGGGTCAAGATCGAAAAAGTTGGTCACGGAATACCAGTGATCAAAGCCGAAGACGCCGGGGTGGTGTGAATCGTTTTTGAGAATGGGGGCTCCGGGGCCGCTATAGCCATTGAGGTGCCACTTGCCAAAATGTCCAGTGGCGTATCCAGCTTTTTTGAGGGCGGCAGGAAGAGTTTTCTCCTGACGGCGCAGGGCGTGGCCGTGGTTGAGAACGGTGGTTCGGTCGTTACTTCGTCCAGTGAGAATAGAGGCGCGGGCGGGGGAGCAATTGGGTGCGGCGTAGAATCGATTAAGGCGGAGACCGTGGGCGGCCATGGCATCGAGATTGGGGGTCTTGAGAATGGGGTGTCCGTTATAGCTGGTCTCGCCCCAGCCCTGGTCATCGGTCATGACTAAGATAATGTTGGGACGAGTCGCCGCACGCAGAGATGCCGAGACGCAGAGGATGAGAAGAAGGAAAGTTTTCATTGGTCTTGGTAGTCGTGCCCGGCATGGCTCTTGAGAACGGATTTTTGCCAGGCAGTCAGTTGCTTTTGCATGACGGCGAGGCGATCGCTTTGTTTCTCGTTGAGAGGGGTGGTTTCCATTGGGTCATTGGAGAGGTCATAGAGTTCCCAGGTTGTTTTTTTCTTCCCGTAAATGGCGTGGATTTTGAAGGGCCAATCGAGAAGGGCTGCGTGGCCGCTTTGATGGGAGGTGGCGGTGTATTTCGGGAAGTCGTTTACGTTTTTGAGAACGCGCCCGGGGAAGGGGTTTGGTTGGTTCGTTTGCTCGGCTTCCATGAGCCTTTTGATGATGCGATCGCTCCAGGTGGATTGGCCGCCGGTGAATTTGTGCCAGATGCCGATGGGCTTGGAGCGTTTTACTTTTTTGCCCGAGATAAAGGGGAGGAGGTTGATACCATCGACGGAGGGTTGATTTGCGATGGAGGTCTCAGTGAGCGCGAGAAGGGTGGGGTAGATGTCGGTTGAGCTCGTGGGGGCGGCGACACGACCTGGCTGGAACCTGGCGGGGTATTCGATGATGGAAGGAACGCGCAGTCCTCCTTCATAAACGGAGCCTTTTTTCTCCCGACCGCCGGAGTGCTCCTTCACGAGTCCGCCGTTATCGGAGGTATACCAAAGGAGGGTGTTGTCGGCGATTTTGAGGTCACGGAGGGTTTTGCGAAGTCGTCCCATTTGTTCATCGATGAGAGTAATTTCTTGATAGTATGAAGCGTGGGGTTTGTTTTTGTAAAGGTCGGGATTGGTGGAGGTTTCGCGATGGGGATCGTGCGGCGAAGGGAACCAGATGACGGTGAAGGTGGGCTTGGACGACGCGTGTTTTTTGAGATGGCCGAGAGCGTGGTCCATTGAGATGACAGTGCCTTGTCCTTTGAATTGCTGAAACTTGCCGTTGAGAGAGAGGTAGGGCTCGCGATCGAAGAAATTGAGTCCGGTGAGCCAATGATCGAAGCCTTGGCCGCCGGGAGAGGTGGGGCTTTCTTTTTGGACCGAGCCGATGTGCCATTTGCCAAAGTGAGCGGTGAGGTAGCCATTTGATTTGAGAGCTTCCGCAATGGTGATTTCGTGAGGGCGGAGGTAGTGGCCGTGATTGGGAACATTGACTCGGACGGGATTGCGCCCGGTCATGACGCTGGCCCGCGTGGGAGAGCAGACGGGAGCGCCGGCATAGAAGCGGTCGAAGATGACCGAGTTTTTCGACATGGTGTCGAGGTTGGGCGTTTTGACATAGGGGTGTCCGGTGAACCCGCAATCGCCGTAGCCCTGGTCATCGGCCATGACGAGTATGATATGCGGGCGGTCGGCGGCGTGCAGGGAAACGCAGGCACAAAGAAGAAAGAAAAGATGTTTCATTGAGGGAGAGTTAGTCGAAGCGAAACCAGTCGAGATTGGCGAGATGTTGTTTGCCCGGATTTGTGAAAGTGAGCTTGAGATCGACGAGTCCGGCAGGGACATCTACGAGGGGGACGGTGACTTCTTCCCATTTGTTCCAATCCCCGGTGGGTTTGATTGGAGCGGTGGCGATTTTTTTGCCGTTGGCAGTGATGGTGACTTTAGCGCCCGGGCCTGCCGAGGCGTATTGGAGTGTGATTGTTTTGCAATCATCGAGGCGGAAGCCGGGATAGCCGACCCAGTGAGAGTGGTTGATAGCACCAATGAATTTGGAATCGTCGCTTCCGAGAATTTTCGGTCCTTGGTGAGATGAGAAAGTTTCCGCCTGAATGGTCCGCGGGTGGAGCCGGATGGAGGTTCCGCCTGAAAGAGGAGGTGCCTTGCCGCCGTGTGCCCCAAAGTCGGTGAAGTTTGCGGAGAGCTCAAGTGATTGGTGGGAATTTGAGGACGTGAGGCTTCCTTGAAGACCCCGTGAGACTTGCGGTGCTGTTTTTTCAGAGAGGGCGTAAATCCAGCGAACCATCGAGGCGACTTGATCGCGTTTGAGATTGGGATGAGGTAGCATGGGGATCTCGCCCCAGACTTTCGAAGAGCCTTTCATTACTCGTTCGACCGAGGTGTCGAAGGCCGCCGGGTCCCCCTTATAGCGTTTGGCGATGTCGTTGAACGAGGGGCCGATTAGTTTTTGAGTCGAGTGGTGGCAGTTGAAACAATCGGAAGCTCTGATTGCGGATAGACCGGGGGCGACCTTGGCGAGTGGGGCTAGTGTGACCACGGTTGAGGCGAAGTTGTCCGGCTTTAACTTGGAATTTCCCTCTTCGGAGTCGGTTGCGGTGAGGCGATATGAGATTGGTTTCCCCGGGGTGAAAAAGGATCCGTCGAGAGGTGATTCAAAGGTCAGTTCGGGAGGAGAGTTTCCGGCGCTAACGTGTTGGGTTAGTGCGCTGGTGGCACCGTGGGAATCGGTGATTTTCAAGGTGATGTGATGATCGCCGGGTTCGGTAAGAGTGATGGTCGTTTTAGCGTCCGTTGAGATGGTCTTTCCACTTCTAAGCCAAGCGAAAGTTAAAGGTTCGTCTTCGGGGTCGGTGGAACCTGACGCATCGAGCTGGACCTTGAGAGGAAGGGATCCGTGTTGTCTGTCGATTGTGAAATTAGCGACGGGATCGAGATTGCCGTGGCGATAGCTGATGTGGAGGAGCTTGGCATCCTTGTTGTTTCCCCAAGTGGCTCCGTAATCGATAAACCAGAGGGTGCCGTCGGGGGCAAAGATGGCGTCGGATGGTCGCTTGATTTTGACGGGGAGCGAAAAGTCTTCGATGCCAACGAGATCTTCTTTTTCGTTAAGCCGACCCCATTTCATGAAGGGGCGATTCCAGTCCCAGAAGAGGAGGCAGTGATCGAAGTCTTTGGGGAAGCCTCCTGTTTTTTCGAACTTGGGATCGTAATGAAAAACGGGGCCGGCGCAGGCGGTGCGTCCTCCTTTTTTGAGCTCCGGAAATTCTTTCGAATCCGAGTAAGGATAGAAAATGAAGGCCTCCTGGGGAGGAGGGAGATCCTGACGACCCGTGTTGAGCGGGGAGTCGTTGACGGGCTTTTGAACATTGAACTTCTTGCCAACTTTTCCGTTGGTGAAATCGACACGCGAGTAGGGTTTATTGTCAGCGATAAAGTAGGGCCAGCCAAAGAAGCCGGCCTTGCGGGCTTGGTTGATTTCGTCGTGACCGGCAGGGCCGCGGGGTCCTGGCTTTCCGGCATCGGGTCCGACGTCGCCCCAGTAGAGGTGGCCGGATTTTGGATCGATGGAGAACTTCCACGGATTGCGGCAGCCCATGATGTAAATTTCAGGGCGGGTGCCTTTGGTGCCCGGAGGGAAAAGGTTGCCTTCTGGAATGGTGTAGGTGGCGTCCGGTTTAACCTTGATGCGAATCAAACCGCCGCGGAGATCGTTGGGGTTGGCTGAGGATTTTTCAGCGTTCCATGGTTCGCGATTTTCTCGTCGGTCAATGGGCGCATAAGAGGCCGAGTCGCCGAAAGGGTGGGTGTTGTCGCCTGCCGAAGCGAAGAGACAGCCATCGGGACCGAATTTGAGCATGCCGCCGTGGTGGCAACATTCGCGTCGCTGGGTGGCCCACTCGATAACTTTCTTTTCGTTCGTGAGGGCATTGTCTTTCACCGTGAAGCGACAAATACGTTGACCGATGAAGTCGGCAGGCGAGTAGAGGAGGTAGAGGTGGTTGTTTTTCTCAAAGTTGGGATCAAGAGCAATGCCGAGGAGTCCGTTTTCCTGCTCTCCGAAGACCTTGATCTCGGCGAGAGTGGTGCGCTCGCCCGTTTTGGGATGAATTCGGCTGACCTTGCCTTGAAGTTCGATGAGATAAATTGAGCCATCGGGACCGAGATCGATACCCATAGGGCGTGCGAAGTCTTCGGCGATGGTTTTTACTTCGAAGCGGAAGGAATCAGCCGCGTTGACGACCAAGCTAAGGAGAAAGAAGAAGGCTAAGCGGTTCATGAGGAATGGCGATTTAGTTCTGAAGAAATGGGTTGTGGAAGGCAAGGGGGCTTTTCAGGGGGTGCGGCCGATCTCGGTTCCCAGTTGTTTGAGAAAATCGAGCAGGAATTGCGTGCGTTCTTCGGCGAGGGCTTTGCCTGCCTCGGTTTGCATCGTGTCCTTAAGCTTTAGCAGTTTCGCGTAAAAATGGTCGACGCAGTATTTCGCATCATTGATCGTGCGATTTGCAACGAAAGGGTCTTTAATGTGGTAGAGATCTGAGCTCATGTGGCCGCCGAGCATCAGGCAGCGGCTTAGTCCAACGGCGCCAAGGGCGTCAATGCGATCGGCATCTTGCAGGACTTTTGCTTCGATCGTTTCGGGCGTGATGTTGGCCGAAAAACTGTGGGCTTCGATGGCGTGGTGAATGTCCCCGAAGTGTTGTTCGGGATACCTGTAAGTTTGAAGAATTACCAGAGCGTGATCGGCCGCAAGACCCGATGCCTTGGAGCGTTGAGGGGAATCCTTGGCGACATGAACACAGTCGTGAAGCCAGGCCGCTGGAAGAAGGATTTCCAGCGAAAGCCCCTCGATTTTAGCGATTTTTCTGGCGTTGAGGACTACCCGTCGGATGTGCTCGAGGTCATGGGCGGGATCTCCGGATTCAATGGCGGACTCAAAGAGCTTTGACCACTTCGCGATTTCTGTCTCCGTCATTCCCCGGAGTCTTGGCATGTCCGTTGCAATGGACAAGGCATGAAAGAATCAAAGTTTTCGACGGGCGATCAGGTCAAGTGGAAATGGGGAAGCGGTTACGGTCGGGGAACCGTTCAATCGATCTTTCCTGAGAAGACGACCCGCGTGGTTGACGGAGAAGATGTGACCCGCAATGGGAGCCACGACGATCCGGCCATTTATGTCGATTGTGACGATTCAAACAATGTCCTTAAGCTTGCGAGTGAGCTTGAGGAAAGCTCTTAGGAGATGACAGAAACATTTAACCAAAACAATTATGACGAAGACACGAAACGAAGAGATAAACACGAAACTCGAAAACGCGATTGGTTTGCTAGATGCCCAGATCAAGGGGATCACCAAGGACTTGGACTCCGAGGCTCTGAATTTGCATCAGTTGGTCTCAAATGATGATACCGAAACGCAGAAACACCTCACGCAACTCGAAGGAGTTGTCGCCGAGCTCAAGGAAAACCTTGGCGAAATCCGTTCCGAGATCAAGTCGGCACAAGCTCTTGCGAATTCGAATGATGAGACCACGGGCGAACAGTCGTCTGTGGCGGATGGGGCTGATGCGGCAGGGGCCGCTCCCCAAATCTCTGCCGAAGAGGCTTCGGAAATTCGCCACGGTGAACCGGTCACGATTGGAACGGTGTTGCGTTCACTTCTTATGGCCAACGAACCGGCGCAACGAGAGCGTCGGAAGGCTCTCTAAATTTCTTTCTAGCTACAAAGCCGTCGTCTCTCTTGAGCGGCGGTTTTTTTATTAAATTGAGAATCTCCGGGCAAGATAGTCGGGCGGGACTGACTCCGTCAGCCAAACCCCGTTTTGTGACAAGGAGAATTTGAATCCATGGGTGTGCATCAGTGCAGCTGCGACTTCGAGGATAACAGGTTTTCCGTGGCGCCGCCCGACGCTGTGGGCGGTTCTGATATCGGCGCTCAGGTGAACGTGTTGGCGGGACATTTTGTCGATTCCCTCCCGTTCAATGAGATCCATAAAGCGAGTGGCCGTTCCATGATACAGGAGATCAGGTGGCGTTTGCCCGCTGAATTGGAGATCAACTTCGATTGAGTGTCCCTGTGCAGCTCTGATGCGGGTGCCGTCCTCCGAGAAATGAAATCGGCGTTTGTTGTTCCCGCTGACGATGCTCTTGAGTTCGGAAAGGCTGAGGGGCTTACCATGGGCTTGCAGAGCGGAAAGGAGATCGTCGACAGTTGCCCAGCCTTGGGAGTTGAGCTGGAGATCGATGACCGCTGGGTCGTGACGAAGAACAAGGCAGAGGAAGCGGCTGGTTCTTCGCTGCCTTTTTGTCACAGGATAAAGAGGGATTGCGGCTGGGGGTGCCGTGACTCCTTTAGAATGGCTTAATTCTCACCGGGCAGACTTTAAGTTCAGCGGTTTGAGTGACCGGGTCATAGCCGGAGCCGGTGAGAATGTTGACGTTGGTGTCGGCGAAGCTGAAACTGGTGAAAACGGTGCCCCGCGGACTGCGGGTGGTGGTTTCGACCTTTAGTTCGACTTCACCGCGGCGGCTGGCCATCTTGGCGAGTTGTCCGTCGATGAGGCCCCAGTCCTTCGCGTCGTCGGGGTGGACTTCGAGGGTCTCCTCCGAGAGGAGGTAGTCGATCCCGCTGGCGCGTCCGGTCTGCGTCCGGGTGTGGTAGGCTTGCAGGCGGCGTCCGGTAGTGAGCCAGACGGGGTAGTCGTCGTCGATGACTTCAGCAGGATCGCGGTAGCCGATGACTTTGAACTTCCCGCGCATCCCGTCTTTGAATTCGTCTTCGTGCAGGCGGGGCGTGCCGGGGTGACCTTCTTCGGGAACGGGCCAGTGGTAAACGCCGTCGCCGATGTTGTCCCAATTGAGGCCCTTGTAAATCGGGCTGAGGGAGCAGAGTTCGTTAAAGACGTCCTTGGCGGATTCGAATTCGAAACCGGGGATGCCGAGTTCTTTGGCAATGCCGGCGATGATCCACCAGTCGGGTTTGGAATCACCGTAGCTTGGGACGGCCTTGCGAAGTCGCTGCACGCGGCGTTCGGTGTTGGCCTGTACGCCGTCGGTTTCCCCCCACGCAGAGGAGGGGAGAACGATGTCAGCCATTTTCGCTGTTTCGGTCAAGAAGATGTCGATGACGACGAGATGGTCGAGTGACTTGAGCGCTTTTTCGCAGTGGTTCTTATCGGGGTCGGTGACCACGGTGTTTTCGCCATCAATGAGCATGGCGTGGATGCCATTTTCTTCCGCACCACAAAGGTTGAGCGCGGTGACCTTGGTCATGGGATTACCAAGATCCATATCAGGCTGCTGGTAAGCGAGTTTGAATTTTTCGAGCGATTCCGGGGCGGCAACGGGTTGGAAGCCGGGGTAGTTTGCGGGAACGGCTCCGCAGTCGCCCGCGCCCTGGATGTTGTTCTGCCCGCGCATCGGGTTAATGCCGGTGCCTTCCTTACCGAGGTTGCCGGTGAGGAGGGCGAGGTTGCAGAGGGACTGGACGTTATCGACGCCACAAATGTGCTCGGTGATCCCGAGGGTGTAATAAATTGCTCCCAGCTTGGCGGAACCATACCACTTGGCGGCGGTTTCAATATCCTTGGCGGGCACTTCGCAGATTTCGGAAGCCCACTCGGGCGTAAAATCCTTGAGATGTTTTTCGAACGCCTCGAAATCGGCGCAGCGTTCAGCGATAAATTGTTCATCGGTGAAGCCATCTCGGACGATGACGTGGGCCATACCGAGGAGGAGGGCGACATCGGACCCCACGCGGATGGGGAGGTGCAGGTGCGCGAGCTCGGCGAGACGGGTCTTGCGCGGGTCGGCGACGACCAGCTTTGCTCCTTTGGTGAGCGCTTTCTTGAGGCCGGTGGCGGCGACGGGGTGGCACTCGGTCATGTTGGTGCCGATGGCGAAAATGGTGTCGGGCTTGTCCATGTCCGCGAGGGGATTGGACATTGCGCCTCTTCCGATTTGAGCGGCCAGACCGGCCACGGTGGGAGCGTGTCAGGCTCGACTACAGTTATCGATGTGGTGCGTTCCGAAGCCCGCTCGAATGAACTTTTGCATCGAGTAGGCGGCTTCGTGCGGGGCACGCCCGGAGGCGATACCAAAAATACTATGTCTGCCGTACTTCGCTTTCGCTTTGGCAAAGCCTTCGGCGGCTTTCTTGAGTGCTTCGTCCCACTCGACTTCCTTGAAGGTGCCATCGGCTTGTTTGATAAGCGGCTTCGTGAGGCGGTCTTCGTGCTGGATGAAATCGTAAGTAAATTGGCCTTTGATGCAGAGGGCCCCTTTGTTGGCGGGGCCGTCCATGGCGGGCTGGGCGCCGACGATTTTGTCGCCCTTGGTCATGAGGTCGATGGAGCAACCGACGGCGCAGTAGGGGCAAACGGTGCGGGTTTTCTTGATCGGCTCGGGGAGGGCTTCGGCGCGGATTGCTTTTTTGTCGGCGAGGGCTCCGGTGGGGCAGGTTTGGATGCACTGTCCGCAGAAAGTGCAGTCGGAGTCGCGAAGGTCGTTGTTAAACTCGGTGGTGATTTGCGTGTCGAACCCACGGTTGGCGACGGTGATGGCGTAATCGCCTTCCTGTTCGGCGCAAACGCGGACGCAGCGGTAACAGGAAATGCATTGTTCGTAGTCGCGGAGGATGAAGGGGTTTTCGTCTTTGAGGTTGGAGGTGCCGGATTTGGCTCCTTTGAAGCGACCGCTGCGGGCGCCGTACTTGTTAACGAGAGAGGAAAGCTCTTGGGAGGCGAGGCCACGGAGGGGATCGACATCGATTTGACGATTCTCGGAGGCGACCATTTCGAGAAGTATTTTACGCATCTTCTCGATCTTGGGCGGGGCGGTTTTGACGACCATTCCGTCGTTGGCCTTGGTGGTGCAGGATGCGACGGGGTTGCGAATGCCTTCGACTTCGACGACGCAGAGGCGGCAGCCGCCGAAGGCATCGAGGCGGTCATCGTAACAGAGGGTGGGGATGTCTTTTTTGAGCCGGGAGGCGACCTGGTAGATCGTTTCTCCCTCAGTGAAAGTGGTTTGCTGGCCATCGATGGTGATGGCGAGCTGCGAGGCGATGGCGGAATTTGGGTCGTTGATCATGGCTTGGGAAAATTGAGAAGGGGAGTTGACCACGAATCTCACGAATTTTCACGAATCCTGGAAGGTGGTCTCCCGTTTTGACGTGGTTCAAACTAAGAACTCCGTGAGGGTGGGGCAAGTTTTTGAAGTGGGATTCTGGTTAAGTTGATCCAATGGCTAGGAGTCTGTCGGACTGGAGAAGGAACTGGGTTCCATTTTTTGGGTGGGAACTGATCCGGTGATGTTTTGGCTCA
>CBFHQJ010000124.1:0-12514 GCA_965657795.1 Akkermansiaceae bacterium
CGAACTTGGCTGCCATGCCTCAGTCAAGCAGAGCCCGCTCCTATGGTCAGCTGATTTCAGTCCGACAGACTCCTAGGGTTTCAAAAAGTAGGGCCGCAGGGACTTGAACCCTGGACCAAAGGATTATGAGTCCTCTGCTCTAACCAACTGAGCTACAGCCCCGACATTTTCGCACTTCGTGAGCGCGGGCGGAGGCTGTCACGTTCTTTATCATGAGGCAAGCTCTCTTCATACTGCTTGCAGATTAAGCTTGGGCGATACAAACAAGGGGCGTGGAATTTTCGATCATCCTGCAAGCGATTCTTCCGGTCTACCTGCTGGTGGGAGTTGGCTTGTTTCTTCGTGCTCTCAAAGTGGTGACGCCGGAAATGGAGAAGGGGATGCTGAAGATGGTGATTCACTGCCTCTATCCCTGCCTGATTCTCGACAAGACCTTGGGCAATGATTTGGTTCGCCAGTTTGACGTCTTGGCGTGGGGTGTGGGACTTGGATTTGGTTTGGTGATTCTGGGAATGGCGGTGGCGTATGTGACAGGACTGGCACTAGGCTTGAAGCCGGGAAATGGCCGCAGAACATTTTGCGTGGCGGTGGGAACCCAAAACTACGGTTATATCGCCATCCCGCTTTTGGGCGCGCTTTTCGTGGCGATAAACGGAAATGAGCAAGTTTATGGAGTGCTCTTCATCCACAGTCTCGGGGTGGAAATCGCTTTGTGGTTGGTTGGGGTGATGATTATGACGGGGTCGGTTTTCGGCAATCCCAAGCTCCTGATTAACGGACCAACGGTTTCGGTGGTGCTGGGCGTGTTGCTGTCTTCGACCGGAGCATGGCAGTTTTTTGAAGAATCCAGAGGTGGAATCGTGGGTGCGGGAGTTCGTCAGATGATGTCCTGGCTCGGTTCCTGCGCCTTCCCGATGGGGCTCGTTTTGATCGGTGCAACGATGTATGATTTGATTGGGAAGGAGCGGATTTCACAGCGGGTGGCTGCCGGGTCGCTTTTGGTAAGGATTGCGGCGATGCCCGTGGTGTTTTTAGTGGCGGCAAAGTTTCTTCCCCTGATTCCTGAATTGAAACAGGTACTGCTGGTTCAGGCTTCGATGCCGGCTGCAGTGAGCCCGATTATTGTGGCGAGGCATTACGGGGGCAGCCCCGGCGTTGCCGTGCAGGGCGTGATCGCGACCTCTATCGTGGCGCTGGTGACAATGCCGTTATGGATTTCCTGGGGAATTGGGTATATCTTCGACTAAGATGATACGCTATCTGATTGCTCTTTCGTTGTTTTCGTCGCTCTTAGCTGACGAAACGAAGCCCGCTCCTGAAAAGAAGTCGGGGTTAACGGCTCTTGCCGAAAAGTTGCTGGGCAAGGACGGGGGAAACCGGCTTTTCTATTATCCCACAAAAACAGCTCCGGATGTTCCCTCTGATTTTGGCCATCGTTTCGAGGATGTTACCTTTAAGTCCGAAGATGGAACCAAGCTTCATGGTTGGTTTTTTCAGCCCATCGAGAAAGTGAAACCCAAGGGAACCGTGGTTTTTCATCACGGGAATACGGGTTCTGTTGGTTATCACATTGGCTTTGTGGGTTGGATGGCGCGGGCGGGTTATCAGGTTTTGCTTTACGATTACCGGGGCTTCGGAAAGTCGGAGGGTGAAATTACCCGCAATGGTTTGGTGCAGGATGCCCGGGCCGCCATCATCTACGCAAAATCGCGCGAAGATGTGGATGGCAAACGCATCATCTCATTTGGTCATAGTTTGGGCGGGGCTAAGTCATTGGCCGCTTTGGGTGAGAAAATGATTCCGGGCGTTCGGGGGGTGATTTGTTTTGCGGGGTTTGCTTCTTATGAAGATATGGCAAAGAAGGTTGCCGGGAAAATGGGGGCTGATCTTGTCACCGATGAATTGTCGGCGCGTGATTTGGTGGAGAAAATTTCTCCGATTCCGGTATTGATCGCACACGGCACCAAGGACGCTGTCGTTCCACTGGCGCAGGGAGAGATCCTTTTCAAGAAGGCGAAAGAGCCAAAGACGATTTATCGCATTCCAAATGGGTCCCACACTCGTGCACTTTGGATGAATGATGGTGAGTATCGCACCAAGGTTTTGGCTTGGATGGGGAAGACTTTGAAATCCTGAAAATTTTGGCCGGTTGCAATTCGTCAAAAATCAGAAAAGATATCCTGATGAAACGAGCAATTTTGATCAGCGTGGGCCTGGGGCTTCTGGCTCATGGGCAGGACGAGGAGAAAAAAGAGAAAAAGGCGGAAGAGGTCGTTCGCGGACATGTTTTCGCCTGGCCTTTCACCGAGGTTGGGAAAATGCAGCCACGGGGCGGAACGAGTCGGGGGACGGAAGTGGTTCTCGATGAGAAGCCGTCGGCTGCCTGGGAGAAGCTTCAAAAGGAGACTGATTCCATGATCGAGAGAGATCGTCGCGCAATCCTCGCTCTTGCCGGGAGTTACCGGGTAAGCTTTGATTTCATCGAGACAATGGGGTTTGCCAAGGGATACAAGCCGCCCAAGCCTTATTTCTCCTGGGGAACGGAGCATGTCCAGGTTCTCGCTTCCGAAGAGAAATTTATCAGCCTGCAGCACACCCTGGTAATGTATTTCAAAGACAAGGACGGAAAAGAGATGGGACCGATGGTGATGAAGCACTGGCGGCAGGATTGGAGCTACGAAGACAATAAACTCCGAACCTTTCGCGGGAAATCCACTTGGGCTCACGAAAAAATGAAGCCTCGCAAAGTCAAAGGGAAGTGGACCCAAGCCGTTTTTCAGGTCGATGATTCGCCCCGCTACGAGGTGGTGGGCAAATGGAGTCACGTTGGCGGGATGTCGACTTGGCGAAGCGAGTCTTGCTGGCGGCCTCTTCCCCGGCGCGAGTTTTCGGTTCGAAGTGATTATCAGGTTTTGCAGGGCATCCACGAGTTGACGATCACTGCCAACGGCTGGGTCCACACCCAGCAGAACCAGAAGGTGGCGCTCGGTGATAAAGGTGAAGTGACTCTTGTCGGTCAAGAGTTGGGCGTGAATCGCTATGAGCGAATCAGTGAGCCTTCGCTACTCGCGGCGGAGACCACCTGGAAAAAGACAGGAAATTATTGGAAGGAAGTTCGTGAGGCCTGGGCCGATGTTTATGAGAAGCATCCAGCTTTTTCTTTGAAGTCGGAGGTCGATGGGAAGAAGCTCTATCAGCACCATTTCGGGTATGCCATGAAGCTCGAGGGTTCCGATGATGCTTATGATGCGGAAGCGGGTAAAGCGCACGCCAGAGAGACCGTCGCAAAGTTCGTTCAGGAAGTCGATGCCGGAAAGGTTGGCAAATACTGATGGGGGATTTGTGGATCATTTGTGGTCCTGCGGGAGTCGGGAAAAGCACCCATGGAAGGACTCTGGCTGCCGAGAAGCGGGCTAGCCTTCTGGACAGTGACACCATCACCGAACCGGTGGTTCGAGCTGGTATGGAACTGGGCGGGCTGGATCCTGATGATCGAGATTCTCCGGTTTATCGGGCTGCGTTTCGTGAGCCTGTTTACGAATGCTTGTTTGCAGCTGCGGCAGAAAACCTGGCGCATACCGACGTTATCATTGTCGGGCCATTCACCTCTGAAATTCGTAATCCCGGCTGGCTTGAAGAACTCGAAGAGCGATTTGAGACGGGGGTTCATGTCGTCTTTGTGACATGCGACGAGGCCGAGCGGAAACGCCGGGTCGAGTCCAGGGGGAATCCGCGGGATGATTTAAAGCTTCGGGATTGGGATCGGTATCTTGCTCAAAGCGACACCAGACCTCCGACTTTCAAGCATGAACGTCTTGTCAGTGAGTTTCTTAAAGCTTGATGCCTCTAGCGAGGATCGCTAAATCATGGCCATGTGGGTTTGGTCAAAGTTGTCTGCCGTAAAATGGACGGACGCTTGGGAGGAACGATTTTACGGAAATCCAAGCTCAGTCATCACCGAGATCAAGGGAGGGAAATCGATCCGGGTTGAAGTCTATTGCGAGACCGAAAAAGACGCGCTTGAGATTCAAGAGCAATTCGGAGGGTCGGTCCGCGAGCTGAAATCGCGCAATTGGGTCGCGATGAGTGCTCCCAAGACAGAACCGTTGATGATTCGGGACCGACTTGTCATTTCGCAGGTCGAGGTGGAGGAGGGGACTTATCCTGGCAAGGATATCATCATGGTTCCCCCCGAGATGGCATTTGGAACGGGAGATCATCCCACGACCGCGACTTGCCTGAGATTGTTGGTTGATCATTCACAAACAATCCCACCAGGCTGGAGCTTCCTTGATCTGGGGACCGGAAGTGGTGTCTTGGCAATGGCAGGTAAGCTCCTCGGAGCAGGAGAGATCAAAGCCTTTGACTTCGATGGCAAGGCCGTTGACGTAGCGGCTCTGAATATGGAGCGAAACCAAATCACTGATATTGAGATCTTTGAGGCCGATGTCTTTGAGTGGGAGAACTTGCAGCGATTTCAGGTGGTGACGGCCAATCTCTTTTCGACGGTGCTGATCGAAGCCCTCCCCCTGATGGCGAATTGGATTGAAAGCAAGGGGCGGCTCATTCTTTCGGGGATTTTGGCCGAGCAATGGCCGGAAGTTTTGGCCACGGCCGAGGGATGTGGCTTCCAACCAATTTCGGATAAAAAGATCGGGAAGTGGGTCACGGCAAGTTTTGACGCTCCGTGACGGGCTGAGCCACGTTGTGGTGAAAAAATCCACAGACAAAAGCTCATTTGCCTTGCAACACCGCCGCCTCAGGTGCAGAAATCCCCCGCTCCCCGGGGAGAAATGCGACGATCGCCACCATAGATGTTTTTTCCCGGTTTTGGGGTATTACTTATCTACACAACACCATGGAAAGTCTCTCAAATCGCGTAACTTCAGTGACCCCTTCGCTGACCCTCTCCGTTACCAATCAGGCCAAGGCACTCCGGGCCGCAGGTGAAGAAGTTTACGGTCTTGCCGGCGGTGAGCCAGACTGCGACACCCCCGATTTCATCAAGCAGGCCGCTTACACCGCCCTCGCCGAAGGTAAGACAAAATACACTCCCGCTGCCGGAATTCCCGAGCTGCGCGAAGCTCTTTCGACCAAGCTGAAGACCCAGAACAAGGTCGATTATGCTCCGAGCCAGATCTGCGTCACTTCCGGTGCCAAGCAGGCTTGCTTCAATGCCATCCTGGCGGTTGTCGAAGAAGGTGACGAAGTGATCATCCCTTCCCCTTACTGGGTGAGCTACCCCGAAATGGTCAAGTTGGCCGGCGGCGTTCCTGTTTTGGTGGAAACCAAGGAGAGCAATAAGTGGAAGATCACTGCTGATGAATTTGAGGAGGCAATGTCTCCCAAAACGAAGATGATCATCTTGAATACTCCGGGCAACCCAACTGGTTCGGTTTACAGTCGCGAGGAAATTGAAGGCATCGTCGAGGTCGCTTCTTACGAGGACATCATTATTCTGGCCGATGAAATTTACGAGCACCTTGTTTATGGCGAGGAGAAGCATGTCAGCGTAGCTTCAGTCAATGAGGACGCCTACAATCTCACCATTACCGTCAACGGATTTTCCAAGTCACATTCCATGACCGGATGGCGTATCGGTTACACCGCTGCTCCCGAGGCAATCGCGAAAGCGCTTTCGACCATTCAGGGTCACACCAGTTCGAACGCGACGAGTTTCGCTCAGTATGGTGCTCTTGCCGCATTGACTGACGAGGCATCTGCTCCGTTCATCGAAAACCTTCGCGGTGAATACGACGTGCGTCGCCAATTCATGTTGGCGCGCCTCAAGGCGATTCCAAATGTGAGCGTGGTCGAGCCCAAGGGGGCGTTCTACTTCTTCGTCAATTGCACCGGCCTTGGTCTCAAGTCGGTCAATCTTTGCGACAAGCTGCTCACTCGTTACAAGGTGGCAGCCGTTCCCGGTGTCGCCTTTGGTCACGACATGGGCGTTCGCATTAGCTACTGCACCACTTTGGATGTGCTTAACGAAGGAATTACGCGCTTCGAAGAGTTCTGCCGTTCTCACTAGACGGCTGGATCCATCAAATCTTTAAAGGGCGCGGGAGACCGCGCCCTTTTTGTGGACCCTAATTCTCGCCTAAAAAAGTGCGGGTATTGGCAGTGAAGGTCTCCGGTTCGGTGTCGCAGATTTTAGCCAGTTCACAAGAGATTACCGCGAGGTTGCCGGGATGATTTGCGTCGTTGAACTCAAACTGTGGATCGGGCAAAGCCATGTCGGGCGCATCGGTTTCGACGAGGATTCGCTCAATTGGTAGTTTTGTGAAGACTTCGCGAACTTTGAGTTTTCGGGGCTGAAGAAAGTATCCCGAGAATGAAAAGTAGGCACCCAGCTTGGTTGCTTCTTGCGCGATCTCCATCGAGCCGCCAAACGAGTGGAGGAGAAAACGGGGGAGATGAGGGTGGTCTTTGAGCTCCAACATCAATGGGCCCCATGCCTTCAAGCAGTGAATCGTGACGGGACGGTTTAGAGAGAGCGCGAGTTCCAACTGTCTCCGGAAAATTTGGTGTTGTTCTTCAAGGTTGGGAGATTCCATCCAGCGATCGAGGCCACATTCTCCAATCGAAGCCTCGGGGAACCGCCTCAGATATTCGTTCAATCTGGAAAGCCAGTCGGGAGAGCGTTCCCCCGTTTTCCAGGGATGGAGTCCAAACGCCGGATGAACGAAGTCTGGAAACTGCTCGGCCAACTTTGCGACTTCCGGCCAGTCTGCTTCCGAGGTTCCGTTGACAACGCAGGCTGTGATCCCGGCTTCTTTCATTGTCGCGATGATCTCGTCCTGTTTGCCGAGGAATCGCGGGTCTTGCAGATGGTTGTGGGCGTCAATCACGAGTGCTGTGCAATCAAATCGGCGGCTGCTTTTTCATAGTCGCTAGCACCAGCGCTCGGTATGGAAATCGTAGCCAAAGGTCCCGAGTAAATTGAATCTTCCGAGCCCGGTTGGCGATAGCAAAGGTCGTAGTGTTTCACGAGGATGGACTCCAGAAAGGTCTTCCAATCAAGACTATCAATCTGACGGTGCCACTCGTCGACCTGTTCGTGTCCACGGAGCCTTCGCAAGCCGTCGAGAGTGTCCTTGAGTGATTGGGGTTTTTCAATGAAGTGTTCGTATTCGAGCGCCAGTAACTTGCCCCGTTCGGTGAGGGGAAGGTCAATCAGCACGACCTTTCCGTCACCAAGACGCTTCCACAGAGGTGGAGGACATTGCAGGCGGCCGATTCGGTTGGACTCGGCTTCGGTGAAGACGGGTTTGGTGGGATCGAATTTTTTAAAAGCCTCCCAGAGACGTGATTCGAAACGCTTTTGGCTGGGCTGCGGACTGTCGGGTGCATTACCAAGGATCGAACCTTTGTGGTTTGCTAGTCCCTCGAGATCGAGGACCTGGGCTCCTTGGCGCTTTAGTTCATGAAGCAAGCGGGTTTTTCCGCATCCGGTGAGTCCACCGAGAATGATAAGTTCGGGCTTGCGGGTTCCGATGATGGGATCGAGATCTGAAATCAGGAACTTTCGCCAAGCCTGATAGCCCCCGGTCAGGACCCGTGATCTCCAGCCTATGGCCCGAAAAATGAGGGCCATGGAATTGGAGCGTAGATTGCCGCGCCAGCAATAGATCAGCGGGGCAAAAGAATTGGGGTGATCGGAGAGGGTACCGTCGAGATGACGATGGATGTTCTTAGTGATCAAGGTCGCTCCAAGTCGTCGGGCCTTGTATGGATTTTGGGCGTGGAGAAGGCCAACTTCATGACGTTCCTGATCGTCCAAAACCGGGAGGTTGATGGCTCCGGGGATGTGGTCGGTCTCGAACTCAGCAGGTGAGCGAACGTCAATGATCTCCGGGAAATCCTCGAGAGGAAAAGGAGGGACGACGCGCTCGGGAAGTTCCATGAAGTTTAGGATTTCACCTCGACGACGAGGCTGACCTCAACGGCAACACCCAGAGGCAGAGAAGAACAGCCGACGGCGGTGCGGGAGTGCTTGCCAATTTCGCCGAAGACTTCGACGAGAAGATCGGAAGCTCCATTGACGACCTGTGGATGTTCGGTGAAGTCGGGGGCGGCATTCACAAAGCCCGAGACTGACACCACGCGGGCGACTTGATCGAGCGAGCCGAGTTCCGCTTTAATGACAGCCAGGCGGGTGAGGGTCGCGAGGCGGGCCGCTTTGTTGGCGTCTTCGACACTGATCTGGGTCGGGACCTTCCCAAGATACTTTTCGTCACCGAGAATGGGAAGGCCTCCGGAGATGTGGAGAAGGTTTCCTGAACGGCTGGCATTGAGATAGGAGCCGAGAGGAGTTGCAACGTCGGGGAGTTCGAGGCCAAGCGAGGCTAGCTTTTCATCTGGAGTCATCGGATTCTTCAGTGGTCGGAGTTGGTTTTGGCTTTGTGTATTCGTTGGTGAATAGTGCCACAAATTTGCGTCCGTTGCGGGTCAGGCTGGCCTTGCGACCGGTCCCAGTCAGACGTCCCCGTGTGTAATGCTCGTGTTTGGATCGGGTGGTCCGGACGAAGGTGACGGTGGGCTTGCTAACTTCGCGACCACTCGGAACGACGGCGAGCGGGATTCCGGAATCTGTGAATGAGATTTCCCACGAAGGGCTCGGGTTGGTATGGTCGCCTTTCTTGAGCCAAGGGTAGCGCGTGGTGATTTCAAGTGCGTCCTTTCTTGGCACGGCGACCCTAAAATAGGGCGAAGCTCCGGAAAGAAATTTTGAGATTCTGATGTCATCGCTGTCCTTGCAAGCGAGGAAAAGTGAGGCGACATCAATACCGATGAGGTTAAAACCGTGATGAAGTCCGTGTCTGGTTTTGGCCCCGAGCCAGTCTTCGAAGTTTTCGGTCGCGAGCATGCAAAGTTCCAGGTGAAGATGAGCGCGGGTGCGATTGATTCCTTCTCCGGTATATCCCATAACGGCCAGCGGGGTCCCCCCAATTACCTTGGATCCTTCTTTGATGTCGATCCGCGAAAGGTGGGCGTAGAGGCTGTAAAAGGGGCCGCTTTCCCAGTCGTGTCTGATGACAAGATACTTTCCGTATGATCCGGAGGAGCTGGAATTCACATAAACGACTTCGCCGTCTCCGATTGCGCGGACATCATCGAGCGGGTTTCCACTGCGGTCCCGCTTGGTGGGTTTAATATCGAGTCCCTCGTGGAACTTAGTTGCGATGGGGCCCTCTTTTTCAGTATTAATGATGGTACGAACAAAGCCGTACTGACCGGCGGTCCAGTGCTGGGAGGCCTTGTTCTCGGAATACCGGAGGACATACATGTAGAAGTCCTCGGGTTTACCATCAAAGATGGCCCGGTTGTCAGTGGGGAGAACAAGCTTGACTGGTTCGGCTGCTTTGAGAGCCAGAGGAATGAGTAGGAGAATCCCGAGCAATTTCATCGTTAGTTGTTTCGGCGGCGGTTCCGTTCTTTTTGTGCTTCTTTGGCTGCTTTTTGAGCAGCTTTGCGTTGTGCTTCGTGACCTTTGATCCGCTCTTTCCACTGCTTGGTGGTTTCTCCGGTGATGGGCATGGCGTATTCGAAGCGAATGATTTCGACTTGCTTGATGCCCTGCCAGATGACGAGCCTTCCGTCGCGAATCGGCTTATCGATAAAGACCGCATCAACGGGGCGGCCATTGAGCATGGCAACGAGCCACTTGTCCTGGTTGCTGGTGGTAAGGGCGGCGATTCGTCCGGCGGCGGCTTTGTCAAATGAGAAGGTGGCTCCGAATGTGCCGTCATCAGCAACAAAGTGTTTCAAGGAAACAATCTCCTTGGTAAAAGTTATCGGGCTTTTTCGAAAATAGCGCTTCTTGCTACCCATGGGGAGCGGGAAGACCATTTTGGGCCCGTCGGAGACATCTCCCTGCAAATGGAAAGTGAGGCGATTTTTTTCGGGGCGTTTTCCCATCGCAAAAGCACTCGGGGTGACGATTGCGAAGGCGAGTAAGGATAGAATTAGGCGTCGGGTCATGGTTCGGGTCGTTTAGGTGTTCGGACAAAACGGATTGGTCTGCTTCTCCCGGCCGATGCTGGTCTGGGGACCGTGGCCGGGGAAAACTGCCGTTTCGTCGGGGAGAAGGTAGAGGTTTTGTCGGATGGAGTCGAGGAGTTGCTCGGGATTCCCGCCGGGCAGGTCGGTGCGGCCAATACTGCCGTTGAATAGAGCATCTCCGGAAAAGAGAAAGGATTCCGAAGCCAAATGGAATGAGATGGAGTCGGGGGAATGTCCGGGGACGTGGGCGATCTCGAATGTGTAGTCGCCAATTTCCAGCTTGGGCCCGGTTCCGATGATTTCGTCTACTTCAAAGGGAATCGCTTCGACCGGCAAACCCATCTCCTGAAGACGCTTCTCCATAATGATTTCGGGAGCGTAATCTTGATAGGCGATAACTTTGGCTCCGTGAGCTCTTAGTTTTGCGGCATCCTCGATGTGGTCAAGATGCTGATGGGTGAGAAGGAGGTGGGTGGCTTTAAGGGAGTTTTGTTCCAAAAAACCGGCAACTTCAGCGGGAGCATCAATGACAATGCAAGTGCCGTCATCGTGAGCGAGAATATAGCCGTTGGTTTGGAAAACGCCGCCGGTGTGGACGAGAAGATTCATGAGCGAAGGGAGTCGATTGCGGGTGCGATATCCTCAAGCGGGATGGTGCTGCAAGTGATGCCATTGCCTGGGCGATCGAGAAGAACGTAGGTTTGTTTGCCACCGGAGAATTTTTTGTCCCGCGAGAGTTTTTCCATCACGAGGTCGGTTGAGATGTCGTCGCTGAGTTTCAGCGGGAGTTGATAGTGAGTGAGGAGATCGAGGATTCGCTTGCCGGCTTCCGGAGCGAGTCCGGCGTGCTTTTCAGAAAGCATGAGCGCAGCGCGGATACCGAGCGAGATGGCTTCGCCATGAAGAAGCGTTCCATAAGGGACGGAGGCCTCGATGCCGTGGCCAATGGTGTGGCCGAAGTTGAGGAGCGCGCGCGTTCCCGAGGTTTCTTGTTCATCTTCTTCCACGACGCGGGCCTTGATCGCGACGTTGCGGGCGATCAACTCAGACGGGACATTTTGGTCCTGCGGATCGAGGGCTTCCAGGTCGGCGAACATGGCCTCGTCCCGAATTGCGGCATGCTTGATGACTTCGGCAAAGCCTTCCCGGAACTCGCGGCCGGGGAGGGTTAGGAGAGTTTCAGGATCGGTGAGGACGAGTCTGGGTTGATGGAAGGCACCGATGAGGTTTTTCCCTTCGGGGGCGTTGACGCCGGTCTTGCCTCCGACCGCTGAATCGACCTGTGAGACGATGGTGGTTGGGATTTGGACGAAGGGAATGCCGCGATAGAAAATTGAGGCTACGAATCCCGCGAGATCTCCGGTGACGCCGCCGCCGAGGGCGATGACGAAGGACGAGCGGTTGTGTCCGGCCTGGATGAGTTCGCGGCTGAGGCTTTCGACTTGAGTCATCGATTTCGAGGCTTCGCCAGCGGGGAAGATGTGGGAGGAGAAATTGTATCCCATCTCGAGGAGAGAGGTCTTGATGCGCTCGAGGAAATGCGGTGCGACATTGCTATCGGTAATGATCGCAGCCATGCCGGTGAGACCAGCGGCCTGGATGCGCGAACCGGTTTCGGCGAGCAGGCCGGGAGCGACCAGGATTTCGTAAGATCGGGAGTCTAGATTGACGTGAACGGTGTTCATTGGTGACGGGAGCGGTGCCAGACGGAGGTATCCGGCTGAAGCAAGACCTCGACGGGGAATTCTGCGAGTTTTTGCTGTGCGACAAGGTGCTTTAGAAGAGCGAGTGAGGCAAGCGAATCGTAAAGAGCATCGTGCCAGGTTTTTTCCGTCGCGTGCTGGCTGAAGTTGCTCAGTCCCAGAGAGGTGCAGAGGTCTCCCAGCGAGTGCGATTTTTCATCGGGCCATGCGGCGCGCGCGAGTTGGAGAGTGTCGATCCACGGTCCAAAGGAGTGGCCGGGAAACGCGCGCAGGAATCGTTTCTCTGTTCCATGACCGTGGGCCACGATGGGGCCGCAGCCCAGTCGCTTTTTAAGGGTGGGCCACAGCGAAAGGAGGGAGGGAGCGTCGCGGAGGTCGTCGGTGGTGATGCCGTGGACTTTCTGTGCGGCCCAGGTGATGTCCTGGTCACAATGGAGAAAGGAGACGAAAGGATCGTGAATGTCTTCGGCCGCCGACCAGGTCGCGAGCCCGATTTGGACCGGCGAGTCGGTTCGCCCTTTGGCGGTGCCGGCAGACTCGAAGTCGATGGCAGTAAAGATGGCTTCGCGGATCTTGATGGGGCGAAGTAACGAAATTGGTTCGAGTTGCCAAGGTTATCGAGCTTTGAGCCTTGGATTGGTCAAATTGCGCCACGATTTTTCACTCGATTTTGAGAACTTGTCGTATAACTCCCGTAAGATGGTTGTGAAAATCGCTTGCTTAGCAGTTTTATCGATTGGGTTTGCCACTGCGGCAGAGGATAAGGTGGATTTCCAGCGGGATGTCCGCCCGATTCTTTCGGATAA
>CBFHQJ010000125.1:0-12302 GCA_965657795.1 Akkermansiaceae bacterium
CTGAAAAGTTGAAAGTGAAATTGGGGGAGACACCAACCGATGCCAACTGGTTTAGCGAACTGAAGCCCAAGTCCTCACTCAGTCTGGGCGTTATCTTCCAAAATTCCGCCAAGAAAAGTTGGATGGATCCCAGGGTATTCATTCTCAAAGACGATGAGAAGTCGTTCAAGCCGGGTGACATTCGTTTTGTTAATGTCTCTGAAAACACCGTTTTTATCAGGTTGGGACAAGGAAAGCCCTTTGGCCTTCTTTCTGGAAAATCGTCTATCAAAGGACTTGAGGTCGGGGTGAGTCGAACCCAACTGGGGTATCTTGATGGGAAAAGCATGAAGATGCTCTTCGAGAATCAAATCAAGGTTTTGGAGGGGCAGCGGGTGCATTGTTTTTTCTACACCGCTGAGAAGGACCGGGGTAACGGGCCGGTAGGCTTTCGCCTGGTGACCGAAGAAGTGCCGGAGCTTCTCAAACTGCCCGGGGTTCAATAACTCCAAGCTTCGTTTCATCAGCAGAGGGAGTTTGAATGCCGGGAAGGAAACCTTTCGCTGGAAGTCTCAGGAATCGTGTATTAACTTTGTAAATCATGATGAGACAAACTTTCCTTGCTGTTCTTGGAGGTTCTATGTTGGTTTCGCTGGCCGGTGGTCAGCAAAATGTTGAAGAAAATCCCCCAAAATACCTCCGTTTCATTACTCTTGGGGAGCGTGCTCCGTGGCGGGAGGAATTGGTTGATGGAGTGCGAAAGGGGCTGAAACCACCCGCAGGGTCGGAGCCGCCGCAGCTAACCTCATTGGTATCGGGCGATCAGGCGATTCCCTTCAAGATGGTGCTTCGCGCCTTCACTCCCATCCTCACAATGGCGGGATCGACCGAGAATTTGGAAATCAGAACCGGTGAGGGAGCGAGCGCGGCTCCCTGGATCACCCGGGCCAAGCCAACTGCCCCACTCAGCCTGGGCGTGCTTTACCGCGATTCAAACACGATGAGCTGGAACAATCCCAAGTTGCTGCTCCTTGAGGATGATCAGACCTCATTCAAGCCGGGTGAGATCCGCTTTGTAAATATTTCCGAGAAACCACTGGAGATTCGCTTGGGAGCGGTGCCGACTGATCCCACCGAGAGAATCAAATTTGAATTTCTTTCTGTGGGGCCCGGAGAGTTTAAGGTGATTTCCATCAAAGAGGGCTTAAATCGAATCGGGGTCAGCTACCTTGAGCGGGGAAGTGAAGGAGGGAGGCGGCTTGTTTGGGACAACCAGTTTCGGGTTTTGAGTAACCAGCGCGTAAATTGCTTCTTTTACAAAGCCCAGGACGCGAAGGCGACCGGTCCGGTGAGGTATCGTTATGCCCCCGAGCCCATGCCGAAGCTGCCGAAACCACCACGAGACTGATTGCGGGCCTTTGGTTTGAGCCCCGTTTTTTCGCAAAATTCGGCCTCTCCGAATCATTTCGCGTGAACCTTGACGGGGAGGGGCTTCCCTGCATAATGCCGCCGTTTTCCTACCAGATTGGTCGGGAGGACGACCAACCCTAATATTCCTAGGAAAGACCCATGGCAAATTACGCAATTAATGGATTCGGCCGCATTGGCCGGATGGTGCTTCGTTCAATGACCGATGACGAACTTAAGAAAGTCGTCGCAATTAACGACCTCACCGACAACAAGACCCTCGCCCACCTTCTCAAGTATGACTCCTCGCAGGGGCAATTCGCTCGCGAAGTGAGCTATGATGACGATCACATCATCGTTGATGGACACAAGATTCACGCGACTGCCGAGCGCGACCCGGCCAACCTCCCATGGGGTGAGTGGAATGCTGACGTGGTCCTGGAGTCTACCGGTTTTTTCTGCAGCCGTGAAGGTGCGACCAAGCACATCACCGCGGGAGCCAAAAAGGTTCTCATTTCCGCTCCTGCCACTGATCCCGATCTCACGATGTGCCTCGGGATCAACGACAGCGAGTATGATGCTGCAAACCATCACATCGTTTCCAACGCATCCTGCACCACCAACTGCCTTGCTCCTCTTGCCAAGGTCCTCAACGATAAGTGGGGCCTCAAGCGTGGCTTCATGAGCACCATTCACAGCTACACCGGTGACCAGCGTCTTCTTGATGCTCCTCACGGTGACCTCCGCCGCGCCCGTTCGGCTGCTGAGAACATCATTCCTTCCTCCACCGGAGCTGCTCGCGCCATCGGCCTTGTCATTCCTGAGTTAAACGGAAAACTTAACGGAGGTGCTTTCCGCGTTCCAACTCCGACCGGTTCACTCACCGATCTGGTTGCCGAGCTTAATGCAGACACCACCGCCGAGGAAGTGAATGCAGCTTTCAAGGAAGCAGCTGAAGGCCCCATGAAAGGAATTCTTCACTACAGCGAGATGCCCCTCGTCCTTCAGGACATCGTGGGTGACCCTCACAGCTCCATCTTCGATAGTGGTCTCACCACCGTCATCGACGGCAACATGGTGAAAGTCTGCTCATGGTATGACAACGAGTGGGGTTACTCCAACCGCGCTGCCGATGCCATGAAGATGCTCGGTGACTCCCTCTAGGATCCCGATTTTCTCAATCTTTCAAAGGCCCGGCTGAGCAATCAGTCGGGCCTTTTTCTGCACGGAGAGGCTGTCTCCAGACTGCCAGCTGATCATTCGTAAGGACCCGCCACTTTGTTCGGGAGCTCTGGTGGGCTGACTTCCAATTCGATTCCGGTTGAAGGGCGCGAGAATGCGCCAGGTAAGGGAGGTAGCTTGAAATTTGCGAGGGTCTCTCGTTCGGTGTCCGTTAAAACTGAGCTCTCCAAAAGTTTAGACACTGCTTCCTGTCGTTGCTCTGGAGTGAGTGTCCAGGTGGTTTCCCGACCGTCAAGGAGCCAAGCCATTTCATCGGAATTTGGATATGAATTCATGATTAAGGACGCAGCCAGGCTAGGTCGTTGCGATGCCGCTATTAGAGAAATAAGATCCCCATAGTCGTCTTCTGCTCTCGCGAGTCCTAGAACAAGTGAGAAGGTGGTCTTAACGTCACTTTCGTAGGCTTTCGTAATCATTTCGCGGGCAAGCTCCGGATTGCGAGCGGCCCATTCTCCTTGGGTGAAGGCGGGTTCGCCCAGGTTCTTCATTTCGTCGGTGAGCGGCGGCTCGGGGCTAGGGGCACTACGATTGGGATTGTTAAGAATGTCGTCGATTGAGCTTCGGTTAATTCCAACCGTTCCGGAATAGACATCATCAGGATTTGCCACGACGCAGAGCTGACTTGTGATTCCAAGGTTCCAATTCTGGCCATTCTTTACAGCCTGTTCGGCAGCCGGCTTTACTTCATCAGGTGAAATCCCGGCCCAGCGTTCGAAAATTTGGCGCGCGGCACGGGTGATCGCCTGATGTGCTGGTTGTAGCGGCCCAAGCCTGTGCACCATGAGACTTTGGTAGTTGGCTGGGATGACTTCATCTTTCATCAGGAGAGCGCGGGCCGACGCCTCGGGATCGCTGAGCGCCCAACCGCCGGCGACCGCCATTCGGGCCTGGATCCAGAATGCTTCTTTGTCGGTTTGATCAAGTCCATCTAAGAAAGCGAGGGTGGCTGGTCCGTCTCTTTGGCCCAATTCGCGCAGGATTCTGATAAAACTCACCACTGTGGGGTCTCGAGCGGGAAGATCAGGATTGATCTTGGGCCAGAGTTCAACAATTTGGTCTTTCAGAGCTGCTTCACCTTCTCTGGCAAAGCTTCGCATGGAACCAAATTGGGCAGAAGTTCTGGACACATTGGAACGCCGGTGAGAAGAGGTGATCTTTTCTTTGGAGGATATGGATTTCTGGGTCTTTTCGCCTCGTGGCCAGACCACGATGATTCCGAGTGCCAAAATCAGGAAGGCAATCCACTTCATTTCAGAGAGATTGGCGAAAATTTGCAGTCAATGCGATCTTGAAGCTTTTTTTATTGGACAGAACCGTGCTTCGACGATAATTCACCGCCGAACGGCAGCGTAGCTCAGGGGTAGAGCAGAGGACTCATAAGCCTTTTGTCGGTGGTTCAAATCCACCCGTTGCTACCAATTTCCAGAAATCCCGTGGTCCTTCAGGATCACGGGATTCTTTATGGACTCATCTGAAATTATTCAGGTGTTTAGAAGGTGTGATCTCTTGAGAGAGGAGTGACCGGATTCTGTTTTTCGCAATGAAATCTGCGATCCTAAAGCTATCCTAACTTCCTTTTTATTTCTCGACCGAATGCGATTGGAGGTGGTATCTAGCAGGTCCTAAATATGAGAGATTTGGACCGTTTTCTGGAAAGAAAAAGCGTTTTGGAAGAGGAGCTGAAAGGCAACGTGGATAATTGGGGAATTCGAAAAGAGTTGGCGCATCTTCTCTACAATCAGGGACATACCAAGGAAGCAGCCGATTTGGTTTGGACGGCTCCAGAGATTCCTTCGATCGACTTGGAGATCGCCTTTGCCGCAAAAGTGGTCGGGAAAGCCCGTCCATCGCGAGCCATTCGTCTCCTCAATACAATCATGAGGCAGAACCAAGGCAAGGCGGTCCAGAGCCTCGGATTGGCAAATGCCCTCCTCCATCATGGTATGGTGATGCAGGCGGCCCGCTTCTATGGAGCAGCCATTGAAGCTGATCCTGATTTGGTCACGCCGGACCTTGAGCACTTTCTTTTATGGATCGATGACTCCGAGAGGCTTTGGGGAGACTTCACAGAAGAACTACCCAAGTTGGAACAGTTGCCGTGGATCAAGCGTAGCGCTGAGGAAGCAGACCAACTGAAGAAGTCGATGGATGGCCACACCACTCCAATTTCTATTCCAGGCCTCCAACGTGCGGCCGCTGAAGAAGCAATTCATCCGGTTTATGTGCAGTCGGATCGTTTGCGTGCGGAGGTGACGCCTCCTCCAGCTGTCACGATTCCCATAAACCGGGTCAATCCCAAGGATGTAGTAGTCGATAGCGAAAGGGGAGCAGCCCAGCCAATTTCGGCCGCTGAGGCGGCCGCGGCCGCGGGCCCTGTCAGTGAGTCGGTGGGCACTCCACTGCCTCGGATTCCCGTCTCGGAGGCCTTGGTCCCGACTCCTCTGGTTCCTCCCGGCGGACAGACCGTGCGCTCGGTTTTTCCAGCCAATCAGCCCGCGACTTCCACTCCTCATCCACTGATTTCTCAACCAATTCCGGTTGAGCCTGCGGCGGACACTCCTGTTCCTGCTCCCACTCCCACTGGTCCGACTCTCAGCAAAACCAAAACCCAAGGTCTTTCGGACGGGAAAATCAGGGTCAATCGCTAGGGCTTAGAAAAAGCTGCCGCCACCTTCCTCCCACTGGCGTCGTTTGCGTTTGGTGAGGCGTCCTTGATCGCCCTCCTGGCGGCGTTGCCGGTTTTCTTTATTGGCGAGTCGGCGACGCTCTGCTTCGGCGAGAATTTCCGCCGGGGTGTGATCCAGGTAAGCCTCACGAGCCAAGGGTGCTCCGACTCTTTTTTCGATGAGTTGTACGATTTCAATGGAGCGCTTATATGTATTGTCCGGTGATGGGACCTCAAGGGTATCGCCGATCTTAAGCGCTGCGCTTGGTTTGAGGGTTTTACCATCGCGCTTCACCTTGCCGGCTGAACAGTCATGGGAAGCCTGACTGCGGGTTTTGTAGAGTCGAACCGACCAAAGCCACTTATCAACGCGCATTGTCCTTGGGTGGTGGAGGAATGAGGAGGACGATTTCACCTCTGACCTTTCGTTTGGCAAAATAAGTGGCGATCTCGCCGCTGGTGCCATGGTGCAATGTTTCGAAAGCTTTGGTGAGTTCCCGGGCAACGCAAATGGGGTGCTTTGGAGCCAGTTCGTTTAGGATTTCAAGAGTTGATGGCAGGCGATGGGGAGACTCGAAGAACAGGGTGGTTTCATGGCTCTCCAAGGCTGCTTGGAGCTGTTTGCCCCGTTTGCCTTTTTTGACATGGAGGAAGCCGTGAAAGGAGAAGGGATGGGGTGGGAATCCGGAGGCCACGAGGGCGGTCGTGATTGCTGAGGGGCCTGGTAAGACTGTGAAATCGATTTCCTCATCCCGGCAGGCTTTGAGAAAGCGATGACCGGGATCCGACAGGCACGGAGTGCCCGCGTCCGAGATGATGGCGATGGTTTCGCCGTTGCGCGCGCGCTCGACCAGCTCGGGGATTCGTTGCTGCTCGTTATGGTCGTGCAGGGAAATGAGAGGCCGGGAAATTTCGAGGTGATTGAGAAGTCGCAGGGAATGGCGGGTGTCTTCACAAGCGATTAGATCGGCTTCGCGGAGAGTCTCGACCGCCCGCAGAGTGATATCTCCAAGGTTCCCAATGGGAGTTGGAACGAAAATGACCCGGGGAATTGGTGTGCTGTCTTTAGATGCCATCTGCGAGGCGGGCGATGATAGATTGGGTGGCGCGTTGCAAAGCATCGGGGAGGGCATTAACCCGGGCAGTCTGAAGGTTGTCATCCACGAAGAGGCGTGAATTTCCATCGGCGCGACCCGCGTCGAGGACGACTCCGGGCCGGTTGTTATCGATCAACTGATAAGAGACGGTCACACGGATTTGAAGTTCTTCAGAGCGCAGAACGTCGACAGTGGACGAGCGAACCTGGACGTATTCAAGCTGATCGATGGTGATTGCAAGGGTGGCGTCGGATCCATCGGTGGTGGCGAGACGGTAGGTGCCATCTTCCACCAAGGCATCCACCATTGAATTGGTGGTCAGAGCTTCCACACGTGGGAAAACGACGCGGCTCCTCGCGAGGGGGACGGAGATCGATTCTACTCCGTTCAGATGCTCGGGTTTATTGCCGCCAAACCGATAACCTGCACATGAAGTCAAGAGGCCAAGGCTGAGAGCAAGAAGGGCGAGGCGCATGAGCGTTTATTGGGCAGAAAGCTTTTTGATCCAAGATTGGGCGCTTGTACGGATCGGGCCGGGCTTGGAGCGGTTTGCTGCTTCACGATAGTAAAAGAGCGCTGAGGGGATCTGACCTTTTTTACGGTAGAATTCAGCGATCTCGAAGGAGCGTTGGATATCTCCGGAAGTAAGTTTTGCGATCTGGGCCTTGGCCAGTTTGGCCTGCTTGGAATTCGGATAGCGAATGACCACGTCTTCAAAGGCGCGCTTTGAGCGGTCAAGGTTAGCTCGGTCCTGGTTCCCCTTTCTGGATTCGGCCAGCAGGATTTCGCCAATGCGATACTGGGCGTCCGGTGCATACTTTGAGTCCGGGAAGTCCCGGGTTAATTCTTTAAAAGCAGAAATGGCACGGACGGTATCCAGGGTTCCTTTGCCCCGGGATTGGTAAATCCGGCCGATGGTGTATTGGGCTTTTTCGGCTGACGGGGCGCGGGGAGCGTTCTGGCGGACTTTGGCGAGCATTTCGGCGCTTTTCTTGAGCTCAATGGGAGTTTTGAAGCCAATCAGAGATTTGGTGATGTGACCTTCCGCGACTTGGGTTGCAATCACTTCCTGTCGCTTCATGGCCTCGGCGTAGTGGGGGGAGGCGGGA
Organism: Akkermansiaceae bacterium; assembly: GCA_965657795.1. Classification (GTDB taxonomy): domain Bacteria; phylum Verrucomicrobiota; class Verrucomicrobiia; order Verrucomicrobiales; family Akkermansiaceae; genus SW10. The sequence continues at coordinate 7,500 of CBFHQJ010000125.1, forward strand.
TATTTGACAAGGATGGCGTCATAGGCTTCGAAGGCTTCAAGCGGTTCGCGATCTCTTTCGAGAAGCTTGCCCCATCGGAAGGCTGAATCCGGAGCGGTTGGGCAGAGCGGGTAACGGAGGACGATTCTCTCATACAACTTTGTGGCTTTGCCAAGTTTACCTGCTTTTTCAGCGGCTACGGCTTCATTGTAGATGCCTTGTGCTGTTTTTTCGGAGGCCCGGCTTTCGCTGGCGAGACGGGCTGATTCAACTTCCCCGCCACAGGAAAGCAGGAAAAGGCTGGCTGCGAAGAGGGAAATCGCATGCTTGAAAAGGTTCATGGGTGAAAAAATAGAGGGTTAGATGAAAAAGGAAAGGGAGCATTTGTGGCGATCATGTGGGCTTGGACGGGTAGCGTTGGTTGTGATACCTTTCAGCCATGCGACCGACGCAGTTTTTGGAATGGAATCTTCGCATCGCGTTGGCCGCCTTTTTTATTTGGAGCGGATGCGAGAAGCTTGAGGATCTGTCTTCGTTTACCAAGTCGGTTGGGAATTTTCAGTTCGAGTGGGTGGCGCCGTGGTCTGCTGATGGCTCCAATTTCTTTGACGCACCGACCGATGCTTTTATTGCCTATCTTGTGCCTTGGTTCGAAATTATCGCGGCGGTGGCCCTTTTGATTCCTTACTCCAAGGTGGGTGGATCGGTCATTTTAATCGGAATGTTGGGTTCCTTTAATGCGGCCCTCGCTTACGCGTGGAACCTCGGAATCAAGGATTTGAATTGTGGTTGCCACGGAGCCTCGGACACACCGACCAACTTTCCGCTCAAGATTGCCGCGAATTTTGGTCTGATTTACGTGGCCTCGCTGATTCTTTGGCTGGTCTGGTATCATCGTCGTTTGGTTGGTGACTCCCCGGTGGATGCTGCTGAGGAACGATCGCAGGTTTTGAATGGAGAGGTGCCGGGCGAGCGAAGGATCAATGAACCCTGAATTTCTCAACGATTGCACCGCGCAGTTGGAAAAAGGTCGAAGTGGCCCCAGTCGCTCCTTAAATCATCGAAACGGTGTGGGGGATTGGCTGCCGGATTCCATCTGATAAGAGAGAGTCTTGATTCGTGGAGGCCTTGGAATAGGGTTTCTCCATGACCTACGCTGAACGTCTGAAGTCCCGCCTTGAAACGACTGGATCTGCTCTTTGCGTGGGGCTGGATCCCCGGCCTGACATGACGGAGGGTGGTGTGGACGCGATTCCCGATTTTCTTCGGCGGGTGATTGGCGAAACCGCGGAATATGCCGCGGCATTCAAACCGAACATCGCCTACTTCGAGGCGATGGGCCTGCGCGGTCTCGAGATTCTGGACCAAGTTCTCGGAGACATGCCCAGGGAGGTGCCAGTCATTCTGGATGCCAAGCGGAGTGATATCGGAGAGACCCAAAAATATTACGCACGTAGTTACTTTGAAAATTGGGCTGTTGATGCGGTGACGCTCAATCCTTTTCTTGGATACGATACGCTTGAGCCCTTCCTTGATTGGGAAGGCAAGGGAGTTTACCTCCTGGCGGTGACTTCGAATCCCGGAAGCGTTGATTTTCAGCGCCGGGATTGTGAAGGGAAGAGACTCTTCGAGCGGGTGGGTGAGCTCTGTGAGCGAGCCCAATCCGAGGGGCGCAAAACGACGACCGGACTGGTGGTTGGTCTGACCAATGCCGATGGTGGTGTTCTCGCGAATCTTCCGGATGTTCCACTTTTAGTTCCCGGATTGGGAGCGCAGGGGGGATCCCTTGATTCACTTGCGGGAAGTGGTCGGAATGCGGCGAGTGTCATCAATGTATCACGCGGGATCACCTATGCCGAGGGGAACACTGATTATGCGGGGTTGGCAAAGCACTGGGCCGATAAGATCGCGAAGAGCCTTTCGTAACCGGAAGATGGAACAGGAGAATCGCAATTCAGGTTTAAAGCCCAAGCGGGGCTGGCCGGGTCGGAATTACACCTTCTGGCGGCATCGCTTGTTGCCGCAGCTTTTGAAGAAGCGGGCGGGTGAAACCCAGGCTGCGATTTTGACTCCGCCGGAGGAAGGGGTGATCCGCGCGACCTGGATCGGGCATGCCTCTTTTCTGGTTCAATTTGGAACTCACGCTATTATTTTTGATCCGAACTGGGCCAATTTTCACGGGCCCGTGAAACGGCAGACCGAGCCGGGCTTGCACCTTGAAAATCTTCCGGATCTCGATCTCGTTTTGGTATCGCACGCGCACTTTGATCACCTCCATAAAAGATCTCTTCGTGCCATTGAAGCGCGGGAGGGAATTGTGGTGCCGCAGCGGAGTGGGAGCCTGGTCAAGCGATTGGGTTTTTCGAATGTGACGGAGATGGAGGTTTGGGAGGAACGTGAGTTCGCCGGGATGCGGGTGGTGCACACTCCGAGTCATCATTGGGGAGCCCGATATGGGGCCGATGTGAAGCGCGACTATGGCGGTTTTTTGGTGGGCTCGGGAACGAGAAGTGTTTTTCACTGTGGTGACAGCGCTTACTTTGAAGGCTTCAAAGAGATCGGAGCGCGCGAAAATATCTGTCTCGCGCTGCTGCCAATTGGAGCTTACGACGCGCCGAGTGGTCGGGATGTGCACATGAATCCCGAAGAGGCACTTCAAGCCTTTGAAGATCTTGGAGCTGAGTTTATGGTTCCGATGCACTATGGAACTTTTCCCTTGGGAAATGAGCCTCCCGAAGAGCCAATAGAGAGGCTGTTGGAGGAAGCGAAGAAACGGGGCCTTGAGAATCGGGTGATTGTGCCGGAAGCAGGCAAGGCAATTGAAGTCTAAGACGAAGTGATCCGGGGGGGGAGAAGGCCGTTGTGAGAGAGGTTCTGATTTTTGATTTTGACGGAACCCTTGCGGACACTCTTGAGGCAGGCAGATTGATTTTCAATCAATTGGCACCTGACCATGGATATGAAGCACTGTGTCTTGAGAAGGCTCTTGAGCTTCGCCATTTGAATCTTGGAGAGATTTTGAAAACTCTGGGCGTTAAGCGACGCTCGTTGCCTGGTCTGCTAAGAAAGGCGAAGGAGATTTTGCACGAACAACTTGATGAACTCAGTCCTTGCCCCGGAGTTTTTGAAGTTCTTCCGGCGATGCGTGAGGGTGCGGTCAAATGTGGTGTGCTTACCTCAAATTCCGTGGAGAACGTGGAGTTTTTTTTGACGAGGTTAGGGGTGCGGCATCACTTCGATTTTATTTCGAGTTGCCCCAGATTGCAGGGTAAGGCGAGGTGTCTTAAAGCGATCGCCCGACGTTTTTCGGTGGCTCCGGCTCAACTTTTTTATGTGGGTGATGAAGTGCGTGATGTGAAGGCTTGCCGGAAAGCAGGAGTCCCGGTTGTCGGAGTGACCTGGGGATTCAACAGCAGGGACGCATTGGAGAAAAGCGGGCCGAGTCTTGTGGTCGATCACCCCTCGGAGTTGCTTGCTGCTATTTTGGGTTCGGAAGGCGCCTTTCCTTCAAAGAGGGAAGAAAAATAACATTCTTTGCATCCGAATGAGGCCGGTGATCGTTGCCCGTTGCGAAAGGTTCATTCCTAGCTATGCAAAAATTCTTACTTCCTCTTCTTCTGCTTCAGTCGACTTATGGGCTGCAGGTCCGTTCTTATAGTTCCACTCTTCACGACCGTTTTCTGGCATTCCCGTCTGCTCCTGCTGCGAATCCCGATTTCATATACAGTAATGTCGATCTTACCGGTGTCGGTTGGTATATAGCGCCGCCAAACACAGCGGTTGAACGCCGTCGCCAATTTACCTTGATTTCGCCGAATACCTTGATTTCGCCGAAGCATTTCGTGGGGGCCTACCACTTCCGCCCTTCTGCCAACGGGAGCTTGAGCTTCCTCGCCGGGGATGGCGTAGTCCGCACCTACGCGATCGAATCCTTGAGTACGATTCTGAATTCAGACGGGGAGCCGAGCGACCTCGTTTTGGGAACTCTGGAGACTGAAGTGGGACCGAATGAGGGTATCAATTTTCAACCTTTTCTGAGTCTGCCTGAGGCTGGCTATACCGGGCAGGAACTGATCTTCATGGGGCATCGACGTCCGGGGACGCCCACGCTGCGAGCGGGTCGGGCGATTTTTCAGGCTCGTAGTCAGTTTGGAGAGGGGACTCCCATCGGAGCCAACACCGGCATCAAGCGGACGGAGGTCTTCTCATGGACCTATCAGGAGAACTCCCTTCTGTTTACTGGAAATGCGAATGACTCTTTTACCGAAGGCGGTGACTCGGGGAGTCCTTCATTGGCAAACGTTGACGGGCGGGGAGCCATCGTGGGAATCCATACTGCAGCGGGAACGGCCAGTGTCCTCATCTCCAGCCAAAACATCAGCTATGATACTTTCGTTCCGTTTTACGTGAACCAGGTAAACGACAAGATTGCGACCGCAGGCTATCACATGACCCGGGCGGTGCCGGGCGCGAACAAGCCGATGACTACGCTGGCAGTGAGTATCGATGCTCCCGAAACGATTCGCGCCGGCTATCCGGTGGATCTTGGCTTGGAGATTTCCAATACCGGACTCTCGGAAGACGCCAATAACATCAAATTTTCACAGACTCTTCCGGTGGCTTCCGGTCAATAGGCCTCCGGTCCACTTTGGATTACTGCATTCGATGGCAACGACTTCGTTTCACGTAAAGGTGGGCTTGCGGTTGGCACCACTTCGGAGATGACCCTTACTTTGATTCCCTCGAATCCGGGCGTCTTTAATTCAGAGGTCACCTTTTCGGCGGACGAATTTTCGGAAAGCAAAGAGGAAGTCGTGCTGAATG
>CBFHQJ010000126.1:0-12246 GCA_965657795.1 Akkermansiaceae bacterium
TTCGGGTCGCAAGGTGGATTTGATTTGCGGAAATCGGCTGATAACGTCGTTTACTCTCCCTAGCTGGATGGCCCTGGGTCAGGCTTAAAGAATTTGAAGTTGTGCGCTTCGTTCCGTTATTTTATATACGTTTAATGACCAGAAATCCTTCTAAAGAAATTATTTTCAAGGAATGACGTCCCCGAGAGCGAGATGATGTCTTTTTCATAAAAATCAAGATATTCTAAACCCTCGAGAAGCATATTTAATCGTAATACTCTATTCATAAGTAGTTTATTTAAACTAAAAATGAATTCTCACACCCCGGAATGACGCCATCTCGACCATTGAATGCTTCAAAAATACTCCGGATCCACCCCCAAAAAAATGTGCTTTGCAGCCGCAAAGTGTAGAAAATGCATATCAAGAGCATCCCGGAGACACCATTTCCCGGTAGGGAATGACCCAATTCGCCGCCTCAACCGGCGGTCCTGCCTCCCCGAATTTGAAAGCCGACAGGTAAAGCCTCCGTTTGGTCCACCCACAAATCCACACAAGACAATGATACGAATCCTTCTTCTCACGCTTCTTCCCTTCATCACGCTCGCAGCCGACCGCCCCAACATTCTTTGGATCACCACCGAGGATAACGCTTCACATTGGCTCGGCTGCTACGGCAACGACGAAGCCTGGACTCCAAACCTGGACAGCTTGGCCGGTAAAGGCACCCGTTTCACGGCAGCCTACTCGAATGCTCCGGTCTGCGCCGTCGCCCGCGCCACCATCCTCATGGGTCGCTATTCCCCCTCGATGGGAACCCAGCATATGAGGAGCCGCCACGCCATCCCATCTCATCTCAAAACCTACGTGCATCATCTGAGAAAGGCCGGCTACTACTGCACCAACTCCTCGAAGACCGATTACAATTACGCCGGAAACGACAAGAGTCACTGGGACGCCTGCGATCGCAAGGCCCATTACAAAAACCGCCCCGAAGGCTCCCCGTTTTTTGCCATCTTTAATCTCACGACCTGCCACGAGAGCTCACTCTTTCCCCAGAAATTCGAGAAGTCCCGGAAGTCAGGATTCATTCCTCCGAAAACCCGACTCAATCCCGCCGAGCTCACTCTTCCCGGCCACCTTCCCGACCTCCCGGAGGTTCGGCGCGACGTCGCCCGCTACCACGACATTATGACCTCCACCGACGCGCAGATTGGCAAAATCCTCGCTCAACTTGAAGCCGATGGACTGGCAGACGACACCATCATCTTTTACTACGGCGATCACGGTGGCCCAACCCCTCGCGGAAAACGCTACCTCCATGACACCGGCGTCCGCATTCCCATGATCGTCCACGTTCCCGAGAAGTGGCAAAGCCTCTCCCCTTTCACTCCAGGGAAGCCCAGCGATGAAGTCGTCGCTTTCGTCGATCTCGCTCCCACCGTCCTCTCGATCATCGGAACAAAGGATGACAACATGCAGGGGCGCCCTTTCCTCGGAAAAAACCGGAAGGAGCCCACCGAAGATCATCACGCCTTTCTCTTCGCCGACCGCTTCGATGAAATCTATGGCCTCCGCCGCGGGCTCACCGATGGGAAATTCAAATACGTGCGCCACTTCACCCCGCACGTCTGGGCTGCTCCCTACTCATTTTATCAATTCCAAATGCCTTCCTGGGTCGCTTGGCAGAGAGCATGGAAGGAAGGAAAACTCAAAGGCGTTCAGGCCTCTATTTGGGAAAACGACCAGCCGACCGAGGAACTTTATGACACCCGGAATGATCCCTGGGAACTTAACAACCTCGCCAAAGATCCTGCTTTTAAAAAACAGCTCTCGGCAATGCGCTCTGCCCTCAAAAATAAAATGGCGATCATTCGCGACACCGCTCTCGTCCCTGAACCTCTCTTCGATTCCGTCGCGGGAGAACAACCCATCGCCACTGCGGTCGGCCACAAGGATTTCCCACTTCAAAGACTTCTCGAACTCGCTTACGTCGCTTCGGAGAACAACGAAGAAAATCTTAAAGCACTAGAAAACGCAACAAACTCCGACAATCCTGTTGAACGCTACTGGGGACTCAGCGGCTTGGTTACCCTGGGGACAAAAGCAGCTCCCGCGAAAGAACTCCTCATTAAAGCCCTCTCCGATGCCAAGACCATCAACCGCGCCCAAGCGGCTCAAGCCCTTTACCGGATTGGCCAAAAGGAAACCGCCCTCAAAGCACTCGCCGCCGAACTCGCCAACGGCGAGCTTTCGCGGACCAACCAGGCTCTCATCATCAACACCTACATGCAGCTCCGAGAGACCAAGGCGGTTCCTGAATCGTGGCTCAAGAAAGCCAGGAACAGCAAGAGCGGGAATCCCCGACTGGATGTTCTGGCCGAGAGTTTAAAATTCCTCGAGTGATCCGGATTACCTCCCTTATCTGGAAGCTGCTGAAACCTGCAGTCGCATGAACACCCGCGAAGGCACCTGTGTCCCCGTGCTAACAGCCCGGATTGCGCGGGTCAGCCCGGTGGTCGGGATCCCGGGATTGGTGTCGAAAGTAATCGCAGTGCCATCCGGAGCAGCTTCCCCGCTTCTATAAAAATTAACCAGATCGGTCGACCAAAAGTAGCTCGCATCGGCCGCCTCAGGAACGGGCTCGAGATTGATCGAATGGGAAAAAATGATCTCTCCTGTCGCTGCATTTAAGCTGCCCAAACTCAAGCCCGCTGAAGACCGTGAAGGGTCGGTTCCGAGATAGTTTTCAACTCCGTTCGGCTGCCCGTCCCCATCCGGATCATCATTGAATCCAGTCAATTCTCCCACCTCTGGAAAACGGGCAATCCAGCCCGCAAAGCCGTCCTGCAAAGCACCGGGAACGACGATATTGTCGATCCCCACCCGCGATCCGGGTCCCCAAAGAGGAACCACTTTGAGCCCCACGGCATTGTCCGGCACGAAAACATCAAAGGTATAGGTTTCCCAGGTCGACCCGTCACCAATCAAGGCTGGGAACATGTCGCCGGTGTTTCCAATATCAACCCCACCTTCACCATAGAATTCGACCTTGAGTCCGCCAATGCTCGAACCTTCGAAGATTTTGATATCCGCCTGAAACTGATAAGTTCCCTCTTCCGTTATTCCAAAGCTGCTCACTGGACTAATGCTGCCTCCATTCGCAACGATCACCCCATAAGAGCCCTCCGAACCATCATTGGTCATCTCCACGAAACGCCCGGGGTTACCTCCGGCCTCCGGATAGGCATAAGTGGTTCCCACCTGAAACTCGGTCCAAAAGGCGTTCCCCGCCTCGAAATCTGCATTCAAAACAGGCGGGCTCGGGAAAGCTTCAGAGCCCACCACGAAATTATCGTATCCCACCCGTGATCCGATTCCCGCCAAAGGAACCAGTTTAATGCCATCAACATCGAGAGGGATGTCTACCTGAAAGGTGTAGGTTTGCCAGTCTCCTCCGCCCTCCGCGGGAATCGCCGGAGTGAACGATGCCTCACCTTTGAGTTCCGGCCCGCGATAGAACTCCACCTTCAAACCTCCCATCTCCGCTCCTGAAAACAGCCTCATGTCCTGCGAAAAACGGTATGCGAACCCGTCCTCCAATCCGAGACCAGCCAGCGGAATGATCGATCCTCCATTCGCCACCAAAACCCCAAATCCCATCCCGTTGTTCTCCATGACCACATGACCGCCCCCATTCCCGCCGGCCGGTTCGAAAGTGAAGGTGGTATTCTCCCCGCCACCCTGAGCCCATGAAGTGGCTCCCTCTTCAAAATCTCCATTGGGAACCTCCGTAATGGCATCCACATCGATCGGAACCGGGTCGTAACTCAAATTATCATAGCCCACCCTCGATCCACTCCCCCAAAGTGGAACCAACTTCAACCCTTCGGTATCCGCAGGAATCGAGATCGGGAAAGTGTAAGTCTCCCAAGTCGCGCCGGTTCCAATAATCGGAGGGAAAATCTCTCCGGAAGAGCCATTGCCGACTCCATTCTTGAAGAAATCCACTTTGAACCCACCCACATTCGACCCACTGAAAACCCGCATATCCATCTTGAAATTGTAGGCCTCTCCCGCAGTCAGACCGAGACTAGCAAGGGAAAGCTCCTGACCGTTATCGGTCACAAAAATCCCCCAACCTCCATCATTAGCCGAGCTATCAATCACCCCGTGGCCACCGCTCTGGCCACCAGTCGCGAAAAACTCGAACACAAAAGTGCCGCCACCACTATTGGTTTCCCATGCCACCCCGTCGCCAGCGTCAAAATCCCCATCAGGAATCATCCCCTCCGCAACCCACACGGGCAGGAAGCTGGCAGCAAGAAAGGCGGAAAATTTAGCTCTTCGGCAAAGTCGGTCATTCATCGTTTTATCGGAGGAGATTCAAGTAATGATTGCATAGAATTACATTCATGCAAGCGAGAAAATCAGTGCCCATTTTTCCCAGTGATACCTGCCGCAAACGGCCCCTTCCACGCAATCCTCGGGCAGGAATCGCTTGGCACTTGCCATCTCGCCGGAAAAAGCCAGTCTTCCGCGCAACGAAACCCGTCATACAAATGAGCGAATTTTACGTAGTCCCAGCCAGCAAACACGATGAATTAGTTACCGCCGCCTACCAGGCCCGGGGCTACAAAGCCGACGAATCCGCGGTTGCCGCCTCGGTTTGCCAGGACGCCACCCGCCACGGAATCCGCACTCACAATGCGCTCAAAGCTCTCCACCTCGACCACCTCTTTGGCTCCGCCACCGGCGGTTGCGTCCCCGGCGCGGAAATCGAGGTTGTCAACGACCGCTTCAAAGCCTCCGAAGTCTGGAACGCCAATAAAAAGCTCGGCCAGGCCGTTGCCGTCGCCGCCATCGACCGCTGCATCGAGATGGCCGACGAATACGGCGTCGGACAAGTCGCCATCGACAACGCCTTCCACTACCTCTGGGGCGGTGGCTACGTCATGAAAGCGGCCGAAAAAGGCTACATCGCTTACACCAACTGCACCTCAACTCTCGCCGAGGTCGTTCCCTTCTTCGGAAAATTCCCGACCCTCGGCACCAACCCGCACTCCTGGGGATTCCCAACCCAGGAAGCAAACGGATTCCCCATCGTCATCGACTGGGCCACCTCCACCGTCGCCATGGGCCGCGTTCAGCAGCTCAAGCGCGAAGGCAAGCCCCTTCCTCCCGGAGCCGCCGTCGACGCGGACGGCAATGAAACCACAGACCCTAACAAAGTTGCTTCCCTTCTCCCCTTCGGGGCTCACAAGGGCTACGGCATGGCCCTCATCAACGAACTCGTCGGCGGATTCATCGGCGGGAACATCCCCACCGAGCGCGGTCGCGAAGGAGCGAAAACCACTTCCTGCTTCTACTTCCAGGTCATCCACCCCGACGCCTGGTCCAGCGGCGCCTTCGTCCATGGCAACCAATCCGCCAACATGAAAGCCGTCCTCGACGACATCCTCGGCCACGGCAACGAGAAATGCCTCCTCCCCGGCCAAATCGAAGCCGGCTTCCGCAAGCGCACCGACGCCGCCGGAGGACTTCTTTTCTCCGCCGCCGAGCTTGCCGAAATGAAAGAATTGGCCGATGGAGTGGGTCACTCCGGTTGGGAACTCGAAAACTTCCCCGAAGAACCCGCGTAATCACCATCCACCATGCCAAACTACGACTACAAGTGCGAAAAATGCGACCACGTTTTCGAGGTCTTTCAGAGCATGAACGCCGACAAGCTCACCGACTGCCCGCAGGAAGACTGCGACGGCAAGGTCAAACGCCTTCTTGGAACCGGAGCGGGCATCATCTTTAAAGGTTCCGGATTTTACGAAACCGACTACCGCTCGGATTCATACAAAGCCGGCGAGAAAAAAGCCTCCGAATCCAGCTCTTCCAAACCGGAGAAAAAGGAATCAAAGCCCGCCAAGTCTTCGGACTAGGCCGCATAGAGCTTTCGTCAATTTCGTCAATTTGGTGGTTGGCTCTCCCTCTCCCAACCTCTTCACTCTTCCCTCATGAAGCGCTTCTTTATCCTTTTCACCCTCGCACTCGTCGGGGCGCTTGGTTACGGAATCTACCTTAGCTTTCAGTCGCAGGATCTTTCCGATATCAGAGGCCGCATGGAGGACGATCGCGAAAAGAATCCCTCCAGCGTTCCAGGCCTCATCCAACTCGCGGCCAAAGATCGCAGCAACAGTGTCACCATCACCGAGAAGCAACTCAATACCTGGCTCGCCACCAAGCTCAAGGCCCGCCAGGAAGGCCTCCTAGCCGACCACGTCAAAATGAAGGGCGTCTGGGTCCGCTTTGACGAAGAAGAAGGCGGCCGCGCCGAGATCATCATTGAGCGCGAGATCAAGGGCCACGCGCAAACCGTTTCCAAATTCGTCCGCATCGAGCGCAAGAAAAAGGAAGATGGTTCCTTCACGACCTACGTTTACGAAGACGGAGGCCGGATCTGGAATCTCCTCGCCGCCGGAGGCCGCTTTGGCCCCGCCCGCGTCCCCCAGGGATTTCTCTTCTTCACCCACGACGCCTTCCAAGGCTTGAGAGATCTCTTCGCTGAAGAACTCACCTCCATGGAAGAGGAGATCACCAGACGCGGTGGCGGACGCATCATCTTCGAGGAAGATCAAATGCGCATCGACTTCCCCAAGAATTAGTCTCTCTCCGAGAGCATCTCAAAGAAAGTAACGGTCCCGAAAATCAGGCAGCCCCATGCCGCCGCTTCTCCCAAAGAGGTCCAAAACATCAGATCTTTACCACCCTTCGGGAAAGCCATTTTCTGTACCACATTGCTGAAGGCCATGCATCCCGCGCCGATCAGGAGAAGCTTCCCGGCCCTCTGAAACGCCGGGGTCTTGATCCTCGCGGACTCTCTCCAGCCCACGAAAAAAACGCGCCCAAATAGAGGGTGAAAATCCAGATCATTGAGGGATTTTAGACCACCCTCTTTAAAGGACAATCAGCGATTCAGCCAAATAATTGAAGCCCCGCGGTTGTTCCGGTCTCCCGCATACCGGCCTCCCACTTCTTCTGCGAGATGACGCAGAAAGGCCGTCGCCCGCGGACCGATGATGGACTGCCCAGACGTCGAACCATATCCGTGCACGATTTTCAAACCCGCATGCCGATAGTAAATCGCCTGATCCAGCGCCTCTACAATCTTCTCCCGCGCATGCTCCCACGTCTCACCTGCGTGAGCCACATCCACCTCCAACATGCCCTGCCGCACCTCGCGCGGAGCCGGACCATCACACTTCGGGCAATGATTCACCCCGAAGTGATCGATTGGAAAACCACATTCCGGACACTCCCGCATCGCCATCAAATTCGGAAAAAGACCTCGCGCTTATAAAGGGCCCGGCAAAGCCAAAGCACCAACACCATTCCGCCCAACGCAACCAAAAGCGCACCCAACCCGGGCACCAATCCATTCGCCCAACCCGCGAACGGACCACCTAAAACCCGATCCGCAATCTTGTTGAAGTCCACCACACTCGAAAGCAGATAAATCGCGATCGGATTCATCCCGATCCACACCCAAGGCATCGCCCACTTCTTCACCTTCACCACATCCATCACCAGATAAAAGAAGGCCAGTAAAACCAAACTCCACCCTCCCGCCAGCACCACAAAACTAGACGTCCAAAGATTCTTAATCACCGGATGATACTCTCCCCAATAATTCCCCGCAAAGATCAAGGCCGCCCCGGCAGTCCCCAAAATCAACGCCTTGTTCACCCTCGCCATCCGCTCGTTCTTCAAAAGCAAACCCGCAAACACACCCAGCAAACACGTCGCGATCGCGGGAAAAGTCGAAAGAATCCCCTCCGGATCATGGGTCACCTTCCACTTGAAAAACGGCAGATATTTCGAATCAAACCAATTGGTAATAGTCCTCCCCTCTTCAAAACTCACCACCCCCTGGCCCGGCACCGCCACGTAAGACAAAAGCGCCCAATACCCAGCCAGCAAAACCACGAAAGCCGCCACCAACCCGCGCACCGGCACATAAATAAACAGCAAGCCCGTCACCAAATAACAAATCCCAATCCGCTGCAACACCCCCAGTAACCGCACCCCTTGGTTCGTTCCCGCATCATACCACCCCTTCGAAATCCCCCCGTAATAAACGATCCCGATTAACCAGAGCAGCAGCCCCCTCCAGACCACCCGTCGCACCGCATCCCGTCGATCACCCGGAGCCAGCAACTTGCGCAGCGAAAACACCAATGAGGTTCCCACAATAAAAACGAAGGAAGGAAAAATCAGATCGTAAAAGCGGAACCCCTCCCACTCCACATGCTTCAGCTGAACCGCCACCGTGTTCAACGCCTCCGATTGCAGCCCGTCCAACTGCGCCAACGCATGCGCGAGCGCCTCCCCGCCCACGATCCAGAACATCACAAAGCCCCGAAAAGCATCCAGCGACATCAATCGCCCATCGGGAATCGGAGTAGAATAAGGCGAAGTTTCCTCGGACATGTCTCCACGCTAGAGAATCCAACCCCATTTGACAACGCCCCGCCTCCAAATCCATGCAACCCTCCGCTGCTCTGCGTGAGCCCACCATCAACCAAGCCCACCAACCTCTCTGCGCCTCCGCGTCTCTGCGCGAGTCACCCCACCCTCCCGGCATTTAAAATTCCCCCTTCAATGTTCAGCGTTCGACGTTCTCCCCTCTTCTCCACTCTAAAGACTTCCAACTTTCGTCAAAATGTGGTCCTAAAGCCCCCATCATGACTTCGGCAGAGATTCGCAACAGCTTCCTCGACTTCTTTAAGGAGAAACAGCACACCATCGTGCCCTCCGCCTCCATCCTGCCCCAGTCCCCCGGACTCCTCTTCACCAACGCCGGGATGAACCAATTCGTGCCCTACTTCCTCGGCACCGAAAAACCCCCTTACGCCCCCCCCCGCGCCGCCGACACCCAGAAGTGCATCCGCGCCGGTGGCAAACACAACGACCTCGAGGACGTCGGCTACGACACCTACCACCACACCTTCTTCGAAATGCTCGGTAACTGGTCCTTTGGAAACTACTTCAAAGAAGAAGCCATCGCCTGGGCCTGGGAACTCGTCGTCGAGCGCTGGGGCCTTCCCGCCAACCGGCTTTACGCCACCGTATATGCTCCCGGCGAAGGCGATCCCTCCGAATTCGATCAGGAAGCCTATGACATCTGGAAAGGCTTCTTCGAAAAAGCCGGGCTCGATCCCAAAGTTCACATCGTCAACGGCAACGTCGAAGACAACTTTTGGAAAATGGGCGACACCGGCCCCTGCGGACCTTGCTCCGAACTCCACGTCGACATGACCCCCAATGGCGACACCGGCGGCAAATTGGTCAACATGGACTCCGACCTCTGCATTGAGATCTGGAACCTCGTCTTCATCCAATACAATGCCGAGGAAGACGGCACCTACCGCGACCTCCCAGCCAAACACGTCGACACCGGCATGGGCTTTGAGCGCGTCTGCTCCCTCATTCAAAACACCAAAGGCTTCACCGACTTCTCCGACAAGCCAACCAACTACGCCACCGACGTCTTCCAGCCCATTTTCCGAAAGCTCGAAGAACTCAGCGGCAAAAAATACTACGACGTCTATCCTGGCGACGAATCCGATGCCCTCGAAGAAGCCATCGCCTTCCGCGTGATCGCCGACCACATCCGGACGCTCTCTTTCTCCATCGCCGACGCCATCATCCCCGGCAACACCGGCCGCAACTACGTCCTTCGCCGCATCCTCCGCCGCGCCGTCAAATACGGACGCACCCTCGGCTTCGACGGCACCAAACCTTTCCTGCCCAAGCTCGTCGATACCCTCGTCGAAGAATTCAGCCACGTCTTCCCCGAGATCAAAACCCGTGCCGAAGTCGTCAAAGAAACCCTCGCCACCGAAGAAACCTCCTTCAACAAAACGCTCGACCGGGGAATGGAGAAGTTTGAGAAAGCAGCTGACGGCAAAGTATTCCCACCCGAAGACGCCTTCCAACTTTACGACACCTACGGTTTCCCTCTCGACCTCACCGCTCTCCTTTGTCGCGAGCGGGGCATCACCCTCGATAAACAAGCCGTCGAAGCCCGCATGGAAGAAGCCCGCGAACTCTCACGCGCTTCCCAAAAGAAGACGGTCGTTCGCGCCGCCGACATTTCCACCGATGCCGTCACCGAATTCCTCGGCTTCGAAAACGACTCCTGCGAAGCCAAGGTCCTCGAAATCCACGACGACCTCGTCATCACCGACCAGACCCCTTTCTTCACCACCATGGGTGGTCAGGAAGGCGATACCGGCAACTTGAATTCCGCCACCATCACCGGCACCAAAAAAATCGGAGCGGCCGTCGCCCACCAAATCGAAGGCGACCTGCCCGCCGTTGGCGACACAGTCACCCTCACCATCAACCGAGACCGCCGCGCGCCCATCGAGTCTCACCACACCGCGACCCACCTTCTTCACTGGGCCCTTCACGAAGTCGTCTCATCCGACGCCGCCCAGCAAGGTTCCTCGGTCTCGCCCGACCGCCTCACCTTCGACTTCAACTCCAAGGCTCTCACCCCCGCGCAACTCACCGCCATCGAGGAAAAGGTCAACGCCTCCATCGAGGCAGGCGACACCGTCTCGTGGATCGAAGTCCCCCACACCGACGTCAAGGACCGCGAAGACATCATGCAGTTCTTCGGAGACAAATACGGTGACCTCGTCCGCGTCGTCCAGATCGGCGGAGGCAATCAAACCCTCGACGGTTATTCCATGGAACTCTGCGGTGGAACCCACGTCACCAACACCTCCGAGATCGGCCTGTTCAAAATCAAATCCGAAGGCTCCACCGGAGCCGGCGTCCGACGCATCGAAGCCGTTTGCGGACCCGCTGCCGAAACCTTCCTCGCCGAACAACAGGAAAAGGAAACCGCCGAAAAAACCGAAGCGTTCGCCAAGCTGGAAACCGCCAACGCCGCTCTCGCCAAACTAGACGCTCCCTCACTCACCGTCGCTGATAACGCCACCGCTGCCGAAGTGAAAGCACAGGCCATTGAAGCCGAGAAGGCCCTCAAGAAAGCGCAAGCCGCCGGAGCCGCCCGCATGGCTGACTCGCTTATCGCCGATCAAAACATCACCGGCAACATTGTCATCTCCACCGAAGGGTCCCCCGCACTTCTTCAGGAATTGCTCAACGGCTTAAAGAAGATCCACTTCACCCAGGCCGCCTTCATCATTGTGGACGACGGTAGCAAACTCCACCTCGGAGCCCTTTGCGGCGAAGACGGAAACAACAACGGCCACGGTGCCGGCAACCTCATCAAAAACCTCGGCCCCATCGCCGGAGGAAAAGGGGGAGGCAAGCCCGACATGGCTCGCGGAGCCGCCTCCGATCGCGACAAACTCGGCGACCTCGTCGCCGCTGCCAATACGGAGCTTGGGCTTTAGCCCGAGCCGCAGAGCACCAGCCCCCACTCCACTTGCGCCCCCTCGAACGCAAACGCGAATTCCTCGCGTCCGAAGGTTACCTCATTGTGCGAAATTTCTTCCCGCGCGAGGAGATCGCGGCCCTCGTTTTGGAACAAGACGCCTTCTACCGGGGCGAGCAAGACCTCACTCCTCCCTTTGCCTGGCCCAAACCACGCCCGTGCCAAGCCAGGACGAGAAAACACCCCTACTCATCCTTCTTCTGCTCCGGCTTCGCAAAACTCACCCGCGACGGACGGCTCGCCGATCTCATTAAAGAGTGTTTTGACCTGAAGCAACTCCGCTTCTGGCACGATCAACTCCTTTACGAAGAACCTCGTACTTCCGGCAAGGTCGACTACCATTGGCATCGCGAAGAATCACGCTGGCTCACCTGCCGCGCCAAGCAGATGCTGACCGCCTGGATTCCCCTCATCGACTTCACCCCCGAAATGGGCCCCATCACCATCATGGCCCACGATGAACCACGCCGCATGGTTCTCAACGCCGGAGACCTCGCCCTCTTTCCCTCGACCACCCTCCACGGCAACCCTCCCAATTTCGGCCACCAACCCCGCCGCGCCCTCGCTACTCACTTCGCCTCCGCCGATCTCCACTACCGCACCCACGGAAAATTCCGACACGTCAACGAACGCATTGTGCGCAAAGCAGACGGCCTTCCCGATTTCAAGGATCCGACCGTCTGCCCCGTCATTGCATAGGAGCTAATTTACCCATTTGCGTCAACTTTCCGGGTAACGGTCTGATTTGTAGTGACTTACAAGTAAAATAGCGCCATTTTTTCTTGACATAGCGAGCAAGTCGG
>CBFHQJ010000127.1:0-12133 GCA_965657795.1 Akkermansiaceae bacterium
TGGCCCACAAAAAGACCGCACTCCGGGGAGTGCGGTCTTTGAAAAACAAAAATTTAAAATACAAATCCGAAACCTAGTAGCGGTAGTGCTCTGGCTTGTAGGGACCTTCAACCGGAACGTCGATGTAGTCGGCCTGCTCCTGGGTGAGCTTGGTCAGCTTGGCTCCAATCTTCTCAAGGTGAAGCATTGCCACTTCCTCATCGAGCTCCTTCGGAAGAACCTCCACACCGATCTCGCGTGAATCCTTGGATTCCCAAAGCGCGATCTGCGCGAGAGTCTGATTGGTGAAGCTGTTGCTCATCACGAAACTTGGGTGACCAGTGGCACACCCGAGGTTCACGAGGCGACCTTCAGCGAGCATGTAAATGCTGTTTCCTTCCTTAAAGGTGTATTTGTCGACCTGCGGCTTGATGTTGAGTTTCTCAACTCCTTCCATCTCTTCGAGCTTGTCGAGCTGGATCTCATTGTCGAAGTGACCAATGTTACAAACGATGGCTTGATCCTTCATTTTCTCCATGTGCTCGGCACGGATGATGTTGAAGTTTCCAGTGGTGGTCACGTAGATATCGCCCCAACCGAGAGTGTCTTCAACGGTGAGAACACGGAAGCCTTCCATCGCCGCTTGCAGAGCGCAAATGGGATCGACCTCGGTCACAACAACCTGCGCACCCTGGCCACGGAGAGCCTGGGCACAGCCTTTACCAACATCACCGTATCCACATACAACGCCGACCTTGCCGGAGATCATCACGTCGGTAGCACGCTTGATGCCGTCGACGAGGGATTCGCGGCAACCATAAAGGTTGTCAAACTTGGACTTGGTCACCGAGTCATTCACGTTGATCGCCGGGAAGAGAAGCTTCCCGTCACGCTGCATCTGGTAGAGGCGATGAACACCGGTCGTCGTCTCCTCGGAAACACCTTTGAGCTCGGGAACCCAAGCGTGGAAGATACCGGGCTGCTTGGCATGAATGTCTTTGAGGAGAGCTTTAATCACGGCTTCCTCGGTGGAAGAAGCGGGCTCGTTGACCCAATCGGATCCGTTTTCAAGCTCGTATCCTTTGTGGATGAGAAGAGTGGCATCACCACCGTCATCAACAATCAGCTGGGGACCCAATGGAAGATCACCATCAGGATTGGGAAACTGAAGAGCCTGCCAGGTGCACCACCAGTATTCTTCGAGAGTCTCACCCTTCCAGGCGAAAACAGGCGTGCCACTTTCGGCGATCGCCGCCGCAGCGTGATCTTGGGTCGAGAAGATGTTACAAGAACACCAGCGGACATCGGCGCCGACGTCCTTGAGGGTTTCAATGAGAACCGCGGTCTGAATCGTCATGTGAAGTGATCCCATCACACGCACCCCGTCGAGTGGCTTTGAAGGACCGTACTTTTCACGAGTGGCCATAAGGCCTGGCATTTCGTGCTCGGCAACATCGAGTTCTTTGCGACCAAAACCGGCCAAGCCGATATCTTTAACTTTGTAATCTGACATAATGATTTTTTTGTTGGGGGTGAATTAGAGGGCTGCCTTAAGAGCATCAACCTTGTCAATTTGCTCCCATGGAAGCGAAGCGGAGGAATATCCAAAGTGGCCGTAGTTGGTGGATTCCCCATAAATAGGACGGAGGAGATCGAGCTGAGCTACGATGTCGGCCGCCTTGAAGCTGAAGACTTCCTTCACCGCCTTAACAATCTTCTCTTCGCCGACCTCGTTGGTGCCGAAGGTGTTGACGTTGATGCTGACGGGATCGGGATATCCGATGGCATAAGCGAGCTGGAGTTCGCACTCGGTCGCGAGGCCGGCCGCCACGATATTCTTGGCAACCCAGCGCGCCATGTAGGCTGCGGAACGGTCCACCTTTGAAGGGTCTTTTCCGGAGAAAGCACCACCACCATGGCGGCCCATGCCACCATAGGTGTCCACGATGATCTTGCGTCCGGTGAGTCCGGCGTCGCCTTCAGGTCCACCGATGACAAATCGTCCGGTTGGGTTAATGAGATACTGGGTATCGTCGCGAAGAAGCTCACCAGGGATAACTTTCTCAATGAGGTCGCGCTTGAGGATCTCGCGCATTTCCGGCGTGTCGATTTCAGCGGCGTGCATGGTCGAGACGACCACGGCGGTGACACTCACCGGCTTGCCATCTTGATACTGCATGGAAACCTGCGTCTTGGAATCCGGACGTAGCCAGGTGTGGACGCGGTCCTTTCGGAGATTAGTCAATGCCTCACCAAGTCGGTGGGCATAAGCCACAGGCGCTGGCATCAATTCCTCGGTGTCATTAGCCGCATAACCAAACATGATGCCTTGGTCACCCGCTCCCTGCTCAGCGGTATCCTTGTGATCAGCTGCATCCGCATCCACCCCTTGGGCGATGTCCTGGGATTGCTTGCCGAGAAGGTTCATGAAGAAGAGGCCGTCGGCATCGAACTTCGAAGTATAGGTGTAGTCAGTATTATCAGCGTATGATTTGTCGTAACCGATCTTACGGACAGCCTCGCGGGCCACCTCTTCGTAGTTGAACTTGGCACCGGTGGTGATCTCACCGGCAAGGGCGAGAACGTTGTCCTTCACAAGAGTTTCACAAGCCACGCGGGACTTGGGGTCTTGCTCAAGGCAGGCGTCGAGGATAGCGTCGGACACGGTATCACAGACTTTGTCTGGATGCCCTTCGGTGACGGATTCTGAGGAGAAAATGAAGCTTTTGCTCATGGGTCTGTTTTTGATATCGTCGAATCGCGATTCGTTGATGCGAAGTAATCACCCAATCCCATGCCGTCAATTCTCAATTCCCTCAAAATGATCTCCGACCCCACGCGGTTGCGCATTCTGCTGCTGCTCGGAGACGAATCACTCTCGGTCGCCGAACTCCAGCAAATCCTCGGGATGGGCCAATCGCGGATCTCGACCCAGCTTTCCCAGCTCAAAAAAGAAGGACTCGTCACCGATCAGCGCTCCGGCAAGAACAACATCTACTCCGCACTCATCCCTGAAGGTCTGGCCGAAATTGTCCGCGAAGCCGGCCATGAACTCCCAGAGCGCGAGAAAGACCGTTCCTCGCTCCGTCATATTCTCCGCAAGCGCAAGGACCAGGTCCGGGCTTACTTCGATGATCTCGCCGGAAAATTCGGACGCGAATACGTCCCCGGCCGGTCCTGGAAAGGCCTCGCCGAAGCCATGCTGAAAATCCTGAACTACGATGTCGTCGCCGATCTCGGCGCGGGCGAAGGCACCCTTTCCCAGCTGATTGCTCAACGCGCCAAAAAAGTCATCGCCGTCGATAACTCCGAAAAAATGGTCGAGTTCGGCAAAAAACTGGCCCGGGAAAACCAACTCCCCAACCTCGAATACCGCCTCGGCGACATCGAGTCACCACCCATCGACGACTCCTCCGTCGATCTCTCGATCCTCTCGCAAGCACTCCACCACGCCGAACAACCAGCCAAGGCACTCTCCGAAGCTCACCGTATTCTCAAGCCCGGCGGACGGCTCATCGTGCTCGACCTCCTTCAACACACCTTCGAAAAGGCCCGCGAACTTTATTACGACACCTGGCTTGGATTCTCCGAAGTCGAGCTGGCTGAAATGATCTCTTCGGCTGGTTTCGAAGACGTCGAAACCGCCATTGTTGACCGCGAGGAAATTCCGCCGAACTTTCAAACATTGCTCGCCAGTGCCTCCAAATGAAAAAACTAAAACCAACCTTCCTCGTCCTGACCTTCGCCATGGGAGCGTGCACCCAGACCCCAAACGAAGCACCCCCGCCACCTGCGCTGACACCGTCGGCTCCTACTCCGCCACCTCTTCCGTCGTCACCAATTCCCTCCGCACCTGCCGTCGCGCCCAAGGTTACACCTGTGACTCCTCCGGAAGCAGCTTCAGCAAAACATCCACTCAAGGTCCGCACCGCCTCGCTCAATGGAACAAAATTCACGGCTGTCACCTTTGATCGCCGCGACTACTTCCTCAAAGTCATCGATCAAAAGAACGGCCCTGGTTCGCAATTCGATAGTGCAAAAGCGGCCGGTTCCGGAGGCCTAGCCGCCATCAACGGAGGTTTTTTCAACCCCGACGGATCCCCCCTCGGCCTCGTCATCAGCGGAGGAGATGCGCGAGGGGCCTTCAATTCAGCCTCCTTCCTCGGCACCGGAATTCTCGATGGAAAAAACGTCACCCTCTCAACACGCGATAGCTACAAACGCTCCACCGAACTCCTCCAAACAGGCCCTCGGCTCGTCTGGGCCGGAGAAAGCCTCACCGGACTTTCCTCCGACAACGAACGCCCCAGATCGCTCATGATCTGGAATGGTAAAAACCACTTTGGCCTCGTTCACGCCGACACCGCCACCCTCAAAGGCCTCTCGAATAATCTCAAATCACAGCCGCTCTCCGGCTTCGACATCAAATACGCCGTCAACCTCGACGGCGGCACTTCCTGCGACCTCTGGATCTCCGGAACCGTTTCCGGCGGAGGCTTCAGCAAGAACTCCTTACTAAGAAAAAAGGCGAGGAATTACCTCGCCCTGCGGAAACGCTGACCACAAATTATCGACCCAGCTAGGAAAAGGAAAGAAGGCAATCACGGGGGTCATAGATACAGTGTAAAATCTCACTGATACTGGTCGAATCAGGGTATAAGGGCTTCACCAGTTAACCCACCTGATGGAGTGATTCCCCCAAGCCGGGAACGATCATTTTCGGTCCCTCGTGACCAAACTCGAGAACAGTAAAATTCCGATTTTGCAGGAGTCCGAATACTCTCTGGAAGATGAGCGCCTTAGCATGATCAAGCTGGTTTCCCCAAATCTCCTCTATGACTTCACACCATTCTTCCATCGTGAGACGTCGCTCGAAATACCAGTAGAGGCTCTCTCCTTCGACGAATTCAGACCAAGTTGATGGGCGAAATTTTTTGTCAGGAAAGTGAGAAGTAAAAAACTTAAATTTCTTTAGTGAAGTGTAAAATCCATAGTGCTGGGAATATAACAAGCCATCGTCATCGACCGGAGCATGGAATCCCCCAAACGAAAAGGGGGCAAACCACCAATCGAGTGTTCCAAAGGAAAGCGGAAGATCTTTCTTCAAGCTCGTCAGCATCAGAAAGAACGGGGTAGCAGCTCCTCAAAAATCACTTCGCCCACTTCTTCCAGACTCCGTCGATCTTTTCGACCGAGGGAAGTTCGCCGTCAAGAATGAGAAATCCATAGTCCAGCTCAAGAGATTCTCCCTTCTTGATCTCTTTCTCGAAGAAGGCCCCGAATCGACCGTAGTCGCGGTAAGCCGAGTGCACCGTTCCTTTTGGATTGGTCGAAGCATTCATATGCACGACACCATACCGCTTACCATCAAGAGTGTAATTTTCTGCGGCCCATGGAAGATCCTCCACGCCTTTCACCTTGGTTACTCCGTTCGGGAAGAGATACTTCGTCTTCTTCTTATCCACCTCATTCGCCGGACGATATTGCACACCGGCGTGCTCGGGGTCGCCTTTCAAAAAGACATCACCACCAACCGGAGTCAGCTTGGTGTGAAAGTCGATCATGACGCGCCCTCCGTGAAAACCCTCTGCAACAGTAAAGGTTCTCTCCTCTTCCAGGAACGGCTTCTCCTTTTCATCCATCCAATGGGTGACCGAGGTAAAGGTCGCGACACCGTCCTTCACCTCTTGCTTCACAAATTTCTGGTGCACGATATCGCCGCCCTTCATGTGCCAGCGATCGTAGCCTTTTCCGTTTGCCCTGATTTTACTCCAGCCAATGAAGATTCCCCGGTGGTGGGTAAACTGTCCTCCGGGGCCTTTCGTGATCGGCTTCTTACCCTCCGTATCGAAGACGTGAAGATACGGTTTGTAAGTCGCATGATGTTTTTCCTCCGAGGAAGTGTCGTGCTCATACATATAGCGAACGACAACCTTGCCATCCGAAAGCACATCAAGGTGCTTTCCTTCGGTATCCTTGATTTCCAGCGCGCCCAAAACAGGCATAGCCAAACAAGCCGATGTCAAAAGTGTTTTAACCATGGTTGTCATACTGCCTGATAGGCGAAATATTTCAAAGAGGGTGCTATTCCGTCCCGACCGGCAGGGGAGGAGGAGTCATCGGCCGGTTTTTACGACCGTTCAGCAGGGCCCCGATCCAAGTGTAGCGAATCGCATACCCATAGATCAACAAAAGCCCTCCCGTTACTCCACCGATGACAATGACGATCTTAAAGACCAGAGGAATCTCCCAACTACTAATCAAAATTTGCACCGCAATCATCACCGGAAGATGTGTCAAATAGAGCCAGTAGGAGGAGTCTGACAAGTATCGTACTTTAGGCCGCCCCTCGTTCAGAAATCTCCGGAACAGCCCCATCATCCCGACAATCGTCAGCCAGCAAAAACAAGCCGCCCCCAGAGACCCCAAAGTCGGTTCACTCTTCACCCACATTCGTCCCCACCACCAAAACGGAAGTGACACGACCAACCATGCCCACCACTTTTCGCCCACCCGCTTCTCCCAAAAGCCCCGACCAAAGCTTAGGGCTCCAAAGAAGAAAAAAATGCCATAGTAAGCCAACTTAATCGGCCACGGGAAGATTCCCGTCGAAGTCCCGGGGCCAAACTGTCCGGGCATCAAGCTCTGCAACCACCACGTCAGCGGGATCAGCCAAAGCAAACATCCCGGCACACTAATCAAAAAATCAGGCAGCCTTCTTCCAATTCGTTTCGCGATCAGAGCAACCGGAACAAAAACCAAAAGAAGCCACAATAGATCGTAAAGAAACCAAAGGTGATGAAAGACGGGCCAAAAGACACCCGCCCAATACCAGAAAGTATCAGTCTCACCGCCCCCTTCGGCGCCTGCTTCTTCCAGCACTCCGACCAGTCTTTCCCTTGCCAGCTCATGCTCATCCCTTACCTCAATCTGGAAGTGCTCCGCGATTGCTTTCACAAATTCAAAATCAGCCTCGGCCGCCTGCATCGCCGTCGACCCTTTGGCATCCTTCGCCGAAACATCCGCTCCCGCCTCCAGCAGCATCACTGCCACATCCTCTCTTCCAAAGAAACAGGCTGAGATCAAAGCCGTCCCGCCATCCATTCCCCGCCCCTCCAAATCAGCCCCCTGCTCCAATAAAAGTTCTGCCATCCCACGATCACCGGAAATTGCCGCGAGGTGGAGCAAAGGGGTGCCGTTGTCATCCCTGCTGTTAGGATCTTTTCCATCCTCCAGCAACGCGCGAACCTCTTCCACATCCCCTCGCAAAACCGCCGCCGGCAAATCTCTCCCCACCTGGGTCGAAAGCTCCACCCGCTCTTTCTTCACCTGCTCGCCCCAGACCCATAGCCCCGTCATCGACGGGAAAACAATGATCACTCCCAAAATCAGCGGCACCCCGATCCGCAAAAGCCGTTGCTTCAAAAGCCCACCTATTCCCCGTTTCCGCCACATCATGGCCGTAAAAAATCCGCTCACCAAAAAGAAAAGCGACATCCGAAATCCGTGAATCCAATCGATAAACGGCAGCAGAATTTCGGGCGCAGATTTCACATCGACGGCCAGCCACGCCCCCATCCCGGCGAACGAAAGCACTCCGTGCAACACGAGTCCCAGCAACATCGCCCCGCCACGGAGACCGTCTAAAAAGTGATATCTCTCATTTACCATCAGTGGTCACTACCTTGATCGGACCAGCGCCCGAAAAGCGAACACCATCTTGCGCACTTTCGTTTGAGCGCGACCAACCCGCCAGTTCAGGACTTCACCCCTTTTTCCTCCAAATTTCTGTTCGCTTTTCCCAAACTGCAGCGATTTCTCCTCGAACCGTGCCTCAAAGCGACCACCAACTCCTCAAACAGCACTTAAGCGACCCATCCGGGCAAGCTCTGGGCACCCTCGTGGACCGGCACCTTCCTCTCGTCCACTCCGTGGCCCGCCGTATTACCGCTAACCCCGAAGCCGCCCGCGACATTTCTCAAATTGTCTTTCTTCGCCTCGTCAAAAAAGCCGCCAAAATCCCCGACACCCTCCCCCTCACGGCCTGGTTCCACCGCGAAACCCATAGCGCATCGGTCGATCACGTTCGCTCCGAAGTCCGACGCCAAAAACGCGAGCAAACCGCTGCCGATCTCGATGCCATGAAAACCTCCTCCGAACCCTGGGATCAAATCGCACCCGAAATCGATGGTGCCATTGATGAGCTCCCCGAAAACGAGCGCACCCTTGTCCTCCTTCGATTCTACCAAAACAAAACCCACCCTGAAATCGCCCGCGAACTTGGCATCAATGGCGACGCCGCCCGCATGCGCACCAACCGGGCCCTTGCAAAACTACGGACCATCCTCTCCAAACGCGGGATCACCACCACAACCGCCCTTTTGGGCTCCACCCTTCCCACCAACGCCGTCTCCCCCGCACCAGCCAGCCTCGCCGGGACCATCACCAACAGCATTCAAACCACCACCACCACCGGGGCCATCGCATTTGTTAAAGGCAACCTCATTGCCTTCGGCTCCCTCGCCATTGGAATCGCGGCCGTCACGACCCAGCAAATCAAGATCAACAAACTCAAAGAAAAACAAAGAACTTTTGTTTCCCAGCCTTCCCAAGACAGCCTTTCCAATCGAAGCCCCACGACCTCCACATCCCAAAAGTTCAACTCCTTTAGCGAGCCCGATCTCCTCGCTATTTTCGCCAACCCGGACCCCGCCGAACGACTCCGACTCCTCCAAGCCTACTCGCTCGATCTTCCCACCGATCGCATTCCGGAGGCCCTCGAAATTCTTCGCAGCAAGACTCCGGATTGGGATTCGGAATCAAAAATGCTCACCCACCTTCTCCTCACCCGCTGGGCCAAGGCCGATCCCGAAGCCGCTTTCGCCTCGCTGGATGACGCACAATTTTCCCTCGAACGGGGACACTCCCTAAGCATCCTTTCCGCCCTTGCCGCGCTCGATCCCAAACGCACCGCTGACTGGCTCACCTCCCCCTCCAATACCCGGGCCTACTACCCTCTCATCGGCCACATTCTCTCTGGAACCATTGCCAAGGAGTGGGCTCGCCAAGACCCGCAAGCGACACTCGATTGGGCCCGCACCCTTGCCGACCAACAGCAGGCCGGAGCCTATTCCGGAGTGCTCGGAACCATCGCCGCCACCGACCCACAGGAAGCCGCTTCTCTTGCGCTCACTTTGAAATCGGGCGAGGCACGAAATCACACTCTCAACGAAATTGCCGAATCCTGGGCACGACATTCACCCGAAGAAGCGCTCACTTGGGCCTCCTCACTCGAGCCCGGCGAAAGCAAGACCACAACCTCCTTTGCCCTGAAATCTTGGTCGGAAACGAATCCCGAAAAGGCGGCGCAATACTTCGACGAAAATCCCAACCCCGCTCATCTCGAGCTCATCGCCACCCAGTGGGCCCAACAAGATCCAGAAAGCGCCGCTCATTGGATTCACTCCAAAACAAGATCGCCTCAGCGCGATGCCGCCCTTGCCAAAACCCTCTGGAATTGGACCACCCAGACTCCCAAGGCCGCCACCGCTTGGATCGAAGCACTTCCCCAAGGATCCTCCCGCGACCAGGCTATCGCCGGCCTTGCCACCGCCGCCGTTGAATTCGATCCTCGCAGCGCCCTCGAATGGGCGCTAAAAATCTCCGCCTCATCGTTTCGCGACGACTTGTCCAGGCGCACCTTCGAGACCTGGAACCGCCGCGATCCTGAAACTGCCCGACAGTGGGCGAACGAGCATCAATTTCCTCTCAACAAATAAGCCCCATTTATCCTATGAAACGCCTTTTTGCAGGACTCCTCCTCATCATCTTTACCCTTCTCGGCGCCTGGCTCCTTCCTGCCCGGAACCAAAAGGACAACTCCACTGACCAGACGACTCCCGCTCCCGCCAAGATCGGCCACCCTTCCTTTCTCAGCCCTCACTTCAAGCCCATCGTCCTTCATCAGGATCGCCTCTTCGTCGCCAACACCCCGGCTGATACTGTCGATATTTTCGACGCCAATACGAACAAACTTCTTACGCGCATCCCCGTCGGAATCGATCCCGTTAGCATCGCCGTCCGACCCGATGGCCTCGAGGTCTGGGTCAGCAATCACATCTCCGATTCCGTCAGCGTCATCGACACCGATTCCGAAAGCCCGAGTCACCTTAACGTCATCGCAACCGTGCAAGACATCGACCTCGAAAAGCGCGCCACAAACTTCGACGAACCCGTCGGCATCGCCTTCGCCAGCAATCAAAAAGCCTACGTCGCTCTCTCGTCCGAAAACAAAATCGCCGTCATTGATGTCGCCTCACGCAAGATCACCAAGCATCTTCCCATTCCGGCACAGGACCCGCGCGCCATCATCGTCAGAAACGGCAAGCTCTACGTCACGCCCTTCGAGTCCAACAATAAAACGCAACTCTCCGGCGGGTACAAAATCGATGGCGACCTCGTCACTTTTAATGCCCACGAACACTCCATCGCCCACAACAATATCCTCTCACTGGGCCACGTCGTCGACATCGTCAAACACCCCGATGTTCCCGACAAAGATCTCTTTATCTTCGACACCAAAACCGATGAGTTGATCGAAACAGTCGATACCCTAGGAACCCTTCTTTACGGACTTACTGTCGACTCCAAAGGCTCGGTCTTCGTTGCCCAAACCGATGCCCGCAACCACATCAACGGCAGATCCGGCACCAAAAAACACGGCCTCGCCGAACTTCAAAACCGCGCCTTCCTCAACCAAATCACCCGCGTCGACTTTCAAGAAGACGCCGCCAACAAACCGGACTTCATCGACCTGGAACCGCTTCCTTCTGAACGAATCATTCCACAGGAAGCCTTTGCCACCCCTTTCGCAATTGAAGTCAGCCCCGATGACAAAACCCTCATCGCCACCGCCGCGGGCTCGGAAAAGGTCTTGACCGTAAACACCGCCAACGGCCGGATTATGGGGCACGTTCGGGTCGGCTCCGTTCCGCGGGGCATCGCACTCCGCTCAAACAAAGATGGCACACCCTCCCAAGCCTGGGTCCTCAATGCGGTCGAAAATTCCATCTCCGTCGTCGACCTCTCCGACCCCGCAAAGCCAGTCGTCAAATCCACCACCCGGCTTGACGACCCCACCCCCGCCCCCTTCAAACGCGGCCGCATCGCCTTCAATAATGCCAGCGCCTCCAGCTCCCGAACCTTCTCCTGCGCCAGCTGCCATCCCGACGGCCACACCGACCAATTGCTCTGGGTTCTCAAAACCCCCATCGTCTCAGGAGGCGACCAAATTCAACCTCGCTCCACCATGCCACTTCGCGGACTCCGCGACACCGCTCCCTTCCACTGGGACGGCATTCCCGGCGACCCTTATGGCGGAAACAACAGCGCAAATGTCCGTGGCCATAGTCCTCCCAATGTCGATGGTTCCAGCCCGGACAACGCTGTTCGCAACGTCGTCGATAGTGCCCTAAAATCCACGATGGCACTCGGAGACAGCGCCACCGGCAGGGGCGACTTGCTCGACCGGAATGAGCGCTACTACATGTCCCGCTTTCTCCTCGCCATCCCTTATCCACCCGCCCAAAGACGCGCTTACACCAACGTCCTCTCAAAGCGTGCCGAGGATGGATTCGAGCTCTTCCACCTCAAAGGAAACCACGAAGGCAAACCGCAACCCAACGTCTGCGGCGACTGCCATCGCATGCCCTTCCTCGTCTCCACCAACACCCCTGGCTCCGGTATGGATGCCCCCACTTGGCGCGGGGCTTACGATCGCTTCCTCATCCTTCCACAAGGTCGCCTCAACATTATCGACTTCGATTTCTACCGCAACATCGCTGAAAAAGGGATTCCTGAAAAAGACCTGTGGCGTTTCTCCTGGCGCAGCAAACCTCGCTTCGATCCGATCTGGGAAATGGTCCTCGAAGGAAGCACCGGTTACTCCGGCACCTTCGCCCGACAACTCACTCTCGATCAAAACACGGCCACACAAAAACTCACCCAAGACCTTCTTCCGGCGCTTGAAGCCTCCGCCGCCGAGGAAGCCGTCGTCCTCCAAGCCGACGCTCTCATCGACGGACAAAAACTCACCCTGCAATTTCAAAACGATCATTACATTCAGGTCGATGGCGATCGCAATCGCTTCACCCGC
>CBFHQJ010000128.1:0-11728 GCA_965657795.1 Akkermansiaceae bacterium
CTGGTTCCCGCCTTGGCAGCTCTTTACTACGGCTTGGTCGGTTCTCTTGACCGTTATCTCATTCGCTCTTTCATGGGAGCTTTCACGCTCTGTTTCACCGCCCTTTTTTCGATCTGGCTGATCGGAGATCTGACCGAAAACCTCTCGGACTTTCGCGAAAGCGGGAGCACCTTTCGATTCATGGGAATGTATTACGGAGCGGCTTTTCCGAAGTTCTTTGTCGACTTCGCTCCCTTCGGGTTGCTTCTCGCGATGCTCTATTCCCTGGGCAAGCTCTCGCGGGGGCAGGAAATCGTCTCCATCATTCAAACCGGACGCGGCGTCGCTCGACTAATCGCACCCCTTATCGCCATGGGCTTTATGGTAGGCCTGGCCTGCCTCGGATTCAATTACCGTTGGGCACCGGCCGCTGAAGCTTATCACGACGCCATTCTTGAAGAGGCTAAGATGGGTTCATTGAGCAGGGCCCGCAATGTCGTTTATTTCACCGAGGACAATCGCCGGCTTTGGATGATCGGAGGATTCCCCTATGACTATCATCAGGGAGAACCACTCAGGAACATCATCGTTCGATCCTTCTCCGATGAAGGGGCGCCTGAGTGGAGAATCCGGGCCGAAAGGGCGGAATGGGATCGCGAGACTAACAACTGGACCTTCCAGGGAGTGACCAAATGGGATCTGACGAATCGCCTCGATACCGGGGAATCGCCACTCGATCCAAAGCAAGTGGACGGGCTACCCGATCCTTACATCGTCGAAGGTTGGAGTGAAACTCCCTGGCAACTCATCAAGCCCGGACTGAAAGCAGAGGACCTGGGCATCCCCGGCCTTTACAGTTGGTTGGTTCAAAACCGTGAATCCGAATGGGGAAACAAGCGTCGGTTCCTAACCCAGTGGCACTATCGTTGGGCCCAACCGGGGATCTGCCTCGCCATCGTCCTGCTCGCGGCGCCACTGGGAATTGTCTTTAGTCGACGTGGTGCCGCCGGAGGAGTCGCCCTCGCAATCTTCATGTGCGCCGGCATGATGTTTTCATCGACCGTTTTCCTTTCACTGGGAGAATCCGGATACATGCCCCCGATGTGGGCTGCCTGGGGAACCAACATCCTTGCCACTGCGGTCGCCTTGGTTCTCATTCAACGCCGACTTGTCGGACGCCCGATTTATCAAACCTTAAGAAAACTCATTCCCGTTTAACTTCACCACATGAAAGAACCATGGAGCATCAAATCGCGGGCCCGCGAATGCGCCGAAAGCGGAACAGCTTTCGAAGCTGGACAAAAGATTCGCGCTGCCATTTTCCCCGACCCTGATTCGTCGGGTTATTTGCGAAAAGACTACACCATTGAGGCCTGGGCAGGTCGCGACGATAAGGAAAACCCCTTCTCCACCTGGCTCACCACTTATGAGCCTCCGGTTGTTGAAGAGAAGGCCGAGGATGTTGTCGATGAAGATCCTGAAACTCTCTTGAAGCGCCTCGTTGAAGAAGATGAGGAATACACCGAGAATGCCCGCTATATTCTCGCCGTGATGCTGGAGCGGAAAAAATTGCTTCGCGAGACCGACACCCAGGAAGTCCCGTCTGGGATTCTTCGGGTCTACGAGCACCGTAAAACCGGTGATGTTTATATCATCAAGGATCCGCAAATTCCTCTTTCCGATGTGGATCGGGTGCAGGAAGAAGTCCGCCAACTTCTCGATCCGGATCCCGAACCTAAACCTGAACCCGAGGTCGCGGAAGAGACCGCAAACTCTCAAGACTCCGAGGAATCTTCCAACGAGACTCAGGAAAATCCGACCGACTCAGAAGCCGCCCCAGAGGCAGAAGCAGAGGAATCTGAAGATGAATCCCCAGTTCCCGAAGACACCGACGAAGAGGAATAATGCTCCCTTGGTTTAAGGATCAATTTCCGATCTATCTCGCGCCCATGGCGGGAGTCACGGATATCACCTTCCGCACCCTCTGCAAAGAGTTGGGTGCCGATGTCATGGTGACAGAATTTGTCTCTGCAGAAGGCATCATGCAGGCCGACCACCGAACCCGAAAGTATACCACTTTCACCGACGAACAACGCCCTGTTGGAGTTCAGCTCTTTGGGGCCGACGGCGATCGGATGGGAGAAGCGGCGAAGAAGATCATTGATTGGAAACAACCCGACTTCATCGATCTCAATTTCGGTTGCCCGGTCAACAAGGTCGTCTCGAAAAATGGTGGTTCTTCACTTTTGAAGGACTGCCCTCTCCTCACCGACACCGCTTCGAAGATCGTCAAGGCAGTGGGAGATCAGGTTCCTGTCACTGGAAAAATCAGAATCGGCTGGGATCAGCAATCAATCAATGCGCCTCACGTTTGCCATCTCCTCGAAGACTGTGGCATCCAGGCAATTGCCATCCACGGTCGCACCCGTTCACAGGGATACCGGGGCGAGGCCGATTGGGAGGTCATTGACGAATGTGCCCGCTCTTCCGGGGTTCCCATTATTGGAAACGGAGATATCGACTCGGCCGAAATCCTGAAACACCGTAAAGAATCAACGGCCGTCTCCGGCGTCATGATCGGGCGGGCTGCAATGCAGAACCCATGGATCTTCTCGGAAGCGAAGAGCTTCTTAAAAACCGGGGAACTCCCTCCCCGACCAAGCATCGCCGAGCGCTGGAGCTTCGTCATTCGCCACTGCCGCCTCGCCGTGGAGTCAGACCGTTACGGGGAGGAAAAGCACACCCTCATGGCGATGCGCTCCCGCCTGATGACTTACTGCAAAGGATTCCCCGGAGCCAAGCCGCTCCGCCAACAGCTTTCGCAAGTCACCTCAATCGCTGATGTCGAGGAAATCGCTGCAAGGAGCCAAACCTTGCGCGAAGAGAATCGTAATCAACAGGTCTCCGATTAGTATCGTATCTCTGAAAATAAAGAGAGTTGAATTAAACCTTCCCGGCGATTAACTTGGGCCCATGAGTCTGCGCTTTACGACCTTAGCGCTCCTTTCCGGGGCCTCGATGCTCTCGGCAGCGACGGTTTCCGAGAGATTGGATCGGCTCGAATCCGAAGTGGCACAACTCAGGACTCTTCTTCAAAAAATGGCCGATGAAGAGCGAAGCCGCCCCGCGCCACAACCTCACACAAGAACAGCAAGCGGGCGCACCCACCGGATTCGTTCCGGCGATTCCTATTGGTCGATTGCGCGACGCTATAAAACGACGGTAAGCGCACTTGAAGCCGCTAATCCGGGTATCAATCCTCGAAAACTCACCATTGGAAACAGCATTTCAATTCCGGAAGGGAGCGCATCTCTTCCGGTTCCTTCCTCAGGCGGAACCTATCGCGTTAAAAGCGGAGACATTCTCGGTCGGATTTCGGAAGCGCACGGCATCAGACTTCACCAGCTTCTCAGCGCGAATCCGGGATTGAACCCACG
Organism: Akkermansiaceae bacterium; assembly: GCA_965657795.1. Lineage (GTDB taxonomy): Bacteria > Verrucomicrobiota > Verrucomicrobiia > Verrucomicrobiales > Akkermansiaceae > SW10. Next base: position 3,417 of record CBFHQJ010000128.1, read on the forward strand.
AAAGCTCAAGATCGGGACAGTGTTGGTCATTCCGGGTGCATCCTCGAGTCCTGCTCCCGTCGTCACAAAACGGGAAGCGCCCGTGCCACCTGAGCCAGCTATTTCTCCCAAACCAAAACCTCCAGAGGATCCCAGGCCAGAACCCCGACCCGCCGAACGCCCCAATCCCTACCTCACCGATATCGCCGGCTCAAAACAGCCCGAAGTTCGTGAATTGGAGAAGGCGGATCTCGATGAACCACAGCTCGTGGTCATTGAAGAGGACCTACGCTTCTCCGAGATCGCCGAGCTTTACAAAACCACCGTGGCTGATTTGAACAAGCTCAACAAACGAGCACTTAGCCCCAAGCAAATGATAAAGGGCGGATCGCAACTCTATATCCCGTCACGTTAGCAGCCTTGCTAAATAATCTCTTTCTCCCTAGTCTGGTAGCAATGGAGAGCTACGAGATATTCAAAGAGGCCTTTAAAAACTGCAGCCCAAAGGAGATTGCAGGAGAGTTGGGTGTCTCACTTTCGCTTGTTTACAAATGGGCCCAGGAACAATCGGAAAACGGCAGCGGCTCACGAAACCCTCTGGATCGCCTTCTCGAGATCATCCGACTCACTGAGGAAGAGCGTATTGTCGAATGGCTTTGTGAACGCTGCAATGGCTACTTCGTTCGCAACCCGCCCAGCTCATGCGAGAAGGGCTTTGAAGTCCTCCCCGCCACCAACGAAATCGTCTCCCAGTTCTCCAACCTCCTTTCCCGGATCTCGCAAGCGGCCCTCGATAGCTCCATCACTCTCGACGAAGCCCAGGAAATCCGGGAGCAGTGGGACCGCCTGAAGTGCTATGGAGAGGGATTTGTCCGGTGTTGCGAGGAAGGCGACTTTACCAAAATGGAGGTTGAGAAGAAAGAGGACCCCGCCCCCCGGAAGACCCTCTACTAAGAGCCTTAAATACTTTTTGATCCCGATTGCCCGTTGGCACGGGGCACGTTATAGCTGCGGGGATGTCGACCGAAGTCCGCACCCGTTTTGCCCCCTCGCCCACTGGCTACCTCCACGTTGGCGGCGCCCGCACTGCTTTGTTTAATTGGCTTTATGCCAAACACCACGGTGGCACATTTGTGCTCCGGGTTGAAGACACCGACGAAGTTCGCAACACCGAAGATGCCAGAGCCGCCATTTTTGAGGGCATGGAATGGCTGGGACTTGATTGGGAAGGACCCGGAAACGAAGGCAATTGCGGCCCCTACTATCAATCCGGGCGTTCGGAGATTTATCAGGAATGGTTCGATAAACTCGTCGCGGCAGATCGCGTTTACGAAGACGATGGCGCATGGCGTTTCCGCTTTGAACGCAAACCAATCACCATGAACGATCTCGTTTGCGGCGAGGTGACCATCGACTACACCGATGAGTCGAACACACCCGACATGGTCGTCCGCCGGTCCGATGGTTCTTTTGTCTTCCACTTTGTGAACGTGGTCGACGACCTTACCATGGGCATCACCCATGCAATCCGCGGAGAGGACCATCTCATGAACACTCCGAAGCATCTTCAACTTTTTGAAGCCTTTGGAGCGCCCCCTCCTCAATACGCCCACATTCCCCTGATCCTAAATGGAGACGGCTCCAAAATGTCGAAGCGTGACGAAGGCGCCGCTTTGGGCGACTACCCAAAGCAAGGCTTCCTTCCCGAAGCAGTAGTCAACTTCCTGGCCCTTCTCGGTTGGTCACCCAAGGATGAAAGTGAAATCTTTTCCGCTGAAGAACTGATCCAGAAATTCTCGCTCGATGCCGTCAATCGCGCTCCGGCCCGCTTTGATCCCGACAAGTGCCGCTGGGTCAACCAGCAGCACATCCTTGCGATGTCTCCCCAAAATTTTGCCAGCGCTTGTGACAGTCCAGCATCCGCCGAGATGCTCCAATCGGTGCAGGAAAAAATCAGCCTTCTCACAGAAGTTCCGGAGGCAGTTGCCTTCTACCTCGATCCGGAGTTTCCGATTCATCCTGATGCTCTTACCAAAGTTCAAGGGAACGAAAATGCCGCTGGCCTACTCAATAGCCTCGCCGGAGATTTCGAAAATCTTGAGAACTGGGACCAAGCCAAGGAGACCATCGGATCTACAGCCAAAGCAGCCGGCGCAAAACCCGGCCAACTCATGTTCCCTCTCAGGATCGCTCTTTCAGGAAAAGCCGGAGGCCCTGACCTCGGCGCCATTCTTACCATCCTTGGGAAAGAAGAATGTGTTCGCCGACTTAAAAGATTCACTGCTCTCCTGGCATGAAATATTTTACGATTGATCAACTTTCAGCGCTCAACGAAGGGCATGAAAAGCCCGTCCGCTTTGTTGTCATTGGCAACCCGGTGAAGCATTCACTTTCACCCCAACTCCATCAACCGGCACTCGACGAACTGGGAGAAGAGGCGCGATATGTGAGGGTGGAAGTCGAGGAGGGCAAAGTTGGCGAAGCGTTTCAAAAACTCTACGAAGCCGGAATCCGTGGGATCAATGTCACTGTCCCTCATAAGCTGGAAGCTCTCGAGGCCTGTGAATTTGTCGACCCTGCCGCCAAAAGCATGGGCGCGGTCAATACGATTGTCTTTGATCAGAATGGAAAAAAAACCGGATTCAACACCGACGGCCCCGGATTTGCCCGCGCCATTCGTGAGGAATTTTCCGTTGACCTTGGCGACCTCAAGGTCGTCGTTATTGGCGCTGGAGGAGGCGCAGGCCGGGCCATCGCCACCCAATGTGTCATCGAGAATTGTTCCCAGGTTATCCTCGCAAATCGAACACTGGAAAAGCTCGCACCCATGAAAGATCAACTTTCAAAACTGGTGCATCGTGAAGATCTCGAAGGTCCACGCGACCGGATTGAAACCATCGCTCTTTCAGATCCAGCGCTCGAGGAAGCGATTGAATCAAGCGAACTCATCATCAACACAACTTCCGTTGGCCTCAAGGCAAGTGATCCCTCACCTTTCCCATCCCGTTGGGTTGAGCCGCATCATCTTGTTTATGACACCATTTACAATCCAGCCCGCACCCGACTACTCAGAGAGGCTCAAGCCCAAGGTGCCCGCATTGCAAACGGACTCTCTCTCCTCATTCACCAGGGAGCCCTCTCTCTTGAATATTGGCTCAATCGAGATGTTCCCCTTGCAGTAATGAGACAAGGAGTGAAAAACGCCCTCAAGGACTAACCCATCCATCGTTCAAATATTCGACAATCTCGAATTGTCCCTCAGCGCCGATCTCATTATTAAATTTGACCCGCAGAGTGACTTTTTGATCCTGTAACGGTGGATCATTCGAGACGAAACTCCCATAATTCAAGAGCAATCGAAAATCGCGATCAATCGCCTCCCCCCCCGGCTTGTCCAAGTTGACGTATGCAAAGATGAAGTCATCCGAAGTCTCTCCAGTCAAAACATAACCGGAGTATTCATCTCGGCCGAAGCTCTGGTCGTATCCTGGTTCTTTACCCACTTTGCAGCGAAGAAAAATCTCATTGCGAGGCTTCGATTCAGCAAGCTCAATGACTTTCTTTTCCGACCACCCCATGCTGGCATCCCAATCGAGCACCAACTGGCCCTCTTGATCCTGAAGAAAGAAGATTTCGTAGGGATTCCCGTTCTCGCGCCTTCCGCTCACAGCGATGTAGCCCCGCTCTTTGGCTCCCGTTGCTTCGGACGAATAAACAACCTTGGCGGCCCAGGAAAACCCGGACAATGAATTGGTGAGAAGAGGACTCCCCCAATCCTTGAGGTCGACAGCGTAATCACTGCGAAAGGGAGAATCACGCAGCTTCTTTTCAATCTCTTCAAGATCCTCCCCACGATTGATCATCCCAATCGTATTCTTCACCCCCTCCATAGCGGCAACCGAATCCTCGTAAAACCAAGTCAACGAGTCTGGTGCCAAAGGCTGGTCACCTGTTTCCGGGCCATTCCACACGACCGGCTCTTCAATCTCACCATCGTCCTCATTTGTCCAAATCGTAAGCCCCACCACCACTGCGATCACCGCAGAAATCACACCGACAAGAACGATCCACAGCCAAGTTGTTGAGCGTTTCTTGGTGCCCCAAACATCGTCCAAGGGCCTGTCGTCATCCTTCTTCTTCTTCAGGCGCCTAACCTGCTCGGCTACATCGACCGGCCCATAGTCCTCATCCTCATCGTGCATTCCGATGAGCAGATCCTTTGCTTTCGCGAAGAGTTTATTGGCCTCTTCTTTATCCGAGGAAGATTCTGATGAACGTCGCTTTTTACGCACACGCCGTCTTTTACGAACCATCCCGTCCGGAACCTGTTCATTGGCATTGTTGTCATCGTTCTCACTCATTGCAGACTATCTTTAATTATTCGTTACCTGTTGATTCAGAAAACTTTTTCAAGGCCTCCTTGGTGGCAGCATCTTTGGCGCCTTGCCTCAAATTAAGAATCCGTTCACCGAACCAGCCCGGTCCAACAATTTCTTTTAAGACAAGAATACTCTCGTCGCGTTCATTTTTTTCCCACGCAAGACGCACGGTAATTCTCATGAAGTTTTTGGGATTGGGGTCCAGACTCCTTCCAAGAATCGACCCCATCGGTTCTTTTCCATTCTGATGATTAGCCCAAAGCCGTAAAAATTCCTGACCAAGATCACTTTCAGTCAAAAGATCCACTTCGGGAGACTCGGTATTCCGGAACTCATCATTCTCTTCGAAAACACCGGGAGGACGATAAAAGCTGATCGAAATCTTTTTCGCTTCATCACCGGTTCGCCGCTTTCTCGCCAGAAGCCGAAAGGTCCCGTCTTTCGATCCGAGTTCATCGCGAAATCTCGACCAAGCCTCAGTCGAGTATGGTGCAAAATTCTCCCAATCAAGCTTCCAGCGCTTTTGCTTGTCCAAAATATGAAGAGCACCCCACTTATGCCCTTCGGCATCGATCCAAACAGATTCAACGGCAATCATATCTTCAGAAGGTCTGATCACGTTGGCCCGGATTTGAGTCAATTCAGACTCAGGCCGCGGGAAGGTGTTCGCACGATAATACCGACTAAAGGCGAGGGACAGATCTGCCGACCGATCGATAAATTGCACACGTCCGCTCTCGGAAGGCAACTTGATAAAGTCTCTAAACTTCTTGGTAATCATCGGTCGACTTTTCTCTAGAATCGCCCGATCAACCAAGCTTAGTCCATCGGAATCTCCACTAGGCTTTGGCGGATCGGCTTTTCCGATCTTTCCCGATTTGAACATGGCAAAGACGATGACAATGACGCACATCCATCCGCCCAAAAACAAAATGAGTCCTTTGTTCTTCTCCTTCTTCTCCCGCTTTTTTCGTCGGCGCACCCTTCGGGAACCATCGGGCATAATCATTTCCTCCTGCCCCGAAGATCCGGCGGTCTCAATTCGAGCTTGCTCCAACGACTTGGCAGCCACTTTCGGACCATCAATCACTCCAACCGGGAGAATAGGGGCGGATTTCTTGGCTGTTAGATCACGAATCACTCCGCCAGATCCCCTTTCGCGATTGCCTCCGGGAACCTGAGTTTTCTCCTTGGCCACGCTACTACTTTTACCAAATTCGTGCTGACACCCCCCGCAGACCACGCCCTCGCTAAGAGATTTGTCACTCTTCACGACAGCCTGACACGAAGGACAAATAAAGACGCCTGCTTTCCCACTCATACTTTTCGCCGTTCACTGTGCGGGACCACCTTCAGTCCGTCAATCTTGAGGACTTGAAAAAAGAGCCTCAGTTGCTTTTTGAACCAGCATTGCCGCGAGAGATTCGGTGACCTCATCCAGTTGCTCCACAGAATCCTTTAAATCAGCGACTTCCCGATCTTCGATCGCTTTTTCAACCCGCTCCTTGGCGATTTGAATCTCCGCGACTTCCTCTTCCTTCAAAAAGTCGCCGGCCTGCTCCAGCGCCACCCCGACAGCCGGCAATAATTCCTCAGCCTTTAACCTGGCCTCCTCAAAGACCCTGGCGTTCATATCCTCGAAGGCAAACTCAACACTCTCGCTGACCATTTGCTCCACCTTTGCCTCCTGCACATCGACCGCCGCACTTCCAATTTCAATCACGGTATCCTTTCCGGTCGAAACATCACGGGCCAACACAGACAAGATTCCGTCGGCATCAATCCGAAACTCCACCCCGACCCGGGCCTGCCCCCGACGATCCGGCGAAAACTGAACCTCGAAAGACCCAAGTTCCCAATTATCCTTAGCCAATTCCCGCTCTCCCTGTAAAACCCTGACTTTCATCGACTTTTGGCCGTCGACCGCATTGGTAAACATTTCGCCAGCTTTGCAGGGAATCGTAGTATTGCGGGAAATCAGAACATTCATCAATCCACCCATTGTCTCGATCCCCAAGCTGAGTGGAGTGACATCCAACAAAAGCACCTCACGAACCGTTCCTGCCAAAATTCCGGCCTGAATCGCTGCACCACGCGCAATCGCTTCATCCGGATGCTGGCTCAAGTCCGGCTCCTGCCCAAAAACCTCCGCCACTCGCTCTTTCACAAGCGGGATTCGACTACTCCCGCCGACCATCACGACAGCAGCCAGATCGGCGCCGGTCACCTCTGCATCGAGCATCGCCCTGCGGCAACAAGACTCCATGCGATCCAAAAATTGCTTCATCAATCCAAGAAATGCCTCCCTTGTCACCACAGCCTCTCCGGAGAACGGAATCCTGAAAGTCGCCTCGTCAGCATCACTCAGCAGATGCTTCACCCGTCGCCCCTCGGCAATCCACTGAACCAACTCCATCGGATCCAATTCACTGAGGTCACGCCCTAGTTGCTTCGCTGCAAACCGGGCAACCGCGTGATCAAAATCGTCGCCACCCAAATCGGTATCACCCGAAGTTGCGGAAACCTCAAAAACTCCTTCTCTCATTTCCAGCACCGAAACATCAAAGGTCCCGCCCCCGAGATCAAACACGGCCACGCGGGAACTTTCATCCAAACGGTCCAGCCCATATGAAAGAGCCGCCGCCGTTGGCTCACTTAAAATGCGCACCACTTCCAATCCTGCCAACTCTCCGGCTTTTTTAGTCGCAGCACGCTGACCATCGTGAAAATAGGCTGGAACGGTCACAACCGCCTTCGTCACATCTGTCTCAAGGCGATGATCAGCCACCTTTTTCAGTTCACGTAAAACTTCGGCCGAAACTTCCTCGGGGCTCTTCAAACCCGCGGCTGTCTTGATTCGACCATCTGATTCCAATTGACCTCCGGATTCGGACGCCCTCCGGCCAATTAAGCTCTTCACGCTTGTATGAACCTTCTCAACTCCGGCCCGTCGCAGAGCCTCGTAACCAACCTTGACCTCGCCGTCTTTCGAATACCAAACCGCGCTGGGCGTGAGCGAATTCCCCTGCTCGTCTGCGAGCAAGATCGGGAATCCCGAATCCACCACTGCGACAGCCGACTGGGTTGTCCCCAAATCGATCCCGATAATCACCTCGCTCATGGGAGGGAGTTAAGACCAAGTTACCCTCCGAGCAAGGCCTCAAAGAGCTTTCCGTTCGCCTCCCTCAATTGCGCCCTCCACTTGGTTACAAAAACCAGTCCCCGGGCAACCCCACCCATCTCGGCACCGCTCTGCCCCCAACCTCTTTCGTCAAAGACCGTGAAACCGGAAATCATTGTCGATTCCAACTCGCCAAGCTTCCCGATCACATTCTCCAAATCCGTTTTCAATTCTGGAACCCGGGCATCCAAAACAGCCTTGCCCAATCCGCTCACGGCCGTCGACCGCTCCTTCACAAAATCATCAATATTCTGCAAAGTCGTCGCGACTGGAGAAAAGCAGTCCATGACCTCCGTTGGAATCTCTCCACGCTCGTCGAAAGGAAGGCCCTCATATTCGATCGCGGCACGAATGCGCCTCGCCGGGGACCTCAACAGCTCGCCCGCAAGACGGATCTTTTGAAACAACTCTGGATCACCTCCGGCATCAGGATGATGTTGCTGACTAGCCTCTCGCACCAAGCGATCAATCTCCGTATCTTCCAATTCCAGCTTTTGGGGAAGACCCAGTAAAGTAAAAGGGTCGATCATGCTGCGAAACTTTCGCCGCAGGAGCAGGTCACCACCGCATTGGGATTGCTCACCTTAAAACCTCCCTGCTGAAGATCATCGGAGTAATCGAGTTCACTACCGCTCACGAAAAGCGCGCTCTTTGGGTCGATCACCACATTCACGCCATTGCTGGCGACCATGATATCCCGGTCCCGTGGACCATCCACCAAATCCATTTGGTACTGCAATCCACTACAACCGCCACCGACGACGGCGATCCGG
>CBFHQJ010000129.1:0-11698 GCA_965657795.1 Akkermansiaceae bacterium
TGGCGATGGTGTCACGGGCGAGGTCGCTTTTGCACTTCGGGCACGTGCCTCCTTTTTTCCAGCGGTGTTGGAAGAGCCAATTTTGGGGGGGGACGTTTGCGACGTAGCTGCCGGGGGCGAAGCCATCAGATGAGGCTGTGGTGTTTTTCTCGGCGACGTGTTTGAGAGCACCGAAGGTGACGAAGCGGATTTCTTTGCGAAGCGGCGCGGGATCAAGTTTTGCGGTGGCGATGCCGGGATGGAGCCCGAGGCGCCAGCAGATTTCATCAGCCATCCAGTTGCCGATTCCAGGACAGGCATTTTGGTCAAGGAGGAGCGCTTTGAGGGGCTTTTTGGGATGTCGCTCGATGAGCTTACAAACGCGGGCCAGGGAGAACCTGGATTCTTGCGGCTGGGGTGGAAATTCGGACCATGGATCTTGGCAATCGTGCAGCATGACACGGCCGAACATGCGGTAGTCGTTAAAGATGAGGGCTGCTTTTGAGGTGCGGAGGATGAGGTGGTCGTGCTTTTGTTCCTCGTGGTTGGCAGGAGCTGTCGATAGCTTCCCGGACATGCCGAGGTGGACTTCGAGGTGGAGTTCGGGGGCGAAGGTGAAAAGCATGCGCTTACCGTGGGCGCGGGAAGAAATGAGAGTTTTTCCCTTTAGAATATGCAGAGCCGGAGAGGGGCAGTCGCGATAGATGCGAGCCTTGGGGTGGACGTTGACATCGGTGATGGTGTCTCCGTGGAAGGTAGCCCATTGGCGGCGGGCGAGTTCGACTTCGGCAAGTTCAGGCATGGGAGTTTGGTGAGGAGAAAGCTACCCGTGATTTTTGGCGGGCCAAGGACTAAGCGAGATAAGGTGTTTTGCGGGAAAGTAGAAAACAGAATATGGATGCCGGGTTGCAATATCGACTCGGGATTTGGCACGGGATGCGCTAGGGAATGTGTGCGTGGCTGATGAATCGATGAAATTGATGGTGGTGAGCGACCTGGACGGGACGCTTTTGGACCACGATGACTATTCGTTTGAGCCTGTTTTGCCGGTTCTTGACCGGATGGATGAGGCGGGGATTCCACTGGTGGTGAATACGAGTAAAACCAAGGCGGAATGGTTGGCGATGCGGGGAGAATTTGGGAATTTGGATCCCTACATTGTTGAGAATGGTTCGGCCATTTATGATGGTGAAAAGGTCGAGGTTTTCGGAGTTCCCCGGGCGGAGATTTTGGAGGTCCTCAGACCGCTGCGGGCTAAATTTAGGTTCACCGGGTATTCCGATGTCGGAGTGCCCGAGGTTATGGATTGGACCGGCTTGGGCCGGCAGTCGGCGGAAAGATCTGCCGACCGGCATTTTAGCGAGCCCTTGGTCTGGCAGGATACGCCGGAGAAGGAGGAGGAATTTTGCGAGATGGTCAGGGAGCGCGGGCTGATGACCCTGCGCGGTGGGCGTTTTCTTCACGTGCTGGGTGAGACCGACAAGGGAAAACCCCTGAAGCATTTTCGTAACGAGAAGGTGGCCCTCATTGCGCTGGGAGATCGGCCCAACGATTTGGCGATGCTGCAAGCCGCCGACATCGGGGTCATCATCAAGGCTCCCGGTGATTACGTTTTGGAAGCGGAGGATATGCTCCGCAGCACTGAGACCGGCCCGCGCGGATGGGCTGAAATGATGACCCAGATTCTCGATCAACTTCAAATCCCCCAATCAACAACAAACAATGGCTGATTTCCACCAAGGCGGCTCCGTCGCCACACTACATAATCTGACTGACAGACCTCTTGAGGAACTTGAGGCCGAACTTGTGGGCTTTTCGAAAAAACGACCGATGGGCCTGCTTCTTCCGTCTCTTTTTTCCGAACTCGAAACCGACGCCATGCCCAGGATTCTCGATGAGGTGAAGAAGGTGCCTTATTTGGATCAAATTGTGATCGGTTTGGATCGCGCGACCGAGGATCAATATTGCGAGGCGTTGCAATTTTTTGGCGAGTTGCCACAGCATCACCGGGTGCTTTGGAACGATGGTCCGCGCTTGCGGGCTTTGGATGCCGAACTCGCGGCACAGGGATTGGCTCCGGAGGAAGAAGGGAAGGGGCGAAACGTCTGGTATTGTCTCGGTTACATGTTGGCGACAGATAAGGCGGAGGCCATTGCGCTGCATGACTGCGATATCGTGACTTACGATCGCTCCCTTCTGGCGCGTCTGATTTACCCGATGGCGAATCCGCAATTTAGCTATCAATTTGCGAAGGGCTACTATCCGCGAATCGCTGAGGGAAGTTTAAATGGTCGCGTGACGCGACTCCTGATCACTCCGCTTTTGCGCTCTCTTCAACAGGTTTGTGGAGACAGTGATTACCTCAGCTACCTCGATGGCTTCCGTTATCCTTTGGCTGGCGAATTTTCTTTCCGCAAGGGAGTTATTCCGGACATTCGCATGCCGAGTGACTGGGGGCTCGAGATGGGGACGCTTTCGGAGATGTTCCGGAACTACTCCAACAACAAACTTTGTCAGGTCGATATTGCCGAGGTTTATGACCACAAGCACCAGGACATTTCAGTTGATGACCAAGCGAAAGGCTTATCCAAAATGTCGATTGATATTTGCAAGTTGGTTTACCGCAAGATGGCAGTGATGGGGGTTGTGTTTAGCAAGGAGGTCTTTCGTACGCTTAAGGCAGCTTACTTTCGGAATGCCCTTGATTTTGTGGAGCGTTATAAGAATGACGCTATCATTAATGGCCTCGATCTGGATGTTCACAAAGAGGAAGAGGCAGTCGAGCTGTTTGCTGAGAATATCATCGCAGCGGGTAAAAAGTTTTTGAGCTCGCCTCACGAGAAGCCGTTCATTCCAAGTTGGTCTCGGGTTAGGAGCGCAATGCCTGATATTTACGAGCGATTGATCGAAGCCGTGGAAGCCGATCAGAAGGAATTTACTTAGAAAAAATGAGCCCGCTGGACCTTCTTAACCTTAGAATCGAGACCCACCTCGCTACCATTTACGGTGAGGGAGATCACTCGATTTTGGTGGGACGCTTGATCGATGTCATGCGCTTGCATGAGCATTTTTTCGAGCCCATTCCATTTAGCAATCATTGGTCGGAGCGGGATATCGCGCTGATCACTTATGGCGATTCGATTATGCCTAAGGAAGGTGCGCCGTTGGAGGAGTTGGCGTCATTCATTCGCAAAAGATTGGACGATGCGGTGACGATCGTGCATGTGCTGCCTTACTTTCCTTGGACTTCGGACGACGGTTTTGCAGTTTCGGATTATGATCAGGTGAAGCCCGAACTTGGGGACTGGTCGGACCTGGAAAATCTCTCGCAGGACTACCGGATTATGTCCGATTTGGTGGTGAACCACTGCTCGACTTCGCACGTATGGTTTCAGCAGTTCGAAAAAGACGAGGAGCCGGGACGGCGCTTTTTTGTAGAGGCCTCACCACTGGAAGATCTGAGTGAAGTGGTCCGGCCCCGGACCAGTTCGCTCTTGCGACCGACCCCGACTCCATCGGGGATGAAGCATGTTTGGTGCACCTTCGGGCATGACCAGGTGGATCTTAACTTCAAGGATCACGACCTTTTGGTGGAGTTGGTCAAAATCATTCGAAGCCATCTTGATCATGGTATCGGAGTCTTTCGATTGGATGCGGTGGCGTTTGTTTGGAAGGAGATCGGAACCAAATGTATTAATCTGGCCCAGACTCACGAGTTGGTTCGCCTGTTCCGAACATTGATTGAACACGTGAAGCCGGATGCGGTCATTATTACCGAAACAAACATTCCGAATCAGGAAAATCTGTCCTACTTCGGAAACGGAAATGAGGCGCACGGGATCTACAATTTCTCTTTGCCACCCCTTCTCTTGTATGCGCTCACCGAAGGGAACTGTCGCTGCTTAATTCAGTGGCTCATGAGGATGCCTCCGGCGCAGCCGGGAACGATGTATTTTAACTTTATCGCATCGCACGACGGCATCGGACTCAGGCCTGCGGAGGGGCTTCTTTCGCACGATGAGATCCAGACAATGGTGGACAAGATGTTGGCGTATGGTGGCTTGGTTTCAGAGCGCGCGCTTCCGGATGGCAGCAAGCGTCCTTACGAAATTAACATCAGCCTATTTGATGCCCTCCAAACCGAGGAAAAGTTTTTGTGTGCGCACACCATTCTGTTGGGGCTCGAGGGCGTGCCGGCATTTTACATCCACAGTTTGCTGGGGACCAGGAATGATCGGGATGGCGTGATCCAATCGGGAATCAATCGCCGCATCAATCGTCGCCAGTGGAAAGCGGATGAACTGAATACCGAATTGGATGATGAAAATTCACCTCATGCCAACGTTCTGAAAAAGCTTCTTCACCGAATTGGATTGAGGCAGGAACAGCGTGCGTTTCATCCGAATGCGACCCAGTTTACGCTTCACATGGGCGATCAAATTTTTGCTTTCTGGCGTCAGTCGATGGATCGCCGGAGCAGTGTTTTCTGCCTTAACAATGTCTCGGATGAAGAACAACGCATTCCGGTCGCGTCCATCAATTTGATTTCGACTGAAGAGTGGCTCGATTTGATTTCAGGAGACATTCTCGAAGACGAGGAAGGGGATATTATTCTGGCTCCCTATCAATGTGTCTGGCTGGCCAACCGCCGAAAGCACCTTCCTTACTAAACCTCGGCTGCAAGGCTTGCGAGAAAGTCGACAACCTCGGGCGCATCTTCTTCCGGGGCCCACGGGGCGAATGTTTTGTCGGTATCGGGATCGTAAGGGCCTTGTTTGATTTCGAAAATCACGGTGTCCGGAGCATGGACAATCATGCCATGCCAGGTTCCGGGTTCGATATCAATGAGAGGCGCGTTTGCGGTCAAGTGATGTCGCGCACGAATCGCTCCTTCGGAATTGAAAATGAGGACCTCCAAATGGCCATTTAGAAGACACACGGACTCGGTCGCGTGATTCAGGGAATGGCAGTGCGGTCGAATATAGGTGCCGGGTTGAAGAAAGTTCAGGAGGCGTTGGACTTTTGCCGTCTGCGTTCGCTGGACTGGCTGGATCATGCGAAGCCGTGGGCTCATTCTTGAAGCGGATTTCCCCTCGGACAAGAGTAGGTCGTTGAGTATGAAGACTTCACCGACTGGATTTGGCAGTGCTTTTGGCATGGTGGACTGACGTTAGGTTGGCTCTTCAGATCTGGCGAATTGTTATTTTGGGTGGATTAACTAATCTTTCGGGGTTAGTTTTCGCCCATGAAGTTCCCCAAACAACTTGTCGCTTATTTCATGGTTGGCAGCTTTGCGCTGACCTCTTGTCAAACCGCAAACCCATACACGGGTGAGGCCCAGAAAGCTAAAGCCACGACCGGAGCCATTATCGGTGGATTGCTTGGTGCTGGAATTGGTGCCTTGTCCGGAGGTGATAGCACGGAGAGAAAACAACGGGCCTTGATTGGTGCCGGAGTGGGTGCTCTCGCAGGCGGAGGAATCGGAGCTTACATGGACAAGCAGGAAGCCGAGCTTCGTCGCGAACTTGAAGGAACCGGAGTGGGCATCAGCCGCAATGGAAACCAAATTAGCCTGGTCATGCCGGGAGATATTACTTTCACGACTGGAAGCGCCGGAATCAGCGGGCAATTTTACCCAACCCTGACGTCGGTGGCCAAGGTGCTCAATAAGTTCGATAAGACCATGGTTGCGATCACCGGTCACACTGACAATGTCGGCGCCCGTGATTACAACTACCGCCTTTCACAGTCTCGTGCCAACAGTGTCGCTCAGTTCCTGCAGACTCAAAAAGTGAACCCTCAAAGGTTCCAGGTGAGCGGTCGTGGCATGGACCAGCCCGTCGCCAGCAATAACTCGGCCGCCGGTCGCCAAGCCAACCGCCGCGTCACGATTCAGCTGGCGCCTCTGAACTAGATCTTTCCCGATTGGGACAAACGGCGAAGTGGGCTTTCCGCTTCGCCGTTTTTTTGTGGGCATTTTGATTGGATAAGGCGGTGGAGGGGGCGCATCTTTCTCCCTACCCCTAATTCCATGAAGTATCTGCTCCCGGCTATTTGTTTTCTGTCTGTCCTCCAATCCTGTGTTCAAGAGATCCGGGATGAACCGGCTCGCTCTGACTCTCCCGAGGTGCAATTTATTACGCCCTGGCAACCGGGCGGAGGGATGGGGCTTTATGTCCGGACCAGCGGAGAACCCCACCCGGTGCAGGAAAGTATCCAAAGCTACACCACAATTAGCCGGGGACAATTTACCCAAAAGAATATCCCGGCGGACGCGATTGCCGCTGTCAGTTTCTTGGAGGCTGGAGATTCCAGTTCAGACCGGCAGGCCGTTTATGTCATTGAGGAAGATGACCAGCTTCTGCTCTATCGGGGATACTTTGTGCCGGGCTATGGGGGACCGGTCGAGTGGGACCGGGAGAAGCTTCAGTGAGTGGATTCCCGTGGAATCAGCATGGGGTTTTGTAATCGCGGGGCTTCAGGTCATTGGTAGTCTCACGTCATGAAATTTCCGGTCCCTGAGAGAAGAACGTGGCACGAGGCCACGGTCGATGGGACGCTCCGGAGTTTTTTAATGGCCTATGTTTTGTGGGGCTTGTTTTGGATTCAGTTTGTGATCTCAAGAGCCTTGGGTGTGCCATTCTTTCGGGTGAACAGTATGAGTTTTGCCCTGCATTATGAAGTGCCGGGATTTTTTTTTACAGTCGCCGAATTCTTGCTTGGGATTTCCGTTACCTTGGGAATGGTTTCGATGGTGATCACGTGGGTAGAAACCAAGAAGAGCAAGGCAAAGTGGAGGCAACGATTTTTAGTGGCTTTGTTTGCCATCTTTCCGATCGGATGGGCGTGGCTGCAATTCCCAATTCGAGATTATCAACTCGATCAAGCGCGGATGATCCTGGAGTCTCTGGAGGCAGAGGAGGACCCAATGATGCGCAACATGAATGAAAGTCAGGTTAGGGATCTACGAAAAGTTTTAGCAACCTTCGGAGAGAATGGGGAGTGACGCTCTCCCGAGCGTCAGCCTTGTCAGTGGGCAGTCTGGAGATAGCCTCTCCTGGTTTGTTATTCTTCGACAGATTGGCTTTTGGCTTAGCGTCGATCGGAGCCCGTTTTGCGTTCGGCTTCAGGGAAGGATTTCAGGAACTCGTTGGCCCGATTCGGTTCGTAGTTTTTCCAATTGTTAGCGACATTGCTAATCGCCCACGCGCGGGCATTTCCTGCAGGGAGATTCTTGACCCAGCTGACCGCCCGCTCGGTGTCTGTCATTAGGAGTTCGACGGCCACTTCGGAAATGTTTCGTTCAAATCGGTTCTGATCCCACTCGACGAAATCGCGGATTCCGGGGTTTTCGAAAATTTCCAGAATCGCCTCGGTCTTTAAATCGAGTTCACCGTCCGAAGCGAGCATGGCGGTGATCCGGTCACGCGCTTCACCTTGCATCGCGGCGTAATCGGTTTGAAATTGAGCCTTTTGATAGGCACTCCACTTTTTCATGGAATAGCCGAGTCTGCTAAAACGGCTAGGCTTCATTTGAGCGAGGCTGTTGGCGAGATCGGCGGCTGTTTTGGGTTAGTCAGGCGGGTTTCGAATCTGTTCCTCGCTGCCCAGTTTATCGTGAACGTAGCTGCGGTCGCGCTCATTCAGGTGGGGGAGCAGGTTTGCGATTGTATCTCTTCCACCATTGTTTCTCAGCAAATCCAGGAACCGCCTGGCACCAGCCGGGTCGAGCTGAGCTTGTTGGTAGTAATCGATGGCTTTTTCCTTATTTCCCCGGGTTTGAGAATAGAGGGCCATGCCGGTCATCCCGGCGATTTGCTCGGTTGAGAGCCCAAAGGAAGCCCAATCCTTTGCGAGAATTTCGCGGGGTTCCATGCGTCCGGTGAAAAGGTAGGAGCTACTGGAGAGCTTGTCTCGCCATGATTGTGGGAGACTGGCAAAGCGGCTTAGGAAGAGTTGGCGGTTCTTTTCCGATAAGTCGTAGTTCGAACTCAGGAGTGAAAGGCCATCAGGCATTTTGAGAAGTTTATCGAGGGTGCCTGAAAAATCGTCTTCGAGGAGTTGGCGGTAAACGGCTTCGCGGGCGTAGCTGCGGAGGTTGAGTGGAAGGTCATCAAGTTTTGCCTGAAGAAAACTCAGATCCGATTTGGCAATTCGGCGCAAAACACCGGGGACATCGCCGGTTTGCATCAGCTTTCCGTCACTCATGGTTTCAAGCTCGTGGAGGGCAAGGTCGGCCCGGACCCGGGCAGAGCTGAGATTTATGCTCCCGGGCTGCTCAGGGACCGCGCTTGCGTCAGGAATAGTTCCAGATGCTCTCCGGTGAAATTGAGCATGTCTTCTTCGGAAATATCTTTGCTGTTCTGGAGCTGCCTTGTGAGATAACCGGCAGGATCTTCTGCCATCAGACGTTGCTCAAGGAGTCGGGAGAAGAGCGCGATGGCGAAACCTTCCCGCCGGGTGAAGAGTCCTTGATCGAGCCAGGTTGTGATTTGGTCCGTTGGAATCGTGCGGGCCAGTTCCATCGTGAGGCGGAGTCGCTGGGCTTGATCTTCGGTGTTGCGGATGGCATGCATTTTTCATCGAAACGACCGTTACTTGCGGACCGGGGAGTGATGGTCCGGGATGAGGTCGTTACTTCTGGATTGGTCGAGTCGCCATCGGAATGAGACAGGCTTAAAATCCATCCTGCCAATCCTCCACCAAGGAATAGGAGCGTGACGAAAATGAGGTGGGAAAATTTAATTGCTCGTTTGGGTTGGCGGGGATGGGGAAGAGCTTGGGGTCGCCCGTGAATTCGGGAGATTGTCGCCAGGCCAAAGCACTCTGGGGATCGCCACGGAGCCAGGTCTGATAGAGGGAGGCCGCCTGGGTGGCTTTTATTTCCGGAGTAACCGGGAGCTTTTCAATCCACTTCAAGCCTTCCTGATAGTGGCCATAATCTCTCAGGGAACCAACGATGTTTGTGATGCCATCTTCGTAAGTTTTTTGGTCGTTACGATGATCTTCCAGCCAATCGGCATAGGCGGGAAGATCCCGGGTGGCCCACTCGCGACCAGCTTTGGGTAAAATGCCGGACTCCCCGTAGCTGTCGGCGTTTGTAATCAGGCCGTCCATTAGCGCAGGGGCGTTGTGCTCTACGAGGGAATGGAGAAGTTCATCGGTATTGGGCCCTCGGACTCCGGATCTGCCGCCTCCGCTCTCATGCGAGATAACGGTGTAGCGGGTTGGCTGATTGAGTTGTTTTTTTAGGGTGTCGAGTGCCTGGGGAAAACCTTTTCGAGGATCCTTGGCGAGGAGGTGGGAGGCGTAATCGAAAGCGAGATCTTCTTTGATCCAGCTGTCGGGAAGTCGATCAAGCATGGCCTTGGCAGCCTGAGGATTTTCAAGAAGAAGTCCTTTAAACCGGGCTGCTTGGATCTGGGTGCGTTCGATGGGGCTCTTCGCGAAGGGGGCAATCTGTGCAAGAAGGGCCGGGTCCTCCCGGCCGAGGATCGCAAAGAGGGAGGCCACATGGCGATTTCGGGTTGAGTTGATGCTACTGCCGCCGGGAATGCTTTTGATGAGTTCGTAGGCTTTGACGGGATCCTTTTGGGCAAGCGCCAACATGTTTTTCTGATCGAGTTGTGAGTAGTTGCTTCCTGATTTGAGGATCATGCGGAAGGAGAATTCGGGATCCTCGGGCTTGGACCAGAACCGGGTTCCGGAGCTTGCATTGAGCCTGAGATTTTCGGGCAGTTGGTCCCAGTTTTCTTCGAGCCACTCGGGGCGAAATTCGCCGATGCCCCAAGCCACTTCATAGGCAAGTTCCTGTCGGTCCAAGGCTGTGGCGAGAGCTTCTCCCGGGGCATGGCACGCCCACATGCGGTAGGCGGTTCTGAGATCTTAGGAACCCCGAGCGGCTGCGATCGCACCTTCGGGATCAACGCGGGTCCAGTGAAGAAAGAAGAGCCGCGTGAGTTGATAGGAACGATACGGGCGATTTTTAAGGTCTTGATAGAGGGCCGGGAAGTCACCGGCTTGAGCATCCAGTAAGGATGACGCCATGCGTTCGTAAAGACCACTGGCCGGAGCGTTTTGAAGATCCAAGCGGGCTTCTTGTGATCGGGGTGAGCTTCTCCCGGTCTGTTGTCGTGGACGGTTGCGAGAGACTATTCCTGGTTTGGAAGAGTCCGTGTTTGTCGCTGGAACTTGTGAAGATTTGATTTGCCATCCCACAACCAGCCCGAGTGCCGGAGGGATAAGCCAAATCAAGAAGGGGGGAACTTTCATGGCTTCCCAAGCCCTAGCAAATCGAGAGGAGATTAGGAAGGATGTTCGAGCGCTCTTGTTTGAGGAGTGACGCTCTCCCGAGCGTCAACGTATGGTGTGGGTAGTCTGTAGACAGCCCCTTCGTTGTTCTCCTTAGATGAACTCCTGATAGGTCGGTTTGATCACGAGTTCGGGAACGACGACGTGTTTGGGGAGCTGTGCGATGGCTACGATGAGCGAGGCAATGTCCTCGGGGTGAACCATGCGGGCTTTTTGTTCGTCGGGAACTTTGACGGGGCGTTCGTCGAGGATGGGGGTGTTGATTTCTCCGGGGAAGATGCTGGTGATGCGGATTCCGTTTTCTGCTTCCTCGGCATTGATGGCGGAAGCCATGCCGGTGACGCCGAACTTGGACGTGGCATAGGCCATGCCCGCGAGCGGATAGGCGCGCTTTCCGGCGACGGAAGAGATGTTGAAAACGAGTCCGTCCTGGCGGTCACGCATCGCGGGAAGAGCGGCGTGGATAAGATTGAAGAAGCCGGTGCAATTGATGGCGAGGAGCTTGTCGAAGTCGGCGGGGTCAATCTCGCTGACTTTGCGTTTCACGATATTCACGCCAGCGGAGTTGACGAGGATGTCGGGAGCCCCAAGGTCGGAGATGAGCGCGTCGACTTCTTCGCGGCTGGAGATGTCGCAGGCGCGTGCGGTGAGTTGATCGCCGGCGACGGCTAGAAGCTTTTCGAGATTGCGTCCGCAGATCGTGACGGCGGCTCCGGCTTCGGCGAGGGCTTGGGCGGTGCCGAGTCCGACGCCGCTGCCTCCTCCGGTGACGAGGGCGGTTTTTCCTGTGAGTGGTTTCATTTAATCAAAGATGGGGTAGAAGGTGTTGAAGGCTTTCTGGCCGAATTCGGCGGGGTCGTTGAAGCGCTTGTGTTGATCGAGAGCTGAGATTGCATCGAGTTCCCCGGCGGTGAGGGTGAACTCGAAGAGCTCGAAATTTTCGCGGAGGTGGTCGGGTGATTGGGTTTTGGGGATGGGAATGGTGCCGCGTTGCATGGCCCAACGGAGGACGATTTGAGCGGTGGATTTTCCGTGGCTGGTCGCGATCTTTTCGACGACGGGATGGGCGAGGATGCGTTCGGATTCCTCGGCCATGCCGAGGGGAAGATAGGAGTCGGCTCCGAAGGGTGAGAAGGCGGTGACGGCAACATCTTGCTCCTGACAAAAGCGGAGGAGATTTTCCTGGCAAAGGTAGGGGTGCATCTCGACCTGAAGAACGGCGGGCTTGATTTGGGCATAGGAAAGGACCTCGCGAAGCATGGCCGTGCCGATGTTGGAGACTCCAATTCGTTTGGTGAGCCCGGCGTCGACGAGTTCTTCCATGGCGCGCCAGGTCTCGGAGTAGGGGATTGAAATGGGGCTCATGGCCTCGCCACCGGCAGTCCAGCCTGGAGGATACATTTGATCG
>CBFHQJ010000130.1:0-11589 GCA_965657795.1 Akkermansiaceae bacterium
CATCCGGTAGGTCGTGAACAGGAGTTGTGCGCCGGTGACCCAACCGAAGAAGAGGAGAATAATGGCGCCCTGTTTTTGATAGAAATCCTTGGCGACCAGCCAGTGGGCGATGAAGATGATGGCGATGGGGACGGCAATGGTGATGATGGCCATGACCAGCCAAGGTTGGCGTCGCACCGCGGTTTTTCGCTCTACCGCGAAGGTGTAAAGATCCTGCTTGGGAACACCATCGTGCTTGCGGGCTTTGCTCATGGCACTTCCAGCACTTAGGAACAGGGTGCCTTTGAAAAATCCGTGTGCGATGAGGTGGTAGATCGCGAGAGAGAAGGCACCGACTCCGCACTCCATGACCATGAATCCCATCTGCCCCATGGTGGAATAGCCGAGGGCTTTTTTGATGTCATTTTGAGTCAGCATCAGGATCGAGCCGATGATGGCGGTGACGAGTCCCACGAAGAAGATGACGTGGAGGACGGTTGTAGTTTGAGCGAAAATGGGGGCGAAGCGGTTGATGAGGAATCCTCCGGCATTTACGATTCCCACGTGCATGAGGGCGGAGACCGGAGTAGGGCCTCCCATGGTGTAAGGGAGCCAGGTGTGGAGGAGAAACTGGGCGGAGCGGGCGAAGGCGGCGACCGCTACCAGCGAGCCGGTGATTTCTTCCACGGTGAATCCGCCGTATTTATGCACGCCGGGGGTCGCGCGGATTTCTGCGAAGATTTCGGTAAGGGACCAGGTGCCGAAGGTGTGGAAAAGAATTCCGGCGGCCAGCATCATGGCGAGATCGCCAATCCGATAGGTGATCAAGGTCCAGAAGGCGTGGCGCGATGAAGTCCCGCTGCGGAGGTTGAAGCTAAGGAGAAAATAGAGGACCACTCCCACCAAGTGCCACGAGACCAGCATGGTAAGGAGATCGCCCGCCGAGCCCATTAAGAGAAGGGCCGCGACCATGAGATCGAGAAGGATGAAAAAGCGGCCGTAGCCTTCTTCCTCGGCCATGTATTTCACCGAATAGATCCGCACGATGAGGCTGATTCCCGTGATGAGAACGGCCATCAGGCAGCTGAGCGGGTCGGCGAGAAGAATGGCGAAACCATTTCCCAGCCGGACTCCGGTGACGTGACTTTCCGCAAGTTGGTCGCCCAGCAAAACTGCCGCGATGATAAACGAGATCAAACCTGCTCGAACCGAGATTTTGGCGACCGAGCGACCGAGCTGCTTGCCAAAAAGCTGGTTGGTCAAAGCCGCCAGAATTGGCAGGAGAGGCAGAAGAAGGATGAGTTGCTCCATGAGTGAAATTCGCGGTCTGAATTGTTCGGGGGAAACGTTTGTTGGATTCCAAATTCAAGCGCCGGTAGGTCACATTCGCAGCCGCGAATCGTCAAGATATTAATACCAAATCGTGCAGTGCTAAAACTCCAGGCGAGCGCCCAAAGTGAGGTTTCGGCCTGGAAGAGGGGCCATATCCTTAAGAAATGAGGGGTGGAGACGGCGGTCCTCATTTAGGAGGTTTCGAACCTGGGCAAAAATCGTCAGGGTTTGATCACCGGATAATTCGAAGCCATAGGCAAAATCCAGGTTGATCTCGGTGTAGCTGTCGGTGGGCAATTCGCCCTGAATCGCTCCGCCTCCGCCGGGCACTCGGTCCTGTTCAAAGACATGACGGATCTCGAGTCCGGCCTGAAGGGGGCCGTCGAGATACTCAAGACGACTTCCCAGCCGCACGGCGGGGATGCGGGGCAGGGGAGAATTTTGGCCACGATCGGTTGCTCTCATCCAGTCGCCCATGAGCGAAAGCGTGACCTCTCGTTCTCCGTCTTCCAACAAAAACCAATCCGCCTGTGCTTCCAGACCGGTAAAGGAGGCATCGGTTTGAAGATACTGAGCTTGGTTTCCAATTCCGGTCAGATCCTGCAGGTAGATGAAATCGTCGATCCGGTAGTGAAAGAAATTGAGGCGCATTTCGACGTTCTCGATGTCCGCTTCCACTCCGAGATCCAGGCCCAGAGCCTGCTCGGTGCGTAGCGGGTCGCCATCCAGATCTCCTCCGATCAGGAATCGCTGAATAGCCGGATTGTTCCAGAAGGCGAAGCGTTCGACTTCACTGGGAATTCGTTCCACGAAGGAACCGTTCAAATTGACCTTCAGCCGATCAAAGGGGCCGATCATTTCGCCTTCCCAGCTCCCGCCCAAAATGGCGCTGATGCTCTGGTCGTCGAGCTCGCGGGTGAACCCGAAGTCTTGCAGTGACAGGTCCTTAATCGTCTGGGTTTCCCAGCGGAGTGCTGCATTGATTTCGAGCGATCCCAGCGAGGCGGTTTCAGTTATAAAGAGTCCAAGGTTGTTTGTTCTGAACCGGTTAAAAAAGCGGGAACTTGGGTTGGGTGCGCCGGCCAGGAAGCTGGGATCGAGTGACCGGCCCCCAAATTGGATTCCCGCAACGCCACGGAGCCAGTCGGTGGGTTCGTGCTCAAAGTCGAGTCGTGCTTCCCAGGCTTCCTGCTCAAATCGGGTGTCGCGATACTCGAGTCCGGCATCCTTGCCCCGGCCTGCAAAAATTTCATCGTGACGGTAGTCGCCGTATCCAAAGTGCAAGGTCGCTTCACTCGACCACGGAAGATCGGCGAGGTATCGCAGTCGGAAATCGATGCGGTCCCGCTCCATTTCGAGCGATGAATTGCCGAAGAGATCGTTCGCATCACCTCCGAAAAGGTAGGGCAATCCAAAGTCCGAATTGAAAGCTGAATAGGCGAAGCTGGCTTCCCAGGGCAATGCTTCGGGAAGCCAACTTCCGCCTAATGAGTAGCTTGAACTTTGGTGAAAACTATTCGGCAATCTGCCGGAAGGGTTTTCAATCGGGACGGTCATTCCCGTGTTCGGATCGTTGACCACGGGGCGGAATTTTTCATCGTAAGCCCGTGTGCGGGGCCGCCCGGAAATCCGATAGTCACCGGCATCACGATAGGAGCCGGTGGCACTCAGAACAAACTCGCCAAGTTTGAGATCGAAGTATCCTGCGTTGGTCCAGGCGGAGGAGACCGAGTCGAACCGCGATTCAAAAGCGCCACTGATTTGACGATCGGGCAACACCGTTGCAAAACTTCTGCTGGTGGAATTAATGGCCCCGCCAAGTGCGGAATTGCCATATTGCAAGGCTGCCGGACCACGCAGAATTTCAACCTCCCGCAGAAGCAAGGGTTCGAGCGGCAAGCCATGGTCCGGGCTGGAGGATGAGACATCGAGTGTCCCGACCGAGTCGCGAAGGATTCTGACGCGGTATCCGTCAAAGCCACGGATGACGGGGCGACTTGCGCCCTGTCCATATGAAGATGTGCTGACACCGGCCTGCCAACCCACCGTGTCTCCCAAAGTTCCCTGGGCAATCCGCTGCAGAGTTTCTTCATCCAATGTTTCCGAGGCGAGGGGATGATAATTGGTCTCCGCCGGAAGTGGTGCCGACGCAACGACAACGACAGGTTCCAACACCTCGACATCGTTTTCCGGAGGGAGCAAAAAATCCTGACCCAAAGCCCACCAAGGCCCAGCCAGCCAATAAATCCATGCGTGTCTCACGCGGGCGAGAACAACTCATCAATAAAACTAATGCAAGTAATTTGCAAATACCTCTTGCAAGTAACTTGCGTTAGA
This sequence comes from Akkermansiaceae bacterium, assembly GCA_965657795.1. Lineage (GTDB taxonomy): Bacteria > Verrucomicrobiota > Verrucomicrobiia > Verrucomicrobiales > Akkermansiaceae > SW10. The sequence goes on from CBFHQJ010000130.1 coordinate 3,649, forward strand.
GTAGATGTCTGCGCCAATGAGATTGATCTCAGCAGCCTCCTATTTTTGCTTTTCGTGCTTACCGCTTGGAGCGGTGGACTTGGTGCTCGGGCACTTCGAGTATCAGATCGATTATCAACTCGTTGGAGGTCAACCCGACGAAGGCTGGGCCACTTCGATCAGCTATGACCTCGATGGAAGTTTTGCCGATGATGAGGGTATTGTTCGCTTGGATCAGTCGGGTGTGCGCCTCTTGGCTGCGCCTTCTACCAAAGTTGTGACGTCCACCCCGCCAGCCGGATTCGGACAGGCCAACGAGCCCATTTGGATTCTCTCGCAGAACAACATTCCCGGGGAACTCTTCCTTGGGTGGCGGGCGGTTTATCCCCAAGGAATTTTTCAGGCCAATGTGAATGGCAACTACACTCCGAGTCCGCTTGGTAGCATTTCCAGTGAACTTACGAATCTGACCGGAACTGGAAAACAACGCGGCGGAGAGTTTGCGATGTGGACCAGCAGTGGCTTTGGTTCGCTCGAATTCCACTACAACTCGACTGACGGAATTGACTCAGCTGATTTGCTCAATCCCATTCCCTCGGGGAGTCACAGCCACTACAACTGGGGATTCACCAAGCCCGGGACTTACGCGGTGACCTTCCGGAACGAAGGACGCTTGAATCCCCAAAATGGTGGTGCTGATACCTCTTCTGAAACCACGCTGCATTTTATCATTCCGCATGAAGGATTTTTAAGAGGAAGCGGACAGTGGCGGCTTGGGAGTGGGGCGGGGAACTCTCCAGCGGTTGCAATTTATGACCGCGAGAATCAAGTGGACTACGCCTCGGATCAAGTCGTCCTCATTGCCAGTTCAGGTCTTGCGCCGTGTCACCTTCGCGATCTCGCCGAAGGCCTGCAACAGCAGATGTTTTTCTGGGGGCAGGATGTCATTTGTCCGGGCGGGAACCAGCTGGTTCGGGAAGGCTTTGAGCGACTTCCTTCCAAGGGGCTGAAAGGAACCCGTTGCTACCGCCGGGAGTGGCAGAACGGCCACCTTGAACTTTATGGCTCCTGCGCCGGATGGTATGGTCCGGAGGGTGGCTTTGCTTTCATTCGACCTTGAAAGCGGGTGGTGGTCTGGACTTCATCAGAGTCCACTCCGGTTCCGGGTCTGTGGCAGCCGGAATTCGTTGAGCCCCGCGCTCGCAAGGAAGAGCTTCACGCCGCGGCGCTTCCGTTTCTCGATTGGCTGATCAGTTACGAAACGACTATTCTGAATCGATCCGGCGTCGAGTATCGTGAGGAAGGCTATCGGCGCTATCAAAAGGTCCCGAAAGCCACGGCCTGGCTGCCTCCCGAAACGGCTCTTCCCTGGTTTACCTGTTTCCGCGACACGCCGGATCGATTGGTGCGACCGCGGAAGATGGCCCGCAAGAATTTCGCGTAATCAGTTTATTGATCGTCCGAGGAATCGGCGGGACTTTCCTGCGAGGATTTGTCGAGCCTTTCGAAACGCGCTCCCTTGGAGTTCTCCCAGAAAAAGAAGGCGGTTCCTCCAAAGACCACGACGATGGCGAGGGCAAAAAGAAGGAGCAGGAAGTTCTTCATCGCCGACAGCTTAACGAAGCCTGTCCGGATGCAAAACAAAAAAGCCCCGTCGCAGGGTTTTGCGACGAGGCTTCCGAAAAAGTCTTGGGTGACTAGTTGGCGCGTCCGAGGTAGCCGTTGTCCTTGGTGCTGACCTTGATCATGTCACCTTGCTTGACAAAAAGCGGCACCTGAACAGTCAGTCCGGTTTCAAGAACAGCGGGCTTGGTCGGGTTGTTGGCGGTGTCGCCTTTGATACCCTCGGAAGATTCGGTGATCTCGAGTTCGACGGAATCCGGAAGATCGATGGAGACGGGATTGCCCTCGATGAAGAGGATTTCCACGACTTGGCCTTCCTTGATGAAGTTCTTGGCATCTCCCACGAAATCCTCGTCGATTCCGATGGTGTCGTAGGTGTTGGGGTCCATGAAGTGGTAGGTGCCGGGCTCTGAGTAAGAGAACTCCAGTTTCTGGCGATCGGTCTCGACGATGTCGACTTTTTCACTGGAAGCGAAACGGATTGTTTTAGTCTTACCGGTTTTGAAGGAACGAATGGTCGCCGCGATGAGGGCGTTTCCTTTTCCTGGGGTGCGGTGCTCGAGTCCGAGAACGACTCCGCGCTCTCCTTCGTATTGGATGCACTGCCCGCGTTTGAGGTTTGTTGCGACGATTGCCATGATGGGGATGGGAGTAGGGGAGAGCAGGCGGCGGGTCAAGAGGGGACTTGGGGGTCAGAGTTTTTCGAAGCGCCCGGCCTCACGATTTTTGCGAACCGTTCCCGCTCTGAAAATCCGGCCATTCATGGCAAGATAGACTCCTTCGGTGAGGCTTTGGAGGGCTCCGACAGCGGCTCCCACATTGAAAATGGCATCGGTGATGCGGAAACGGGCCGGTGCCATCGCGCCAGTCAGGACGATGATTTTTCCGGGAAGGCCCTGCAATTCCTCGGCGGTTTGCGCCATGGTGTCAGTTCCGTGGGTGATGAGGATTTGCCGGTGACCGCTCTCTTCGCAGGTCTGCCGAATCTTTGCTCGGTCGTTGTCGCTAAGCTCCAGGCTGTCCTTCCTAAAGAGTGAAATGAGTTCGTAGTCGATGTCCGCGCCGACGTCTTCGAAGATGTGGGGAACGGTGGGATCGCCGACTTCGAATTCGGAGGCGGCATCGAAGTAAACCTTATCAATCGTTCCGCCGGTGGTAAGAATGAGCATTTCGCGACTCTGGAGAGGTTTTTTAGCGATGACGAGTTTCGAAGAAACTTCCGTGCGCGGGGAGGCCTCTCATGACTGTTTTTTGATACTTGTTTGAGCTGGCCGGGAAAGGCAATGTGATACCGATGAAAAGGGTGATTCAGCTTGGTTCCTTTCCGGGGACGCTAATCAAAATTTTGCTATGCTTTGCGCTGATGGCGCAGGCTGCTTCGGGGCTGGATTGCGCGAAGCTTCCCAAAAGCGCGAACGATCTTTTGCGAGCCGAGAAGCGGCTGAAGTTAACCCCCAGGCAGAAGGTCAAAATTTCCCGAATTTACACCTGGGCACTGATGGGGATCGACCGTTTGGCGAGAGAAGAGAAAGACGAGGCGGTGATTCAGGCAAAGACGAACGTTCTTTATGAAAAATCCCTGAAGTCCGGCTTGAAGGTTTTGACCCCCAAGCAGCGAAGCCTGTGGAAGAAATCCCAGCTACCTGACCCCAAGATCCCAAAGAAGGCGCCAAAGTAGGTCGAATTGAGTTTGCCTAATCCGGGGTGGACATCGCGCCACCTTCGGTGATTCTTCACAGGCAACTTGGTTGCCTGTGATCTGTTTCCATTATGCCAACTGAAAACCGCCCTTTTTCCACCAAGTGGATGATCATTAGCATGGTCATCTTTATCGCGTCTGAAATCGTCATTGGCTATTTGGTCGGAAACTTGATCGTCGGGCGCTTTGCGTCGATGGGTCTTAAGTTTCTTTTGCAGGGGCTCTGTATGCTTCTTGCGTTTTATCTGGGTGGCTTTCTGGTAGGAGTGGTCTCTCCCGGCGTGCGAGTTTTGGAACCGGCTGCCGGGGCATTTTGCTCGGTGGCGCTCCTGATGATCGTGACGCTTTTTACGCCCTCAATTTTCTATCATTTTGGACTGACCAAGGTGATTCTGGGGGGAGTGATTGCCTTTGCTTTGGCGCACTACGGGGCGAAACTCGGGGAACGGGTTATGCGAAACAAGACTGAGTGAAGGTGGGCTTTACCCTCTTCATGAAAAGGTCTTAGAAACCCGGATTCGGATTGTAATCGTCACCTCAGCGCTCTTCGGACATGTTGTTCTCAAAGGTTTATGAGCGATAAGAAAAAGGAGGAACCCATCCGGGAGTTGCAGCCAGTGGTCGTGCCCATGCAGTTTTTTGTCTTTGCGCCCTTGGCGGCGGCTTTCATCTCACTCTTTCCGGGAATGTTTGCTTTTGTCATCAGCAACATGATCGCCCGATCATTTGACCCGGTGATTCAATACGGATTGATCGTTTACGTGATCTCGTTTGCGGCGGTGATGTATTTGCTTTACCTCAAAAGCTTCAAGAAGCCTCAAAAGACAACTTACCGGATTTTCGAGAACAAGATCGAATACTACGAGGGCTTTTTTAACAGGCAGCAACGAACCGTTGTTTTTGACCAGGTCATCGATGTTCTTCTCACCGAAGGGGTTTTGCAGCAATCAAAGAGCGCGGGTTCGGTTACTTTGATCACTCAGCAGTTGGTCTCTGCGGGGGATGGTAAGTTGTCCAACCGCGGCGTGGTCTTGAAAAATGTTCCCAATCCGCAGGAGATTTACGATCTGGTCCGTAGCCTCGCGACCGGTGGCTAAAGGTTCGGGGTGCTTCAGTCTGGAAATGCTCATTCGTGGGTAGGTTGTCTCTGGAGTTGTCGTTTCCACTGCTGCTTCGTCTCCTGTAAGTCCTTTGAGAAATTCATGATGACTCGATTGATTCCCCTTTTATATGCCGCTCTGACAATTGGGCCGGGAGGATTGCTTTCCGCTCAAAAAATGCCGCGTGAAAATGTGGTCGAAGTTCCTGCCGTTGGTGAGGGGCTCAGTGTCAGTAACGTTTTTCAAAGCAACATGGTTTTGCAGCGGGACAAGCCAATCAAGCTGTGGGGATGGGCCGATCCGGGCGCGAAGGTCACGATTTCTTTTCAAGGTGATTCAAAAGCAGGAGAGGCCAATCAAAAGGGAGCTTGGGAGATCACGCTCGTGCCCAAGCCGGCCAATCGAAAACCTGCAAACCTTCTGGTTCAGACAGAAGGGAAAGTCATCACTCTGGAGAATGTCCTGGTGGGCGATGTCTGGGTGCTTGGCGGACAAAGCAACATGGAGTTCGAGTTGGCGAAGGTGGATGATGGCGCGATGGAAATTGCTTCAGCGAACTATCCCGAGATTCGTTTGCTGACGGTCCCACAGGGAAAAGGTTTTGATTCAGTGAGGAGCTTTGAAAAGCTTCACGAATATAGCAGCTGGTCCAGTCGGCACTTTCGAAAGGGTTACTGGGATGTGTGCACTCCGGAAGCCGTGAGGGAGTTTTCGGCAATCGGGTTTGTCTTTGGGCGCAGGGTGCACATGGCCTCACAAGTTCCCATCGGCTTGATCGATGCCTCCCGAGGCGGGACTACGGTTGAAACGTGGACGCCGGAAGAGGTGATGAAACAGATCAAGGAAGAGGAGACCCGTGCCAAGCTTGCGGAATGGGATGAAAAGATTGCGGCCTACGATCCCAAGGCTGATCTCGAAAATCGGATTAAAAACTACGAACGAAAGAAGGAGAAAGCGAAGAAGGAAGGCAAACCCATGCCCGCGGACAGCAAGCCTCCTTCGGATCTGCGACCGGGGCCCACGGCCGATCACAATCGTCCGGGCTATTGCTTTGCAGGCATGATCGCCCCGCTAAAAAATCTCTCGGTGAAGGGCGCTGTTTTCCATCAGGGATACAATAACTGTTTTGCCGGTTCGGCTGGAACCCGGATGTATTATCAGATCTTTGGCAAGATGATCACCTCCTGGCGAGGAGTTTTTAATGAGCCCCAATTGCCCTTTTGCATCATCTCGCTGTGCTCGGCCGGTGAGCCGCAAACGGCCGAAAACTTCTTGAAGCCCATGAACGATGCCGGTCCTGGAATTCGCGAGGCGCAATATCAGACCTTCCTCGATTTTCAGAATGCGGGAGATAAGGCGATCGGGTTTGCAAGTTCGTACGACTTTCGTAAGAGTTGGTATCACCCGCAGATCAAGGTGCCGGTTGGTGAGCGTGCTGCCAAGTGGGCCATGGCAACCCAGTATGGTGCGCTGAAGGATGAATATTGGCTCCCTCCCACCATCAAGGGAGTGAAGAAATATGACGGAAAGATGACCTTGATGATGTCGACGGAGATTCGGACGAAGGATGACAGCGATGGTGAAATGCAGGGCTTCGCGATTGCAGGAGAAGATCGGCGCTTCTATCCGGCCGTGATCGAGTATGGCACGGACGGAGTGGATAATCGGAACCGGCCGAGGTTACGACGAAATGTCCTTGTTTTGAGCAGCCCGCATGTCGCGAATCCGGTTCACTACCGCTATGCATGGGCCCGTAATCCGATGTCCAACCTAACCAGCGCCCGCCAGATTCCATTGGCGACCCAGCGGAGTGACAATTGGCTTCAGGAGGAAACTCCGGAGGCTTTTCCAATTCCAGAGGGAGTTGATGCCAACAGCTATCGCCGTCAGCTCAATGGCAAAGTTCGAAAGGAACTTGAGCTGGGGGATGTCGAGCGTCAGGTTCAAGAAGCCGAAGCAACGTTGATCCGGGTGAAGGGAAAATATCTCAAAGACAAAAAAGCCTGGGAAGAGTCAAAGAAGAAAGAGTTCGAAAAGGCAAAGGCCCAAAAATAGAGCCTCGCAGCGGTCTCTATTATTCCGGGTCGATCGCGGGAAGCGGAAGTTGGATGTCAAAGAAACCCCGCAGCTGAGCCAAAGGAACCGAGACCTTCTCGTAACCATCATTGAGTGGAGTTGGGATCGGTCCATTTGGTGCCCAAGGTGACCAGGACTGAAGGTTCTGGCTTTGAAAGTATTGATAAGCCAGCCCTTCATTGGCGGCGTCACTTCGTCTGTGGAAGGTGAGGATAGGTCCGGATTCGTCGACAGTAATCGCGGGTCTACCCGGATGGTCGGGATCAACTTGGTTCGGGTTTGATCCGAAGGCGAATTCCTCCCAGTTCGAGAAGGAATCGTCATCCCAATCAGCGAGGGGTGAAGCCGAATGACCGGTGACTCCTTTGCTGGCAGCCCAGGCCTCGTAGCTCGGTGGTTGGGTTGCATGGGTGATTTTGAACCATTCGAGTCGCGCAAAGAAGGTGGACCCAACAACCAAATCATTGATGCCATCGTTGTCCAAGTCTGCGAGAATGTGAGAGTTTCTATTTGCCCACCTTGGAGTGGCGAAAGGCTCTCTGGAGAGTCGTTCAAGATAGGTTAGTGTATCCAGGCCCGATTGGTCTGGATTCTTTGTTTCCTTCCAGCCCAGGCGATTGAATCCGCTAACCCGATCTGTGGGTAGCCAGAAAACCTGGTCAAGGTCGCCGTCGCCATCCAAATCGAGCTTGGTGACCCCATCGTTTTGAGACGGCACATATATCAAATCTCCGCTACTATTCAGTGGATGAAGGGTGTCGAATTGCCAGGATTCATTTTCTAACCAATAATAAGATTGGGCTGGTACTTCCGTGGGATTTGGGGAGACCGTGTAAATTTGGAGGTCCAGATCTCCGTCCCCATCGAAGTCGACCGGTGGGGTAATTAAAGCGGAGTTTTCAAGGCTAACGAGAAGAGTCCCCGGTCCAAATGAAATGCCGTCACCGAATCGGGCGTAAATGCCAATCCCGCCATTTTCGTTGCCGAACGGATATTGACCGAAGGAATACAAGAGGTCTTTGATTCCGTCATTATTAAGATCCCGATAATAAAATTTCGACGACAACACCCCGCCTTCGAGGAGGAACAGATCTATCGCTGGCGATCAGTTCTGCTGAAAAGAGAGTCCCGTCCCAAAGCAATCGATAAGTATCAGTATCAACTTGAGGAGCGCCCCGTGGATCGTAAGTGGCGTTGATCAGGCGTCCGTCACGGATGGCTCGGTCTCATGCTCCGGCAATGTCCTGGGGCAGGAGATCATGCTGGGCGATTTTACCGGAGAGAGTCGCGCCTGTTGTCTCCTTGGTGATCACGGCGAAGTAGTCAATTTGATCGGATTCATAGCTGAGGCAGAGTTCCAAGCTGCTTTCATCGCCTATCCGTTTGATGGGATTCATTTCCATTTCCCGGAAAGGACCCGGCCCGAGCCCTGCGACCTCAATATTCTCTTTTTCGGAAAAATTA
>CBFHQJ010000131.1:0-11517 GCA_965657795.1 Akkermansiaceae bacterium
AAGATTGATTCAACTCGCGCGAAGCTCGCCGAGATACATTGAGGTCTGGCACACCTTGCCATCCCACTCCTGCCAGATCATGACCAGGTGAACTTCTTCGCCCAGCATGGCCGGTCCGTCAAAACGTCCCACGCTTTCCAAATCAAAACCGTGGGCTCCCACCGTGCCCTGCGAAATATCCACCAGGGTATCGCGCCAGTCGGGATGATTCTTCCGCCACTTTCGAAAAGACTGCCCGTTGGGCCATCTTCCCAGCCCGATTTGACAGGATCTAAAATTATCTTTTTCATCCGGATCGGACATCCAGTGAACACTCACCTTGTCGTTTTCGCAGACCTCGTTTTCCGGCCGCCACCCGTCAAAGAAAAACACCAAACCCGGTGGTTGCGGGCCAAAGAATCGCCGGAAAGTCATCCAACCCAGCACGATGCCCGCCAGAGCAAAGGGCACCAAGGCTCCAACGACATACGTCCACCGGAGATCCCCCAACTTCATCATCAAAAGCCCCCCTGCCAGCACCCACAAAACCAAGAAAATCCAGAAGAACGACCACACCAAAAGCCGAATCCCCCGATGCGCCGTCGCCATCGAGGAAAAGAGCAGCTTGGGATTCTCCATGTCGTTCTTCAACGAATTGGCAATCAACTCCGGAACGGTCTCTAGAAAACGACTCCGCAGCCTGCCACGCCACCAGTAAACGAGCGTGGGCAAAAGGGCATACCCTGCCAAGGCAATCCCCACGACCAGCAGAACCAGCGAAAGAGGAATCGCCATCCAGGCTTTCGAAGTGAGGGCCCGCTGAACCACCGCATCACCTGCAGAATCAGGATTCACGAAAATCGTAAATTCCTTCTCTGAAGGCTGGTTGTCCTTAAACTGCGCGATTTCTTGCCCGGTCAATTGCCCCGTGGCGTCGCCAAATGAAAATCGCGTTCCTGAATACGCCTCATCCGCTAATTCATAAGAATAGCGAACGGCCGTCTGCCCGTGATCATCCACTAAAACTGCCCTTGCCTCCTCCCACCAAATGCTGCGAACTAGATCACTCACTGCCGAAATCCACTTCCCGGCAATCATGCCACCACCCGCCAAAAGCACCGGAGCCAAGAGAGCCGCGAAGAGACGAGTCCACCAGCGCGGCCGCGAGTCGCCCAGCGCTCGCACCACTCTTGCCACAAATCCCAGACTCTTCTTTTCCTCGCTCACTCTATACGTTCTCCCAACCAGTTTAGCTGGTGGACTTGTAAAACCAAGGCCTTCCACTGCCCATCAACTTTTTCCTGCCGAAAGATCGTCGGGACACCATTTTGTGCCATAACATTTAACTTTGAGACGGCATCCTCAACCTTCCCCTTACCTTTCACCACTGCCAACGCCACTTCAACAACTTCACCGTCCGCACTATAGTGAAACTCCCCGGTGAAATCCTGCCCGCCACTGAATGGGATCATTTCTCCGGACCAACCTTCGCCCACGATTTTCCTAAGCAAGACGGGTTCTCCATCGCGTAAAGAAGCCGGAGTAATGGATTGCTTTGAAATCACTTCACTGACCGAAATCCGCGCGGGACGGGAATAGCTTTTGGCCCACCGCTCAAAGTACGTTCTGATCTGCGCCAGCTGATTGCCTGTCGCATTTGTAAAATAAGCCGCCCGGCTTGCCTGATAGAAACAAAAGGTCTCATCACTCAAGGAGAGCCCATTCCCTAACAAGAACGGCCGAAGATCCAGAAGCACTCGCCATTCCCCATTCTCGAAACCGGAGCTTTCCTTGAATTTTTCAATCCCAGGACTTCTCAACAAATCGGGATCAGGCCACCAAGGCCATCCCGTGTATTCGACATCTTCAATCGGAAACAGCATGCGAAATGCCTGAAACCCCTTGGGCGGTTGAGGCAAGAGATTGATTCGCCCTGATTTCTGATCTCGAAGAAAAGCGCCATCATCTTCATCAAGAGCCCACGAATCCAACGGCTCTCCAGACTTGAGGAAGAATTCCACTTCCAACTTAGCAAAGAAGGTCTTCTTGAGACCAATTGTTCCCAATACCATCAACTTGCTGACTCCGGGGATGACCAAACAAACCGATTGAAAGCTTCTCATGTTCTCTCCGCTCTGCCATTCGAGCGAAAACCGACATTCGGCAGAGGATTTCCAAGACTCCCCGTGATCAAAGTTAGTCTTCGTCTCCAGTTTGTAATTTTCATCCTTAGCGTGGAGCACTTCTCCCGACTTCACAGACCGGGTCTCCATGCTGGCAACTTCCTTGGCGTTCTCGGGCAATTTGAAAACCTCTTCAAAATGAACACCTTCAGCCTCAAAGACGCGGACTTGAACCACCGCGATCTCATCGAAGCACCGCCTGAAGACCTGATCAACCGCACAATGCTCGCTCCACGTTCCCTTCATCACCAAACGAGAGCTTGGTTCATGATACACGAGTTCGCCTCCCTCAAAACGCGATCGGGGTGTCATCTCCAGCATCCTTGTGAGTTGCCACATCCGACCTGGCTTGCTGAAAAAGCGGCTCTCAAAAGGAGGCTTTTTGAGCTCATTCGGCCTGACGAACTCCCCCTTCCCGGCAAACCTCTCATGCATGAATCGGCTGGACTCAACAAAATCTTCCAGATCGGGCAGATAGTAGGCGATGATTCGCTCTTCGTCTGCAAAAGCAGCCACTCCAAAATTCAAAAGTAACAAACTAAGAACCTTCATTACCATATTAATCTCGATCAAATCTGCGGAAGCTCCATCGCGCGACCCATGATCGCCACCGACCGTTGACTTTATCCGTCCTTAGTCTCACCCATTTCCCTTTCGGTAACTCCAGGCGCTTTTGCACCGGCAGTTTCGATTTGAGATCGAACCATAAATTTAGATGGCCGGTTTCTTCAAGCTCACGACACTCAACCACCCCTTTGACCTCGTTATCACTAAACTCAAACTCCTCACCAACATAGTCGAGCTGATGGCTTAAAAAGCTCTTCAAAACCTTGGTCTTGTCACTTTTCAAATCCCCAACCTCGAATCGCTCGGCGGACTCGATCAGACGGACATCCAAGAGAACCATCCCATCGAGTCGGAAGGTAAATTTTGAGATTTCTTCAATCTCTCGGAGTTGTTCCGGCGATGCTTGAACAAGCAAAACCGGCTCCCCCTTGACCACGACCGCATAGTCTTCCTCACCAAGATCGATCTCCCGCGAGCGCAAATAAGGCTTCAAATCCAACAAACCCAAGGCGCAAAACTTTGCAAGAGATTCGTGGTCCCCGTCATACCAAGGAGCCTCCTTTCGAACGGATACATCCCGCTCGTCAAAAGGATCATCACCCTCTTCACCGAGCGTCCAAGCACGATCAAGCCAATCACGGTATCCCCGGTCTCCTTCCAATACCCTCCTGACACGACCACCGGGTAGTTCGGCGTCGAAGCCCGAGTTCTTCGCCAACAAGTCCCGGAACTTTCTCACCTTCCGGCCTTCCTTTTCAGCTTCAATCCAACTGTCTGAATTATTTCCGAGAGGATCGCGAAAACCCAACTCAACCTCGACTGCAATAGTCGCATCACCATCTTTCGAATAAACTCCGATCACTCTCTTTTGATTGGGCGGAAGAAAGAGAGTCGACTTGAAATTCAGGTGGGATTTCGAAAGAGAAATGGCAAAATTCACCTCGTAACCGAAAGGGTCCTCTAACTCACCCACTGTCCATTCCGCTCTGAAATTCCGGTCTTCGCTCACCACCAAATTTGAAATCCTCGACGTCCCAACCGATTCGAGCCAGTGGATTTCCCGGACCTCGGAAGCAACCCTATCAATCCCCACATTCCAATTTTCCCAACCCCTGCCTTGAGCCTCAAGGACCCGGAATCTCATGACCTGATTTTGATACCTTCCTTTAAACAGAACCTCTTCCAAAGTCAGATGGTCGCGATTCTTCGCCATCGCAACCACACAGCCATTCGCCTTGCTGTAAACCAAGACACTTTCTTTCCCTCGCAAGCCCAACTCCTGTGAATCCAGGTGAAACAATTGATCATCCCCCTTAAGAAAACGACTTTCGAAGGGTGCTTGGTCCAACTCCCGGATGACATCACGAATCGAACTACCGTCGCGACGTCCACGATCGGCCACTGTGATCACCTCGGAAAGAGGCAAGCGATAAGCCCGCGTCACCAATTTTTCGTCAGCCCGGGCAAAGGGCATCATTAATACGACGAGAAAGATCTTCCACACGCTTACAGAAAGAGGGGAATCTCTGACGCCGTCAAGATTGATCCGGAATCGAATCTACCGGAATGGCAACTCGAGTTGTCTTGTATTTCGCTGGCCGCGACAAAGTCTCAGGCGACGCTTCAAGCCCCAAACCCGGCTGCGAATGAGCTTCACCCGCCAACGGGCCCAGCCCAGCCGAATCCGCCAATACAATTTATTGTTCATGAGAACACTTTAATGATTTCGGGTATTTCAGCAAGCTTAACTTTCGCCAAGATCACTGGCTGTCGCTCGAACCACTCGATCCACATTCAGCTTGGTCACAATATTCCCCCGGGAACCCCGGCTCTTCACCGCGATTTCGCCAAAGGAGAAGAGGCGGGAAACATTCCTCAGGCGAAGTGCTGGCTTGAGGTGAACGACCACTGCATTCGCAGAACTTTCCTCCTCGGTGTCGTGCACAGCGAAATACATCACGCGAGACCCCTTGGTCCCCTTCCCCATGTTGTAAATCTTGTCCCGCGTCACACCGCCAGCCTTGAAGCGCTTGGCATAAAATGGACCTTCGCGCCCCTCCCGATAAATCATGGAGTAAATCTTGGGATCGTCCTTGCGAAAGACCGAAACGTGCACCGGACGCTTTCCAACAAAAATTTTGTCAGCCACCTTGGTGACGCGCATCTCGGCATCGAGCGAGAAAATGATGATGTCATCGAGCGTCGAACATTTCTCCAAAGCTTCTTCTTTCTTGAGGCTGATCCCGGCAAAGCCGTTCTTGCGATCAAGGTAAAGTGTCTCACTCGCAACAACTACCGCCGAACGTTTCACCACCCCGAATTCGGCAAGCTCGGTCTTGCGCTCACGTCCCTTGCCATACTTTTTAATGAGCGACTTAAAGTAAGCGATGGAGTAGCGCGTGATGTTCTTGATGTTCTTTTCGGTCTCCGCGATCCGGTCCTCAAGGCCACGAATCTCCTCGTCAGCCCGAAAACTATCATACTTCGAAATCCGCTTAATCTTGATCTCGGTGAGACGAATAATGTCATCCCGGGTCACCTTGCGCCGGAGCAGCTTCTTGAAGGGATCGAGCCCTTTGTCGATCGCTTCGATGACGGCTTCCCAGGTTTCGCATTCCTCGATGTCACGATAGATTCGATTCTCGATGAAGATCTTCTCAAGCGAACTGAAGTGCCACTTCTCGTTCAGCTCTCCGAGTAGGATTTCAAGTTCCTTCAGCAAGAGCGCCTTGGTCATGAAGGCACAGTTCTTGAGGATCTCGGTCACCGGCATGAAGTGAGGGCGACCATCGTGAATGACACAGGAGTTCGGCGAAATGCTGATCTCGCAATCAGTAAAGCCATAAAGGGCTTCGCGGGTCATTTCGGCATCAGCACCCGCCGGGAGATGAACTAAAATTTCGACATTCTCCGCCGTGTTATCTTCGATCTTGGAGATCTTGATCTTCCCTTTGTCATTTGCGCTGACAATGGAATCCATCACTCCACCGGTCGTCGTCCCAAACGGGATGGAACTGATGCGAATAAGCTTTGACTTGACGACCTCAACATTGGCCCGGACCCGCACCTTGCCGCCACGCAAGCCGTCACGATAATCGCTGACGTCGATCAAGCCTCCGGTATGAAAATCAGGAAATAATTCGAAGGGCTGTTTTCTAAGAGCGCAGATGCAGGCTTCAATCAGCTCGATAAAATTGTGCGGGAGAATTTTGCAAGCCAGCCCCACCGCGATGCCTTCCACTCCCTGCGCGAGAAGCAAAGGAAACTTCATCGGCAGCGTAACCGGCTCCTTGTTCCGGCCGTCGTAACTGCGGGTCCAATTCGTGGTCTTGGGATTGAAGGCCACCTCCAGTGCGAAGGGAGTCAAGCGGGCCTCAATGTATCGTGGCGCCGCCGCCCGGTCCCCGGTGAGAACGTTTCCCCAGTTTCCCTGGGTGTCGATGAGGAGATCTTTTTGGCCCAGCTGCACCATGGCATCACCAATCGAAGTGTCCCCATGCGGGTGGTACTTCATGGTGTTACCCACTACATTGGCGACCTTGTTGTAACGACCATCTTCCAGCTCGCGCATCGAGTGTAAAATCCGCCGCTGCACAGGTTTCAAGCCATCACCCAGGTGCGGAACGGCACGCTCCATGATCACATAACTGGCGTAATCGAGGAAGTAATCGGAATACATTCCGCCCAGCGAAATATTCTCGCGCGGTTCCTGGGAATCGTTGGTCTCGTCCATCTTTTGGCTCAAACAATTGTTTGTTAAGAAAACCTAACCATCGAAGCCCCAGGGCCCAATAAAAAAAGGGCGGGAAATCCCGCCCTTTTAAAATGTCTGTCTTCCGACAGATGAAACTATGGCTGCTCGATCAGGCGATAGAAGCGCTTCGCATTCAACGAGAAGGTGTCGAAGAATCGAAAGGTCGTAGACCCGTCCGCATTGTCGATTTCGGCAAATCCCCCGGGCAATGTCTCCCAGGTATCGGTCGAGCCAAGATCGTCCGACACTTGGACGATCCAGATTTTTGTCCCGAGGCCGGTGACGATCAGATCGGCACTCCCGGATTCCTGATCGATCGAGAAATCGATCACTTTGAGTTCGGCGCCAACGGGAGGCACAACCGTTCCATTCTCCATTCCAGGAGAGTCTAAAACGTCAACAGCTGGAACCGGGGGCTCAGCATCTGGATCACCCGCCGAAGACTCAAAAGGCCCGATCTGCCATTCCCCTGGTCCGTCAGGAGACCGAAACACGTGACCCGGCACAAAAATCCCATCTGGCCCAACAGAATCAATCCCGAGATCAGTTGAGTAATCCCACTCCGTACCATTCGGCTTGATAAAACCGCCTGCGCCGTCGTCGGCGTTCGGCTCTTCGACGAGAGAAACACCGCTCAGCAGAGTTCCCCAAGGTTTGCTCTCCAAAACTCCGTCATCCTCAAAATCGAGGTCATCACCTTCCGCAGCGGTGAAGTCAGACACGAGCAAGATGGAGATGTTGTCGCCATTTTCCAAGAAGTTTGTAGGCCTGGTCAAATCAGGGGTCGCCAAACTCATAGTCTCAGACCCAACGAGGAAATAACCACCGCTCAAGTTTTGGCCTGAGAGACTAATCACTCTCTCAACAACACCCGAGCCTCCTGAGCTATCACCAATGACCACCAAAAAGAGTCGTGCAAGGCTCACATCGCCAGCCGTCGGCGAGTAGAGTTCGATATACTCGTCATCGTCAACTCCAGGATCATCGATCCGAACCTCGTTGATCACCACGTCAGGGACTGCAAAGTTCTCATCGTCAGTCACCGAAATACTCGTATTTGCTGAGAGAATAAGCGCGGATGGATCACTCACCGTCACGCTAACAACTTGCGTGCCATCGATCACGGAATCATCTACAGCCGTTCCTTCAAAAGTAACCGAAGTTTGATCAGCGGCGATGGTGACATTGGCAGGGACCGTCAGTTCGCTCGTGTCGTCGGAAAGAAGATCAAAAACGACTGGCCCATCACTTGCGGTGCTTATCTCAAGGGTAAAGGTTGCAGTCCCGCCATTTTCAGAAATTGAGTCAGGATCGACAGCGAGAAAAATTGTCGGAATCGGATCTTCATCATCCTCGACCGTGATTTGGAATGAGCCCGAGAAAAGCTCATCCGCGGAAGCTGAAATCGAAATGATTTGGGCTTCATCCTGATCAGCGTCATCGACCGCCGAAACGATGAAGGTCGCTGAATCACTACCTGCCGGTATGATTACCGAAGCGGGAACGATGACCTCTGTTTCATCTTCGCTGGTGAGTGCCACGGTTATTTCGGCCGAAGTATCGCCAGAACGAGTCACTGTTCCAGTCGCAGCATTTGCGCCCGCCCCCTCGGAAAAAGAGATTGGATCAACAGTGATCGAAATAGAATCACCGGAGAATGGAGCACCCGTATTCCGGGTCCCCGGCGTAAATAGAAGGGAACCATCCCCGAGGGAGCCCTGCCCGACGAATACGCCGGTCAGATCAGGATCTCTCGTGAGCGACTCATTCTCACCCCCCTCGCTCCCGTAAGTCAAAGTATCCACTATCGCGAATTCGGAATTAAAGAGAGTCATCGTATCGCCTCCGTTATTCATTCCAAGTTGGCCGCTTGACGCCACAGTCACAATTGCACCGCCAAAACTACCCACCGGCGTTCCGCCTCCAAAAATGACGACTGCCTGACCGTCGGCAACGATGGTCGGAGAAACGAAAACATGCCTTTCACCAAATCCATCGGTGATAGACCAGCCCCCAATATCGATCGAAGCACCACTCGTGTTGATTAGCTCGATGAATTCATCTTCAGAACTATCACGACCCCCGTCCCCGTTTGCATCTCCAGCAAGATCATTCGGAGGATCGGCTAGGAGCTCGTTAATCACCAGCTGGGCCGATAGGCTGGCCGGCAGGGAAAGGACGGCTAAGGGTAGAAACAGTTTTTTCATAGGCAAACAGTTGTTCAGAACGTCACCACGTTCCGTGCCATTCTTAGCCCGATTTGCACCGCGCGCAAATCCCGCATTCAGTGACGAGTCTGTAACCCGTCTATACCTCCGCCGAATCCACGTCATCACGAAGATTCTCAATGATGAATCCCTGTCGATCGGGAGTATTTTTCCCCATATAAAAGGTTAACATCTCTTTAAGACCCTTGCCTTCCTCCATCTGAACGGGATCCAGACGCATGTCCTTGCCGATCATGAATTTGAATTCGTCCGGTGAAATCTCACCCAACCCCTTAAATCGCGTGATCTCGGGATTCCGGCCTAATTCCTTCATCGCAGCCTCCCGCTCCTCGTCGTCGTAGCAATAAATGGTCTTCTTCTTGTTCCTCACACGGAAAAGCGGAGTTTGGAGGATAAAGAGATGTCCTTCACGGATCAACTCGGGGAAAAACTGGAGGAAAAATGTCAACAATAGCAGACGGATGTGCATGCCGTCGACATCGGCGTCGGTCGCGATCACCACGCGATTGAACCGCAGGGACTCGATGTCATCCTCTATTCCGAGAGCTGCCTGCAGAAGGGCAAACTCCTCATTTTCGTAAACGACCTTTTTGGTCAGGCCGAAAGTATTCAAGGGCTTGCCGCGCAGGGAAAACACCGCTTGCGATTCGACATCGCGACACTTCGTGATCGATCCACTGGCCGAGTCACCCTCGGTCAGGAACACGGTAGTGTCCTCACGCCGCTTGTGCTTCGTGTTGAAATGCACCCGGCAATCCCGGAGCTTTTTGTTGTGCACTTTGGTCTGGCGAGCGCGCTCGCGAGCCAACTTCTTTACCCCGCTCAGCTCCTTCCGCTCTTTCTCGGCGGCGAGAATCCGCTTCTGAATCGCCTCCGCTGCAGCCGGAGTTTTGTGGAGATAATTGTCCAGCTCCTCCTTCAGAAAATTCCCGATAAAAGTTCGCACCGTCTCCCCTTCCGGAGCCACCGTGGTCGATCCCAATTTCGTCTTGGTCTGACTCTCGAAAACTGGCTCCTCAATCCTCACCGAGATCGCACCCGTGATACCCGCCCGGATGTCGGAAGGATCGTAGCTCTTTTTATAAAACTCACGAATCACCTTCACCATCGCTTCACGAAAGGCCGCAAGGTGGGTCCCTCCTTGCGTCGTGTTCTGCCCGTTGACGAAGGAGTAGTAATCCTCGCTCCCACCCGGACTGTGGGTAAAAGCGACATCGATGTCCTTGCCGGTCAGATGAATCGGTTCATAAAGCGGAGCATCATCCATCTCCTCCTTCAGGAGATCCAACAAACCATTCCGTGACTTAAATTTCTTCCCGTTGAAAACCAGCGCCAAGCCCGGATTCAAATAGGAATAATAGCGGCACATCTTCTCCACGAAGGGATCGCGGAACTTCGTTCGCTTTGGGAAAACCGTGCGGTCCACATCGAAGGCCAGCCGGGTTCCTCCCTCACCTTTGTCCGCCTTCGGCCGCTTCATTTCTTCGACCACTTCCCCTTTCGAAAACTCAATCGCCTTCGTCTTTCCCTCGCGCCAGGCTTGGATCTCGAAAAATTCGCTCAAGGCATTTACCGCCTTGATTCCCACCCCGTTCAAGCCCACCGACTTCTTGAAAGCCTCGCTGTCATACTTCGCCCCTGTGTTAATTTTAGCAGCGCAATCCATCAGCTTGCCGAGCGGAATTCCGCGCCCAAAATCCCGAACCTCGACCCGACTTTCGTCATCGATATCGATCGTGATCTCCTTGCCGTGGCCCATCACGAACTCATCTACCGAGTTGTCGAGCGCCTCCTTGAGCAGGATATAGATGCCATCGTCGGCCGAAGATCCATCTCCCAGCTTTCCGATGTACATCCCCGGGCGCAAACGAATATGCTCTCTCCAATCGAGGCTCTTAATATCGTCTTCAGTGTAACTCGCGGCGGCGGCCATAGAACGAGAATATTTAACTTTCCCAAAGCATCAAGAATTCTCTCCTCACTTGGTCGAATTCCCCACTCTTCAGCAAGACTCAGCAGAGATCACTCTGCATCAACCTTGAACGATTCACCTTGGTCATGGTGTCCTAATCACGATCGAACTTCGATTTTATCGGTTTTCGACAGGAAAAGGCCACCATCTGAGAATCAAACCCCGGATCAGCCAGAGCCCCAAGAAGACCAAAACAAACTGAAAAGATCCGAAAATATCGTAATACACAAACCGCCCAGCCTGGCCTGATCCAGCGAAACCAAACCAAACAGGAGCAAGACGCGGAGTATCCCTGCCGCAAAAATGAGAGGGAAGGCAAAAAGGGACAACACAACCTGCCTGGAGACTTTCTCCAGAGCAAAGAAGGCAAAAGCGAATCCTGCCATCACCGAACCGGCGACGAATCGAAAGCCGTTACTTCACCCCTCGGCGATCCTAAATTCCCCGCTACTCATCCAAATGGAGCTTCCAGTCATCGTTAAGTCCATTCCAAAAAAGTTGCCGACGTGATAAGTCGCCTTCATCATCTCGACGGTCCAAATCCCTGAAATAAGAGCCACAAGGCCCGGCACCGGAATCATAAACAGCAAAAAGAAAGCGGGAAGCATCATCGCCCTTGCAATCCTTGTCCCGAACCAAAACAGAACCAACCCCAACACCACGAAAGGAAGCCCAACCAAGGCAATCCTCGGTTGCTCTATTCTCATCGCTACCAGAAAAAGGAGCAAGCCGGGCAAAAGCAAAACCAGCCCCCAATAGGAGGGACGGACCAAGTCATTCTGCCTCCTCCGCCAAACCGCCCAAACCATCCAAGGACACACCAGTGGCACCAGC